>DATMGK010000023.1:0-2838 GCA_035555595.1 Croceibacterium sp. | reverse complement strand
CGGCAGGGTCCGCTCGCCTTCGCCCCGCGCGCCCTGCTGGGCATCGCGCTGGCCTTCTTCGTCATCGGCTGTGCCAATGTCGCTTATTACACGGGTTTCGTCTTCTGGTTTCAGGACATGCCGCGTGCCGCCGGCAGTGTCGGTGCTCTGGTGGTCGCGAGCGTCCTGTTCGTTGCGGCGACGGTGGCCGGGGCGCTGGCGCTGGCCAGCTTCTTCAAGGTACGCGAACGCCCGATCCAGCTGTGGATCATCACGTCGGTGCCGATCTATTTCCTCGCCGCACTGTCCTGGCCGGCCGAAGCCACGCCGGGCTGGCTGGCGCTGCTCGCCCGCCTGCTGCCGACGACGCCGGGCATCCACCTGATGGTCGGCGTGAACCAGATGGGCGCCAGCCTGGCGGACCAGAAGGCCGAACTCTTCAACCTGGCGGCCCTGATATTCCTCTACGGCGCAATCGCGATCGCCCGCTATCGCATCCCGCGAAGTGATCACGAAGCATCGGGAAGCTCGGGGCATCTCGGAACGATATCGTAAATCAATCAAGCATCCCAAGGCTATATTCGGTTCTCCTGCGACCGCGGATCGATGATATCGTGCTGGGCATTGCGCGGCTGTCCGGAAAGGCCACTGACGATTATGAGCGGTTCCGATCCTTCGAACGATGCGCGATCGGTCGCGGACTGGAAGCGGGCGGCGGCTGAAGCCGCGGTGGCGGATGTCGCAGATGGCATGACGGTGGGGCTGGGCACTGGAAGCACCGCGGCCTTTGCGATCGAGGCGCTGGGCAGGCGTGTTCGCGACGGGCTGGATTGCCGCGCCGTCGCGACTTCGAACCGCACCGCGGATCTGGCGAGCAGGGCGGGCATTACGCTCATGCCGCTGGGGGACGTGGCCGAGATCGACCTAGCCATCGACGGGGTGGACGAGATCGATCCGGAACTGCGCGCCATAAAGGGAGCGGGGGGCGCAATGCTGCGGGAAAAGATCGTGGCCAGCGCCGCCCGGCGCATGATCGCGATCGCGGACCGCTCCAAGGCGGTGGACCGGCTGGGCGCACGGGCCTTGCCGGTCGAAGTCCTGCCGCTGGCGCGTGCTTTTGTCGAACGTCGGCTGATGACGCTGCGCTGCGATCCGATCCTGCGCCGCACGGAGGGGCAGGCGGTCCTGACCGATCAGGGCAATCTCATCTTCGATTGCCATTTCGCGGACCTCGGCGATCTCCAGGCGCTGGATGCGCATCTGTCCGCGATCCCCGGCGTTGCGGGGCACGGCCTGTTCCTGACGGAGATCGACGCGCTGTATCTGGGCGGGCCGCAAGGCGTGATCCGCAGTGAGCGCCAGCCACGCCCGGATTGAGGCGCGCAAACGCGAAAGCGTGAAACCATGTAGCCGCTGGGAGATTATATAATCAGGCTCCAAGGATCGTATTGCCGTGGCCCATTCCACCCGTCCGCATACGCGCGAGGACGGCTCGCCCGAACGCCTCGCCATCGACACCATCCGAACGCTTGCCATGGATGCCGTCGAAAAGGCCAATTCGGGCCATCCCGGAACGCCGATGGCCCTGGCGCCGGTCGCCCATACCTTGTGGACGCGCTTCCTCCGTTACGATCCGCAAGTGCCGCACTGGCCGAACCGCGACCGCTTCGTGCTGTCGTGCGGCCACGCCTCCATGCTGCTTTATGCCTTGCTCCATCTGGCGGACGTGCGGGAGATAGACGCGCAAGGCCGCCCGACCGGCAAGCCCGCCGTCAGCCTCGATGACATCGAGCATTTCCGCCAGCTCGGGTCAAAAACCCCCGGTCACCCCGAATATCGCGTGACCACGGGCGTCGAGACGACCACCGGGCCGCTGGGGCAGGGCTGCGGCAACGCCGTGGGCATGGCGATCGCGCTTCGCTGGCTGGCGAGCTACTTCAACCGCGACGGCTTCCCGGTGTTCGACAGCAATGTCTATGTCTTCTGCTCTGACGGCGATCTGATGGAAGGCGTCGCCAGCGAAGCCGCCTCGCTGGCCGGTCATCTCAGGCTTGGCAACTTGTGCTGGGTCTATGACAGCAATCACATCACGATCGAGGGAAAGACCGATCTCGCTTTCGACGAAGATGTGCGCAAACGCTTCGAGGCCTATGGCTGGCGGACCCACGTCGTCGAGAATGCGGAGGATGTCGAGGCATTCGCCGAAGCGGTCGAGGCCTTCCAGGCGACGGACGATCGCCCCACGCTGATCATGGTCCGCTCGGTGATCGGGATCGGCTTTCCCACCCGCGCCGGCACGCGCAAGGCGCATAGCGATGCGCCAGGCGAGGAGGAGATACGCGGCGCCAAGCGGAGCTACGGCTGGCCCGAGGATGCCCGTTTCCGGGTGCCCGAAGAAGCGAAGCGCAGCTTTTCCCAGACCATCTCAGGGCGCGGCGAGCCCCTTCACGCGGCGTGGGAAGAGATGATCGGGCGTTATCGGGGTGCCTATCCCGATCTGGCGGCGGCGCTCGATGCGCTGTGCAAGGGCGAGCAGCCGCAAGGCTGGGAAGCGGACCTGCCCGTCTTCGCGGCGGACCCCAAGGGGATCGCCAGCCGGGATGCCGGCGGCAAGGTCCTGAACGCCCTCGCGCGCGATGTGCCCTGGCTGGTCGGCGGGGCGGCGGATCTTTCGCCGTCCACCAAGACCGAGATCGCCGATAGCCCCTCGCTCGAAGCGGCGACGCCCGGCGGGCGGAACATGCATTTCGGCATTCGCGAACATGCCATGGGGGCGATCGCGAACGGCATGGCGCTTACTTATCTGCGCCCCTACACGGGAACCTTTCTGGTTTTTTCCGACTATATGCGCCCACCGAT
>DATMGK010000022.1:0-74663 GCA_035555595.1 Croceibacterium sp. | reverse complement strand
CTATCCGGCCGTCGGCGAACAGTGCGGTGCAGTTCTGCGGTTCGAGTGTTCCGTGGGCGAGGAACGGATAGCTGTAGCGCGCCTCCACCAGTTTGGCCGCATCGGTGAAAGCCGCCGCGACATCGCCGCTGCTGACGATCTGCGCGTCGGCCGCACCGGCCAGCTTTTCCGCCGCCTGCGCCGCGTATCCTTCTGTCGAGAAGCCGCGCTGAGCGCTGTCATCCCACTCGCAGCGCAGGCGCCCGCGTGCCTGTTCCGCCGTCCACCAGCTTTCCGACAGGATGGCCACGCCATCCAGCAGCGATTCCGCCTGTCCATCGCCCTCCAGCGTGAGGACGTGGGTGACGCCCGGCAGCGCGCGTATCTCGTCCAGATTGGCCGATTTCAGCTTGCCCCCCAGCGCCGGGCAGGTTTCCAGCACCGCGTGGAGCATTCCGGGCATGGCCACGTCGATGCCGAACAGCGGCTTGCCGGCGACGATCGCCGGAGTATCGACGCCGCGGATGGGCTGGCCGATGATCCGGAACTGCGCCGGGTCCTTAAGCTTGACCGTAGCGAGGTCGGGCGGGGCGATGTCCACCGCCACGGCGGCAAGATCGGCATAAGCTGCCGAGCGCCCCGTGCCGCGATGACTCACCACCCCGCCCTTGGTCGAAAGCTCGCTTTCCGACACATTCCATTGCCGCGCGGCGGCGGCCAGCAACATCGCCCGGGCAGCCGCGCCCGCCTGCCGCATGGGCAGCCATTCGCGGCCCGTCGTGCGCGATCCGCCTGCGCTCTGCGCCCCGAACAGGGCCTGATCGGCGTGGGTCTGCTCCACGCTGACCTGATCCCAGTCGACGTCCAGTTCCTCCGCGATCATCATCGGCAGAGTGGTCTTGGCGCCCTGCCCGATCTCCGCATTCTTGCCGCCGATCACGAAGCGATTGCCGGGCAGCACGCGGATGAACGCGGTGAGCATGACCGGATCGCCCGTGGCCGCCTGTGCGCCGGTGGGCACGGCGAGATCAAACACCAGCCCGCCGCCCGCGATCAGGGAAGCGCCGATGAAAGCCCGGCGGCTGAGGGACATGGCGGTCATGCCCGGCTGTCCGCAGCGGCCCTGACCGCGCTGCGTATCCGCCCATAGGAGGAGCAGCGGCACAGATTGCCCTTCATCGCGCTGTCGATTTCCGCATCGGACGGCGCGGGGTTGCTTTCCAGCAGGGCGACGGCGGTCATGATCTGGCCCGCCTGGCAATAGCCGCACTGGGGCACGTCGAGATCGATCCACGCTTCCGCCACCGCCTTGCCGGTGTCGCTTTGCGCCACCCCCTCGATCGTCGTGACCGTCTTGCCCCTGACGGCGGCGACAGGTGTCACGCAGGATCGCACGGCAACGCCGTCGATATGAACGGTGCAGGCCCCGCAAAGCGCCGCGCCGCAGCCGAACTTTGTGCCCGGCATGGCCAGGTCTTCACGCAGAACCCACAGCAGCGGCTTGGCGGGCGCTGCCTCTGTGGTGCGAGGGGCACCGTTGAGAGTGAAATCGATCGCCATCAGCCCGCTTTCCTCTCCATCCTGACAACTCCATCATCCTCGGCCTGCGAACAAAGCGCCGTTAGCAGCGCATCCAGGTGATCGCGGTGCTGCACGGTGCCGCGTGCCACCAGGTATCCGTCGGGGTTGAGCAGCGCGGCAGAGGGAACGGGACCGATCAGGAAATCCTCCCGCAACGAATTGCTGAGGATCAGATCATCGTGATCGATGCGTTTCTGAAGGACCAGACTGTCGTATCCACCCGAATCCCCTTCGCCCACCAGCAGCAGGCGGACGCTGCGGCGGCGGCAGAGGTCGACAGCATCGCCCACCACGGATTCGCACAGCTTCGACCCCGGCTCCACGAACAGCAGGAGCATGAAGCGCGGATCGCGGGTGGCGCCGCCGATGGTCAGGATATTGCCGCCAAGCGAAGGCGCGCTGACACGGGGAGCTTTCTCCCCCTCCATGAACTCAGGACCGCGCGATCCGGCAACGGGCGCCATCGCGCGGCGCGCGGTGCGAACCTGCCGATGCAGCGCGCACGCCGTCACGACGAGCAGCACCCCGCCAAACGCCAACAGGAAAAGCAGCGCCGCAAGCATCACGGCAACGGCTAACCGGACCGGACGCAAGCGCGCATAGGGCGTTTGACGTAGAGGCTTCCCGACGCGGGTTGTTCAATTGCGACCCCAGCGGCCTGCCGCCGCAGCAAAGCCACGGTGGAGTCGCCTCCCCCGCTTTCCCCCGTGGAGGGTCGCGGCAGTATTCGCCGGGGTCCGGGTTCTTCCCGGGCCCCATCCCGCCCCACATCGGGACGGGCGAGCCCCGCCAGAGCGGCCATACGTCAAATGCCCCATGCCCGCGAACCGGGGCGACCCGCAAAGCCCGGGCCATGGAATATACGCGTGCCGATACCCGTGCAGCCCGCGCCCCCGCAGTGTCGCGGTTGCAGAGGGTCGACGGGCGGGCGCTGATCGCGTTTGGCGAAGCGGGCCTGCGCGATCTGGAGCAGGTCGCCCCCGCACGGGTGCTGTTTCCGACGGCGGCAGCGGGTGACTTTGCCCTGGCCGTTACCGTGACCACCGCAGGCGGACTGACCGGAGGAGACCGGCTGGCGCTGGAGATCGTGGTCGATCCCGGCGCGAGCGTGACGGTGGTACCGCAGGCGGCGGAGAAGATCTATCGCACCCTGCCCGACGACCCGCCCACCAAGATCGAAACCCGCATCAGCGTGGGTTCCGGCGCGCGCTGCGAATGGGTTTCGCACGAGGCGATACTGTTCGACGGCAGCAGGATGCGCCGTTCGCTGGAAATCGACCTGGCGGCCGATGCCCGGATTCTGGCGATGGAGATGCTGGTATTCGGACGCGGCGCGATGGGCGAAACGTTCACACGCGGCCTGATCCGCGATAGCTGGCGCATCCGGCGTGACGGGCGGCTGGTCTGGGTCGATGCCCTGCATATCGACGGCGATGTGATTGGCGTTGCCGAGGCACCGTTCGGTTTTGAAGGGGCGCGGGCGATCCTGACGATGGTCCATGCCGCCCCCGATGCCGAAACGCACCTTGCGCTGGCGCGCGAGCTGGCGGGCGAACACGGCGGCGCGACGGCATTCGACAACCTGCTTATCATGCGCATGGCGGGCGGCGATCCGCAGGTGATCCGCGAGGCCGGGCTGAGAGCCGCAGAGGCCTTGCGCGCCGCCGCCTTCGGCCTGCGCCCCACCCTTCCATCCATCTGTTATTGCTGATCCGATGAACCTGACCGAACGCGAAAAGGACAAGTTGCTGGTGGCGATGGCGGCGATCGTCGCCCGCCGCAGGCTGGAACGCGGCGTGAAGCTGAACCACCCGGAAACCGTGGCACTGATCACCGACCACATCGTGGAAGGCGCGCGAGACGGGCGACCGGTGGCCGAACTGATGGCCAGCGGCGCACGCATCCTGACCCGCGATCAGGTGATGGAAGGAATCGCCGAGATGATCCACGACATCCAGGTGGAAGCCACGTTCCCCGACGGGACCAAGCTGGTCACCGTGCACAGGCCGATCCGATGATCCCCGGCGAGATCATCCCCGCAGAGGGCGAGATCGTGCTGAATGAAGGGCGCGAGGCCATCACGCTGACCGTGGCGAACACCGGCGACCGGCCGATACAGGTGGGCAGCCACTATCACTTTGCAGAAACCAACCCGGCGCTGGCATTCGATCGGGAGGCGGCACGCGGCCACCGGCTGGATATCGCGGCGGGGACTGCCGTCCGCTTCGAGCCGGGACAATCGCGCACTGTGCGCCTGATCCCCTATGCCGGGAAACGCCGCGTCATCGGCTTTCGCGCCGCCGTGATGGGAGAGCTGTAACCATGCCCGTGACGATGGACCGCGCGGCCTATGCCGGAATGTTCGGCCCCACGGTGGGCGACCGTATCCGGCTGGGCGATTCCACCCTGCTGATCCGCGTGGAGGAAGACCGCACGATCTATGGCGAGGAGGTGAAGTTCGGCGGCGGCAAGGTCATTCGCGACGGGATGGGCCAGGGGCAGACATCCCGAGCGGAAGGCGCGCCGGACACCGTCATCACCAATGCCGTGATCCTGGACCACTGGGGCGTGGTGAAAGCGGACGTGGCGATCCGCGATGGCCACATCTGCGCCATCGGCAAGGCCGGCAATCCCGATGTTCAGCCCGGCGTGGACATTCCCATCGGCCCCGGCACGGAAATCATCGCCGGTGAAGGGCGCATCCTGACCGCAGGCGGTATCGACGCGCACATCCATTTCATCTGCCCGCAGCAGGCATGGGAAGCCCTGAATGCGGGCGTTACCACCATGCTGGGCGGCGGCACCGGCCCCGCGCATGGCACGCTGGCGACCACCTGCACCCCCGGCGAATGGCATATCGGCCGGATGTTGCAGGCGCTGGAATCACTGCCGCTGAACTTCGGCCTGTTCGGCAAGGGCAATGCCAGCAGCCCGGCCGCGCTGGAGGAGATGATCCGCGCGGGGGCCTGCGGCCTTAAGCTGCACGAGGATTGGGGCACGACCCCAGCCGCCATCGACTGCTGCCTGACCGTGGCCGACGAATACGACATTCAGGTAACGCTGCACACCGATACGCTGAACGAAAGCGGCTTTGTCGAAAGCACGATAGACGCCTTTGCCGGGCGCACGATCCATGCGTTCCACACAGAGGGCGCGGGCGGCGGCCATGCCCCGGACATTATCCGCGTGGCCGGGCTGCCCAACGTGCTGCCATCATCCACCAATCCGACACGGCCCTATACCGTCAACACGATCGAGGAGCACCTCGACATGCTGATGGTGTGCCACCACCTCGACCCGCGTATCCTGGAGGATGTGGCTTTCGCCGACAGCCGCATCCGCAAGGAAACCATCGCGGCAGAGGATATCCTGCACGATCTGGGCGCGTTTTCCATGATGTCGTCCGACAGTCAGGCCATGGGCCGCGTGGGCGAAACGATCATCCGCTGCTGGCAGACCGCCGACAAGATGAAGCAGCAGCGCGGACCGCTGGCGCCGGATGACAGCGAGGCCGACAATTTCCGTGCCCGTCGCTATATTGCGAAATATACGATCAATCCCGCCATCGCGCATGGAATCGGGCACATCGTGGGGTCGGTCGAAGTGGGCAAACTGGCCGATCTGGTGCTGTGGCATCCGGCCTTTTTCGCCGCCAAACCCGACATGATCATCAAGGGCGGTTCCATCGCTGCCGCGCCGATGGGCGATCCCAACGCCAGCATCCCCACCCCGCAGCCGGTCCATTACAGGCCGATGTTCGGCGCACTGGGCCGGGCCAGCGCCTTGTCTTCATTCCATTTCCTGTCGCAGGCGGGGATAGACGGCGGGGTTGTGGAACGGCTGGGCCTGCAACGGCCAGTGGCACCTGTTCGCAACACTCGTGGCGGGATCGGCAAGCAGGCCATGATTCTCAATGCTGCATTGCCACAAATCGATGTAAACCCTGAAACATATGAAGTGCGCGCGGATGGTGAACTGCTGACGTGTGAGCCCGCCAAGGTCCTGCCGTTCGCCCAGCGTTACTTCCTGTTCTGAGTAGCTGACTTGAATTCGAATGCGCCCCTACCGACCGTCAAAGACATCCTGCCTGCCGGGATGTGGGACGGCGCGACGGCGAGCGATTCAATCGTGCTGGATTACGACGAACGGCACCGCCGCCGGTTCAGCTACACCGGCGCAGGGGGCACACGCTTCCTGCTGGACCTGCCCCGCCCCCGCCTGCTGCATGATGGCGACGGTCTGCGCCTGTCAGACGGATCGATGATCCATGTCAGGGCGGCGGACGAGCCGCTGATGGAAGCGCGCGCGGCCAGCCCGCATGCGCTGCTGCGGCTGGCATGGCATATCGGCAACCGGCACCTGCCCGCGCAGATTACCCCCGATGCGATACGCTTGCGCCATGACCATGTGATCCGCGACATGCTGATCGGTCTGGGCGCGGAGGTGACTGCCATCCACGCGCCTTTCACGCCCGAACAGGGCGCCTATGCCGCCGCTTCGACGGGGCACGGGCATCATGGTCATGACCACGGGCACGATCATGGCGACGGGCATGGGCATGGGCATGGGCACCACCATGACCACGGGCATCACGATCATGCTCACTGATCCGGGCCTGCACCGGCTTCTGGCCTGGACGTCCCCATCCTATCCGGTGGGCAGCTTCACCTATAGCCACGGACTTGAAACCGCCGTCGACGATGGCCGCGTTCGCACCGCGCAGAATCTGGCGGATTATGTGGAGGCGGTGCTTTCACGTGGGGGCGGCTGGGTGGATGCGGTGCTGTTCTGCCACGCATGGCGTGCGGCGGGGGACGATGCCGCGTTTGACGAGGTGGCCGAACTGGCCGCCGCGTTCAGGGGCAGCAGCGAAACCGCGCTGGAAAGCCGCCAGCAGGGTGCATCATTCCTGTCCGTAACGCGCAAGGCGTGGCCGGACCCGGCGCTGGAGGCATTCGCGGGCCGTAACTCCGACCGGCCCATGGCGCACTGCACGGTGATGGCGCTGGCCTGCGCCGCGCAGGGCATCGCGCTGGAACCGGCACTGCATTTCTGGCTGCATTCCACCGCCGCCAACCTCGTTTCCGCCGGGGTGCGGCTGGTGCCGCTGGGCCAGACCGACGGTCAGCACGCGCTGGCCGAACTGGCGGGGCGGATCGGCGCCATCGCCGACCGCGCGCTGGCCACGCCGCTGGACGATCTGGGCACTGCGTCCCCCGCGCTGGAGCTGGCGTCGCTCCGCCACGAAACACTTTATACGAGGCTTTTCAGATCATGAGCACGGCCAACGGCCCCCTTCGCGTAGGTATTGGCGGCCCGGTCGGGTCTGGCAAGACAGCGCTGACCGACCGGCTGTGCAAGGCGATGCGCGATACCTACAACATCGCGGCCATCACCAATGACATCTACACGCGCGAGGATGCGGAATTCCTGACCCGGTCCGGCGCGCTTTCGCCCGAGCGGATCATGGGCGTGGAAACCGGCGGCTGCCCGCACACCGCGATCCGCGAAGACGCCAGCATCAATCTGGCCGCCATCGACGAGATGAACCGGCGGTTCCCCGGCCTGGACGCGATCTTCATCGAAAGCGGGGGCGATAATCTGGCCGCCACTTTCAGCCCGGAACTGGCCGACATCACCATCTACGTCATCGACGTGTCCGCCGGGGACAAGATCCCGCGCAAGGGTGGGCCCGGCATCACCCGGTCTGACCTGCTGGTGATCAACAAGATCGACCTGGCCCCGCTGGTGGGCGCCAGCCTGGAAGTGATGGACCGCGACGCGCGCAAGATGCGCGGCGAGCGGCCGTTCCTGTTCACCAACCTCAAGGATAATATCGGACTGGACGATATCATCGCCTTCATCGTCGAAACCGGCGCGCTGCCCGCCGGCGAAAGGCTGCGATGAGGCAGATCGACTACGTCCCCAGAGAGAAACGCCTCTATAACAAGTGGGTCGCAAGCCAGACACTTGAAGATTACGCGTTACGTTACACTGCCGAAAGCGGGCGGCGGTGGTCTGCGCGGCGCGTCAGCGGCACGGCGATAGGGGCGACGGCGTTCCTGGCGTGCGAGGCGATCGGCGCGTCAATCACACTGGTTTACGGGTTTTCCAACAGCGTCGCGGCCATTGCCGCGGCGATGGTCATCATGTTCGTGATCGGCCTGCCCATCGCCTATGAAGCGGCGCGGCGCGGGCTGGACATAGACCTGCTGACGCGCGGCGCGGGGTTCGGCTATCTCGGCTCCACCCTGACATCGCTGATCTACGCATCGTTCACGTTCCTGCTGTTTTCGGTGGAAGCCACGATCATGGCCGTGGCGCTGAGGGCGATGACGGGCATGTCGATGTCCATCGCCTATCTGATCTGCGCGCTGGCGGTGATCCCGATCGCCTTTTACGGCATGAGCGTAATCTCACGCTTTCAGGTGTGGACGCAGCCGATCTGGATCGTGCTGCAACTGGCGCCCATCGCCTATATCATCTGGGCCGGGCCGGAAGCGCTGGCCATGTGGTCGGACTTCACCGGCCAGCTAGGCGCGGTGGATGGCAGCGTCAGCCTGCTCTATTTCGGGTTCGCCCTTTCCACCCTGCTCTCCCTCCTCCCCCAGATCGGCGAGCAGGCGGATTATCTGCGGTTTCTGCCGTCACGCCAGCGCATCGGCGCGACGAGGTGGTGGATCGCCATGCTGGCAGGCGGGCCGGGCTGGACGGTGATCGCCGGGGTGAAACTGCTGCTGGGTTCCTATCTGGCGTGGTTCGTCATGACGGGCGTGAACCCACCCGCCGATCCGGCCAGCCCGACGGCGATGTTCCACGCGATCTTCACGCAGATGACCGACTGGCCCACGCTGTCGCTGATCCTGACCGGACTGTTCGTGGTGGTGTGCCAGCTGAAGATCAACGTGACGAACGCCTATGCCGGGTCGATCGCGTGGTCGAACTTCTTCTCTCGCCTGACGCACAGCCATCCGGGGCGCATCGTGTGGCTGGTGTTCAACGTGCTGATCGCGCTGCTGCTGATGGAAACGGGCATCTTCGTGGTGATCGAGCAGGTGCTGATCATGTACGCGATGGTGGCGGCCGGATGGATCGGCGCGCTGGCGGCCGATCTGATGATCTCCAAACCGCTGCGCCTTTCGCCGCGCGGGATCGAATTCAAGCGCGCGCACCTGTTCGACCTGAACCCGGTGGGTATCGGGGCGATGCTGCTGGCGATCATCGTGGCGGCCTGCGCGCAACTGGGCCTGCTGGGGCCGGTGGCGCGGGCATTCGCCCCGTTTATCGCGCTGACGGTAGCCTTCGCCGCCGCGCCCGCGCTGGCGCTGATCACACATGGGCGGTTCTACATCGCGCGGCGCACGCACTGGCCCGCGGGCGCGCGGGAAGAAACCTGCGTGATGTGCGAAAACAAGTTCGAACTGACCGACATGGCCTATTGCCCGGTCTATTCTTCGCCGATCTGTTCGCTGTGCTGCACGCTGGAGGCCCGGTGCCACGACCGCTGCAAGGACGGCAGCCGGGCGACGCAGCAGATGTCGCGCTGGATCGAATACTTCCTGCCGCGCCGCGCGCGCCCTTACGTGCATACCCCGGTGGGCCATTTCGTATTCGTGATGCTGGCCGTGACGGCGGCCATCGGGGCGATCGTGGGGATGCTGGCGTGGCAGATAGAGATGCTGGCCCCGACGCTGATGGCGCAAGCCTATAGCGTGCTGATCAGCCTGTTCCTGCTGCTGTTCCTGCTGGGCGGCGTGCTGTCGTGGATCGTGGTGCTGGTCCACCACAGCAGACGATCGGCGATGCAGGAAAGCGAGCATCACGTGCATCTGCTGCAGGAAGAGATAGAGGCGCACAACCAGACCGAGGCGGAATTGCAGCAGGCCAAGGAGGCGGCAGATGCCGCCAACTTCGCCAAGAGCCGCTATCTGGTGAACGTCAGCCACGAGATCCGCTCTCCGCTCAATTCGATATACGGTTACTCCCAGCTATTGGAACGCGGCAGCGACGTGAGCCCGGCCGAAGCGGCGAAAGTGATCCGCCGCAGTTCGGAACATCTGACCAATCTGGTCGAAGGGCTGCTGGACATATCGCAGGTGGAAAGCGGCGTGCTGCGGATCACCAACGATACAGTGCGTTTTTCCCCCTTCGTCGATCAGATCGCCAACATGTTCCGCCCGCAGGCGCAGGCGAAGGGTATCTCGTTCCATTTCGAACGCCCGAAATACCTGCCGGATTTCGTGCGGACCGATCAGAAGCGGCTGCGCCAGATTCTGATCAACCTGCTGTCCAATGCCGTGAAGTTCACGCGGGCAGGCTCCGTAACGTTCCGCGTGGAATATCGCAGCCAGCTGGCCACGTTTGAGGTTATCGACACCGGCATCGGCATTTCGCCGGAAGATCTGGAGCGGGTGTTCGAACCGTTCGAGCGCGGCGAAAACCCCGATGCGCAGCGGGAAAAGGGCGTCGGGCTGGGTCTGGCCATCACTCAGGCGCTGATCCGCATCCTGGGCGGCGATCTGGCCGTCGAGAGCGAGCCGGGCAAAGGGACGCGCTTCACATTGCGCCTGATGCTGAGCCAGGTGGCCGGGAGCGATCCCGATCCCAAGCTGCTGGACACCGTCACCGCCTATGAAGGCCAGAGGCGCACCGTGCTGGTGATCGACGACGATCCGTTACAGTTGAGCATGGTCCGCAGCCTGCTGGAACCGCTCGACTTCACCGTTCTGGGCGCGCCTAATGGGGCGGAAGGACTGGTACGGGCGCGGGCGGAAAAGCCTGACCTCATCCTGCTGGACATCTCCATGCCTGGAGAATCGGGATGGGACGTGTGCGAGAAGCTGCGCGAGGAACATGGTGCGGCGCTGAAAATCGTCATGGTGTCAGCGAATGTTCACGAGTTCCGCCGTGGCGGCGATGGCGACGCCCGGCATGACATGTTCCTGAAGAAGCCGGTCGAACTGGACGCCATGCTGGAGGCGATCGCCACCCAGCTTTCGATACGGTGGGTCGGGGCGACCGCCGATCCCGACAGCGGGCACCCTGTCCCGCCCCTGCCCGCGCTGAGCCCGGAAGCCGCGCCGCTGCTTTCAGAGATTGAGCAGAAGGCAATGATCGGGCACGTGCGCGGCATCGAAGCCGGTATCCGAGAGTTGGAAAACGCCTTCCCCGAGGCGCGACCGCTGGTCGATCAGTTGCTGAAGCAACTTGACGATTTTGACATCCAGATGATTTTGAAGACTGTCAGGTCCCTAACATGAACGTTGCCCCTCCCCTCACCGCCACGGTCCTCGTCGTTGACGACACCCAGGAATCGCTACGCTTCCTGACCGATACCCTGGAAGCCGTAGGGATCGCGGTCTTAATCGCCACCAGCGGCGAAAGCGCGCTGGACCTGTTCGGACATATCGTGCCCGATCTGGTGCTGATGGACGCGGTGATGCCGGGGCTGGACGGGTTCGAAACCACCCGCGCGATCAAGGCCACGGCGGCGGGCGCGAAAGTGCCGATCATCTTCATGACCGGCCTGACCGAAAGCGAACACGTGGTTCACGCGCTGGAAGTGGGTGGGATCGACTATATCCGCAAACCCATCGTGGTGGACGAATTGCTGGCGCGTATCCGCGTGCATATCGCCAATGCCCGGCAGGCGCAGGGCAGCCAGTATGCGCTGGATGCAACGGGCCGCAGCCTGATCGCCATCGACGCGAACGGCGATGTCGCGTGGTGCACCCCGGCAGCCGAAGAGTTGCTGGGGGCCTTCGTGCCCGACTGGTCACAGCACGACCGCGTGCTGCCGGAAATCCTGCGCGCACCCGCGGCGCGGCTGCTGAATGAGAAGGCCGTCCCCGGCACGTCAGCGAAAGCGGAAATCGACGAGGATCGATCGCTGGAGCTGATCGTGGTGGGCCGCCCGCGCGGCGACGAGCTGCTGGTCCGTATCAATAGCATCGACCCGCAGGCCAATATCGCGCGGCTGCAACAGCAGTTCGGCCTGACGCAGCGCGAGGCCGAGGTTCTGCTGTGGGTCAGCTATGGCAAACCGAACCGCGTGATCAGCGAAATCCTGACGATCAGCCCGCGCACGGTGAACAAACATCTGGAGCAGGTGTTCGAGAAGCTGGGCGTAGAAACGCGGGCGGCGGCGGCGGCCTTCGCCGTGCGGACGATCTCACAATAAGGATCGGTCAGCTCCCGGTGGCGGCATCGCGGCGACGCAGCCAGTACAGGGGTATCAGCGACAGCAGCAGGAAGCCGCCGAGCACGGCCCAGGCGGGCACCCCTTCCCCGCTTTCCGCCTGATCCGGCGGACCGTCTTCGACCATGGTTCCTTGCGCCGTTTCGCCAGCGAGAGCGATGGTCATGATGATTTCATGTCCTTCTTCGCCGGATGCGCGGACGCGATAGGCATGGCCGGGCACCCCATCCACGCTGAACGAACCATCGGGCGCCGTCTGGAAGGTTTGTATCGCCACATCCGGCGATGCATCGTCGAACAGTTCAACCCAGACGCCGCCTGCCCGTTGCCCGTTGCTGAAATAGACCTCTCCGGAAATCGTCTGCCCCTGTGAATCCAGCTTCATCAACAGGCCGTGGGCAAGCGCGGGGGCGCTGGCCATGCTGGCGGCCATACCGAGCAGGAGGGCAAGCAGCGGGCGCATAAGGGCGTTCATCGGGCGAAGAACCCCAGCGAGTATTCGACGCTGTCTTCCGTGAAAGCGGGGTTACCGCTGACCTGCGCCCTCCTGCCAGCCCAGAGCTTGTTGAACCCTTTGACCGGCGTGAAGCTGGCCACGCCTTCCGCGTTTGTCACCGCATCGCGCCCTTCTTCGTTACGGGCGATGGCGATACCGGCGGCAGGACGGCCACCGATCAGCACGCGCACGCGCATCGGTTGCCCCGCAACGGGCTGGCTGGCGGACAGGGGCACGACTTCGAACGGCTGACCCGCAGGCTGCGCCACTATCGGCGACCATGCCGCCACAGTCTTGTGATACTTGATCGCCCGTGTGGCTTTCAGCGCGTTGGGCACTTCGTTCATCGGTTTTTCGACCGACGGCCCATTGGACCGCGTAGTGTGAATGCCGTTGTCGTAGTGGGCGAGTATCACGCTGGGGCGCCCGCTGATCGTCAGATGGACCCCATCGGCCGCCGTTCTGCGCGTAACGCGCAGGGCCTTTCCATCCGCCGCGAGAGCGGTGACGGTTTTCAGCTTGGCGGCCGGGTATTCGTTCACTTCTCCATTATGGCCGCCGAACAGGACGTGCCACGCGGAGCTGGAACCTTCTGGCACCAGCCAGACCGTGTGGGCCGCGGCAGGAAGGGCGATGGCACCACAGACCAGGGCGGCGCAAAGCCGGGCCTTCTTGAGCATGGAAAATCTCCTCCGCAGGATCACGGGCATCACAGCGTCACCTTCACGCCAGCGCGGAAAGTGCGGGGCGCGCCGGGGGCGAGCACGGTCTGTCCCCCGATCTGCGATACCGAAGTGGCGTAGATGGCGTCGGTGACGTTATCGACGCGGCCATAGACCTGATAGCCGAGCGAACCGGCAGTTCCGTCATAAGCGATCGACAGGTCCAGCGTGTCGTAAGCTTCGGACTGTAACGTGTTGGCGGCGTTGACCTGATAGCTGCCGACATAGCGCCAGTTCGCTGACAGCGACCAGTCGCGGATCGGCGACCATGTGGCGTCGACATTGGCGGTATGAGCCGGAACACCTGCCACCGACTTACCGATCAGCGAGGTATCGGCATTCTCGCGCACTTCCGTTTCGACATAGCCATAGACGCCGCGCAGCCAGAGCGACGGGGTTGCCTGCCATTCGGCGCTGGCTTCCACCCCCTGACGGCGCGTCTTGCCGAAGTTCTCGTAGATGCCAGGCGCGACGGTTCGCACTTCCTGCGCGGAGCCGAGCCGGAATGCCGCGACATCGAGCTTCATTCCCGACAGCGGCGTGAGCGTGAGGCCCAGTTCCGTCTGGCGGAACACGTTGGGTTCCAGCGCCTGACCACCGACCGCATATTTCACGAAGTTGTTGGCCAGCGCGAAGCCTTGCGACCAGCTTGCGCGAAGTTGCAGCCAGGGCGAAACTTGTGATCTGGCACCCGCCTTTGGGCTGAGCTGCGAGGTCGTGTCGAGATCGCCGCAGGGGTCGCTGCCGGTTTCCGGGCCGAGCAACTTGCACCCGCCGGTGAAACGATCCGCCCTGAGGCCAAGCGATACGTCGAACAGCGGACTGAAAGGAACCTGCGCCTCTGCAAAACCGGACACGCTGTTCAGCCGCGTTTCGCGATCGTTTGCGGCGGGGCCGGTGCGGATGCGATTGTTCAGCCCGTCAAAGAACAGATAATCGGTCCGTTCACGGAACATCTCCACCCCGGCGGCGAAGGTGACCGGCGAGGACAACCAGCCGGCGTCGATTTCTCCGTTCAAGCTGCTGCCCGCGCCGAAGACCTTGCGTTCATAGCTTTCTTCGCGCTGGCGCCACGCGGTTGTGCTGACCGGGCGGGAGAACCAGCGGGTGAAATCCTGCCCTGTCAGATAGGCGAACGAAACGAGGCTGACCGATGGAGACAGCGCGATGCTGAGGTCTGCGCGTCCGTTGGCGAAGTTCTTGTTCGCGCCGTCGCGCTGGGCATTGGGATCGATGCCATAGGGATCGGTGTCGAACTGAGCCTGCGTGAGATAGCTGGCGCTGTCCGCTTCGGAATGGTGATAACGCCCGGCGATCGATAGCTCGACCGATTCCGCCAGATCGAAACCAAGGCGCGCAGACACGGTTTGACGGAGCAGGCTGGACTGCGGGCGATAGCCGTCAGTGGTGTAGATCTGCGCGGCGGCATTGAATTGGCCCCCGGCCCAGCGCTGACCGGCGGCGAGTTGCACGTCGAGGGTTTCGAAAGAGCCGCCGCCGATATCCGCGTTGACGTAGTCGCCCGTCTTGCGCGTATCGATCCGCAGCAGGCCACCGCGATTGTAATTGCCGTAAAGCGCGGAGACAGGCCCGCGATAGACGGTCAGCGTTTCGACCTCCAGCGGCACCAGCACGTTGAGATCGATGTAGCCGTCGGCATGGCTCATCGCCTCGTTAAGCGGAACGCCGTCGATCACCGCGCCCAGATCGCCGCCGTGACCCCCGCCGCCGAAACCGCGGATCACGATGGAATTGGCCACACCGCCCAGCCCCAGATCGCGAACCGCCATGCCGGGTATGAATTTCAGCAATTCGTCGAAATCGCTGACGCTTTCCTTGCGGATATCGGCGTTGTCGAGCGTGGTGGTGGAATAGGCCGCCTCATCCGCCTTTACGAGTTGCCCCTTGACCACGATCTCCGCAGCTTCGGCGTCCATTTCCTCCGCCGTGGCGGGCGCTGCCAGTAACGCCGCCCCAGCCAGCAAAGCAGAAGCCAAACCTTTCAAAGGTTTGCCTCCACGGGCTGAAGGGATGTCTGAAGGGCCAGCGCGGGCTCATTCCGCCGGTCCTGCATGAAGCCTGCTACCTGAACTGCGCACAGGCCCAGCCCGACAACCAGCAGCACCGCATTCGATGCGCGCATGACCGGCACCCAGACCGTGGTCTGGCGCCACAACCTCACCACCCAGATCATCAGCGCCAGCGCCGCGATCTGCCCCAGTTCCACACCAACGTTGAACGCCAGTATCTTCGACAGCAGGTCGGGATCGTCGACCAGCGTCATCTGTTGCAGGCGGGTGGAAAGGCCGAACCCGTGGATCAGGCCGAACAGGAAGACCATGTACAGCAGGTTCGGCGCATCGATGCCGAATACCTTGCGGAACAGGCCGAGGTTCTCCGCCGCCTTGTAGCATACCGTCAACGCGATCAGGGCATCGATCAGATAGGCGTTGGCCGTGATGCCCAGCCATGTCGCGCCCAGCAGAGTGATCGTATGGCCGATCGTGAACGCGGTGATGAACCGCACGATCTGGCCAAAGCTGGTGAGGAAGAACAGAACGCCGAGCAGGAACAGCAAGTGATCCCACCCGGTGAGCATGTGTTCGGCGCCCAGCCAGACCGCTTCGAGCAACCCGCCCTGCAACATGGTCTGCTGCGCCATTTGCGATATGTCATGCGCCAGCGCCGCTGACGGCAGGAGCATGGCGGAAAGGCCAAGCGCGGTGGCCGCTTTGCGCCATGGCCGCCGGGCCGGGACTCTATCGCAAGTCTGCACTGTCATTCGCCCCTCACGCCGTATGAAGAAATTCCGGAATCGTCATAAGGGCGACGCTGGGGCACGTGGCATGGGGCGTTTGACGTAGGGCCCCCATATCGCGGCAGAGAGTTCCGGCGCGCGGGGACTGGCGGCATTTGCTAGAGTTGCGCGCGATGCATCGAATCACGATCTCGATCGACGATCAGCTGGGCCTGTCGCTGGACCGGGAATCGACCGCCCGCGGATATTCCAGCCGGTCGGAAGCCGTGCGCGATCTGGTCCGCGAGGGGCTGGCCCGCTGGCGCATGGAGGACAACGCGGGCGATCGCTGTGTCGCGAACCTGTCCTACATCGTCGACCACCGCATCCGCGCGCTGCCGCAGCGGCTGGCTGAACTGCAGCACGCGCATCATGATCTGGTGGCGGCCAGCACCGTGGTGCGGCTGGACCATTTCCATTCGATGGAAAGCGTGATGCTGAAAGGCGAAACCGCCGCCGTGCGCGCCTTCGCCGATCGCGTTCGGGGAGAGCGGGGGGTGACGTTCGGTGCGGTCAACCTGCTGGCCGTGGCGCACGATCATCAGCACGGCCCGCAGGACCACAGCCATGACGAGCACAGCCATCTGAAGCCTGTGTCCTAAACCGCACAAAACCGCAGGATAGCGTTAGACTAACTTCCCCTTCAGGCGTTATGATCCCCGAGAGCCGGAAACCCGGCCACCGTGGGAGAGAACTGAATGGGCTGGATACAGCCGACCGTCGCCAGTATGGCGGCGCTGGTATTGTGCGCCAATGTCCCGGCGCCGGAACTGCCCCCTGCTCCAGTGGGCGGGCAGCAAACCTTTGCCCTGACAGAGGCGGAAAATCTGCGGATGACCGTTCCCGTCACCATCGGGGATCAGGGGCCATTCCGCTTCATGGTCGATACCGGCTCTCAGGCGACAGTCCTGTCGCGCGAATTGGCCGATCGCCTTCAGCTTTCCGACCGCACGACGGCGACGCTGGTGGGCATGGCCAGCCGACAGACAGTGGAAACGGCGGCGATCAGCGCGATCACGCTGGGCAACCGGACGTTCGGTGTGCGCAAGGCCCCGCTGCTGGATGCCAACCATCTCGCCGGGGCGGACGGCATACTGGGCCTCGACAGTCTGGCCGATCAGCGCGTGCTGCTGGATTTCGACACACGCACGCTGACCGTTTCCGACAACGGGCGGACGGGGGACGATTATGATTTCATCGTCAGCGCGGACCGGAAGCTGGGGCAACTGGTGATCAAGCGCGCGGTGATCGACAACATTCCCGTCTCGATCATCATCGATACCGGCGCGGAAGGGGCAGTGGGCAACGCGGCACTGGCCGCGCGGCTGCGGCAGGCCGATGTGGTTGGCCGGTCACAACTGACCGATGTGAACGGCGAGGCAATGCGCGGCACCGTGAAGTTCGCGGGCAAGCTGACGGTAGGGCGCGCCAGCCTGCGCAATTTCCCCATCGCCTTTGTGGAGGCCCCCACTTTCGCATCGCTGGGGTTGAGCCAGGAACCTGCGCTGGTGCTGGGCATGGCCGAACTGAGACTGTTCCGCCGCGTGGCGATCGATTTCAAGGAACAGCGCGTGCTGTTCGACCTGCCCCGAGCCGCGCAGCGCGAAAGGGATGCGTTTTCGCGAGAAACGAGCGCGGGCTGAAGCAGCCTCTATCGCCTCGGCGGGGACCGAACCTGCCCGGGGAATCCGCAACGGCCGAGTGATCGGGAACCAACGCGTTTCCGGCGTATTCTATCGCTCTCGTGGGTCCGGGTTCCGCGGGAATGGCGGGTTTCCCGCGCGCGGCCGATTTTCTTCAGGAAAATATTGAAATTGTTGCCAATTGCCTGCGCGGCGTTAGACCTTGCCGATCTTGGAAGAGGGGTTCGGCAGTGCGTGACGGGATGAGGGCACGATTGTGGTCGACGCTGGGGCTGTGTGTCGGGCTGATATTCTTCGCGATCAGCGGCTTCCTGTCATGGTCGAACATTCAGCAGTTGCAGGCTTCGGAACGGCAAGTGCGAGAGACGCACACCGTGCTGATCGAGCTGACCGAGCTGTTTTCCGCCCTGCAGGATGCGGAGACGGGGCAGCGCGGATACCTGCTTTCCGGCAGGGAAAGCTATCTCCAGCCTTACGCCACCGCCATCGATGCCCTGCCAGTGCGATGGCAGCGCGTGGAACGGCTGCTGGCCGGGGATCTGGAACAGCAAACCAACCTCGAAGATCTGCGCCCGCATATCGATGCGAAGCTGGCTGAACTGGACCGTGCAATCAGGCTGCGCCGTTCAGCAGGGTTCACCGCGGCGCTGGAGGCGGTCGGTACTGATCAGGGCAAGCAGGAGATGGACACCATCCGTCAGAAGCTGGCCGTCATCAGCGATGAGGAACTGCGCCAGCGCCAGATCCGTATAGAGGAAATGGCGGACGCATCGCAGCAGGCCATGATCGGCGGCATCGTGGCAGCACTGATCGGTGCCGGTCTGACCCTGATCATGTTCCTGCTGGTGCGCCGCAATGCGCGCGCGCGCGTTCAGCAGGACTGGCTGAAAGCGGGGCAACTGGGGATTGCCCGCGTGGTGCGCGGGGACAAGACGGTGGAGCGCATCGGGCAGGACGTGCTCGATTTCCTGTCCACCTATCTTGGGTTTCAGGGTGGCGTGCTGTTCAAGGGCGAAGGCGGAACGTTCAGGCAGGTCGCCGCGCTGGGCATTCTGGCCGACGGCGAAATGCCGCGCACCTTCCGCTATAACGAAGGGCTGCTGGGCCGGGTGGCGACGGACGGAAGCCCCATCGTCATTCGCGATCTGCCGGACACTTATCTCAAGATCGGTTCCGCGTTCGGCAACGATCGGCCAAGGCATCTGGTGATCGCCCCGGCCAGCGTCGACGGATCGGTCACGGGCGTGATGGAACTGGGCTTCTTCGACGCCGTGCCGGAAGGCGCCGTTGCTCTGCTGGCCGAAATGGCCGAGCCGCTGGGCATAGCGCTTCGTTCCGCGCGCCTGCGGGCCCAGCTTCAGGACGCATTGCAGGAAACCCAGCGGCAGGCGACCGAGCTTCAGGCCCAGAGCGAGGAGCTGCGCGTTTCCAACGAGGAACTGGAAGAACAGGGCCGCGCGCTGAAAGAATCGCAGGTGCGGCTGGAGCAGCAGCAGGTCGAACTGGAGCAGACGAACAGCGAGCTGGAGGAACAGGCGCAAACGCTGGAAACGCAACGCGACCAGCTGGAAAAAGCAGCCGCCGCGCTGCAACTGAAAGCGCGAGAGCTGGAACAGGCCAGCCAGTACAAGTCAGACTTCCTGGCGAATATGTCGCACGAGTTGCGCACACCGCTCAATTCCCTGCTGATCCTGTCCAAGCTGCTGGGCGACAATCCGGACGGCAACCTTTCACCGGATCAGATAAAGTACGCCCAAACTATTGAATCGTCAGGCAACGATCTGCTGACCCTGATCAACGATATTCTTGATCTGTCGAAGATCGAGGCAGGCCATGTGCAGATTCAGGCGGAAGCGGTATCGATCCAGCGGTTGACCGGCGACCTGAGGCAGATCTTCGCACCCATCGCGAGCCAGCGAGGGCTGGATTTCGATATCGAGGTGGCTGACGACGCCCCGAGTGCAATGGAAACGGATCGGCTGCGGATCGAACAGATCCTGCGAAATCTGCTGTCAAACGCGCTGAAGTTCACCGAAAAAGGCCGCGTCGGACTGACTGTGGCTGGCGCCGACGATGGCAAGATCGTCTTCACGGTGCGCGATACCGGCATCGGCATATCGAAGGATCAGCAGAAGGGCATCTTCGAGGCGTTCCAGCAGGCCGACGGGACCATCAGCCGCAAGTTCGGCGGGACCGGCCTTGGCCTTTCCATCTCGCGCGAATTGTCCCGGCTTCTGGGCGGGACGATCAGTCTGGAAAGCACCCCCGGTAAAGGCAGCGCCTTTTCGCTAACCGTGCCCGAGGTTTACGACGCATCGCAAGTGGCGCCGAGGCCCGAAGCGGGGCTGGCTGCGCCCCTCCCCGCCCTGACCGACCCCAAACCGGCCCCTCCCGTCTCCAAGCCGCGGCGTTCCCGGCGCACGGTGGAGGATGACCTGGGTGCGCTGGACAGGAGCCGCCGGGTATTGCTGGTGATCGAGGACGACGACGTCTTCGCCTCCATCGTATGCGATCTGTCCCGCGAAATGGGTTTTCACTGCATCATCGCGGGAACGGCCGAAGACGCGATACGGATGGCGGGCGAATTCCAGCCGAACGCCATCGTGCTGGATCTGGGATTGCCTGACCAGTCCGGCCTGACCGTCCTCGACCGGCTGAAGCACGATGACGAAACGCGGCACATCCCCATCCATGTCGTTTCGGCCAGTGATCAAAGCCAGACCGCACTGTCGCTGGGCGCGGTGGGATATCATCTGAAGCCGATCAAGCGGGATGAACTGGCAGCCGTGCTGACGCGGTTGCAGACGCAGTTGACCACCCGGATGCGGCGCGTGCTGATTGTGGAAGATGATCCCGTGCAGCGGGACGCGGTGGGGCGACTGCTGCTGTCGGACGATGTCGAAACGATCGGCGTAGGCACGGCGGCGGAATGTCTGGAGCAGCTGGAACAGCAGACTTTCGACTGCATGGTGCTGGACCTGACCCTGCCCGATGCGTCGGGCTATGAATTGCTGGAAACGCTGAGTCAGAACGAGGATCGCAATTTTCCGCCAGTGATCGTCTATACCGGGCGCGAACTTTCGGAGGACGAGGAACAGCAGCTTCGCCGCTATTCCAGTTCCATCATCATCAAGGGCGCGAAGTCTCCGGAGCGGCTGCTGGACGAGGTGACGCTGTTCCTGCACCGGGTGGTTTCCGAACTGCCCCCGGAACAGCGGCAGATGATCCAGAAAGCCCGCTATCGCGATGCCGTGCTGGAAGGCCGCAAAATCCTGATAGTCGAAGACGATGTGCGCAATGTCTATTCGCTGACGAGCGTGCTGGAGCCGCGCGGCGCGCTGATCGAAATCGCGCGCAATGGGCGCGAGGCGATCGAGGCGCTGGATGCAGCTTCTGCCGATAAGGCCGGGGCAATCGATCTGGTCCTGATGGACGTGATGATGCCGGTGATGGACGGCCTGTCCGCCACTCGGGAAATCCGCGACGATCCCCGCTGGCGCGACCTGCCGATCGTTATGCTGACGGCGAAGGCGATGCCCGACGATCAGGAGAAGTGCCTGCAAGCCGGTGCCAACGATTACATGGCCAAGCCCATCGACGTGGACAAGCTGCTGTCGCTGGTGCGGGTCTGGATGCCGCGGTGACATCGTGACGGTCCGGGAAGACGTGGAAGATATCGAAATCCAGTTGTTTCTGGAGGCGCTGCATCGCCGGTATCACTATGATTTCCGGCAATATGCCCGCGCCTCCATCAAACGGCGCGTCATTCAGGCGACAACGCAACTGGGCTTTTCCAGCGTTTCCGCCTTGCAGGAAGGCGTGCTGCATGACGCCACGCTGTTGCCGCGCCTGCTGAATTACCTGACCGTGCAGGTCAGCGAGATGTTCCGCGACCCTTCCTATTTCAGGGCACTGCGCGAACAGGTGATGCCGCACCTGAAGACCTACCCGTCGCTGAAAGTATGGGTCGCGGGGTGCAGCCACGGAGAGGAGCTTTATTCGCTGGCGATCCTGTTCCGCGAGGAAGGGCTGTACGATCGCACGCTGTTCTATGCGACGGACATCAACCCCGATGCCCTGAACGCCGCGGAAATGGGGATCTATCCGCAGGACCTGATCCGCAAGTTCACCGAGAACCATCAGCAGTCTGGCGGGCGCACATCCCTGTCGGATTACTATCGCGCGGATCACGGCCGCGCCGCCTTCGACAAGACCCTGCGCGAACGGGTGGTCTTTTCCGATCACAGCCTGGTGACGGATTCCGTCTTTGGCGAGATGCACCTGATCTCGTGCCGCAACGTGATGATCTATTTCGATCGGGAATTGCAGGATCGGGCCGTGGGCCTGTTCCGCGACTCCCTGGTGCGAAAGGGTTTTCTGGGACTGGGCGCAAAGGAAAGCCTGCGGTTTTCACGCCACGCATCTGGCTTTGCCGACTTCGTGCGCGAGGAGAAGATATACCAGAGGTGCGAACCATGAGCGGGCCGCCAATCAGGGCCGTTGTCATCGGCGCTTCCGCCGGTGCGGTGCAGGCGCTGCTGAAGATTCTGCCCCTGTTACCGGCCGACTTTCCGGTGCCGGTCCTGATAGTGGTCCATGTCCCGTCCGACCGCAGCAATGCGCTCGTTTCTTTGTTTCAGACGCGCTGCAAAGCCACGGTGAAAGAGGCGGAGGACAAGGAACCGGCGATCCCCGGCACCATCTATTTCGCCCCGTCGGATTATCACCTGCTGGTGGAGCGGGACGGTTCCCTGGCGCTTTCATCCGATGAACAGGTCAATTTCAGCCGCCCGGCGATCGACGTGCTGCTGGAAAGCGCCGCCGATGCTTTTGGCCAGGAACTGGTGGCGGTCATCCTGACAGGCGCCAATCAGGACGGCGCGGCAGGCATGGCGATGGTGGCCGGAGCAGGTGGCACGGCCATCGTACAGGACCCGGCTTCGGCTTCTGCCCCGACCATGCCGGTTGCCGCGCTGACGAAAACTCCCGCCGCCCGGGTGGAAAGCCTGGGCGGTATCGCGTCCTTCCTTCTTGGGCTGACAGCATGATGCACGGCGAAGAACCTGTTTACTGTCTGCTTGTCGACGATCTGGCGGAGAACCTGCTGGCTCTGGAAGCGCTGTTGAAGCGTGACGGGCTGATCTGCCTGAAAGCGCAGTCTGGCGAGGAGGCACTGGAGCTGTTGCTGGCGCATGACGTGGCGCTGGCCCTGCTGGACGTGCAGATGCCTGGAATGGACGGCTTCCAGCTTGCGGAGTTCATGCGTGGGAGCGAGCGGACCCGGCACGTTCCGATCATCTTTCTCACCGCAGGCAGCGCCGAAGTGCAGCGCAAGTTTCGCGGGTATGAGGCGGGTGCGGTGGACTTCATCCAGAAGCCGCTGGAAGCGCATGTCCTGCGGTCAAAAGCCGCCGTGTTCTTCGACCTTTACGAACAGCGCCGCCGCGTAACCAGCCAGCGCGACGAGCTGGGCGCGCTGACGGGAGCGCTGAAGCGGGCGGACACGCACAAGAACCAGTTCCTCGCCATGCTGGGTCACGAGTTGCGCAATCCGGTGATGGCGCTGCAATCCGGCCTCAACCTGCTGGAAAAGCGCGAGGGGACGGAGCAGGCGCGCGAAATCCGCTTCCAGATGGGGCGCAGCATAAGCCACCTTTCGCGGCTGGTAGAGGACCTGCTGGACATCGCGCGGATCGATCAGGGCAAGATCGCCCTCAAATCCAGGCGCATCCTGTTGCAGGACGCGCTATCCTATGCGGTGGAAGCCTGCCTGCCTGCGGTGGAGGCGGACGGACACACGCTGATCGTCGATATCACGAGCGAGCCCGTATGGCTTATGGCGGACGACGCCCGGATTGCGCAGATCGTGATCAACCTGATCAACAATGCGGTGAAATACACGCCCGAACCGGGCGAAATACGCCTTACGGCCAGAGTAGATGGGGAAACGGCGCGCATCGACGTGGCCGACAGCGGTATCGGTATCCCCTACGACGCGCAGGAGAGCATTTTCGATCTGTTCGCGCAGGTTCCCGGCGCCGGGCGCGCCGCGCAGGATGGCCTGGGCATAGGGCTGGCGCTGGTGAAGCAACTGGTGGAGCTGCACGGGGGCACGATCGCCCTGAAGTTCAGCGAACCGGGCGTGGGCAGCACATTCGAGGTCTGTTTGCCGCTGGAACCATGATGTGCGGCCCGGTCAGTCGCCGGATGCGCCGCACCGTTCCAGCACGTTGAGGAAATCGTCCGCCCAGTCGCGGACATCGGCGCTTTTCACGACATCATACAGCTTTTCCCAACGCTCCTTCCGTTCCGCGAGCGGCATTCGCATCGCGGCTAGGATCGCGCGCGCGACTTCGCCGCCATTATGCGGATTGACGAGCAGCGCATCGGTCAACTGCTCGGCCGCCCCGGCAAAGCGGGAAAGTATCAGCACGCCGGGATCTTCCGGGTCCTGCGCGGCGACGTATTCCTTCGCCACAAGGTTCATCCCATCGCGCAGCGGGGTGACCAGCCCGATCTTGGCCGCACGGTAGAAGCCGAACAGTTCCGCCCGCCCGAACCCCCGGTTGACGTAACGGATGGGCACCAGATCGACATCCGAATGCGCGCCGTTGAACTGGCCCGTCTTGTGTTCCAGCGTCGCGCGGATCTGCTGGTAGGAAACGATATCCTCTCGCGACGGGGGCGCGATCTGAACGAACAGCAACTGGTTGACCATGTCATCTTCGCTGCCGAACAGGCGGTCCAGCGCGTCGATCCGTTCAGGCAGGCCCTTGCTGTAATCGAGCCGATCGACACCGATCGCGATCGTGCGGGTTCGGGCGCTGCTGGCGAGCCGTTCCTGAGCGCGCTGCGCCACTTCGGTATCGGCCAGCGCCATGAATTCCGCATGGTCGATGCCGATGGGAAAGGCGCGCGCGATGACGCTGCGGTCACCCACACGTATCACGCCGGTTTCCTCGTTCACTTCCGCACCCAGTTCCTTGCGGCAATAGTGGAGGAAGCTTTCGAGCCATTCGACCGACTGGAAGCCGATCAGGTCATAATGCAGCAGCGCCTGCACCAGCCGTTCGTGATGGGGCAGCGATACCAGCAGGCGCGTGGGCGGCCAGGGTATGTGCAGGAACAGGCCGATACGGTTGCGCACACCCTGCGCCCGCAGCCGTTCACCCAGGGGCAGGAAGTGATAGTCCTGCACCCAGATGATATCGTCATCCTCCACCAGGGGGTGCAGGCTGTTGGCGAAACGATCGTTCACACGTTCATAGCCGCGCCCGAACTCGTTTTCGTATTCCGCCAGATCGATACGGTAATGGAACAGCGGCCAGAGGGTACGGTTGGCGTAACCGTCGTAATATTCCTCAACATCCTGCGGTTCGAGATCGAGCGTGGCAGTGGTGAAGCCATCGACCCGTTCCATCGTAAGCTGGCCGGTAAACCGGTCCGTTTCCTTGCCCGACCAGCCGAACCATATGCCCCCGTATTTGCGCACCGCCGCGCTCATGGCGACGGCGAGGCCGCCCTGTGCGCCGGCAGCACCGCGGCCCTTGGTGACCGAAACCCGGTTCGAAACGACGATCAGCCGGCTCATCGCACGCTATCCCAGCCGCGCGACAGAAGCCCGGCGCAATGGATGATGCCCACCAGCGAATAGGTCTGCGGGAAGTTGCCCCACAACTCCCCCGTTTCGAAATCGAGATCTTCCGACAGCAGGCCGGACGGCGTGCGGTGAGCCAGCATCTTTTCGAACAGGTCCCGCGCCTCTTCCGTGCGGCCGCACAGGTGCAGGGCCTCGATCAGCCAGAAGGTGCAGAAATTGAAGGCGGTTTCCGGCAGGCCGAAATCATCCTCGCTATCATATCGCAGCATATGTTCACCGCGCCGCAGCGCCTTTTCGATCGCGGCGAAAGTGGCCTGAAAGCGTGGGTCGCCCGCACGCAGATAGCGCAATTCGACCATCTGGAGCAGGCTGGCGTCCAGATGCGCGTGGCCGAAGGCGGCGCCATAGTGGCCAGCCGCAACGTCCCACGCCTGTTGCTCGATGGTTTCGCGGATCTTGTCGGCCCGGACGTTCCAGAACTCCTCCCGATCAGGGCGGCCGATGTGTGCGGCGACATTAGCCAGCCGGTCACATGCGGCCCAGCTCATGACGGCAGAGTAGGTATGGACAAGCTGCCGCGTGCGGAATTCCCACAGGCCCGCGTCAGGCTGGTCGTGCATCTTCCACGCCACCTCCCCAACGGTTTCCAGGCTTTCGAAATCCCGCTCGTCAGCCATGCGGAACAGCCGCTGGTCGAAGAAGCCCTGAACCGTTGGCAGCACTATCTGGCCATAGGCATCGTGTTGCACCTGCTTGTAGGCGGCGTTGCCGACCCGCACCGGCCCCATCCCGCGATAGCCAGCAAGGTTAGGCGCAAAGCCTTCGTCCAGTTCGGCCACGCCCATCACCGAATAGAGCGGCTGAATCTGCCCGCCCGCAGCGCGGTCAACAATGTTGCGGAGATAGGCGAGATACTTTTCCAGCACATCCAGCGCGCCCAGCCGGTTGAGCGCCTGCACGGTGTAATAGGCGTCGCGTATCCAGCAATAACGATAGTCCCAGTTGCGTTCGCTGTTGGCAGCTTCGGGGATAGATGTGGTCAGCGCCGCGACGATCGCGCCGGTTTCTTCATGCTGGCACAACTTCAGAGTGATGGCCGCGCGGATCACCGCGTCCTGCCATTCCATCGGCGTCGCCAGCCCGCGCACCCAGGTGCGCCAGTATTTAGCGGTCGCTTCCTCCATTCCCCGGATGACTTCCCGCACGTTGCCAGTGAACGGCTCGTCCGGGCCAAGAAAGAAGTGCTGATCGGACTCCACGCGAAAGGCCAGCCCCTCCATCACATAGCCGACCGGCGCGTCGGTAGTGAGGCGGAGCGGCTGATGGCCGATCAGATAGCGGATGTGATTGGTGCCGCAGGTCGTCGGTGCCTGCTCCTCCCCATAGCCGCGCATGGCCGAAAGCTTCATCCGCAGACGCGGGTTGCCCGCGACCGGGCGGACAATGCGGACATAGGCCACGGGGCGATACATCCGGCCCGAACGTTCGGACCGGGGGCAGAAATCGATCACATCGACGGCGCTGCCATCGGCCGCTTCCAGCCGGGTGGTCAGGATCGCGGTATTTCGATTGTACTGCGGGGAGGAGCTGACCTGGCCCTCAAGCTCGAACCGCCAGACGCCCTCGTTCTGCCGATCGCCGTTCATCAGGGCACAGAACACCGGATCGCCATCTACGCGTGGAACGCAGCCCCAGACGAAACCTGCCGCGCTGTCGACCAGCGCACTGACCTGGCAATTGCCGATCGGCCACAGGGAAAGGTCGCTCAAAGTCCCAGCCAATGATAAACTTCCTGTATAGTTTTCAGTCGATAGCGAGCGGCAGTCGCGCGTGCCGAGCCGACAAGAATGCCGAAGCCCCCAGCGGCCTCTGCCGCGGCAAAGCCGTCTTCGTCAGTCACGTCATCGCCGATGAATATCGGCATGGCGCCGATGAAAGGCGGTTGGGCCATGAGCCGCGTGACCGCCCATCCCTTGTTAACATTCGCAGGACCCAGCTCGACCACCATCTTGCCGCGGCGCACAGAGAGACCCTCCCATTCCGCGACCTGTTGCATGATAGTAAGGACGACCGGCTCGGCGGCCGGTTCCTGCCGGTAATGAATCGCAATGCCGTGCGGTTTGCTTTCAAGCAGCAGGCCCGGCCATTGTGCGAGAAGCGGGGCAATCTCGTCCAACGTGGCATTCGACAGGGTAACGCCCTTGTCCGCCGCATCGCTGAACTCCGCACCGTGTGACCCGACGATCAGAAGAGAGTTGACGCCAAGGTGCAAATGAATGTTGGAAAGTGCCCGCCCGGTAACGAGAGCCAACCTGCCGCCTATTCCAGCTGACAGGTGTTCCAGCCGCACGGCCAGATCATCAGATACCTGAATACCCTCCGGCGTTTCCGCAATTTCGACAAGTGTTCCGTCGAAATCGAGAAAAAGCGCGACAGATTGTTCTCTTATCCAGTCTTCAAGCGGTGGAGGCGATGGAAGCTCGATTTCATTTTGCATTGCAGCAAATGCTAGAGCCCGAGACGTTGAGGTCAACCGGTCTAATCAATTAACATCCAATCGAAACCTCTTGGGGGCCGCGCAAACGGCCCCCGTCGGAGGCTAGCGATTCTGGTCAGGGTGCTTTCCGTCGTTTTCCTGACGCGAACCGGACCGCTTGTCATCGGGTTGGCCCTGTTCCTGCTGGCTACCTCTTTGCTGGTCCTGATCGGGGCGCTTGTCCCGCTGCCCTTCGCCCTGCTGGCCCGGCTGGTTGCCTTGTTGGTTCTGCTGGCGGTTCCGGTCTTGCTGGCCGGGCTGGTTCGGATTCTGTGTCATGGTCGTTCCTCTTCATTCCATCTCGTGGATGGCATTTCCTGAATGGATAAAGGAACGGGACGGCACCAAACTTGATCGGAGTTAACTCTGCGACAACTTCGCCGAGCCGCGAGCTTCCGAGACGATGCGCACGTGATGCCATGATCAGAGGGAATGGTGGGCGGTGAGGGGCTCGAACCCCCGACCCTCTCGGTGTAAAATATTCCATTTATACTTTTATATTATTTCATTATTACACCCAAGAAGAGGGTCTACGCTTTGCCACCATTGTAAAATCTTCCTCAATGTGTTACTGTATATACAGATCATTTCACTGAAATACACAAATTCTGGATACACGGCTGGCTACACGGGAGATTATGATGGGCACTTCTCGGCTGAGACCCCTAACCGTTAAAGAAATCGTGAAGTTAACTTCAAATCTTCCGGCCTCAATCAAGCATTATTCGCTCGGTGGCATACCGGGTTTTGTGCTAGTCCACACGCCGGCTGGTCATACCAGTTATGGACTGATCTACCGAGCTTACGGCCAACGAAAGAAATTGACGCTTGGTAGCGCGAAGCTGCTCTCTTTGGGCGACGCACGTAGACTAGCCGGCCAATATCGAGCGAAGATCGAAGCCGGTGCCGACCCCCACGGCGACAAGCTCGAACATCGGCGAGAAGCCGCCAATCGAAAACGCGAAGAGGTCGAACAACAGCAGTTGGACGTGGAGGTTCTTTGGGAGAAATATAAGCTGCAAGTTGCGTCAGGGCTGAGAAGCAAGGACGAGAAAGAGCGCATCTTCAAGCGCTACATCTTACCAGTCGTGCGCGGTTTGTCTGTGACCAAGATCACGAAGGCCCACGCTCTTCAGATCATCGATGAGTTGGTGGATCGAGATAAGCGCCGGATGGCCGACAAGGTACGGCAAAATGGGTCCGCGTTTTTCCAATGGCTTCTCGAACGCGAGCATGTTGAGCGCAATGTCTTCGCCGGCCTGCGCGGAGCGTGGACCAATAAGGTCATTAGAACCAGGGTGCTGTCAGATCAGGAAGTTCGGGCGGTCTGGCTTGCGAGCGAACCCGAGGGCCGCTGGTCCCTATGGATAAGGCTGCTGATACTTACCGGTTGCAGAAACATGGAAGTAAGAGGAGCGAGGTGGTCAGAGATCGATCGTAAGGCTCGGCTTTGGACTTCGCCGCAGCGCAGAGCAAATAGACGTTCAGCTATTGTAGGCAGGTGTTCAGACATGCCTTACCATAGCGTCTTTCGGATTTCTCCTCACTGCGAATGCACGAATACTGCAGGATACTGAAGTCTGGGCTAAGGGAAGCCCACATACCACAAGGTTCGCTGAACAATCGGCAGCTCTCAGGGGCAGCGCAAGCTGCGCCTGAACGTCGGCTTTGTTGGCGGTATCGGCAGGGCCTAGACTCCTATGTGCGGTGAAATTTCTCGCCGAACAAGTTTTTGGTCTGTCAGCTTCCCGTTAAGCGGCTTTACGGACTGCCCGACCAGAATGATAGTTGGCGCATCCGCGCAAAAGGATTTCGTGGCGATGCCGAGGAGATCCAGCCGTGTCGTGAGCCGATGCTCACCCGGAAGGCTGACATTGCAGGCAATTAATACCGGCGTGGCGCAGTCCATGCCGGCCGCGATCAGTGCAGATGCCACTTTCTCTGCTGCGCCACGGCCCATATAAAATGCGAGGGTCGAGCCGCTGTTTGCCAGCGCAGCCCAATCGAGGTCCAGGGTTGCGCCGCTGCGGCTATGAGCGGTGACGAAACGCACATCGCGCGCCACGCCGCGCAAGCTCAGCGAGATGCCGGCAGAGGCGGCAGCGGCGCTGGCTGCCGTGATCCCGGGACAGACATGCACCGGATGGCCGGCGGCGCGCAGGGCCGCGATCTCCTCCGCCGAACGGCCGAACAGCGATGGATCGCCGCCTTTCAGCCGCACGACCCGAAGACCGCGTCCCGCCGCCGTGACCAGCAGTGCGTCGATGGTGGATTGATCTTTTGAATGCCGCCCGGCGCGCTTGCCGACGCTGACCAGTTCCGTGCCTACCGGAATCAGGCCAAGGATTTGCGGGCCGACCAGCGCATCGTGGAACACGATGTCGGCGCGCTGGATCAGGCGCAATGCCTTGCCCGTCAACAGTTCCGGATCGCCCGGCCCGCCACCCACCAGCCATACGGTGCCCGGCGCAAAATCGTCAGCCATTGGCTACCTCCCTGTCTTCCGTGAGAATACGGGCCAGCGCGGGGCGACACGATCCGCAATTGGTCCCGGCGCGCAAGGCGGCACCGATGGCGGCGACATCGACCAGTTGCCGCTCGCGAATGGCAGCGATCACCGTGTTCAGCCCTATGTCGAAACAAGCGCAGACGATGGGCCCGCGATCGGGCAGCGCCCCGGGAGCCCGGCCCGCGAGCAGGGTTGGAGCGGCTTCCGGTTCTCCCAATTGGGAAACCAGCCAGTCGCGCGGAGGCAGTTCACCACTGCGGGTGATGAATAATGCGGCGGCCATCCGCCCGCTCTGCAATATAGCGATGCGGCGTGTGCCACGCGCTGAATCACTTGCCTCGATCCTCTCGCCCGAAGGCAGCAACCGCTCCATACTGGGCGTTTCGCCATCGTCGCCGGCCACTTCCCATAGCGTACCCGCCGGAACCGCCACACGCGTCGCCCACTGGCATTGCGGAGGAGCGGCCAAATCGCCGGACAGGATCGCGAAACCGCGCCATTGGACCGATACCGGCTCCACCCGCGCGGGCGTGGATTTGAAACCCGGCTGGCCGGAAACCGGATCCGTCAGCGGGGCAGGCAACAGGCCAGCGCGTCCACCGGTAGAGGTTTTGTCGGTCCAGTGGATCGGCGTGAATATCTCGCCCTTGCGCTGCGCAGCGCTTATCCGCGCACGGAACACACTCGCACCCTGAGGGGTGAGGACACGCGCCAGCGCATCTTCCGCAATTCCCAGTGCTTCAGCATCGTCGGGATGGATTTCCACCAGCGGTTCTTCGCGATGGCGAGCCAAACGCGGCGACAGGCCAGTGCGGGTCATCGTGTGCCAATGATCGCGATAGCGCCCGGTATTGAGCGTCAGCGGCCAGCGCGGCGGCGCTTCGGGCAGGACGCGTTGCGTGACGGGGATCAGCCGCGCTCGTCCATCATGTGTGAAGTAGCGCCCGTCGGCAAAGGGCCTGTCGCCCCAGCGGAACGGCTCCATCGCATCGTAACCCGCGTTGCCGCCGTCGCCCCTACCCGGCAGGGCAAACAGCCGCGCGCCATCGTTGCGATAGGTGGAAAGCCGGCAATGCTCGCGCCAGATTTCCGCCGGCCGATCGTAGGTAAACGCAGTCTTCCACCCCATTCGCCGCCCGATCTCCTTGACGATCCACCAGTCGGGCCGCGTCTCGCCCGGCAGCGGCAGGAAGGCGCGCTGGCGGCTGATGGTGCGGTCGGAATTGGTGACGGTGCCGTCCTTTTCGCCCCATGCGGCGGCGGGCAGGCGGACATGGGCGAATGCACTGCTGTCGGTTCGCTCCATCACTTCGCTGGAGACCACGAAGGTGCAGGCGGCCAGCGCGTCGCGCACGCGGGCGATATCCGGCATGGAGACGGCCGGATTGGTGGCCATGATCCACAGCGCCTTGATCCGCCCTTCGCCAACGGCGCGAAACAGGTCGACTGCCTTCAGTCCCGGCTTTTCGGCTATGGTGGGCGAGGCCCAGAAGCGCTGCACCAGCGCGCGATTGTCCGGCGCGAAATCCATATGTGCCGCCAGTGTGGAGGCCAGCCCGCCGACCTCGCGCCCGCCCATGGCATTGGGCTGGCCGGTGATGGAGAACGGCGCTGCTCCCGGCTTGCCGATCCGTCCGGTGGCAAGGTGGACATTGATGATCGCATTGCCCTGATCGGTGCCGGACAGCGACTGGTTGATCCCCTGGCTGAAGATCGTGACCGTGCGCGGCGTGGCTGCGAACAATTCGTAGAACCGACGCAAGTCCGCCGGGGGCACGTCGCAGATGCGGGCGGTGCTCCATAGATCGTTGCCTTCAGCAAGTTCATCCCAGAAATCGCGTGGCACGGCGACATGCCGGTCCAGATAGGCGGCATCCAGCGCGTCCGCTTCGCGGCACCATTGGAGCAGCCCGTTCATCAATGCCACGTCGCTGCCGGGGCGGATGGCGAGGTGCAGATCCGCCTCCTCCGCCGTTTCGGTGCGGCGGGGATCGATCACGACCAGCCTCGCCCCGGCTTCGCACCGTGCGCGGATACGCTGATAGACGATCGGGTGGCACCAGGCGGCGTTCGATCCTGCCAGCACGATCAGGTCGGCGGCGTCGATATCTTCGTAGTGCGCGGGCACCACATCCTCGCCAAAAGCGCGGGTATGAGCGGCGACCGCGCTCGACATGCAGAGGCGGGAATTGGTGTCGATATTGGCCGAACCGATGAAGCCCTTCATCAGCTTGTTGGCGACGTAGTAATCCTCGGTCAGCAACTGGCCGGACACGTAGAAGGCCACGCTTTCCGGCCCATGGCGGGCGATGGTGTCGCGAAAACGCTTTGCGACGAGATCCAGCGCCTTGTCCCAACTCGCCCGGCGCCCCTTCGCACCGCGACCGATCATCGGATGCAGCAGGCGGCCCTCCAGCCCGACCGTCTCGCCAAGATGCGTGCCCTTGGAACACAGCCGCCCGTGATTGGCTGGGTGCTCGGGATCGCCCTCTATCCGTACCGCGCGATCGCCGGTAACCGTCGCGCGGATGCCGCAGCCGACGCCGCAATAGGCGCAGGTGGTGCGAACGGGATCGCGCATCAGGCAGCCGCTTTCAGAGTGCCCGCACGGCAGATCAGCACCCGGCCGCCGCTGATTTTCACCGGCACCGTCGGCGTACAGCCCTTGTCGTCCCCCAGCGCCTCGCCCGTTGCAAGGGCAATACGCCAGTTGTGCAACGGGCATGCAACAGCCCCGCCATGCACGATGCCCTGGCTCAGCCGGCCGTGCTTGTGCGGGCAGCGATCGCGCAGGGCGAACACCTTGTTCTCGCCGGTGCGGAAGACGGCGATATCATCGCCACCCTCCACCTGCAGCACCCGGCTGCCGCGCACAGGGATATCCTCCAGCCAGCCGATGTCGAGCCAGTCGCCGATCATGCCATTTCCTTCCGCGGGATGAAGCGCCCGATCGGCGCGTGGTGTTCGCGTTCCGTCCCGGCGGCGCGCTGCGCCCAGGGGTCTCGCTGCGAGAAGCTCTTCGCATAGAGGAACCGAGCGCGCAGTTTCTCGCGCCCGGCGGCATCCTCGATCAGGCGGGATTTGAGGTAGTCGAGGCCGACCCGCTCGATCCAGGGCGCGGTGCGTTCCAGATAGCGGGCTTCCTCGCGATAGAGCTGGATGAAGGCGGCGCAGTAATCCATCGCCTCCTGCTCGGTGGCGACCTTGCACAGCAGGTCCGTGCCGCGCAGGTGGATGCCGCCATTGCCGCCGACATGCAGTTCGTAACCGGAATCGACGCAGATTATGCCGAAGTCCTTGATCGTCGCTTCGGCGCAATTGCGCGGGCAGCCGCTGACGGCGATCTTGAACTTGTGCGGCATCCAGCTGCCCCAGCTCATCCGTTCGAGCTTGACGCCGAGGCCGGTGGAATCCTGCGTGCCGAAGCGGCACCAGTCGCTGCCGACGCAGGTCTTCACCGTACGCAACGCCTTGCCATAGGCATGGCCGCTGACCATCCCCGCCGCATTCAGATCGGCCCAGACGGCGGGCAGATCCTCCTTTTTGATGCCGAAGATATCGAGGCGCTGGCCGCCGGTGACCTTGACCATCGGCGCGTCATATTTTTCGACGACATCGGCAATGGCCCGCAATTCGCGCGGATTGGTCAGCCCGCCCCACATGCGCGGAACGACGGAATAGGTGCCGTCCTTCTGGATATTGGCATGCAGCCGTTCGTTGACGAAGCGGCTCTGCTGATCGTCCACATACTCGCCCGGCAGGGCACAGAGCAGATAATAATTGAGCGCAGGACGGCAGGAGGAACAGCCGTCGGGCGTGGACCAGTGCAGCTTCTGCATCACCTCGGGGATTGAGCGCATCGCCTGCGCCACAATCTCGCGCCGCACATCGTCATGGCCGAAGCTGGTGCATTTGCACATGGTCTTCGGCCCGGCCTGCACCGCTTCGCCCAGCGTCAGTTCCAGCAGTGTCTCGACCAGTCCGGTGCAGGAACCGCAACTGGCCGACGCCTTGCAGGTGCCGCGCACGGCATCAAGGCTGCAAGCGCCCGCTTCGATGCAGGTGACCACCTGTTCCTTGGTGACGCCGTTGCAGCCGCAGATTTCCGCATCCTCGGAAAGCGCCGCAACGGCCGCCCTAGGGTCCGCCGCGCCCCCTCCCTGGGCGAAAGCCTGGCCGAAGATCAGCGCATCGCGGATGTCCGCCACGCATTCCTGTTTCTTCAGCAGATCGAAATACCAGGCGCCGTCGGCAGTATCGCCATAAAGCACCGCGCCAACGATGCGGTCCGCCTTCACCACCACGCGCTTGTAGATGCCGCGGCTGGCGTCACGCAGCACGATATCCTCGCATTCCGGGCCGCCCGAAAAATCGCCGGCGGAAAACACGTCGATACCGGACACCTTGAGCTTGGTGGACGTGACCGAGCCGCGATAGCCGGTGGGCGCGCCGGTCAGGTGATCGGCCAGCGCGCGGCACATGTCCCACAGTGGCGCGACGAGGCCGTAGCATTGCCCGTCATGTTCCACGCATTCGCCCACGGCGAGGATCGCGGGATCGGAGCTGACCATGTGGTCGTCCACCTGAATGCCGCGCCCGACCGCCAGCCCAGCCTGTTTCGCCAGAGCGGTGGAAGGGCGGATGCCGACCGCCATCACCACCAGATCGGCGGGGATCACGGTGCCGTCCTTCAGTTCGACGCCGGTGACATGGGTTTCGCCGGTGATCGCGGCAGTGTCCGCCCCGGTCAGGATCGTCTGGCCGCGCTCCTCCAGTGCCTGTTTCAGCAGCCAGCCCGCCGCTTCGTCCAATTGCCGTTCCATCAGCGTGGGCATCAGGTGCAGCACGGTGACCTTCATGCCGCGCAGGCTGAGGCCATGCGCGGCTTCCAGCCCCAGCAGCCCGCCACCGATAACCACCGCGCTGCCACCCTTGTTCGCGGCCGCGAGCATGGCGTCCACATCGTCCATATCGCGGAAGGAAATGACGCCGGGCATATCGTGTCCGGGCACCGGGATGATGAACGGGTCCGATCCGGTGGCGATCAGCAGCCGGTCGTAAGCGGTGGCGACGCCGGCGCGCGAAGTGACGATCCGCGCCTCGCGGTCGATGGCAATCACCGGATCGCCCGCGATCAGTTCGATCGCATTGTCGGCATACCATTCGGCGGTGTTGATGACGATCTCGTCAAAGCTCTTCTCGCCCGCAAGCACGGGGGAGAGCATGATGCGGTTGTAATTGACGCGCGGTTCGGCGCCGAAGATCGTCACCCGGTAGCGGCCGGGATCGCGGGCGAGTACTTCCTCCACCGCGCGGCAGCCCGCCATGCCGTTGCCGATCACCACAAGGTGTTCGCGGGCGTCGTCCTCTGCGCGCATGACGGGTTGCATTTCCATCGGCTTGTCCAGTTCAGTTGCGGGATTTCCAGGGGGCATCGCGGTTAGATCCGCACGCCTTCGGCGGCGGTCCAGCGGGCACGCCACTGACCCTTGACCATGAGCAGCCCGGCCAGCGCGATCACTGCCAGCGCGGCGAAGATCAGGAAGCCGGGGGCGAAGCTGCCGGTCCATTGCCGGGCGAGGCCGAGCGAGGACGCGAGGTAGAAGCCGCCGATACCGCCCGCCATGCCGACCAGCCCGGTCATCACCCCGATCTCTGCGGCAAAGCGCTGCGGCACCAGCTGGAACACCGCGCCATTGCCGGTGCCCAGCGCCAGCATGGCAATCACGAACAGCGCCAGCGCGGCGGCGAAGGAGGCGGCAAGCGCCACGCCGACCAGCGCGATGGCCGCGACGATGAACACGCCGGTCAGCGTCCTCACCCCGCCGATGGCATCTGCCAGCCCGCCGCCCATCGGCCGTATTAGCGATCCGGCGAAGACGCAGGCGGCGGTGGCATAGCCGGCGTAGATGGTAGAAAGGTCGAAGCGGGCGGTGAAATAGATCGGCAGGCTGGCGGACAGGCCTACGAACCCGCCGAAGGTGACGGCATAGAAGCCCATCAGCCACCAAGCGTCCCCCTGTCTCAGAGGCTGGAAATATTCGGTCAGCGAACGGGCTGGGGGCTGCCCCGGAGCATCGCGCGCTAGCAATATATAGGCGACGAAGACCACGGCAAGCGGGATGCAGGCGAGGCCCAGCACCGCGTTCCAGCCGAACGTCACCGCCAGCCCCGGCGCGAACAGTGCGGCGAGCACGGTGCCGGAATTACCCATGCCCGCAAGGCCCATCGCCTTGCCCTGATGTTCCGGCGGATACCAGCGGCTGGCAAGCGGCAGCGCGATAGCGAAGCTGGCCCCGGCAAAGCCGAGGATCACGCCCAGCGCCAGCGTGCCGCCGAAGCTGTTCACGCCGAACAGCCAGGCGGTGAACAGGCCCGCGATCACTATGATCTGGCTGATCGCGCCCGACCGTTTTGGCCCGATGCGATCCACCAGCAGGCCGTTGACCACCCGCAACAGCGCACCGGCCAGCGTCGGCACGGCCACCATCAGCCCCTGCTGCGCCGGGGTCAGCCCCAGCGAAACCGCGATATCCGGCGCCAGCGGGCCGAGCATCACCCAGATCATGAAGGCCAGGTCGAAATAGAGGAAGGCCGCGATCAGCGTGGGCTTGTGCCCGCTGGCCCAGAAGCTCGATTTTTCAGTGGCCTGTCGTGGCTGGTAGGGTGCTTCGTCAAATGTCGTCGCCATCGTCCGTTTCCTGTCGCGGACAAGAAAAAAGCCGCCAGAACGGCGGCCCGATGGGCGCGTTCCGGCGGCTTCATTGCCTGTCGATTGATCGGGGGCCGGTTGATTTGGACCGGGCCGCGTCTGTCTCGCGGTGCGTCCCCTCCGATGGAAACAGCGCCGCGTCTATCTCGTGTCCAGCATCCTTGCCCGACGCATCAGGAATGCCCGATTCGCATATTTCCGGCAAGTCATTTCTTTTCGCACCTGCAACATGGCGGAAATTTCAGGGCAATTGCGCGAGGTAGCCGGGAATGTCGTCAGGGTCGAAGGCGCGATGGTCGAAGAACCGGTCCGCGCCTAGCAACAGCCGGCCTTGAGTGGTGCCGGCGCCGGTCACTTCGCCCAGCGCGCCCTCAAGTTTGGAACTCGCGCCGGGAAGCGGCTCACCCGATCCGGCCAGCGCGGCACGATACAGATCAGGGCGGAACACGCCTGCCGCCACCGTCGCCTCGTCCGCATCGAACGGCGCACCGTCCCAACGGATCATCTGGCTGTAGAGCCACGCCGCCTGGCTGCGCCAAGGGAAGTTCGCCGCCTCGCGATATTGAAACATGAAATCGGGGTAATGCATCGGCTCGCCCCCTTGGCGCAGGCGTATGCGATCGGTGATGGCGCGCAGGATCGCGTCGGCCGGGGCATCGAGATATTCGCTCCGCGCCAGGATCGCCGCGCTTTCCTCGGCCGTTTCAGGGTCAACGAAACGTGCGGCAGCGTTGTTCAGCGCGCGGATCAGCGCGGCCACCGCCTCGCTCCGTTCAGCAGCTTTGTCAGCACGCAGGGCCAGCACTTTCTCCACCCCGCGTCGCCAGATCTGAGCCGTGGCAAGCGCGATGCGGCCTACACCGCGATCGACCGAGATCGAATTCCACGGCTCGCCCACGCAGATGCCATCGACCTCGCCCGCGGCCAGCGCATCGGCGGCGAAGGGCGGGCTGGTGACACTGATATCGACGTCCTCGTCCGGGCGGATACCTACGCCAGCCAGCCAGTACCGCAGCATGTAATTATGGCTGGAATAGCGGTGTACGACGCCGAAGCGCAGGCGGCGGCGGGCGGCCACGGCCTTCAGCGCCGCGCCGATGGCCAGTGGATCGCCCAGCGTGTCGTCAAGGCCCACCTCTTCGGCCAGTGTGGTGGAGAAGGTGATGGCATTGCCGTTCAGCCCCAGTACGAAAGGTACCGCCATCGGCACCGGTGGCCGGTCACGCCCCAGCGCGGTGGCGATGGCGAGCGGGGCGACCATATGCGCGGCATCGGTATGGCCATAGAGCAACCGGTCGCGCACCGTCGCCCAAGTCATGTCGCGCACCAGTTCCAGCCGCAGCCCCTCCGCCTCGGCATAGCTCAGCTCATGCGCCAGGATCGGCAGCGCCGCATCGACCAGCGGCAGGAAGCCGATGCGCAAGGTGTCTCCGCTCACGACATGTCTCCCATCAGTGCTTCGCTGGTGACGATGGCCTCGGCGATTTCCACGATGCGGCGATTGGTGCGCATCGCCTGCCCGCGCAGCAGCGCATAGGCGGCCGGTTCGTCGATCCGGCGGCGTTGCATCAGGATCGCCTTGGCCCTGTCGATCGTGGCACGGTCAGCCAGCGCGCTCTTCGCCTCGTCCAACTCGCGTTGCAGGCGCGTGAATGCCTGAAATCGGCGAATGGCGAGATCGACCACCGGCTTGATCCGCTGTTTCGACAGCCCGTCCACTACATAGGCCGAAACGCCCGCATCGATGGCCGCGCCCGTGGCTTCCTCATCGCTCTGGTCCACGAACATCGCGATCGGCCGGGCGAGCGCGCGCGACATGGCGAAGAAATTTTCCAGTTCGTCGCGACTGGGGTTTTCAAGGTTGACCAGAATTACCTCTGGCGCTGCCTGCTCGATCTGGGCTGCCAATGGCCTGGCCGGGTTCACAAGAACCAGATCCTCAAGCCCAGCTTCGCGCAAACCTTCGCAGATAATGGCGGCACGCGTGGTGCTGGTATCGACGACGGCGATTTTCACATACTTGCCCTAGCTGGCGACAGGTCACCCGATCAACGCACCTTAACGCCTAACGGCACATTTGCGGCTTAGTGGGGGTGGATTACACACGGAACAGGTTCAACCTCAACACAAGCGACGATCGACACCGCGATGAATGGAGGGCAGCTATCAGGCAGCGTAAAATGATGACGAAATGTCAGCTTTGTTGGCGGAAGCCGCCCGCGTCAGTGCCATTTGCTTCGTAATCTGTCTGGTCTGCGGCTCAGGGATGATTGAGTTGAGAGACAGCACCAGTCAAATCCGGCGATAGCCATACATGCTGGTCTCATAGGGGAAGGCGACCTGCTTTCCCCCGGCCAGTTCAGGCGTTCGTGCGATGAGTGCCCGAACCTCCTGCTCCACTTCGGCCCTTTCATGCGCCGGCAGCCCCGCGATGAAACTCACCGACAGAGCGCGCTTGAGAACAACCTCTTCGGCCGTGCCGATATGGCTGTTGCGGGCATGCTGTTCGCTGATGAACGCCAGACCGGACGCGGGGAAGGCATGGCGCCATGCTCCGGTGCGATAGCGCGGCGTGTCGCCCTCGCGGCGATTGGTGATCTCCGAGAGAGCCGCCACCCACGGCACATCCTCGTCCCGCCCGTTCCAGATCAGGCCCAGCACACCGCCCGGCACCAGCACCCGGCGCATTTCGGCAACCGCCTCCGGCGTCGCGAACCAGTGGAAGGCCTGCGCGCAGACAACAGCGCCCACCGACGCGTCGGGCAGCGGGATGGCGTCCGCCGACCCGGCAAGCGCTGTAATGTCGGGAAAGGCGTTGGCCAGTTGCGCCCGCATCTCGGCAATGGGTTCGAGTGCGATGATCTGGCAGCCCGTCTGTCGCAGTGTCGGGATGAACTTGCCGGTGCCCGCGCCGACCTCCAGCGCTTTACGGCCGGGACCGAGGCGAAGCACCTCGCGCAGCCAGGTTTCCGCCTCGGGCGGATAGCCGGGGCGCCCCGCCACATAGGCTGCCGCACCGCGATGATAGCCCTTCGACTGATGGTGGATCGGCATGGCGGGAGCCTCGTCCTTTTGTGCGTATCCGGGAAGGCGGACGATAATGCCGCGAGCCCGGATGCGCCATCGGTTCACGCCGGATGCGCTCCGGCAAGCGCCACGGCATCCGAACCTGCCGGAAAGCGCAGTCGCCCGTCGCCATCATGGACGGCATCCCAGACGCCCTTCGCGACATCGGCCTCTGTCGTCGTCAGGGCCGGTTGGGCGAAGGCCTCCATGATCGGCTGCGCGAAAGCGGTATAGGCATCGGGAATGAGCTGATCGACCGGGATGAGGGCATTCGCCTCAAATCTTGTGGTCGGGGCATAGCCCGGCTCGACCAGTTTGGCGCGGATGCCGAAATGCGCCAGTTCATGCGCCAGTGAGCCGGTGAACCCCTCGATTGCCTGCTTGCTGGCGGTATAGGGCGCGGCCAGCGGAAAGGCGCCAAGCGTGACGCTGGACGTGACGTTGACGATCGTGCCCGCGCGCCGTGCCCGCATCTGCGGGATGACCGCCTGACACATGGCCATCACGCCAATCGTGTTGGTCTCGAAGAGCTGACGCACCAGCGCCATCGGCGTCGCCTCGAAAGCGCCGACCGCGCCGATGCCCGCATTATTGACCAGCACGTCGATTGGTCCGGCTGCCTCGATCAGAGCGGCGATACTACCCGCGTCCGTCACATCGAGCGGCAGCACGCGGAGCTTGCCGGTGTCGCCAGCGAACACGGCGGCTTCGGGGCGGCGCATCGTGGCGATGACGTTCCAGCCCTCTCGCAGAAAGTGCTCCGCGATGGCCTTGCCATAGCCGGATGAGGTGCCGGTGATGAGGATCGTGCTGGTCATAGTCTGTCTCCTTCGGTGTTGATGGCCGGGAGATAGACAAGGCGTTTGATACGATATATAATTTATAATCCATATATAATTACGGATCGTACATATGGACCCTTTGAGCGATATCATCGCCCTGCTTCGCCCCGGCGCGGCGGTCTCGAAGCCCATCTCCGGTAAGGGGGCATGGGGTGTCCGCTATGCAGCCCATGATGCACCGGGCTTTACCATCGTCCTCACCGGGGAAGCCTGGCTGACCTTTGAAGGGGAGGAGCCGTTCCGTCTCGCGCAGGGTGATTTCCTTCTCCTGCCGACGACCCCGGCCTTTTCGCTCAGCAGCGAGCCGGGTCTCCATTGCGCCCTTGCCGAGCCGCGTGCCGAGGCGGTCCGCCATGGCGAACGGGAGGGCGAGCCCGATTTCGTCGCGCTGGGCGGCAGCTTCACCTTCGAGCGGGTCAACGCGCCGTTGTTGCTCTCTCTGTTGCCGGGCCGCATTCATATCCCCGCCGCTGAGGGCAAGGCGACGCGGCTCGGTCGACTGATCGAACTGCTTGCCGAGGAATGCGCCACCGACGACCCCGGTAAGGACCTGATGCTCCGGCGGATGCTGGAGGCGCTGCTCATCGAAGCCCTACGCTGGCAAAGCGTCGGGCAGAATAATGCGGTTGCCGGCCTGCTGAACGGCATGCGCGATCCCGCGCTCGCCCGCGCGCTTCAGGCCATGCACGGGAACGTCCGCGCCGGATGGACTGTCGCCGGACTTGCCGGCATCGCCGGCATGTCACGCTCGGGCTTCTCGGCCCGGTTCAGCGAGGTCATGGGCTGCGCGCCGATCGAATATCTCGCACGCTGGCGCATGGCGATCGCCAGGGAAGCGCTGGCACAGGGCTCCAAGTCTCTCGACCGGATCGCCGACGAAATCGGTTATGAATCCGCCAGTGCGTTCAGCACCGCATTTCGCAAGCGATTGGGCTGCCCACCCGGCAGATTTGCACGTGAGGCGATGATTTAGGTGGATATCCATCTCTGGTCTGCTGCGGCAAGACTAACAGACCCACGCGTTGACACCTTCGGAAAGGGCCTGAACATAAGGCAGGTCCCTGATGAACCCGCTTTAGGCTGGGGTGACGGCTTTGTCGGCGTGAGTGTTATCTCGCCACAGGAAGCTTCTCAGGCCGTTCCTGAGAATCTAGAATAATAGCATGAGCGAACTGAAATCCGGCCTTCCGATCATGCTATTCGAAACCAGCGCGCATTTCGTCGAGTGGCTGTCTCGTCAGGTACCGGACGCCAAGGGCGCATGGCTCCGGTTTGCGAAGCGGGGCTCGGGGCTTGTCACCCTGACCAAGGCAGAGGCGATCGATGCAGCCATCTGCCACGGCTGGATCGACGGACAACTGGATAAGTATGACGAGCGGAGCTGGCTGATCCGCTTCACCCCGCGTAAGCCTGGCAGCAAATGGTCTCAAGTGAACAGGACGCGCGCGCTCGAACTCATCGCTGAGGGACGCATGGCTGCACTCGGGGTGGAAGAAGTCGAAGCGGCAAAGGCAGATGGACGCTGGGATGCTGCCTATGCGTCTGCCAGCAAGGCTGAGGTGCCGCCGGACTTGCAAGAGGCGCTCCACGCCAACGCGAAGGCTGCTGCGTTTTTCGCAACGCTTACGGGTGCCAATCGCTACGCCATCCTATACCGGATTGGCGCGGTCAAACTGGCGAAAACGCGTAGGCGCAAAATTGCAGAATTCGTCGCCATGCTGGAACGCGGCGAGACTCTTCACGGATAACATTACCGGCTGAACAAAGGGCGGGTTTCGACGTGCAAGCCCAGACTCATGTATGGCTGTAATGTCGGCGTCAGGCCGCTTTCGCGAATTTGCGAACCTTGATGTCGCTTTCATGCTCACGAGCTTGCGCGAGTTCGTAGGAAGTCTGCATCCGCAGCAACGTATCAGCCCTGACCCCAAAGGCCTTCTCAAACCGGATCGCCATATCGGCCGAAAGGCTTGCGTTGCCATTGAGCAGCGTACTCAGTGCCTGCCGCGAGACGCCAAAGTGCTGTGCCAAGGCCGTCACGTTCACCCCGGCAGGCTCCACGATTTCTGTCTTTAGCCAATCGCCAACATGGACGGTCAGAGACGGGTGCATCCTAAGCGCCATGATAGTCCTCCAAATCCAGATCGATCAACGCACCCTCGGCATTCACGCCAAAGGTCATTCGCCAGTTCCTCGTCACAGTCATCGACCAGCTTCCCTTCCGGTCACCGGTCAGTTCGTGCAAACCGAAATTCGGCGGCACCGACAGCTCACAAAAGCTTTCCGCCGCATCAATGAACGCAAGCATCTTGCGAAGCCGAGTTGCATCGCCAACCAGCCCTTTCGCGTTGCCCGTTTCGAAGAAGCGCCGCAGGCCTTTGTGCCGAATGCTCTCGATTTCCATCCATTGCATGGTATCCAGGATTGGTCTCAATGTCAAGTGTCGCGCGACACTTGTCTGGTCTGATTGCCGTAAGCGCACTTACATTTCAGATGGCCATTCCGGCCTCTGGAGAAATGCCATGGGACATTCAGACCTTGACCCTGCCGTGCATGACAGGCGCCCTTGGAATTCCGGGAAGAATGTCGGTCCAAAGCGACCGTTGAAGCCCCGCGATATTTGGGCAATTCGGTTCTATCTGGACGAACACCGGCGACTGCGTGACCGCGCATTGTTCGATCTTGCTATCGACAGTAAGCTTCGCGGCTGCGACCTCGTCAAGCTCAGGATCGGCGACCTGGTGAGCGGCGGGTCATTTCGTGATCGCGCGACTGTCATCCAGCAAAAGACGGGCAGGCCCGTGCAGTTCGAGATCATGACCGAAGCGCGCAAAAGCCTCGAAGCATGGCTCAAACGACGTGGTGGCGCACTTTCCGACTTCGTGTTCCCGAGCCGGATCGACTACCTTGGCCACCTCAGCACACGGCAATACGCGCGGCTTGTCGACGAATGGGTCTCAACGGTTGGTCTCGACAAGCGAGAATACGGTACGCATTCGATGCGCAGAACAAAAGCCTCGATGATCTACAAAGCCACTGGCAACCTTCGTGCCGTGCAAATCCTGCTCGGCCATACCAATATCGAGAACACTGTCAGATATCTGGGCGTAGATATCGACGATGCACTGACACTGTCAGAGCGTACGGAAATCTAAGTGCCAGCCAGCCCTGAGCTATGTCCAGGGCTGGCATGCACCCCATGAACAAAGGGCGGCTTTCAACAGACAGTTCGGACGCGGCGAACGGCAACAATGTCAGCGAATGAGGAATCAGAGCCCTTGCGGTTCGAAGATGCGGCGCAAATCGCGCACCGTTGTTCGGCCATCGATCGTTCCGATATATGCTAAGGGTGCGCGAAAATGGTGAATGCCGGCTGATGGGCAAAATCTTGGCTGCCATTCACCCGCGTCGTTTCGGTCGCCGGGCCAAAGCAAGCCGGCATCCTGCCTGACTGGGAGTTGCCAATAGTCACCGGCGACATAATCGGTGCTTGAAAATGCAATCTGGATGCCGTCACCAAGATCCATCCAACGTGCAGATGCCGTATTGCCGGAGGTGACAAGGTCGACGCCGACTGCCGCACCATTCGCAATCGTTTCCCAGCGCCGTGCAAATGGTCGGTCTGGACCAACTTCCCAAAATCTCCTGATGCTCGCCACATCTCCAGCCACGATATGACAAAGGCCAGGACCAGCAAAGGCGACTTCAACCATTTCCCCAGCTACGCCACCGATTTCGCACGCTGCGTCCGTCAACTCGAGAACACACGTCTCTGACATGAACTCGACTTCTGGCAGGAGCAAGAGGTCGCCATTAAAGCCACGCCAGGAAGAGAGAATGCGGCCATTTTCGCGGGACCATTTATAGGTCGCATCGCCGGGTGGTCCACCTTGATGGATCTCGATCCGGACCAGTTTATTCTCGGTGCCGGTATAGCCGGGGGCGGATGGCAAGCCGGGATCTGCTGCGGTCGGCTTCGGGCGAATGGCGAGCAGGGGCAGGCTCCGCTCCATCCGTGCGAGGATCTCCGCCGCATCGTCGTCTCCCAATCCGGCCATTGCCACACTCATGTCGATCGCCCGGACGTGCCAGATGGTCTGCAGGCGCAATGATGTGCCTGCACCGCCCAATGCCGGATCGATGAGGTCTGGCTGCTCGACCGAACTCACCACATGCTCGACTATATCAAGGTAGAGAAGGGTTGCCGTCTCGCTCTGAAGCGGCAGCATGGCATCTATATTGAGAAGAGGATTGGGTTGCTGAGCGAAAGGGACGATCCGTTCGTTCTCGACCATCACACCGTCGACATAATAACGCCCGGGGCCGATGAGGATGTCTCCGTTCTCGGCGAACATGATTTCAAAGCCTGCCTGCCCGGCAGGGCCGCCATGTGATCCGATGACATCACGGGCTATCATCCGCAGCAGATGGCGTTGTGTCGCTGCCTGTTCGTTAAGATCGGCGTCCGTGATCATCCGTCCCTGCTGATGCAGCACCTGCCGATAGGCTCGGTAAGGATCGAAGCTATTGCGAGAAAAATCCCCCTTCACAGCATGTCTCCCCGAACAATCCGGTTCATCGCTTCATGCATGATAGCGTACGGTATCAGCAGTTCGAAGCGCGAAAGGGCTGCCGCCTTCGGATTGACTTTAGGGCATGGGGCTTGGCCCGCATGACATGTGCTCGAACTACGTCCTTTCCAACCGTCATTTACGACAATCCGCCGTTCGCGATGGCGCTCGCCAACGGCAGCTCTGTCCCAACACCGATCGTAAACCCCGGCATGTCTATCGATGAACGAAGGGGGGCTTCGGGGAGCGAATCTGGGTCGCAGAATGTCGGGATAGTCGGCGGTTCCTGCCTGAATGATCACGCGGCGGCGAATGTCAGCAATGCACTGATGCCCCCCAAAAAACCTGCCTGTCCGGTCAACGGTTCAAAAGTAGACGCATAGGTTGGTCTCGTACCAGCAGCGGATTCATATCCTGAGCAACGTCGGGATACACCGCGGATACACAGAAACCCGCGCCACTAGTCCGCATGCACGCGGAAAATCAAAAAATCGCGGTTTTCCGGGGCATGGAATGGTGGGCGGTGAGGGGCTCGAACCCCCGACCCTCTCGGTGTAAACTAGGAGCCTCACTGCAAACATTAGACTTTTTCACCAACGTCTGCGACTGTTTCCCCAATTTGTACCTGTTTCGTTGCGCTTGTGTTTCACCTTCGATGTACATGCGTACATACCCTAAAACTCAGCCGCCCGCCCCGCGTCCTGCATAAAGCTTGGAGAATATCTAGCATAGACGGCTACCGTCATCGCCAGCGAGGTATGTCCAAGGTACTGGCTGATTTTCTGCATGGGTACGTCTGCCTGCGCCATCCACACCGCGCACGTGTGACGGAGGACGTGCGGCGAAACGTGGATGCCCGTGTCAGAGGCAAGACGCTCGATGGCCTTCTTCACGGATTTGACCGGCTTCCCGTTGTATTCGACCACGTGATCGGAAAGCCTGCCCCGATAGGCTTCCTCCAATGCATCTCGTGCTGTAGCGTTCATCGGAACCACAGTCCGCCGCTTGTTTGTCTGGATGCGGCCCGGTGGGCGATAGTCAATCGTGCCGTGAGTGAAATCAACCCGGTCCCATGTGAGGTCCAGTATCGCGCCCGCCCTCGCCCCGGTAGCCAGACCGAGGATAAGAAATACCCGAATGTGTGGGGACTTGGCGGAATCCACGATCAACCGCGCCTGCTCTTTGGTCAGCCAGCGGTCGCGCGGGGCCGATGCAGGCGGTATCCATATCGATGGAGCGTCATCTCCATATCGCCATCTCAAACACGCCCGCAGCAGTTCGAGGTCTGTCTTGATGGTGCTCGCGGCATAGCCCAGTTCGCGCCGGGCTTTCGTGTACTCCCGGCAATCCTCGCGCTCGATCGCCTTCGTTGGTGTTCCAGCGCTCGATAAGTTCCGCGAGTTCCATCCCCATTCTCCTCAGAGAACCGGGGGTCTGCGCTAGATCGGCTCACCCCGGTTGATGGGATGGATATACCGATACGGTATTAGCTGGTCAATATGAAATATGCCGTTTCGGTATTTTCTCACAGCAGGCGCAAGTCAGCCCGCCAGCCACCTCGCAAGATGGACGACGAACACGGCTATCCCGGCGACGATCAGGCGCTGTTTAGTAGAGAGGCGGCGAGGCAACGGGATATGTGCGTCAAGCCTTTATCAACATTCGCTTTCCTACAATCTCTTGCCCCCGGCATAGAAAAGAACGATTCGGGAACATAGGGAGTGGGTCGATGTGTTCTAGGCGTTGTGACGTTTGCGATCCTGCCTGCCGGTCTGCGGTGGCGATGTGCGCGTTAATATCTCAGCAAGTCGCATCTCTAGCGCGGTCGTCTCACTCAACATCGCCGCTGGTTCATGCTCAAGCTCAGGATGCTTTGCGAGCACTGCGAGGCGATGGGCGATTTCACGAGCAGCGGTTGGAACAACTTCTCCATGCCCGTGGTCTGCCAGTAAGGCGGGCAACGAGGCTCGCAGGTAGCCCTCAATCGTTTCCGGTATTGGCGACCAACGTTCGGGAGTTTCAACAGGTTCGTCGGTCGCGGCAAGCCTAGCCAGCTCATCCTCAGTCATGAATAGCGCGGCGACGGTCACCCCCAGTATAGCCGCGATCTTCTCCAGAAAGTCGAAGCTGGGTTCGCGGTCGTCCGCCTCCCACCTCTGATAGGCCGGTTGGCTGATCTCAAGCTTTTCGGCCATCGCGGCCTGCGTCAGCTTTGCCGCCCTCCTCAGCCGCCGGAGATTCTGTCCAAAATCCATGCTGGCATAATCGTCCACCAAAAAGGCGAGCGGAACAGCCAGATCGGTATAATTGCTCTTGCTTGGAAATACCGTTTCGGTATATTGCATTGTCATGAGCACATTTCAGAGCACATTGGCGGCATACCTGGGGCAGGCGGATAACGCCGAACAGGTTCTGGCAGAGAGGATCAACCGCTCACAGGCGGCGGTCAATCGGTATCGGAACGGAAAGCGCTTTCCTGACGCTGAAACCGCCCGGCTGATCCACGAGGCGACGGGGGGCCAAGTGCCCTTCAGCGCGTGGGAGGCGGACTTCCTTGTGCGCTCCGGTCTGGCACCTGCCCAGCAGGACGCGGCAGCCTGATGCCCACCCTCACCCTTCACGGATACCGTCTCAAGACCCGCGCCAGTGACCACGTGCGCGCCACGGTAGCCAACGCCCCTCGCCAGCCCCGGTGGCGGCTGATCGGCAGCAACTTCGTCAACGACAATGGGAGGGGTTAGGTGGCCGCTCCTGAAAAGCTTCGCGTACTCGATCTCTTCTCGGGAATAGGAGGATTCAGCCTTGGCCTCGAACGTACGGGCGGTTTCGAAACCGTCGCCTTCTGCGAAATCGAAGACTTCCCCCGCCGCGTCCTCGCCAAACACTGGCCAAACGTCCCCTGTTATCGAGACGTGCGCGAGCTTACCGGCGAGCACGTTGGCCCCGTTGATGTCATCACGGGAGGATTCCCGTGTCAAGACATCAGCCCCGCCGGGAAGAAGGCCGGGTTGGGCGGAGAGCGCTCTGGCCTTTGGAGAGAAATCGCCCGGCTCATTGGTGAACTTCGACCTGCCTTCGCGATCATGGAAAACAGCGCAGCGCTGCTTGATCGAGGAATGGGCGACGTTCTCGGAGACTTGGCCTCGCTCGGGTATGATGCGGAGTGGCACTGCATACCGGCTTCCGCCCTTGGCGCTACCCATATCCGAGATCGGGTGTGGATTGTGGCCTACGCCAACGAAGGTGGACGGGGAACACCCTGGCCGGGTCAAGTGGAAACCGCACCAGCAGCTCGCCTTATCACAAGCCGCGAACTTAACGCGGCAAGAAGCCGGGCTCCCGAGTGGCCAGATCGATCCGTCATTCCGGGAATTGCTGATGGGATATCCGATGTCGTGGACAGAGGTGCCGCCCTCGGAAACGCCGTAGTCCCCCAAATCCCTGAACTTATCGGCAACGCCATTCTCGCCGCGCTCAATGCGCCGCGCTCTCACCAGCACCCAACGTGCCAGCACACCAACCCGAGCCCGATCCCGCGCCGGAAGAATAGCGCCACCTCACATCTGAAAGGACTGCCGAATGAGCAACTTGCCGTCAGGCGAGGCGATTTTTCTCGCCTTCGTTTTGGTGATGTCCGCGCTGGTGATCGTCGGGTTGTGCCTCGCCGCGTGGGTGATGTCCCGTGATGAAGGGGGCGAACGTTGAGCGCAGTGGCATGGATCGGTGCAGCACTGGGCCTGCTGGGATCGGCCGGGCTTGGTGGGCTGGTCAAGACATGGCTGGATCACAAACGCGAGCGGCGGGCGCAGAGCGACGGCGTGGCGCTGGAGCTGGTGAAGACCCTGGGCGTCCGGGTGGACCAGCTGGAAGACGCCTTGTCGGAGGAACGGGCGCGCTGCGAAGCGGATGGTATCGCGGGGCGCGTGACGTGGACCGCCCTGTTTGTGAAGCTGGGCGCGTCGATCGACCGAGCTGAGGAACTGGCGCTGGCGGCGGTGGTGCATTTTCCAGCCTACGAAGTAACCACCACAGCGCAGCGCCTGGCGCACCTGATGGCGCAACTGGGTCATGAGAGCGGCGGATTCCGGTATATGGAAGAGATCGCCAGCGGGGCCGCCTACGAAGGACGATCCGATCTGGGCAATACATCGCCCGGCGACGGGCGGCTCTTCAAAGGCCGGGGTCCAATCCAGATCACCGGCCGGGCGAACTATCGCGCGTTTGGCCGCCAGATCGGCATCGACATCGAGCGGCATCCCGAGATCGCGGCTGTGCCGAGCATCGGCCTGCATCTGGCGCTGGAATACTGGCGCGACCGCAAGCTGAACGCTCTGGCCGATGCTGACGACATCGAGACCATAACCCGCCGGATCAATGGTGGACTGAACGGAATAGCTGACCGCCGCGCGCGGCTGGCGCGGATCAAGGAGCTTGTCCGATGAAGAACCTGCTGATCGACGAAGCGCGCCAGTGGTGGCGGCTGTGGAGTGTGCGGCTGGCTGCGCTGGCCGGTGTGATCGCAGCCTATCTGGCCGCCTCGCCATCTGAGGCCGAACGGCTGCTGGAGCTGCTGCCCGATGGCCCGCTGAGGACGCTGGCGAGCGTGGGCATCGGCCTGCTGGTGTTCGGTCTGGCCACCGGCGCGCGGCTGGCGAAGCAGTCGGAGCGCCGGGAATGATCGCCTTCCTCGCCAAGCTCATCCTTGCCCGGAACCCGGCCATGACGGTCACCTATGCCCGCAGGCTGGTGAAGCTGGGGCTTCTCGCGCTTGCCGTCCTCATGCTTGTGGCGGCCGCGATCGGCTTCAAGTTGTGGCTGAATGCCCGCGAAAACTCCGCTGTGAAGGCCGATAGGGCCGCGTCCAGCACTGAGGCGCTATCCAAGGCCCGAGAGGCCGACGAACGCGCTCACCGGGCGGCTGCGGGCGTAGCTGGCGATATTGAGACGGGAAACAAGCGCGCAGTGGAGGCGGCTGCCGGTTCGGACGATCCGCTCAAGGCTGGGCTCGACACGTTGCGGGAGCCAAGATGACCATATATCAGCCAGCCTTTAACATGGCGCGCATCGCTGCCCTTTATGCAGCAGTTCTTACATTATCCGCTTGCGGACAGCCGGAACGGGTCGTGTTAGTGAAACCACCGGCGCACCTTACCGTATGCGCCGACGAACCTGTTGCTCCTGCTCTCCCCGGCAGAGACCAGCAAGCCGAACGCGACCGACTGACGCTGGCCTATATCCTCGCTTTGCGTAGCGCTTGGGGAGACTGTGCCGCCAAGGTGGCCGGGATCGGGGCATGGAGCGACGCGCATTAGTCTTTGCCCAGCTAGTCTCCAGGCGTCTTCCGCCACATGTGCGCCATCTTCATCTGGGTAGCGACCGTATCCGGCAGGCCAAGCGATCGAACGATGCAGTGCATTTGCGTGCGCATCATCGAGCATCTGATGTAGCCCGCATGCTCTGTGGAGGCATGCGGATGGGTCTTCTGCATTTCCCGCCAGAAGCCATCGTAAGGCTCACGGTTTCCATCGCTGCACGCAAAGGCGGCGGCCAGTAGCGCACGCACCGACAGGGATGGCTCTATCGGGGCCTCATGAGCCTGTTGGACCAGTTCATCCAGCGCGCCGAGCGCCAGCCACATGAGCTTGTCGCGATCCAGTTGCATGCAGGTGACGAAACACCCGCCGCGCGATTCGGCGCAAGTTCTTTGTTCTTTTTTCGTTCTACCTCATCCGCACCAAGGCCGCCGCCTGCCCTCCCATGGCCGGGCTAAACCTTCGCTGATCAGGATGGCGCCCGCATCCCTGCCCTGCACAGTAATGCGGGCAAGAGTTCTGCCGTAGCGGTCGGCTCCATTGCGCTGCATCTGAAAGCCTGCGCCCAGCAGCACAGCCAGCCTGTCACGAGCCTGTGCGGCAAGCTGGCGCTCGTAGGGGCATTGGCCGTTGATCTCTGGCGCATCGATCGTCTCGATGCGGACTTTCTCGCCGTTGATCCAGAACGTGTCACCATCGACCACGCAGTTATCGCGTGGACCTGGCGGGCAGATGGCAAGTGCAGCGGCAATCAGAAGCATCGCTGGCCGTTAGCCTGCGAGCGTTGATAAAGCGCTATCATGCCATTCGATGTACAATGGTACATCCCGCAAGTCATCTGAGCCAAGGCAAAAACCGCAGAAAACCTTGGTGGGCGGTGAGGGGCTCGAACCCCCGACCCTCTCGGTGTAAACGAGATGCTCTACCAACTGAGCTAACCGCCCGGGGCACACACAGGTGCCGGAAGCGCGGGGCTTAGCGGGTTTTCAAGCGGGGTCAACGGCGAGCCATCCTTCATCACGCATCTTGATGCCAATCAATGCACAGGTGCGCCCGCAGTCCCACGGTGAGAGCTGCGGCAATCCTGCCGCAGCGTTCGGGAAACTGAGAGGAAGAGCCCCCATGAGACTTGTCACCCTTCTCGCCGCGCTGCCGCTGATCGCCGGGCTATCCGCCTGCAATCGGGTGGATACACCCACCAGCGACGCACCAACCGCCCAGGCGGGCGAGATCACCCTGCCCGTCAGCATCAACGCGGCGATGGTCGGGATGATCGACCATTCGGCCGACTTTCTGTTCGCGATCGGCAACGGGGATATGCCGCGCAATGACAACGACTGGCATCAGGTTAGCAACTCCGCCTACGAAATCATGCTGGGCGGCACGGTCATCACCCTTCCGGGCACCGGCCAGTTCGACCGCGAATGGGTGCAGAACCCCGAATGGATCGAGCTTTCCGGAGATATGACTCAGATCGGTGCCGATGCGCTGAAACTGGCGGAAGCGAAATCGACCGACGTGGACGCATGGCGTGCAGTGGGCGACCGGTTGATCCAGAACTGCATGAACTGCCACCAGAAGTTCAAGCCTGAGATTCCGAGCGAGGGCATCTTGCGCGGTTCTACCGAACGCCAGTCACGCGGGATAAGCATTTTCGGATACTAGGATCAGACTGCGAATGGCGGCTTTCCGCGCTCCTGCTCGTGGGAAGCCGCCAGCGTAGCTGCAATGCTCTGGATCGCGTTGGCAACGGCCGCGCATTTTTGGCGTCTATCCGGTGTAACTTTCGCAACAGTGCAATCGTTACTGTAATTAACTTACGTCGCGTCTCTCGCTTGGCGCAGAGAAGCGCTGTCGCGAAGATTCCAACTCCTCTTCGTGACTCCCTTCTACTTGGCGCGCGCGGACGTTGCCGGACCACAAAGGTCTTGAGCTATGTCCGGCGCGTCTTTTTCCCGAATCCCCCCGCATCGCTGCTCGGCCCAAACAGGCCGGCCGCGTTTTTGCGCGAGTAACGGAGCGGCGTCTGTCGCAAAACGCGGTGTAACGCCTGTGTAACCCCACTCATTACGGTAATTTACTTCCACACAGCCCGGTGAACGAGCGACTGAGTGACTGGGGAGCTGAACATCGACGACTGCCGAAAGGGCACTTCCTCTTCGGCTATCGCGAACGGACAGCAGGTCTTGAAAACAGGACCGCAGGAGAGGTGATGACAACTGCGACCACGTCGCTGACTATGGTTGAGGAAAAGGACGGCGAAGGGCGCGTGCGGACGCAGCGCTGGCCCCTGTCGGCGGATACCGATTTTCTCCACCGCTTCATTGCCGATCTGTTCGAACGGTATTGGGACAGGATAACCTTCGGCCCCATTCTGGACGGCATCGCCTATGAATGGACCTGCCCCGCCCCGCCCGACCGTATCGAGGTTTCGGGCGGTTATCTGACGATCGGCTTCGGCGGACCGCATTTTCACATGTGCATCGGCCCCGGCGCATGGCCCGATACGCCGGAGGGACGGCGGCGTATGCCCGGTTCGGCAAGCCTGTTCCGCTCTCTGGACCAGCACGGCGCCCCCAACAGCTGGGGCTTCGAACTACGCAGCGGTTCGGGCCAGCCGGTGATGTCGATCTATTTCGACAACCCCTTCCTTTCCGGGCCTGACCAGCTTGCCAGCACACCGGACTGGAGCAGGCTTTCCATGTGGCGGGACATCGCCGGGCGCTATCTGGCGCTGGAGCCTGATTCATTCGACGAAACCAGCCGCGGTTTCGGCTGGGAGGCGGCCGCCTGATGGCTTCCGCCCCGCTGCTGGACCGCGCAACCCCGCCCACACTGGCGGAACTGCGCGGTTCGGCCGCTGCGCTGACAGGTATGTTGCGGCTGGAAATTGATCCGGAGGACCGCGAAGGCTGGATCAGCGGAGACGATCTGTGCAACCCGGAAGCGGGGCCGAGCGCGGACCTGCACGCACGTTTCATCGCCGGAGGGTTCGCCTGCAATCGCCGCGCATCCGCCGCATCGCTGCTGCTACGCTATGGCTGGGCGGCGGGATGGCAGATCGCCGCCTGGCTGGAACGGGGTGTGATACTGCACGCCGACCGGTTCGCGGTGAAGTTCTCCCAATCCACGCTGATGGAAGCGGTATGGGTGCAAGAAGCCCGCATCGAACAGCCGGAGAGCGAGGCACAAGGATACCGGCTGCTGCTGGACAGCCTGCGCGCCTTCACCGGGCCGCTGGTGGAAAGCCAGCATCAATGGTCACGCTTTTCGCGCCATGCCTTGTGGTCGATGGCCGTTTCATCGTGGGCGGCGCAATTCGCCGTGATCGGAGAGCGGCTGGGCCGCCGCGACACAGCGATGGAGGAAGCGAGGCGGATATTCGCGCTTGATCCGGTGATAGAGCGCGCCGCGCCGGAGTCTTACGTCGTCTCCGCCGGATCGCTGAGCCGGGTATGCCAGAAACGCGCGGCCTGCTGCCTCTATTACAAGGGGCCAGCCAAGCATTTCTGCGTCAGCTGCCCGATCATCCCGCGCGAGGAACGGCTCGCCCGCAATCGCGAATTCACATGACGACGATGAACCGGAGGTCCGAACAATGAGCGCCGCAACGTTGATCGAAGAGATGCTGTCCGACGCACGCCATGGCTGGAGCATCGGCACCTTCGGCGCGATAGCCGAATTCATGCGGGACGAGGATGAGGATGCCCGCATCACGCGCGACGGAGAGGCTGTTTCGATCGTTACGCCCCGCGCCGGAATCCGCGTGCTTCCGAATGAAGCCCTGCGCGCGGTCGCATTCGATACCTTGTCCAGCGACGGGGAGACATGGGGGCAGTCGGTCGCCTTCTGCCTGCCCGTGCCGGCCGAGATGGAGCACACCGGCATTCGATGGCTGGGCAAGGATACAGAGGCGCTGCGCGAGGAAGATCGTGACGCCGACTTGTTCGATCTGGGCGCCGGGCGCGGCCATGTGCGCTTCTGCGCCCGCACCCGCGATGCGGCCTATATCGAGGCGCTGAAGGAAATCGAAGGCACGCAACTGTTCGATCCCGCCAATGGCAAGGCGCAAGCCGAAACCTTCCGTTCGCAGCCCCACCGGGTGGCCATTTCACCGGCTGGGCGGGTGGAGGTCTATGCCCCGATCCCGCTTCCGGGCGGAACCAGCCCCGAAGGGCCACACACGCATTTGCTTCCGAAAATGGTCGCTTCGGGCAAGACCCACGCGTCAAACTCACCCATTCCGGAAGGCTTCCAGCCTGTGCTGAGCCTGCACCCGCGCACGCCCTGGCGCGATGCGCTGGGCCAGCGGGTTCCTTTCGATGCGGAACTGGACGCGCTTTTCGATGGCGTGCTGGCGCAGTTTGCACTGCCGGAGGATCGCGCTGTGCGGCGCTCTGTCGAAGGGGCTGTGGCGGACAGCGTGGAGCCCGATGCGTTCGAATGGCCGCGCACCCGCCGGGGAAGAGCGCAGGCGCGCATTGCCTTGCGTCGGCTGGCGCAGGCCGATCCCCAGCGCGTGATCCGCTGGCGCCAGCTCTACGACCGTGTGCCGGAACCTGACGAGGATGCCGCGCTTCAGGCCTGAGGCCGCGAAGGAACGAAATCCACCACGGCAAGGGGCGTGCCTGCATCAGTGACGCAGGCGGCCACTTCAAACACATCCTGCAACAGGGCGGAGGTCAGCGTCTGCGCCGTTGGGCCGAACGCCACCAGTCGCCCTTCGCGCATGACGGCGATATGGGTGGTGTAGCGCGCGGCCAGCGTCAGCTCGTGGATGGACGCTATCACCAGCTTGCCCGCATCGGCAAGTCGCCGCAGCCTGCCCACACTGTCCAGCGCGTGGCGAGGGTCCAGCCCGGCCAGCGGCTCGTCAGCCATCAGCGTGTCGGGATCGCCAACCAGCGCGCGCGCCAGCATCGCCCGCGCCAGTTCGCCGCCTGACAGAGTGGTCGCGGGTTGATCGCGGCGATCGCTGAGATCGACCATCTCGATCGCCGCCGCGACACGCGCCTGCATCTCTTCGGCCAGCCCACCGAATGCCGGCAGTTGCGGCGTGAGGCCGAGCGCCACCAGACGTTCGACCGAAATAGGCCATTCGGCGCGCGGGTTCTGCGGCAGGAAGGCGCGAACGCGCGCAAGCTCCCGCCGGTCGAAGCTGGTGACGGGCGCCCCATCGAACATCACCGCGCCCCGTTCTGGCGTCAGCAACCCGGCCAGGACCGACATCAGGGTCGATTTGCCCGCGCCATTGGGGCCGATCAGGCCGACGAACTGGCCATCGCGCATCGTCATTGTCACATCATCGACGATGGCCCTTCCATTGCGGATCACGGATACGCCGTGGGCTTCCATCATGCTCATGGCGACATCCGGCGTAGCTTGGCCACCAGCCAGAAGAAGAACGGCGTGCCGACAAGGCTGGTCAACACGCCCAGCTTCACCTCTTGCGAAGTAGGGATGACCCGCGTGGCGACATCGGCAAAGACCAACAGGATCGCCCCGAACACTGCGGCAGGCAGAAGCACGCGGCTGGGCTGATGCCCGACAAACGGCCGCACCAGATGCGGGGCAAGCAGGCCAATGAACCCGATCGCCCCGGTCACCGCCGTCGCCGCACCCACCGACAGCGCGGTTCCTGCCAGCGCCAGAAAACGCGTGCGCGCGATGTTGACCCCAAGGCTTTCCGCCTGCGCCTCCCCCAGCGTCAGCGCGTCGATATCGCGCACCGTCAGGATCAGGCACAGCCAGCCGACAAGGATGAACGGCGCGGCCAGCGTCACCTGACCCCAGTCGCGGTCTGCCAACGAACCGAGCAGCCAGGTGGTAATTTCATATGCGGCATAGGGATTGGGAGCGAAGTTGAGCGCGAGGCTGACACCAGCAAGCATCAAACCAGAAACCGCCGAGCCCGCAAGAATCATCGTCAATGTTCCGCCTCGGCCGATCATCAAAGTAAGCCAGGCAGCCGCCATAGCTCCAACAATTCCGAGTATCGGCGTGGCAAGCGTCAACATGCCTGAAAGACCAAAATAGATCGCGATAACCGCTCCCAAAGCCGCGCCGGGAGAAACGCCAAGCAGGCCCGGCTCGGCCAGAGGATTGCGTAGCAACCCTTGCAGGGCCGCGCCGGACAGGCCCAGCGTCGCGCCGACCATCAGGCCCAAAATGGTGCGCGGAACCCGCAGTTCTGCGAGGATGAGCCACGCAAGGTTGGGTTTCGGCGCGAAGACACCGTCAACCAGCACCGCGGGATTCAGCCAGACCCGCCCCGTACCTAATGACAGAAGCACGCAGACCACCAGCAGAACGGCGGCGAGAATAGGCCAGAGACGCCTGCCTACCACGTCACGCCCCCCTTGGGCACACGGGCCAGCGCCGCTCGCAATTCCCTGACAGCTTCAACCGACTGCGGTACGCCGCAAGTGTAGAAAGAGGCAGGATAGGTGATCCGACGCCCTGCGAACGCCTTGCGGATCACCGGATGTTCCGAAACAGCGTCACGCAGAGCCGGGCCATTATAGCGGTCTTCCCCCCGCATGATCGCATCGGGCCGTGCGGCCAGCAATTCCTCAACGCCGAAGCTGGAATAGCGGGAATCCGGCAGCTTGCGGGCCAGATTTTCCGCGCCCGCGCGCCGAATGATCTCGTCCGTCAAAGTCCCCGCGCCGGGCACCGAGTTGCCACTGCTCCATGCAACGACCTCGATCGGCTGGGCAGGTTTGGTGCGATCAAGTTCGGCCAGTTTGCGATCCATTTCGGCAACAAGCGCCTCTGCCCGCGCCCGTTCGCCCACGGCGTCACCGACTTGCAGGGTTACGCGCCGGATATCGTCGAAACTGTTGGCGGACTCCACTTCCACTATGCGGGCGCCGACCTGCGCCGCCAGCCGCCGAAGGACGGGGGTGGTCCACGGACTGGCGAGGATCAGATCGGGCTGGTCGCGGATCGCCTCTTCCGACAGCCCATGGTTTATCGCCATCCCCCGGTCCGCACCGGGCATCAGCACTTCCACCGCATCGTGCGCGAGATAAGTGATCGATGCGATACGTTCCTTGGGCACCAGCGCCAGCAACAGGATGTCGTTGCACATGTTGGCGGACATGATCCGCATCGGTTTGCCGGGCGGTTCCGCCGCCTGATCCCGCGTAACGCCAGAGGCAGCGACGGCGAGGCAGGCCAGCACAGCGCAACAGCACGCAGCCCCCCCTGTCCACAGCCGCCCCCCAAGCTTCATTACCCGGCGGCCCCCTCGTCCGTTTCGATCGTGACGTGTGCCAGCGTGGATATATCGCCCAGACTGCCACGGTAATGCGAAACCGGCTGGCTGGCCCCGGCCAGCGAAACAATCAGGGCGTGATGACCCGGGCCGACGCGCCAGAGGTGAAAATCGGTCACACGCGCGCCATCCCGTTCCAGTCGCGCACGAATGCGGCGCGCCAGTGCTTCATCCGGCACCTTGTCCAGCAGGACAGCACCCGCAGCGCGCAGCAAGCCCACAGACCAACGGAAAATAACCACGGCGGCGAGAATGCCGAGCACGGGATCCAGCCACACCCAGCCCAGTTCGCGCGCGGCGAACAGGCCGGCGATCGCCATGACGCCCAGGCCCGCGTCGGAAACGACATGAGCGTAGGCCGCCCGCAGGTTGAGATCGTGATGGTGCTTGTGATCGTGCCCCTCATGGTCATGATCATGGTCGTCGTGATCCTGGTGGGCATGCGAATGGCCGTGTGAATGGCCGTGGCCATGCCCATGCCCGTGATCGTGCCCATCGTCATGCAGCAGCCAGACCGAGAGCAGGTTCACCACCAGACCCAGAAACGCTACCGGTATCGCTTCGTCGAAGGCGATCGGAACGGGTTCGAACAGACGCCGCCCGCTTTCTATCGCCAGCCCCACCGCCGTCGCCGCGAGGGCGAGCGCGCTGGCAAAAGCGGCCAGATCGCCCACTTTGCCGGTGCCGAGGGAAAACGACGGGTCCGCCCGGCGGCGCCATGCAATGCGATAGGCGGCAGCGGCGACGAGCATGACGCCCGCGTGCGTCGCCATGTGCAGCCCGTCCGCGAGCAGCGCCATGGAGCCGAACATGAGGCCCGCAACGACCTCCACCACCATGGTGACCGCACAGAGCGCCAGCACCCACGCGGTCTTGCGCGCATTGCGATCGTGCGACGAACCAAGGAAATATCCACGCCCGGGCGCCCATTTACAGCCCCCGTGCGGATCGGTCGCAATCTGTGCATCATCGTGATGATGGTGGTGATGATGACCGTGATCGTGGGATGGACCTGAATGCATCGTTGTGCCTTTGGAATGGAGGCCGGCTCGCTCCCAGTAAATTACGGTAATGCGATCGGTTACACGGCGTTACAGCGATGCGGTAGCAAGCGCGCACCTGCATTGCGAGAGCACGGATAGAGCAGGATTCCCTCGTCAGAGGGCCTGCGCCAGTTCCCCCGCTTCCGCGAAATAGCACGCCATCGCCCCTGCCGCGGAATCGCTCAGCGCCACGAATGCGCGCCGTTTGTCCCCATCATCCCGCACACGCTCGATCAGACCCGCGTCCGTCATCTGGCTGATCCAGCGCAAGGCAGTGGTGGGCGGCACGCCGCTGGCGATGCAGGCCGATGTCACCGAAACCCGCGCATGTTCCGCCCGCGCCGCAGTCAGATCGAGCAAGATGTCCCAAGCCGGATCGGCGAACAGTTCGCCATCGAAGAAACGGGCGCGCAGCTGCCGCTGGCGAATGATCCGCCGGATCAGCCGGGGATCGGGAAGAGATTGGCGCAAAGGACGGGTGAGCCGAGCTTCCCCTTCATCGCGAGGAGCATTGTAGCCTTGGACCGGGCTTTCAAACCGGAAGGCACTTCCCGCCTGCCCGCCCCCGGCACCGGCACCGGCACCGGTATTCAGCCGATCCAGCCGCCGCGCTATCTCTCCCACTTGTTCGGTCAGGCGCAGCAGGGTCAGTCGATCTTCCTGATTGAGTTCACGCACCCTGCGCCCCGGAGCGCCTGCCCGCGCGCGACCAAGAGCGAGAACCCGGTCTGCGGGCGTCGGATCGACCAGAATCTGCGGGCACGATTGATCGCAGCAGGCGAAGACATCATCCAGCAGTTCAGCACTGGTCGATACGATCAGGTACGCGCCCGTCCGCGCCGCGAACATATCGAGTTGTATGAGCGCGGGGATGATTCCCCCATCGGGCGCCTGACAATCGACCAGCACGATTTCACCCGCCGGCTCTGCTCCGCTGTCCAGCAGCGCCGAGACAGGGCCACATTCCCGCACGATGAGTCCCGAATTCTCGGCATCCGCCAGCAGATCTTCCCGCACATCCCCGCAGTCGGCCAGAATCGAGACGGTAAAAGGCATGGCCATGCCATCGCCGGGGACGGCATAAGAGAAATCGGGCACGGACATCATGATCCCCTCAACAGAGAGAACATAATGCGAACATGCAAAACTCGGGTCAAGCCCGATATTGCTTTTTATTAAGCTTTTCGCTGGCCTATCAGCGTGCCCTTGGCGCCCGGCAGCAAAGTAAATTCGAATTCCGGCCAATCGCGCTTCCACCGCGCGGCGACCAGCCGCTCACCGGGGCGCGCGGCATCATCCAGCAACACCATGCCGCCCGGCACGATGCGATCGAACAGGGTTTCCGCCCGCCCGCGAATGAAGGGATTGAGCGACCAAGGCGGTCCGTCAATCACCAACAGGTCGATCTCTCGCGGAAGCGAATGCAGCGCGTACCAGACGTGCGACCAGTGGGTCGAATCTTCCACCAAGGGCGCATGGCGCAGATCGGCATCGAGGCCATGGCTCTCCAGCCAGTGTGAAGTCGATTCCACGAAACCGGCATGCTGATCATAGCTGGACAGCCGCCCGCCCCCGCATTGATCGAGCGCCTTTGCGATCACCAGCGTGGAAGCACCGCATCCCAGCTCCACCACCTCTTTCGGGCGCAGGCGTTCAATCGCCTCGACAATCCGCCACAGGAACCAGGTATCGGCCTTCCAGCTTCCGAGATGGGGCAGCGCATCATGTGGCAGGCCCAGCCGATCAAGCAGCGCCTGCTTGTCGGCCAGCTTGCCACCCCACAGACTGCGCAAAAGCCAGGGCCACTGGATCGCGCCCCACGCCACCGTCAGCGCCTTTTCGGAAAAAGGCCGTTCGGGAATGCTGCCTTCCAGCGGCAGTAATCCCGTTTTTTCACGCGATGTCACAGCGATAGGGTCTCCAGACGCCAGACAGCAGTCTTAGCGTCAGTCTGCGAAGGGGTCACGCACAAGAATTGTATCGTCACGTTCCGGACTGGTGGATACCGATGCCACGGGGCATTCGATAAGCTCTTCGATCCGGCGAATGTATTTGATCGCCTGTGCCGGAAGGTCCGCCCAGCGGCGTGCGCCGGCGGTGGATTCACTCCAGCCCGGCATTTCCTCGTAAATGGGCTCGCACTCGGCCTGTTCGGCCGCGCTGGCGGGAAGATAGTCGATCTCCTTTCCGCGCAGGCGATAGCCGGTGCAGATCTTCAGCGTCTCGAAACCGTCGAGAACATCCAGCTTCGTCAATGCTATGCCGGTCACGCCACTGATTGCGCAGCTTTGCCGCACCAGCACCGCATCGAACCAGCCACAGCGGCGCTGGCGACCCGTCACCGTGCCGAATTCGTGCCCGCGTTCGCCCAAACGCTGGCCATCGGCGTCGTCCAGTTCGGTCGGGAACGGGCCGGACCCGACGCGGGTGGTGTACGCCTTGACGATGCCCAGCACGAAGCCCGCGGCATTGGGCCCCAGCCCACTACCAGAAGCGACCGTGCCGCTGACCGTGTTGGAGCTGGTGACGAACGGATAAGTACCGTGATCCACATCCAGCAGCACGCCCTGCGCGCCTTCGAACAGGATGCGCGAACCCTTGCGGCGTTCTTCGCGCAGGGTCAGCCACACCGGCTGGGCAAACTGCTGCACGAACGGGGCGATTTCGCGCAGTTCTGCCAGCAATGCCGCACGATCGACCGGTGGTTCGCCAAAGCCGGCACGCAGCGCATCATGATGCGCGCAAAGCCGGTCGAGCAGCGGTTCCAGTTCATGCAGATGGGCCAGATCGCACACGCGGATCGCGCGGCGGCCAACCTTGTCTTCATAAGCAGGGCCGATACCGCGGCCGGTGGTGCCGATCTTGCCCTTGCCCGCCGCGTTTTCGCGCAGGGCGTCGAGATCGCGGTGCAGCGGCAGAATCAGCGGGCAGTTATCGGCGATGGCGAAGTTTTTCGGCGTGATCGACACACCCTGTGCCTCAAGCCGCTCAATCTCGGCCTTCAACGCCCAGGGATCGAGCACCACGCCGTTGCCCACGATGGACAGTGTGCCGGTGACGATACCAGATGGCAGCAGGCTGAGCTTGTAAGTGGTATTGCCGACGACCAGCGTGTGCCCGGCGTTGTGGCCGCCCTGGAAGCGCACGACCACATCGGCGCGGCTGGCCAGCCAGTCGACAATCTTGCCTTTGCCTTCATCGCCCCACTGGGCGCCGATCACCGTTACGTTGGCCAAGGATATCTGCCTTCCTGTGCGGGGTGGGAAACCGCGGGCCGCCTAGGCCCTGTGTTCGCGCGTGGCAATGCCTGTGCCGCCTTACGACCGCTTCAGCGGCTCACTTCGCAGCGTTCCGACGGTTCCAGTGCTTCTTCAAGCGCGCTTTCGGTGTTGTCGGCGGGATTGGCAAGCCCGGCCATTACGCAAAGATCATCCTGAAATTTCTCGGTCGCTGGGGCGGCGTGCATGCCGAATGCGAACAGGATGGCGGACGGTACGGAAAGACCGATCGTCCAGAACAGGCCCTGTAACGCCACATCATCCCAGCGGTGATAAAATGTCGGGTTCAGCACGGCGTCCGCCACCGCAAGCAAGGCACCGGCAATAACGAGATAGGCCACGAACCCACCCACCGATGCACCTGCAAGGCCAAGCTGCCACGGAAACAGCGTGGCCGCGACAAGCCACACCAGCGCGCCAAGGGCAAAAGTAGGTTCTGCGAGTATCCGGTCTTTCATGGCCCCTCAGGCCTCTTCCACCACGGCTTCCGTACGCAATAAATACGATCATTATGTGGCTGCGGAAGCCTGCCTTGCAAGCCGTCCAGCCTTATTGGCGGATGATCAGAGCGGCGTTGGCTCGTCGCCTTCCAGCCGATGAGTACAGCCGAGCGCGCGGGGATCGTCCCCTTCGTCCAGAGCGGCAACGGTGCGCCAGCCGGTCGCGCGCAATCTGGCCGCCGTTGCCGTGTCATGGCCCAGTGGCAGGAAAACCGAATCGCGGCTCCGCTCCCCCGCTTTGACCGCGTCCACCAGTTCTTCCGGGTAGAGGGAAAACCCGGTCGCAGGCTCGTCGCTGCCACCGATAAGGTAAGTGCCGCCACGCCCCAGCGTGCCCCGCACACCTTCCGCGTAGATCGAGAAGCCGAACCACGTCTGGTATTCGAACCCATGCCGTTCCGATGGATCCAGCGTCAGCCGTGCCCGGCCCTCCACACGTGCGGCAATCTGGCGCAGCGCCTCGATACGCGTGGCAAGCACACCGATGGTGTCGATGCCCGCCAGCTTGGCCAGCGCATCGGGGAACGGGCCGCTGGCATAAAGCAGCGGCAGATAAGCCTCGCCCCCTGCTTCGCGCAGGCCGCCAGCATCCTTGGCATCAAGCTCTCGCCGCACGGCCTGCACTTGTGCCGGCGTCAGCGGAAATTCGCCCGCGGCCAGGGTATCGACCAGATCGGGCAATGTGAAATCGACCGAGATGCCCGTGGCGCCAGCCGCTTCCAGCGATGCAATCGCCAGTTCCACGATCTCCGCCGCGGCGGCCACCGTGTCACGTCCGATCAGCTCCGCACCAAGCTGGAGATTTTCGCGGCGTGGGTCCAGCGTGTCGCCCGCGATCCGCACCACCTGCCCCGCATAGCACAGGCGCAGCGGGCGCTGCTTTCCGGCAAGGCCCGTGGCGGCGATCCGGCCGACCTGCGGCGTCATGTCAGACCGCAGGGCCAGCGTGCGCAAGCTGCGCGGATCGACGAAGCGGAACAGCTTGCGGGTCTTCACCCCGTCCATCCGCCGCGCCATCGACTGCATGAATTCGATCAGCGGGGGGCGGACGCGGTCATACCCATGGGCGTCGAGAACACCCAGCACGGCATGTTCGATCCGCGCCGCAGCCGCCGTGCTTTGCGGCAGGCGGTCTTCGAGCCCTTCGGGCAGAAGGTCGGCGGCGGGATCAATCATGGTGACGGCACTTCCCTCAATTCGTCATCCCCGCGAAGGCGGAAACCCGGTGCGGCAAATGCCGGGGCCCCCGCTTTCGCGGCGGAGACGAATATTTGCAAGTGGCCGTCGATCTTCAGAAGGTCAGCGCCATGACCCGCTTCACACCCGGAAGGGCACGGGCCTTTTCCAGCACATCCACCGGCACATCGCCGTCCACGGACAGCAGCAGCACCGCTTCCCCACCCGCTTCGCGGCGGCCGAGGTTGAAAGTGCCGATGTTGATGCCGCTTTCGCCCAGAAGCGTGCCGATGCGGCCGATGAAGCCCGGCGCGTCTTCGTTGACGATATACATCATGTGGCCAGCCAGCTCGGCCTCCACCTTGATGCCGAACAGTTCGATCAGGCGCGGCTCCGAATTGCTGAACAGCGTGCCCGCGACAGAACGTTCGCCCTGCTCCGTCTTCACCGAAACGCGCAGCAGCGTGTGGTAATCGCCTTCGCGTTCCGTCCTGACTTCGCGCACTTCAATGCCGCGTTCCTTGGCCAGGAACGGCGCATTGACCATGTTCACCGTATCCGACTGCTGACGCAGAAACCCGGCCAGCACGGCGGCGACGATCGGCTTGATGTTCAGTTCTGCAGCCGCACCTTCGGTGTGGATCGAGATGCGCGGAAGCGAACCCGTGGTCAGCTGCCCAACCAGCGAACCAAGGTTTTCCGCCAGCGCCATATATGGCTTCAGCTTCGGCGCTTCCTCCGCGCTCAGCGACGGGACGTTGAGAGCGTTGGTGATGCCGCCGTTGACCAGATAATCGGCCATCTGTTCCGCGACCTGAAGCGCCACGTTGACCTGCGCTTCATTGGTGGAGGCGCCGAGGTGCGGCGTGCAGATGAAGTTCGGCGTGCCGAACAGCGGCGATTCCTTGGCCGGTTCCGTCTGGAACACGTCCAGCGCAGCGCCTGCCACATGGCCGGAATCGAGCGCTTCCTTCAGCGCCGCTTCGTCAACCAGCCCGCCGCGCGCGCAGTTTATGATGCGCACGCCCTTGCGCGTCTTGGCGATGTTTTCCTTCGACAGGATGTTGCGCGTCTGGTCCGTCAGCGGGGTGTGCAGCGTGATGAAATCCGCCCGGCCGAGCAATTCGTCCAGTTCCACCTTCTCGATGCCCAGTTCCACCGCGCGTTCGGGCGAAAGGAACGGGTCATAGGCCACGACCTTCATCTTCAGGCCCAGCGCACGGTCGGCCACGATGCCGCCGATGTTGCCGGCGCCGATCAGGCCCAGCGTCTTGCCGGTCACTTCCACGCCCATGAAGCCGTTCTTCGGCCACAGGCCTTCCTGCGTCTGCGCGTTCGCTTCCGGCAGCTGACGGGCGAGCGCGAACATCAGCGCGATCGCGTGTTCGGCAGTGGTGATCGAGTTGCCGAACGGGGTGTTCATCACCACCACGCCCTTGGCGCTGGCGGCGGGAATATCGACGTTGTCGACACCGATCCCGGCGCGGCCGATGACCTTCAGATTGGTCGCCGAATCGAGAATATCCTGCGTCACCCTGGTCGAGCTCCGGATCGCCAGACCATCGTACTGGCCGATGATTTCCTTCAGCTCTTCAGGCGTCTTGCCGGTGATCACGTCCACATCACAGCCGCGCTCTTCAAAAATGCGGGCGGCGTTGGGGTCCATCTTGTCCGAGATAAGGACTTTGGGCTTGGTCATTTCAGGTGTTCCTTGGTGTCGTCATCCCCGCAGATGCGGGGATCCGGAGCGGTGCGCCACGCGCATGTCATGTCCGCTGGATTCCCGCCTGCGCGGGAATGACGAAGGGATTTCAGTTCTTCAGCGAAGCCCAGGCCCAGTCGAGCCAGGGGCCGAGCGCTTCGATATCCGCAGTGTCCACGGTCGCGCCGCACCAGATCCGCAGACCAGGAGGGGCATCGCGGTATCCGGCGATATCGTAGGCCGCGCCTTCCTTCTCCAGCAGGCCGGCGAAGGCCTTGATGAAGTCGGCATCGGCGCCATCGACGGTAAGGCAGACGGAGGTGCGAGAGCGAATACCCTTGTCCACCGCCAGGTGGCCCAGCCAGTCACGCTCCGCCACGATCTTGTCGAGAGCGGCGGCATTGGCGTCGGACCGGGCCTTCAGCCCTTCCAGACCGCCCAGACCCTTGGCCCATTCGAGCGCCCAGATCGCATCTTCGACTGCCAGCATGGAGGGCGTGTTGATCGTTTCGCCCTTGAAGATACCTTCCGCCAGCTTGCCTTTGCTCATCAGGCGGAACACCTTGGGCAGCGGCCAGGCTGGGGTGTGGTTTTCCAGCCGTTCGACAGCGCGCGGGCCGAGGATAAGGACGCCATGGCCGCCCTCGCCGCCCAGCACCTTCTGCCACGAGAAGGTGGCGACATCGATCTTGTCCCACGGAATGTCATAGGCGAACACCGCGCTTGTAGCGTCGGCAAAGCTCAACCCTTCGCGATCGGCCGGGATCCATTCGCCATCGGGCACGCGCGCACCGCTGGTAGTGCCGTTCCAGGTGAACAGCACGTCGTTCGACCAGTCGACCTTGTCCAGATCGGGAAGCTGGCCATAATCGGCACGCGAAACGGTGGCTTCGATCTTCAGCTGCTTGACGATATCGGTGACCCAACCTTCACCGAAGCTTTCCCAAGCCAGCGCCGTTACATCGCGTGCACCGAGCATGGTCCACATCGCCATTTCGAAGGCGCCAGTGTCAGAGCCGGGCACAATGCCGATGCGGTGCGTATCGGGCAGCTGCAGCACTTCGCGCATCAGGTCGATGCAATACTGAAGGCGCGTCTTGCCGATCTTCGCGCGATGCGAACGGCCGAGCGATTCGGTTGCCAGCTTGTCAGGGGAATATCCCGGCGGCTTGGCGCAGGGACCGGAAGAGAAAAACGGACGCGCAGGCTTGCGCGCCGGTACCGTAATGTCAGTCATATCTGACTCTCCTTGCAGAGAGCTCGCGCGGCGTTGGGACCGCGTGGCCCGTCGCGCCGAATAGTGGCGCCCACCGCGAAGTCAATCCGCGATTGTGCACAGCAGCGCGGCAGCCGATCCTTTCCCCGGCGATAGAGCTATGGCATGCCGTTAATCTAGGGTTAGCAGAGGGTTAACCAAGGAGGGCGATGGATAAGACCATGACGGCCCGCAGTTTTTCCACGCTGGCGCTGATCGCCGCCCTTGCCGGATGCTCAGCCCTGCCGGGTTCTTCCGGAGAGCGGCGAAACTCATCCGCCGCCGCCCCTTCGCAAACCCCTGTCGCCGTTCGCAGTGGGAACGACGCACAGTGTCTGTCTGCGCTCAGCGGCACGGGCGCACGCTTTTCACCCCTGCCGGATCGCTATCTGGGTGAAGGCTGTTCCAATCTGAACACCGTGCAGCTTTCCGCCGTCTATTCGGATTCCACGTCACTTTCCGTCACCAATATCGGCCCCGTCACCTGCGAGGTGAGCACGGCTTTTGCCGCATGGGCCCGTTTCGGCGTGGACCGCGCAGCACGGCAGATCCTAGGTTCCGGCCTGCGGACGATCGAAACGATGGGCAGCTATTCGTGCCGCAACGTCGCCGGTTCTTCGCGCCGATCCGCCCACTCCACCGGTGCGGCGATCGACATCTCAGCCTTCGTGCTGGATGACGGCCGCCGCATATCGGTCAAGCAAGGCTGGCGCGGCGGCACAGAGCGGGAAAGGGAATTCCTGCGCGTGGTGCATGGCAGCGCCTGCAAGCGGTTCGACACGGTGCTAGGCCCCGAATACAACGCCGCGCACGAAGATCACCTGCACGTCGAAGGGGTTATCGGGGCCCGCAGTTATTGCCGCTGAACTCGACGTCGGGGCCGCACGGGAATGCTGACCCGCCGGTCACCTATGCGTCCGATAATATCGGGCTGGCGCGGGACAGGATCCAACGCTTCGGTGCGCGGCTCAAGAGGCGCCTCCTCCCGCGCATCCAGCCATAGGCGAACTGCATCGGCCGCGTGACCGGCATTGAGCTTCGTCATCATGTTCCCACGATGGATTTCCACCGTGCGCGGGCTGATGGAAAGGTTGCGGGCGATTTCCTTGTTGGAACAACCCGCGCTCAACAATTCGAGCACTTCCCGTTCGCGGCGGCTGAGAAGGCCAATCGCGTGCTGAGCCTCCACCTCGCGCCGGCGGCGCTCCGCAAACTGGCCGGATTCACTCAGGATGACATCCAGATGCCGCGCAAAGCTGCTCATCTCGAACGGCAGGACAAGGTAATCTATCGCCCCGGCCTTCACCGCTTCAACAATACGTTCGACAGACGGGGCCGCGGCGACAAAGACCATCGGCAACCAAACCCCCATGTCACCCAGCGTATCGAACATAACGCTGGCAGGTATGGCCGGATCGTCATCCGCAGCCAGCAGAATACCCTCTTCTGGCGGACGAACCAACAGCTCATCCATGTTGGCATAAACTTCAGCATGATGACCGAGGGCGAAGGCAATACGCGCCTGTTCAGCCCTCGATCGACTGTCACCACCAACGATATGTAATGTAGTTCGCTCCATGTGCGCCATTCTGCTCCCGGACCCGATTGATAGCACTCCGAGATGCTATCGTTATGAAGCTATTTATGATGCAACGCGGGCTTAATAGGTTAGGTTCCCTAAGTATGGTCACGTCCATTATGGATCTAATGCCTTAACTATAACTATATGGGAGCCTTTCATAATTTCTAACTAGGACCTAGCACCTAGGTATGCCCTTGGTAAAAAGTGTAGTCCGGAAGAGAGTGAAATGCATTGCGCAGGGCATCACTCCAGCTAGATGAGATCGCTGTATAATAAGGATCGTCATGCTCGATCCGGCGCTCGTGCAGCGGTGCGAACTCGTCCCGGCGCACCACCAGAAGATCCAGAGGCAGGCCGACGGAAAGATTGGCCTTCAGCGTGGAATCGAAACTGACCATCAGCAACTTGGCGGCGTCTTCGAAACTCATTTTTCGATCGTAACCACGAATCAGGATCGGGCGGCCATATTTCGTCTCTCCGATCTGAAAAAACGGTGTGTCGAAACTCGCTTCGATGAAATTACCTTCGGGATAGATCAGGAACAGGCGCGGCTCCATCCCGGCGATCTGCCCGGCCAGAATCATGGAGGCGGTGAAGCGCCCCTTGCCCTGCATGCCGTTTTCATCCTGAGTGCCCTGCACGGTTTCGCGCAGCAGCTTGCCCACTTCGACCGCGATCTGGAACATGGTCGGCAATTCCAGCAGCGACATCTGCCGGTCGCCCGGGGTTTTATCCCGTTCTTCCAGCTTGCTGATGACGGACTGTGTGGTGGCCAGATTGCCCGCGGTCATCAGGGCGATGATGCGCTCCCCCGGCTTCTGCCAGTGGAACATCTTGCGAAACACCGAAATGTTATCGACGCCGGAATTGGTGCGCGTGTCGCTCATCAGCAGAAAGCCTTCGTCGAGCATCATTCCCACGCAATACGTCATATTTCAGTAGCCCTCGCCCGCCGCGCGAAAGATCGCGGCGCTGCTCTATTGTTCCGCAGTCTGCTGTTCGACCGCAAGGTTAACGGAAAGATCTTCGGTTAACGCACCGAAACTTATCCCCGTAATGGGCGCCGCATCGCGATAGTCCCGCCCCGTCGCCACGCGCACATAGCGTGGATCGGGGCTGATACCGTTCGAAACGTCGAAACCAACCCAGCCAAGCCCCTCCACCCAGGCTTCCGCCCAGGCATGGGTCGCCTCCTGCTCGATCCGGTCGTTCATCATCAGATAGCCGCTGACGTAACGCGCAGGCACGCCCAGCGCACGAGCGGCGGCGATGAACACGTGGGCATGGTCCTGACAGACGCCATAGCCCGCAACCACGGCTTCTTCCGCGGTGGTATCCACATGCGTGACACCGGTTTCATAAGCGATCCGTTCGCGCACCAGCGCCGAAAGCCCATGCAGGGTTGCAACGGTATCCTGACCCTCGCGGGCAAGCGCGGAAACCAGTTGCCTGAGCTTGGGTCCAGGGCGAGTAAGCTCGGTCTGATTGAGAAACGACCACAGGGGCAGATGCCCGGCATGGTGGCCGATGACACCCGCCTTGTCCTCTGTTTCCACCACTCCGCGGCAGGCGATCACAACTTCCTGCGCGCCCTGATCAACAGCCACCAGCGTGACGTGGTTATGATTCTGGTCGTCGTAGGAAAATTCTTCCCGCGCGCCTGAATATTCCACGGTCCATTCGATGATACGCTGGCCCTGCGTCTCCTTCGGCGTCAGCCGCAGGCGCTGCAGGCCATGCGCCACGGGATCGGCGAAACGGTAACGGGTTGTATGGCGGATGGCGAGGCGCATCGATTTCTCAGGCGACGAAGCGATATTGTTCGGCGATAGCGCTGGCCACCGCCTGATTGCGAACGATGAAGCGGCCCAGAAATTCGTGCAGGCCGCGTTCGAAAATCGCCTCGATCGTCCCTTCGTTCAACAACTGATCAACCTCACGCAGCAGCACGTCCGCTTCGCCCTCCTGCCCGTGCAGTTGAGCCAGCGCGCCCAGGTTTTCGCGCAGGGCAGCGTAGCAGAAGGCGAGGCTGCGGGGGAACCGCCGGTCGAGCACCACGAAATCGGCAATGGAGCGGGCGTCCATACGCCCAGCGTTGAGCCAGCGATAGGCGCGCTCTCCCGACAGCGAACGCAGCACATTGTCCCACTGCGCGGTGTCCAGCGGCGTGCCGACATAGGCAAGACTGGGCAGGAGCAGATAGTATTTCACGTCAAGGATGCGCGCGGTGTTGTCCGCCCGTTCGATGAAAGTCCCCGCCCGTGCAAAGCTGTATATCTCGTTCCGCAGCATGGACCCGTGAGTCGCGCCGCGCGCGATCGTCGATTCGCGGCGAATGGCCGCCAGCACGTTGCCAAGGCTGGCCTCTCGCACCGGTCGGGCCAGCAGGTCGCGCAGGGTCATCCACCCTTCGTTGATCGCTTCCCAAACCTCCAGCGTGATCGATGTGCGGCAGGCGCGCGCGTTAATCCGCGCCAGTTCCAGCATCGCTATGACGCTTTGTGGATTACCTTTGCCCCGCAGCACGAAGTCGCAAACGTGGGCGCTGGTAAAATCCACCTCCAGCGCCTGAAAAGGGGCAAGCTGGCCCAGCGTGGTGAGAATGGATCGCCATTCCTCGTTCGCCGCCACCGTGCCGCGCGTCAGCGCCATGCGATGGCCCGCTTCCAGCAGGCGGGCAGTATTTTCCGCCCGCTCCAGATAGCGGTACATCCAGAAAATACCGTTTGCGGTGCGGCCTAGCATGGTCTGCCCCCGAAGGATCGGCCCGGTCGCATCAGTCATCCAGTACCCAGCTGTCTTTGGTCCCGCCACCCTGGCTGGAATTTACCACCAGAGAGCCTTTCTTCAGCGCGACGCGCGTCAGCCCGCCAGGCGTGATATCAATCCCGCCGGGCGACATCAGCACGAAGGGGCGCAGGTCCACGTGGCGTGGTGCCAGCCCGGCGCGGGTGAAGATCGGCACCGTGGAAAGCGCCAGCGTGGGCTGGGCGATGTAATTGGCTGGCCGGGCGACCAGCTTTTCCCGGAAACGGGCGATCTCGCGACGGCTGGCGGTTGGCCCGACCAGCATGCCGTATCCGCCGGAACCATGGACTTCCTTCACCACCAGTTCCGGCAGGTTATCCAACACATAAGCAAGACTGTCTGCGTCCGCGCAGCGCCATGTCTGCACGTTACGCAGCAGGGGCTTCTCACCGGTGTAGAACTCCACGATCTCCGGCATGAAGGAATAGACCGCTTTGTCGTCGCCGATGCCGGTGCCCGGCGCATTGGCGATGGTGATCCGCCCCGCGCGATAGACATCCATGATGCCCGGAACGCCCAGCACGCTGGCGGGGTTGAACGTCAGGGGGTCGAGAAAGTCATCATCCACGCGGCGATAGAGCACGTCGATCGGCTGGTATCCGGCGGTCGTGCGCATCTGCACGCGCCCGTCGAACACGCGCAGATCGCTGCCCTCCACCAGTTCAGCGCCCATCTGGTCTGCCAGGAACGCATGTTCGAAATAGGCGGAATTGTAGATGCCGGGCGTCAGCACCGCCACGGTCGGGCTGCCCGCAGACGCACATTCGGGCGCGCAGGCGGCAAGGCTTTTCGCCAGACGGCGGGGATAGTTGGAAACCGGCTGAACCTTCACCCGGGAAAACAGTTCCGGGAACATGGCCATCATCGTTTCGCGGTTTTCCAGCATGTAGGAAACGCCGCTGGGCGTGCGCGCATTGTCTTCCAGCACCAGAAATTCATCCGGCCCGGTCCGCACCAGATCGATGCCGACGATATGGGTATAGACCCCGCCGGGCGGGGTAAAGCCCACCATCTGCGGCAGCCAGGCATCGTTGTTGCGAAACAGGCGTTCCGGCAGGCGGCCCGACCGGATGATCTCCTGCCGATGATAGAGATCGTGCATGAAGGCGTTGATCGCCCTCACCCGCTGTTCGATCCCGCGAGACAGGCGGCGCCATTCGCTGCCCGTGATGATCCGCGGCACCATGTCGAACGGGATCAGCCGCTCTTCCGCGTCATGCTCGCCATAAACGTTGAAGGTAATGCCGGTGCGGCGAAAGACGCTCTCTGCCTCTGCCCCTTTGTGCCGCAGGGATAGGCGGTCCTGTTCCCCCAGCCATGCATCATATTCACTGTAGGCGCGGCGGACTGTGCCATCCGGCGCGTACATTTCATCGAACTGGGCAGAATGCGGTGCGCTCATGAGTCCCTGTTTTGATGCACTGCACAATTGCACGGTTCTTTCGCACCGCCAAGTGTTTGCCGCACACTCGATTAAAAGGGCTCAGCCGCGCTCCATCTCGCGCGCCACCGCGCGGATCGCCTCGGGCGAATTGGCGAAGCCCAGATGCGTGCAACGAAGCGCCACGGCGCGATCGCGCTCCCCCGGCAATCCGCAGGCGCTGCGTGGGGAAACCACACCGTCACGCGGGCTCCACAACGCCACGGTTTCAACCGGCGGCTTCACCCAGGTCCGCGCCTCTATCGGCGGCTGTTCGACCGAATGACCGGTGACGAGTTGGTAGATTCGCCATGCGTTGTTGTCATAGGGCGTGGCGGAAAACGGCGATCCCATGGTGATGACTTTGGCCACATGGCTGGGGTCGCGCTTGGCCAGTTCCCGGGCGAAGACGCCGCCCAGGCTCCAGCCCACGAGAATCACCTTCTGCCCATAGCGCGCGTGAATCTGCCGGATACGCTGTTCCAGCGCGGCAAAGTTCGCTTCCGTGGGGCCAAGGTTGAACCCCAGCCCCCACCTTTTCACGGTATGCCCCGCACCTTCCAGCTGCCGGGCCATATAGCGCATACGCAGCGGATGCGTGCCGAAGCCGGGCAGCAACATCACCACGCGCGGGTTATCGGTACGCTCTAGAACCAGTGGTTCGCGCAGCAGCCGGCGCAGGGGCTCCAGCGGAGTCGCCAGTTCACCCCACAGAAACCGCGCGTGCGGGCCTCGCACATCCACGGGCGGAACGCTGCGGGCCAGTTCCATGCGGCGCACCAGCCCCTCCCGCAGCAAAGCAGGATCAGGAAAGGGCCGACGCTGGAATGCGAGATGGGAAGTCATGACCGTCACTGTAACTGAACTGACTTATTGCAGCATGAACGCAATAATCGGTCCAGATTTCCCGGTGCAGGTCAGATTACGGCCATCGAATCGTAACATGTGAAAGGGGGCCCAGGGTCAGGCCCCCTCAGCCGGATCGATCAGGCGCAGTCGCCGATACGTTCGGATTTCACATTCATCTTCATGTGCATCTGCCCCATGCCTTGCACTTCCTGATCCATCGTCATCGTCATGTCGGAACTGGAATTGCTCATGCTGCCTTCCATCAGCACGGTGCCGACACGGCCGGCTTCATCGGTGCACTGCATGTCGGCGGAGATGTTGCCGCCGGAAACGTCGAACTTGCGGAACGTGCAGTTCCCCTCCGCCATGCTCTTGACCATCTCTTCCGGCCCGTTCTTGGCCGCCTCTTCCGGAGTGAGGCAGAAGGTGTTTTCCTGAGAAGCGGTGGCGCTCATCATCGTTTTCATCTGCTGCTTCATCTCGTCGGCAAGGCCGGGCACGTCGAATTCGATGACATTTGTCGAGATGCGGTACTGGCCGGGCTGCGGCTGCACGGCATTCCCCATGGCCGCCGCGGCTTCCTCATTGGAAATCGCGCCGTCGCCATCCTGATCCGCGGAGCTGCCGCACGCTGCCAGCAAAACCGCCGCAACCAGCGGCATGGCATGGATCGGACGCATAGAATTTCCCCTTACAGTTGACTGCTGCCCGCAAGCTAACAGCCACGGTGCGGACTGCCAACGATTGCGCGGCCATTGCGGGCGCTCATTGCGATAGTTCGCCACATGTTCCATATTGCGGGCATGGCCGAACTCGTGATCCGCAGAGGTCTTGAGGAACCGGATACCTCCGGAACCTTCAAGCCGCACAAGCCGGAGCGTCCGGAAAAGACGCTTGGCGGGCAACCGTTCAAACTCGTCTCCGAATATCAGCCCGCCGGCGATCAGCCGACGGCGATCCGCGAACTGGTGGGCGCGGCGGCGGATGGCGAACGCACGCAGGTGCTGCTGGGCGTCACCGGATCGGGCAAGACCTTCACGATGGCCAAGGTGATAGAGGAGCTTCAGCGCCCCGCCCTCGTCCTCGCGCCCAACAAGATCCTCGCCGCGCAGCTATACGGCGAATTCCGCAGCTTCTTTCCCGACAACGCGGTGGAGTATTTCGTCAGCTACTACGACTACTACCAGCCCGAAGCCTACGTCCCGCGCAG
>DATMGK010000021.1:0-22623 GCA_035555595.1 Croceibacterium sp. | reverse complement strand
CAGAGCCAGCTGCGTCAGGCGTTCGAGTTCACCAATTCATACTGCATGCCGCAGCCCGAACTGCTGGTCGCCCGCGCGCATGAGAAGTTCGACGCCGACGGACGGCTGACCGATGCGGAGACGGCGAAATACCTTGAAAGGTATCTCGCCGCCTTTGCCGAATGGGTGCGGCGCTTCGCCTGAAGCGCAGGGTTTGGCGATCCTAAGGGCGCGTGGACAAATTCGGCGATGTGTTCGCCGAACGACAGAGATTAGGTTGGAAAGCGAAATCTACTAAAGTCGCCCGCGACGATTGCGTGCTATCGTCTCGGGATCCCAAGCTCCTACCTTCCTTCGCCTATTCCGCAGTGCAACGGCACCGATGCCAACCCCCATGGGAAAGATGATGAGCTGCGGCTTTTGGAGTAGACCCGCGGAGGGTTCGTAAGCGCTCCACCAGACCAACGCGCCGATAAAGAAGCCGACAAAAGCGCCCTTACCCATACTCCACGGCTTGGGCTTGCTCATGCAATCAAGTCCGTCTTTTTCAGACTGTCATTTCCTACGGCGCGCGGCCCTGCGCGTCGAAAGCGAAGTTCAGCGTGACGGAGCTGCCGAGGTTCGACGCCGAATCGCCGGAGCCGACGCCGAAGGCACCGCGATCGATGCTGGCGCTGCCTTCCACACGGCGGCGCAGACCGTCACCTGACAGCGTGAAGTTCAGCGATTGCGGGCGGCTGACGCCCTTCAGCGACAGGGTGCCGCTGGCGCTGTAGCGATTCGTCCCCGTGCGGCGCACGGAGGTGGAGCGCCATGTCGCCGTGGGATTGGCCGCGCTGGCGAAGAAATCGCCGCCTTGCAGCATGTCGTCCTGCGTCGCATCGCCCAGCGAACCGCTGGCCAGAGCGACGTTGATGCGGATGTCGGCGGTTTCCGGATGCTCGGGATCGAAATGGATCGTGCCGTTCCAATCAGAGAACGTGCCGTTCAGCGCCGCCCCGCCATTGCTGACCGAGAAGCCCAGCCGCTTGCCGGGCTGAATGGTCCAGACAGGGGGCGGCCCGACTTCTTCCGTTGCCGCTTCGGTTTCGGTCGCCTCGGCTTCCGGGGTTTCCTCTACGGCAGGTTCGGTAGCTTCATCGGCCGGAGCGGCGGTTGCGACCACCTCTTCATGCCCGCCTTCGTGTTCTTGCGCGATGCGGTAGCCACCTGAAGCCTCCACATCACCGGCAATCTTCATGCCGGTGCCGAAATAGACGCCGAAAACCGCGAACATCAGCAAGGCCGCCGCTGCTGCCGATCCGCCCGGCCCGATGCGCCGCAGCAGCCCGTCCTTCAACAGCAACTGGTGCCGCAAGGCGCCGACGACGTGGAGCACAATAAGAGCGAGGCCCAGCCATGCCAGCAAGCCATGCGCGCCCTCTGCCGCGCCGTTGATGCCCGCAGGCAGAGGGAGATGCGGCCAGGGCACGGTACCGAACAGCAGGGTCGGGATGCCGAGCGGATCGGTGGAAACCAGCGCCCATCCGGTCAGCGGGGCACCCAGCATGAAAACATAGAGCAGGACGTGTACCGCCTTGGCCACAGTGCCCATCGCGCCGCTTTCCACCGCGGGAGGGGGGCGATGAGTCAGGCGCCAGCCGACCCGCAGCAGGGTGAGCAGCAGGATCGTGATGCCGACCGACTTGTGCAGCTGGAACATCGCGAAGCCGCGTTCGTCATGCGGCATCGAAAAGCCGAGCGCGAGCTGGAATGCCAGCGCCAGTGCGATCAGCCAGTGGAGGGCGATGGCGACGGCGCTATAACGCTGCGTCGCGGCGGGAGTGGTTGCATCCTCGTTCATGCGCGCAGCTTTGCCGCGCATTACGCGCGGATTCCAGCGTGTTATTTGTATCAGGGTGATGGTGCGGTCGAGAAGACTCGAACTTCCACGGGCTTTCGCCCACAACGACCTCAACGTTGCGCGTCTACCAGTTCCGCCACGACCGCACATCGACAAGAGCCGTTAGGGCGGCCCCCGGTTTGGTAGGAGCGGGCCCTTAGCAAAGCGTCCCTACCCCTGCAAGCGCGCCGGACGCATCTATTTCGTTCATTGCCCGGCAGGCGCGTGTCAGTCGTTCTTCCACGAAATGTCGGCGACCTTGGCCGAGCGGGGCACGCCGGTGATCGCCTGATTGACAGTCACACTTTCGCCGGGGGCCAGCGAGCTTTTGGGCGGCTGGACTTCCCAGCTGTAAACGATCTGTTCGTCCGCATCGCGCAGGACGATCAGGATCGGGGGAACGCTTTTCGTTTCGGCGCTGGTGTTGGTGATCGTGCCGCTGGCGCCGAAAAATTCCGTGCCGTTGGGCAGTTGCCGCCGTTCCAGCTTCTCCGGCGGGAAGACCAGTTCCAACCCTTCCGGTGCGCCGCCTGATGACAATCCGCCGAAAGGCACCCAGCCGGGCAGCCCCCACCACGACATCGCGATGATCAGCGCGGCGGCGACGGCAGCGAAGATGCCCGCTGCCCATGTCAGCAGGCGCAGAGGATTGCGCCGCCGGCGGAAAGGAGGGCCGTGGTCGAACTGCGATTCCGCCGGTCCTTCCATAGCAGGGCGGAGGGCGGCTGCTTCGAGCGTGGGCGTGGGCGAAGGCTCCGCATCTTCGATCGGGGCGGGGTCAGCCGCGACGGACGTTGCTTCGGCCGCGGGTTGCTGCGTCGGCGCTGGTGCCGCCTGGGCCGGTTGCTCCTGCGGCGCAGGTGCTTCGCCCGTCCGGGGTGTGGCGGGCACGAATTCGGCAGGTTCCTGGAACCAGCTGTGCCGGCACTTGGCGCAGCGCACTGTGCGCCCTTCCGGTCCGATTGCGCTATCGGGCACAACGTACCGCGTCGCGCAAGCGGGGCAGGCGATGATCATGGTGCCCGAATCCTAGGCCGCAGCCCCGGTTCCAACAAGCTGTGGACGCCGATTGTTGTGGCTGGCGGCGGCTTTTTTCCACATCGAACAGCGGCTATAGGCGCGGCAGATGCCCGTCACTCTCCACCTTATGCCGTCGCACCGACCATTGGGCCGACCGTGAGCGGCGCGGGGGGCAACGTCGTTCAGTTCGACAACGTCGGTCTGCGCTATGGCACGGAGCGTGAGGTGCTGAGCGATGTTTCGTTCACCCTGTTTCCGGGAAGCTTCTATTTCCTCACCGGCGCCAGCGGCGCGGGCAAGACATCGCTGCTGAAGCTGCTTTATCTGGCGCAGCGCCCGTCACGCGGGGCGATTCGGATGTTCGGCACGGACGTGATCACTGTGCCCCGATCAAGCCTGCCCGCGTTCCGCCGTCGAATCGGCGTGGTGTTCCAGGATTTCCGGCTGGTTCCGCACCTTTCGGCTTTCGACAACGTGGCCCTGCCGCTGCGTGTGGCCGGTGTGCCCGAATCCGAGATCGGGCAATCGGTGGCCGACATGCTGGAATGGGTCGGGCTGGACCAGCGGGCGGAAGCGCGCCCGGCGACACTTTCAGGCGGGGAACAGCAGCGCGTTGCCATCGCCCGCGCGGTGATCGCCCGGCCTGAAATGCTGGTGGCGGACGAGCCGACCGGCAACGTGGACCCTGAAATGGCGGTCAAACTGCTACGCTTGTTCGAGGCGCTCAATCGGCTGGGGACGACCGTGGTGGTGGCGACGCACGATGTGCACCTGCTGAAGAAAGTGCCGGATTCGTTGATCATGCGGCTGGATCGCGGGCGATTGAGCGACCCCACCGGCGCGCTGCGCTATCCACCCCGGCGAGAGGGCGCGCCGCTATGACCGATGCCCTCGCCATGAGCCCGGCGCCGATCCGCCGCAACATGCCGCGTTTCGGGGCGAGCGACCGGCTGCTGCCGCATTCGCGGCTGGCGGGGCCGATGCCGTGGGTGATCGCCATCATGATCGCGCTGACAGTGATCGCGGCGGGGGCGGGGCTGGCGCTGCGTAATCTGGGCGCGAACGCTCAGGCGGAAATCGCGGGCGGCCTTACCGTACAAATCCTGGAGGGAGCGCCGGCGGAACGGGCGCGGCAGGCGGAATGGGCTGTGGCGCAATTGCGCGGCCGGGATGACGTGGCCGAAGTGCGCCGGGTGCCGGAAAGTGAACTGAAGGCCCTATTGGAACCATGGCTGGGGCAGGAGGCGCTGGCTGGCGATGGGGCAATCCCGGTGCCCGAACTGATCGACGTGCGACTGCGCGGCGCGCTGACGGAAGCGCGGCTGGAGGAGCTTCGAGTGTCGCTCACCCGGCAGGCCCCGTCCGCGCGGATCGATGCCCAGTCCGGATGGTTGAAGCCGGTGTTCGATGCGCTGGCTTCTCTGCAATGGCTTATGCTCGGCCTCGTCATGCTGCTGGCGGCGACGAGCGCGGCGGCGGTGTGGCTGGCGGCGAGGAGCGCGCTGGGTTCCAATCGTGAGACGATCGAGGTGATTCATCTTCTGGGCGCGACCGACCGGCAGATCGCCCGGCTGTTCGAGCGTTCGATTGCGATCGATGCAGCGATCGGCGGCACGGCGGGCCTGCTGCTGGGGCTGGGTGCGATCTGGATGCTGGGAAGGCAGTTTGCACGGCTGGGGTCCGGCATGGTGGCGGGCGGCGGCCTGGGGCTGATGGACTGGGCGCTGATCGTCGCGATTCCGCTGGCGGGCGCGGTGTTGGCCATGTGGACCGCGCGGCTGACCGTGACCGGCGCGTTGAGGCGCATCCTGTGATCGGCCGCATCGCTTCCCTGCCGGTGATCGTCTGGGCGCTGGGCTTCCTGTGGTTCGCCACGGCGATGCCGCAACCGGCCGGAAAAGAGAAAACCGATGCCATCGTGGTGCCCACCGGCAGTGGCGGACGCATTCCGCGCGGGCTGGCCATGCTGAAGCAGGGGGCGGCCCCGCGCATGCTGGTGACTGGAGTGTTCAGTTCCGTCACCCCGCAGGAGTTCGCCGCCGAATATGGCGTCTCCTCCCGCACGATGGAATGTTGTGTCACGCTGGGTTTCGCGGCGCTCGACACGCGCGGCAATGCGCGGGAAACCGCCGAATGGGTGGAGAGTAACAAGGTGCGGTCCATCCGGCTGGTAACGTCTGACTGGCACATGCGCCGCGCCGCGAAGGAACTGGAAGGCAAGCTGCCGCCGGGAACGGTGGTGGTGCGCGATGCCGTGCGGTCCCAGCCGTCGCTGTGGACGCTGTTTCTTGAATATCACAAGCTGCTGGCCACGCAGGTGGGCCGGTTGTGGCCAGCTTGAGGGGCGGTATGTCAGTGATCCGCAGTCTGGCCTTCTACGCCGTGTTTTACGCGGGTAGCGTGTTTTTCGTTCTGGCCGCGGTGCTTGTGGCAATGGTCGCGCCCCGGTGGGGGCGGGTGGTGCCCGATGCATGGTCGCGCTTCCACCGCGACTGCGCGCGCCTGCTGCTGGGTATCCGGGTGGAAGTGCGCGGCACCCGCCCCGCTGGTCCGGTGCTCTATGCGATCAAGCACGAGAGTTTCTTCGAGGCGATCGACCTGCCCGCCATGCTGGATCACCCGGTGCCGTTCGCGAAGGAAGAACTGTTCGGCATACCCGGATGGGGCCGCGCGGCGAGTTCCTATGGCGCGGTGCCCGTCGCCCGGACGGAAGGGGCCAAGACGCTGCGGAAAATGGTGGCGGAGGCGCGCGCCTATGCCGCGATCGGGCGGCCGCTGGTCCTGTTTCCCGAGGGAACGCGCGTGCCGCACGGGCAGCGTCCGCCGCTACGGTCTGGCTTTGCGGGTCTGTACAAGATGATCGGCCTGCCGGTGGTGCCGGTGGCGGTGAACAGCGGGCCGCTATATCATCGCCGGTGGAAGCGGCCGGGAACGATCACGCTGCAATTCGGCGATCTGATTGAGGCCGGCCTGCCGCGTGAGGAAATCGAGGCGCGCGTTCACGCCGCGATCAACGCGCTCAACCTATAAGGCGGGCTTCAGCTGTCGCCGTTGTGCTTGCGGCCGAAATTGGGGCGCGCGTCATCCTGCCCGATGGCGACGATCGAGCGGCGAATTTCGCGCGTGCGGGTGAACAGATCGAACAGCGTTTCGCCGTCGCTGGCGCGGATCGCTTCACGCATCATCGCGAAATCGGTCAGGAAGCGGTCGAGCATTTCCAGCACCGCTTCGCGGTTATTCAGGAAAACGTCGCGCCACATGGTCGGGTCGCTGGCTGCGATCCGGGTGAAATCGCGGAAGCCGCCCGCGGAATACTTGATGACCTCGCCCCGCGTCACATCCTCCAGATCGGATGCGGTGCCCACGATGGTATAGGCGATGAGGTGGGGGATATGGCTGGTCACGGCCAGCACCATGTCATGATGCGCGGGCTCCATCGTATCGACCATTGCGCCCAGCGCCTGCCAGAAATGTACCAGTGCCGCGACCTTGGCCGGATCGTTGCACACGCGCGGGGTAATGATGCACCAGCGGCGGTGGAACAGCGTGGCAAAGCCTGCATCCGGCCCGCTGTCTTCCGTTCCGGCGACGGGGTGGGCCGGGATCACGCAATGATCGGGCAAAGCCTCGCTCAGTACCTGCCCGATGGTCTGCTTTGAGGAGCCGACATCGCTGACGACCACCTCTGGCGAAAGCGCCGCCGCCATGTCGCGCGCGGCCTGCGCCATTGCACCGACCGGCACGCAGAGGATGACGAGATCGGCACTCGTCACCGCTTCGGCGGCGGTTTCGCAGATCGTGTCGGCCAGCCCGCGTTCGCGCGCGCGTTCGCGGACCGAGGGGTCGTTGTCGTAGCCGGTGGTAGTGACGCCCGGCAGATGTTCACGCACCGCCAGCCCGATGGACCCGCCGATCAGGCCGAGGCCGATGATGGCGACATGCTGAAACTTCATCGCGCCGTCTCCGCCATCTGGCGCAGCGCGTCGGCCACGTCATCCATCTGCTGGCGCGTGCCGATGGTGATACGCAGAGCCTGCGGCAAGCCCTGACCGGGCAGATGACGGACGGCATAGCCGCGTTCCGCAATGGCGCGCAGCGCCGCGTCGGCGGTCAGCGCACCGTCGAACAGCACCAGCACGAAGTTCGCCTCGCTCGGCACGGCGCGCAGGCCGTGGTTGCCGAGCGATTCGATGGTTTCGACAAAGCGCGCCCGCTCCGCCAGATTGTGATCGCGTGAGGCGCGGACGAAGTCCTGATCGGCCACTGCCGCCACGGCGGCCCGTTGGCCGCTGAGCGTGACGTTGAACGGCCCGCGAATGCGGTTGAGCGCAGAGACGATTTCCGGCGCGCCGGTGCCCCAGCCGATCCGTTCCCCCGCAAGACCGTAGATCTTGGAGAAGGTGCGCGTGACCAGCACGTTATCGTGCGTGGCGGCCAGCGCCAGCCCGCCATCGTCGGTCCCTTCGCCAAGGTATTCGGCATAAGCCTGATCGATCACCAGCAGGACATTGCCCGGCAGGGCGGCATGCAGGCGCGCCAGTTCCGCGGCGGGCGTGAAAGTGCCGGTGGGATTATTGGGATTGGCCACGAAGACAACCCGCGTGCGATCGGTAACGCAGGCGAGCAGGGCATCGACATCGGTGCCGTAGTCACGGTCTGGCGCAACGACCACGCTGGCGCCGCAGCGCCGGGCGGCGATGTCATAAACCGCGAAGCCATATCGCACGTGGATGACCTCGTCCCCCGGCCCGGCGAAAGCCTGCGCGGCAAGGTTGAGAAGTTCGTCCGAACCCGTGCCGCAGACCACGCGTGCCGGGTCGATCCCGTGCAGCGAGCCGAGCGCGGTGCGCAGTTCCTTCGAATCGGGATCGGGGTAGATGCTGGGCGCGGCATCGTGCGCCAATGCCGCCAGCGCCGCCGGGCTGGTGCCCAAAGGGTTCTCGTTGGCAGAGAGTTTGATCAGCGGGCGGCCGTCGTCGCTGGCCGATTTGCCGGGCACATAGGCATGGATCGCGGCGATCCACGGTTTCATTTCAGGCTTCAAGCTGGCCGTCCCATCCGTCACCGCCGGGCGCATAGCGCTGACTGCCAGCAATTGACAGTGCGTGCAGGCTATCCCAAGCCCCGCGCGACTTCATGGCAACAGTCCTCGCCTCGACCAGCAGAACGCATTCGCTTTCCGATCCGCTCCCGCTCGACAGCGGGCAGGAACTGGCGGGGGTGACGCTCGCCTATGAAACTTACGGCGATCTGGCGGCGGACAAGGGCAATGCGATCCTTATCTTCCATGCGCTGACAGGGGATCAGCACGTGGCCAGCCCGCACCCCATCACAGGGAAGCCCGGTTGGTGGAACCGCATGATCGGGCCGGGCAAGGTGATCGACACCAGCCGTTTTTATGTCATCTGCGCGAATGTCATCGGTGGCTGCATGGGGTCGACCGGCCCAGCCAGTCTGACGGCGGACGGCAAGGCCCATGCAATGCGCTTTCCTGTCATCACGATTCGCGACATGGTTCGCGCGCAGGTGGCGCTGCTGGATGCGCTGGGCATCGAACGGCTGCACGCGATCGTGGGCGGATCGATGGGCGGGATGCAGGCGCTCAGCTTTGCCGCCAACTGGCCCGATCGCACGCAGCGCGTGCTGGCGATCGCCACGACGGCGCGCCATTCCGCGCAGAACATCGCCTTTCACGAGGTGGGGCGGCAGGCGATCATGGCCGATCCGAATTGGCAGAACGGCGATTACTACGAAACGGGCAAGGGGCCTGACGCGGGCCTGGCCGTGGCGCGTATGGCCGCGCACATCACCTACCTTTCCGAAGCGGGGCTGACCGGCAAGTTCGGCCGCCGGTTGCAGGACAGGGAGGCAAAAAGCTTCGGTTTCGATGCCGATTTCCAGATCGAAAGCTATCTGCGGCATCAGGGGCTGAGCTTCACCAACCGTTTCGACGCCAACAGCTACCTCTACATCACCCGCGCGATGGATTATTTCGATCTGGCGGAGGAACATGGTGGGCGGCTGGCGGATGCCTTTGCGCGCTGTACCGCGCGGTTCTGCGTGATCAGTTTCGATACCGACTGGCTCTATCCCACGGCGGAATCCCGCGTGATCGCCCATGCGCTGAACGCGGCGGGGGCGGCGGTGAGCTTCGTCGAGCTTTCGGCGCCTTTCGGGCATGACAGCTTCCTGCTGGACGTTCCGGCGCAGGACAGCGTGATCAAGGGCTTCCTTGAATGAGCGCCCTGCGCCCCGATCTGGCGGTGATTGCGCAACAGGTGCCTGCGGGTGCACGGGTGCTGGATGTCGGCTGCGGCGACGGTTCGCTGATGGCTGCCCTGCGGGACGAGCGCGGGGTGGATGCCCGCGGGCTGGAACTCGACCCGGAGAAGGTGGCGCTCTGCGTCAGCCGGGGCCTGTCGGTGATTCAGGGCGATGCGAACCGCGATCTGGTGGAATATCCGGACGATTCTTTCGATTTCGCGATCCTCAGCCAGACCTTGCAGACGGCGGAGCGGCCCGATCTGATGCTGGACCAGTTGCTGCGTGTGGGGCGGCGGGCCTTCGTCAGCTTTCCCAATTTCGCCTATTGGCGGATGCGTTTTTCGCTGTTGCTGGGCGGCCGCATGCCGGTGGCGCGGCACCTGCCCGGTTCATGGTATGCGACCGAGAATATCCACCACCTGACGGTGCGGGATTTCGAGGAATTGCTGGCTGTAAAGGGCGTGAAGACCGAACGGCGATGGTTCTTCGCGCATGAGGAGAAACTGGGCGCTGGCGGGGCCAACTGGCGCGCGGAACACGCGGTTTTCCAGATTTCACGCTGAACCGGGCGGGAGTTTGTAAGGGGGCGGGGGGATGCGCAGGATACTCGTCCAGCTTCACCGATGGATCGGCGTGGCCCTGTTCCTTTACGTGGCGATGATCTGCCTGACCGGGAGCGTGCTGGTCTATCGCCCTGAGCTATACCGTTATTTCGAGCCGCAGCCGGTGGAAGTGTCGGAAGGCACGCGATTGCTGTCTGACGAGGCGCTGCTGCGTGCCGCAGGGCGTGCATTTCCCGATGAGAAGCCGCTCAAGGTATGGCGCGGATCGGCAGCCAATCATGCGGTGGAAATCGACCTTGTTCAGGGGGAGGAGAGGCGCAACTACCTGTTCGATCCCTACACCGGGCGGCCAGTGGGGCCGACGTTGCCGCTGGGGTTCAGGGCAACGACCTTTCTCCTTCAGCTTCATACCGAGCTGATTGGCGGCGAATCGGGCCGCCTTGCCAATGCGGCGCTGGCGCTGGGCGTGGTGTTTCTGGCGCTTTCCGGCGTGTTGGTGTGGCGGCCGCGAAGGTCGTCGCAGCGTGGCGGGGGCCTGCGTCACTGGCACATGACCGCAGGTATCTGGGGGGCGGTGTTCCTGCTGATGTGGGGTGTGACCGGCTTCCACCTGGCCTATCCGGCGCTGACTGAAGAGGTGATCGAATATTTCGAGCCCTTTGACGAGGTGAACCCGGTGGAACGGGTGGGGGACCGCGTTTCCTATTGGCTGGCCTATCTTCATTTCGGCCGTTTCGGGGGCGTGCTGCCCCATTGCGATCGCGGCGAATCCTGCGCGGAGGCGTTGAAGGCGGTTTGGGCGTTGATCGCACTGATCCCGGCGTTTCTCGCGCTGTCGGGCTTCTTCCTGTGGCTTCGCGGGGGGCGGGCAAAGGCACGGGTCAGGCGCACGCGTTGACTGGTCCGGTCAGCGCGATCCGTCGTTTACCAGCAGGACGCTGTCATCACGTGCCAGTGACCACAGGCTGAGCCCGGCAGCCTGCGCGCGTGCCACGGCCATGCTGGTCGGCAGCGACACGGTGACGAGCCGGGTTGCGCCTGCACGCACGGCTTTCTCGACGATTTCGTAAGAGCAGCGGGCGGTGGACAGGATGAAGCCATCGGCGGCGTTCTGCCCGGCCCCGGCGAGTGCGCCGATCAGCTTGTCCAGCGCATTATGGCGGCCGACATCTTCCCGCACGTGGAGAATCTCGCCGGCAGGGGACGCGAACGCGGCGGCGTGGGCTGCACCAGTGGCGCGGCCGAGCGGCTGGTGATCGCGCAATTCAGCCAGCGCGGCGAAAATCGCGGTTTCAGGCAGCGCATCGTGTGCCGCCACGGGGGGCAGGGGCCGGGCGACGGCTTCGAGGTTGTCGATACCGCACAGGCCGCAACTGCTTTCCGCCACCCGCGCACGGACACGGTCGGTCAGTTGTTCGATGCCAAGGCCGGAAAGCTGCGCGCGGACGATCCAGCCGTTGTCCACTTCGGCCACGGCGATGTCGGTAAGATCGGCCGGGGTTTTGGCCAGTGTTTCCGTCAGTGCGAAGCCGAGTGCGAAGTCTTCCAGATCCGCGGGCGTGGCCATCATTACGGCATATGACAGGCCGTTGAATTCCAGCGCGACCGGCTGTTCCGGCACCCACTGGCGCGTAACCTCGCGTCGGGTGCCATCCGGACGGACTTCCTGCGGTTCGGTCACCCTGCGTCGCAGTGGCCGGTTTCGCCTACCGAATTGAACTCTTCCAGCGCCTGATCCTTGTCCTGCGCGTTGCGACGAATGCGTTCGATCGCTTCGCGCGCGATGGGGGTCAGCTGCGACAGGTCGTCGGCGAAGATCTTCGCCTTCATCCGCGGGTCCCAGAACTTCCAGATATGCTCTGCGGTTTCTTCAACCGCTTCCTCATGGCCACGAGCCCTGAGGTTGTTGGCAATCTGGTCAGCCATTCGGCGCAGGCGGGCGCCGGTATCGGCGTGATGTTCTTCGCTCATTCGGCTGGTTCCACTTCCGCGATGCGGCGTGAGCGTTCCGATAACTCGGTGTATTCACGCTGCCATTCGGTTGGGCCGTTGCTGGGCGTGATCTGAACCGCCGTCACCTTGTATTCCGGGCAGTTGGTGGCCCAGTCGGAATTGTCGGTGGTGACCACGTTGGCCTGCGTCGTCGGGTGGTGGAACGTGGTGTAGACCACGCCCGGCGCCACGCGATCCGTTACCAGCACGCGCAACGTGGTGTCGCCCGAACGGCTGGCCAGCTTCGCCCAGTCATCCGTCTTCAACCCGCGATTTTCGGCATCGGTCGGGTGCATTTCCAGCACGTCTTCCGCATGCCATGCGGTGTTGCCGGTGCGGCGGGTCTGGGCGCCGACGTTATACTGGCTGAGGATGCGGCCAGTGGTCAGTAGCAGCGGGAAGCGCGGGCCGGACCGTTCGTCGGTCGGGATATATTCCGTCACCACGAAACGTCCCTTGCCGCGCACGAAACCGTCCACGTGCATGATCGGCGCGCCATCGGGGAACTTCTCATTCACCGGCCATTGCAGCGACCCTTCGCGTTCCAGACGATCCCACGAAACGCCTGTGAAAGTCGGCGTCAGGCGGGCGATCTCGTCAAGAATCTGGCTGGGGTGGGTATAGTTCCAGTCCAGACCGATGGCGTTGGCGAGAAGCTGGGTCACTTCCCAGTCGCCATAGCCATTGGCCGGATCCATCACCTTGCGAACCGGCTGGATGCGGCGTTCCGCGTTGGTGAAGGTGCCGTCCTTTTCCAGGAACGTGCTGCCCGGCAGGAAGACGTGGGCGTAGTTGGCGGTTTCGTTCAGGAACAGGTCCTGCACGATTACCAGGTCCATTGCGCCCAGACCGGCCGAGACGTGCTTCGTATCCGGGTCCGATTGCAGGATGTCTTCGCCCTGCACGTAAAGGACGCGGAAGGTGCCATCGATCGCGGCGTCGAACATGTTGGGGATGCGCAGGCCCGGTTCCGGGTCCAGCGTGACGCCCCAGTCATCTTCGAACAGCTTGCGCACGGCCGGGTCGGACACGTGGCGATAACCGCTCAGCTCGTGCGGGAAGCTGCCCATGTCGCAGCTGCCCTGAACGTTGTTCTGTCCGCGCAGCGGGTTCACGCCCACACCGCGACGGCCGATATTGCCGGTCGCCATCGCGAGGTTGGCGATGCCCATCACCGTGGACGAACCCTGGCTGTGTTCGGTCACGCCAAGGCCGTAATAGATCGCGCCGTTGCCGCCGGTGGCGAACAGGCGCGCGGCGCCGCGCACGACCTCTGCCGGAACACCGGTTACGGCTTCCAGAAATTCGGGGCTGTTCTTCTCGTTGGAAACGAAAGCGGCCCAGTCCTGATATTCGTCCCAGTCGCAGCGTTCACGGATGAATGCCTCGTCCGCCAGACCTTCCGTCACGACCACGTGGGCGAGGCTGGTCATCACCGCAACATTCGTGCCGGGCTTCAGCGCCAGGTGATAATCGGCGGCGATATGCGGGCTGCGGACCAGATCGGTGCGACGCGGATCGATCACGATCAGCTTCGCACCCTGGCGCAGGCGGCGCTTCATACGGCTGCCAAACACCGGGTGGGCATCCGTGGGATTGGCGCCGATCACCATGATGACGTCCGAATCCATTACGGAATCGAAATCCTGCGTGCCGGCGCTGGTGCCGAAGGTCTGCGACAGGCCATAGCCGGTCGGGCTGTGGCACACGCGGGCGCAGGTATCGGTGTTGTTTGAGCCGAAGCCCGCGCGGATCAGCTTCTGGACGAGGAACGTTTCCTCGTTGGTGCAGCGGCTGGAGGTGATGCCGCCCAGCGCGCGCGCGCCGGATTCCGCCTTGATCTTCTTGATCTTGTCGGCGGTGTAGCTGATCGCTTCTTCCCAGCTGACTTCACGCCAGGGCTGGTCGATGGACTCGCGGATCATCGGGTTGAGAATGCGGTCCTTGTGGTTGGCATAGCCATAGGCGAAGCGGCCCTTCACGCAGGAATGGCCACGGTTCGCCTTGCCATCCTTCCACGGGATCATGCGGACGAGCTGTTCGCCGCGCATTTCGGCGCGGAAGGTGCAGCCGACGCCGCAATAGGCGCAGGTGGTGACGACGGCGCGTTCCGGCTTGCCGATCGCCTTGACGCTCTTTTCCTGAAGCGTGGCGGTGGGGCATGCCTGCACACAGGCGCCGCAGCTGACGCATTCGCTGGACAGGAAGTTGTCGCCGGTCTGCCCGGCGCTGACCTTGGAAGCGAAGCCGCGCCCGTCGATGGTCAGCGCGAAAGTGCCCTGCACTTCGTCGCACGCGCGCACACAGCGGCTGCAGGCGATGCACTTGCTGGGATCGAAATCGAAATAAGGGTTGGAGGTGTCGGTCGCCTCCCCCAGATGGTTCGCGCCTTCATAGCCATAACGCACGTCGCGCAGGCCAACCTGCGCCGCTGTATCCTGCAATTCGCAGTCGTTGTTGGCGCTGCAGGTCAGGCAGTCGAGCGGGTGATCGGAGATGTAGAGTTCCATCACGCCCTTGCGCAGCTTTTCCAGACGCGGGGTCTGGGTCTGCACCTTCATGCCGGGCATGACAGGGGTGGTGCAACTGGCCGGGGTGCCGCGCGCGCCCTCGATCTCTACCAGACAGAGGCGGCACGATCCGAACGCCTTCATGTTATCGGTAGCGCAGAGTTTGGGAATGGAACCGCCGATTTCCGCTGCCGCGCGCATGACGCTGGTTCCAGCGGGCACGGTCACGTCGCGTCCGTCGATGGTCAGAGAGACCATCTCGTCGGACTTTACCTCGGGCGTGCCGAAGTCCTGTTGCCGTTCATATCCCATGGTTCTTCTCCGCGGCGGTCAAATCCGCCGGTGTGTTGATATTAGCAGGTTCCCGCTCGAGTTTCACGGGGCGCGCGTTAATCATTTCCGCAAAGGCCTTTACCGAATGACTCCGCGAGCTGAAGAGGAGTTCCTCAATGGCTCCTGCCGCCTGCGCGGGCCAATGCCCGACGATGGGTTGCTGCGCGACAAAGGCGGGCGCGGGTGACAGCAATTCCAGCAGGTTTTCCGGCAAGCCGACTGAATCCACGCCGCAGGTCAGGACCGAATCGAACTGTTCGTCCAAAGCCACGTTGAGCCCTGCGGCGATTCCTCCCAATGGACCTGCGTCGGGGCCTGGCCAATCGGGTATGCAACGATGCCCCGGTCCCCGCTCGCGCCCGGCGATCACGACCATTTCGCAGAAGCCGGTCAGCGTATCGAACGCCCGCGCAAGCAGCGTATGACCTCCCAGTTCGGCCAGCGCCTTGTCGCTGCCGAAGCGGGAAGACTTTCCGCCTGCGAGAACCACGCCCAGGATCATTCGCGCCCTTTCACGCGCCGCTGCGGTCCAGCACCTTCTCGGCCTTCTCTCCTTCGCGGGAGAAGAAATCCTCGGGCCAGTGCTTCAGGGCGCTCATCACCGGATAAGGGGTGAAACCACCCAGTGCACAGAGCGATCCGAACTTCATCGTTTCACACAGGTCGGTCAGCAGGGCGACATCCTGTTCCGGCGCGCGGCCCGCCTTGGACGCATTGTGCATCACCGGCAGGACTTCCACCGCATCCGCCTTGCGTCCGCCAGCGCGGATGCGGTCGATCAGTTCGACTCCGCGCGTAGAGCCGATGCGGCACGGCGTGCACTTGCCGCAGCTTTCCGCCGCGCAGAATTCCATCGCGAAACGGGCCATGCCGCCCATGTCGGCTGTGTCGTCAAACACGGTGATACCCGCGTGGCCGATCAGCGCGTCGATCGCGGTGTATTCCTCGTAATCGAACTTCACGTCGAACTGGTCGGGGTGAATATAGGCGCCCAGCGGGCCGCCTACCTGCACCGCCTTGACCGGGCGGCCGCTTTCCGTGCCGCCGCCGATGTCATGGATCAATTCGCGCAGAGTGATGCCGAACGCGATTTCGAACAGTCCGCCATGCTTGATATTGCCGGCAAGCTGGATCGGCATCGTTCCCTTGGAACGGCCCATACCCAGATTGGCGTAAATGGCCGCGCCGCCTTCTTCCAGAATGTGCGGAATTGCGGTTAGCGTCAGCACGTTGTTGACCACCGTGGGGCGGCCAAACAAGCCTTGCAGCGCGGGCAGGGGCGGCTTGGCGCGCACTTCGCCGCGCTTGCCCTCAAGGCTGTTGAGCAGCGAGGTTTCCTCACCGCAGACATAGGCGCCCGCGCCTTCGCGCACTTCGCAGCGGAACGGGGCGATGATCCCGGCGCAGAGGCTCAGCGCCTCGCGCAGCTTGCGGATCGCGTCGGGGTATTCGCTGCGGCAATAGATATAGCCCTGCGTGGCGCCCACGGCCTCGCCCGCGATCGCCATGCCTTCGATCAACTGGTATGGATCACCTTCCATGACCATACGGTCGGCAAAGGTGCCGCTGTCGCCCTCGTCAGCGTTGCAGACGATGTATTTCTGATCCGCCTGCGCGCCTGCGACCGTCTTCCACTTGATGCCGGCGGGGAAGCCCGCGCCGCCACGTCCACGAAGGCCGGATTCCAGCACTTCGGCGATGATTTGTTCGGAGCCGATCTGGCGTGCACGGCGCAGGCCGGCCCAACCGCCGGTCTGCTCGTAATCCTCAAGGCTGGTCGGGCGGGTACGGCCTGCGCGGGCGAAAGTCAGGCGCTGCTGACGCGCGATGAACGGGTGTTCCACGATCTCGCCGATCGCCTTGGGCGACGTACCGTCAAGTATGGCGTCCACATCGCTCAGAGTGGCGGGGCCGAAGCCCATGCCGTCGATTTCCACCAGCGGTTCCAGCCAGTGCATGCCCCAGCTGGACGTGCGGTGGACTTCGTGTCCCTTGCGGGCGAAGGCATCGGTCAGCGCATCCGCGCCGAGGGCACGGGCCAGCGCGTCGTCGGATATGCGGACGATCATCGGGCGTTCTCGATCAATTCTGTAAGCGCTGCGGAATCGAGCCGGGCGTGAAGCCGGTCGCCCACGCGCGCGTTCGGCCCGGCGCTGCACAGGCCAAGGCAATAGACGGTGGTCAGCTTCACCCGTTCCCCCGCAGCGGCCTTCGCCGCCGACATCAGGTCTTCCACACCGCGCGACTTGCAGGATTCGGCGCGGCAGATCTGCACTTCGGGGCGCGGATCGGCCTTGGGTTTGAAATCGTGATAGAAGCTGACGACGCCATGCACATCGGCGCGGCTGATGTTCAGCGCATTGGCGATCACGGCCTCCGCTTCTGCATCGACGCAGCCCAGCGCATGCTGCACGTCGTGCAGGATCGGTATCAGCGGACCTTCCTGGCCTGCATGTTCAGCCACGATTTCCGCGACTCTGGCTTCAGTGGTACTCACGGGTTCAGCCTCTCAGCGTGCCAGGCAATGTGTTCCGCCATGAAGGTGGAGATGAAGAAGTAGGAGTGGTCATAACCCTCCTGCATCCTGATCCGGGCGGGCATATCGGCCTTGCGACATGCCTCGTCCAGCAAATGAGTCTTCAGCTGCCCGTCCAGGAAATTGTCGGCGGTGCCCTGATCCACCAGCAGGTCTGGCAGGCGGGCGCCCTGTTCAATCAGTGCGCAGGCATCGTATTCGCGCCATGCTTCGCGATCATCACCAAGATAGCCGCCCAGCGCCTTTTCACCCCACGGGCAGTTTAGCGGGCTGACGATCGGGGCGAAAGCGCTGGTTGAACGGAAACGGCCGGGATTGCGCAGCGCAATGGTCAGCGCGCCGTGGCCGCCCATCGAATGGCCGGTGATGCCCTGCCGCGCCATGTCAGCGGGGAAATTCTCCGCAATCAGATCGGGCAATTCCCGCTCTATATAGCTGCGCATGCGGAAGTTCCTGGCCCAGGGTTCCTGCGTCGCATCGACGTAGAAACCCGCGCCCTTGCCGAAATCGTATCCCTCGTCATCCGGCACATCTTCACCGCGAGGCGAGGTGTCCGGAGCGATGAAGATCACCCCGTGTTCGGCGCAAGCCTTCCGGTACTCACCCTTTTCCATCACGTTGGCGTGGGTGCAGGTGAGGCCGGAAAGATACCACAGCACCGGCAGCTTCGTCCCCGGCGCATGGCCGGGCACGAAGACGGCGAAAGTCATTTCGGTGGCAGTCTCACGGCTGACATGCCGATAAACGCCCTGCGTGCCGCCGAAGCTGAGATTGGTCGAAACGACTTCCATAACCGATGCCAGCGCGATCAATGCCGCATGTGGAAGGCGCAGACCTTGTTGCCGTCGGGATCGCGCAGGTAAGCGCCGACCGACTGATTGGGCGCGCGTTCACGCGGTCCGGGAGCGCCATCGCAGGTGCCGCCGGCAGCGAGACCAGCCGCGTGCCATGCGGCAACGGTTTCGTCGTCCTTGGCAGCGAAACCCAGCGTGCCGCCATTGGCGTGAGTCGCGGGCTCGCCGTTCAGCGGCTTGCCAACGATGAAAGTGCCGCCGGGTCCGGCATAGACGAGCTGGCCCGCTTCGGGCGGAACGACGTTGGTGTAGCCGAGCGCGCCCATCGTGGCGTCGTAGAACTTGCGGCTGCGTTCGACGTCGTTCGAACCGAGAAATGCGTGAGTAAACATGACTGCTCCTCTCCTCTGTGCCGGGCGGTCCGGTAACAGTGTGGTTTCATCATATAGCCGAAGTTTTCGGCCTTGTGAAATTAATCCAGAGGCAAAAGTGTGTTCGAGCCGTCTGGATGCGATGCTACCCCTGCAACGCTCAATCAGCCGCGTCAAACGCCGCGCAAAGCTTGTTTCCGGCAGGATAGCGCAGTAGCCCGACCATATCGCCCTGCCCGTGGCAGGGGATATGCGCCGATGGCGTAGCTCCCTTCAGGAGCGGGCGGCCCAAAGGCCGCCCCAATCGCGCAAAAAGGTCAGTAAACGACCACGCTGCGGATGCTTTCGCCCGCGTGCATCAGGTCGAAGCCCTTGTTGATCTCTTCCAGCGACAGGACATGGGTGATCATCGGGTCGATCTGGATCTTGCCGTCCATGTACCAGTCGACGATCTTCGGCACGTCGGTGCGGCCCTTGGCCCCGCCGAATGCGGTGCCGCGCCAGTTGCGACCGGTCACAAGCTGGAACGGGCGGGTGGAGATTTCCTTGCCCGCTTCCGCCACGCCGATGATGATGGAAGTGCCCCAGCCGCGATGGCAGGCTTCCAGCGCGGTGCGCATTACTTCGGTATTGCCGGTGCAATCGAAGGTGTAATCGGCGCCGCCATCGGTCAGTTCGGCGACTTTCGCCACGGTTTCCTCGCGGCTCAGGCCCTTGGTATTCAGGAAGTCGGTCATGCCGAACTTGCGGCCCCATTCCTCTCGGTCGGGGTTGATGTCGACGCCGACGATGCGGTTCGCACCGGCCAGCTTCGCACCCTGAATCACGTTCAGGCCAATGCCGCCGAGGCCGAACACGACGACATTGTCGCCCACCTGCACCTTGGCGGTGTTGACCACGGCACCAACGCCTGTGGTTACGCCACAGCCGACATAGCAGCTGGTCTTGAACGGCGCGTCTTCGCGGATTTTCGCCACGGCGATTTCGGGCAGCACGGTGAAGTTCGAGAACGTCGAACAGCCCATATAGTGAAAGATCGGCTGCCCCTTGTAGGAAAAGCGCGTGGTGCCATCGGGCATCAACCCCTTGCCCTGAGTGGCCCGGATCGCGGTGCACAGGTTGGTCTTGCCCGAAAGGCACGATTTACACTGGCGGCATTCCGGCGTGTAGAGCGGGATGACGTGATCACCCGGCTTAACCGAAGTGACGCCCGGCCCGACTTCGCGCACCACGCCCGCTCCTTCGTGACCCAGGACGGAAGGAAACAGCCCTTCCGAATCGAGTCCGTCCAAGGTGTAGGCATCCGTATGGCAGATGCCGGTGGCCATGATTTCCACCAGCACCTCGCCCGCCTTGGGGCCTTCGAGATCAAGTTCCACGATCTCCAGAGGTTTCTTGGCTTCGAAAGCGACGGCGGCGCGGGTCTTCATGTGGGGCCTCAGTTTGGTTTACGATAAGAATTATTAGCAGTCTAATGGCTGCTGATCCCGATCTGCGCCAGCCTTAAATCCCGCCCGCCCGTCAAAAGACCGGCAGGCGGGATGACCTCAGGCCGCGTCGCTCTTGGTGACGGCGTCGCCGTCACGTTCGGGCAGCATCAGGAACAGCACCAGCGAAACGACCGAGCCCAGAGCCATGATCGAAGACACCGTCAGCAACTGGTCGTTGCCCAGCCAGCTGAACAGCGCACCGGCAATGATCGGGCTGCCCGCCGCGCCGAGCCGGCCGATGCCCAGCACGAAGCCGGTTCCGGTCGCGCGGGCATAGGCGGGGAAGCCGCGTGCGAAGGCGGCATAGTATCCGCTGATCGCAGCATTGGTGAAGAATCCTGTCAGGATCGTCGCCCACTGCCAGCCCGACAGCGTTTCGCGGCCCAGCCCGAAGGCGCCCACCATCACCGCGCCGATCAGCAGCATCAAAGCCGTCGGCCACTTGATGCCCAGACGCGCCATTACGAAACCGAACAGCAGGCTTCCGGCGAAACCGCCGACGTTGGCCCAGGTCAGCACCGTTGCCGCATCGGAAGGCGCATAGCCCGGCGGGTAGTCGGCCACGATCTGCACCGCGAACTTGAGGATGTAGTAGAACGTGATCGTGTGGAACATGTAACCGAAAGCCAGCAGCAGGGTGACCGGCCGCAACTGCGGGTTGGACAGGATGTCCGTCACCTTCGGCTTGGCTGCGCCTTCCGCGGCAGGGGGCAGGCTGTCGATCGGCGGCTTGCCGAAGGCGCGCAGCGTCTTGTTGACGCCGGCCAGATTGTCCTTGGACGCGTGGTAGGCGGCCGTTTCCGGAATGATCAGCAGGACGATCGGGATGAGGGCAGCCGTCACGATAGCGCCGAAATCGAACACGCCTCGCCAGCCATAATCAGGCAGCAGCCATTCCGAAGCGGCGACACCGCCGATGATCGCACCCAGCGGATAACCGGCGACGTAGGCGGCGATGGCGGTACGGCGCCATGCGAGATTGCTGCTTTCCGCCGTTACGGCGTTGGTGGCGGCCAGCATGCCACCGATGCCAATGCCGGTGAGGAAGCGGAAAGCCACCATCGAGGGCACGCCATTGGCATGGCCCGCCATCCACATGCCCGCGGCCATCAGGACGAGGCAGGCGACCATCGTCGTCTTGCGGCCATACTTATCGGCCGCGCCGCCCAGCAGCACCGAACCGAAGCCCATGCCGACCAGTTCAGCCGAAAGCACGATGCCCAGCGCGGCACGTTCGATACCCCATTCGGCAGAAATGCCGGGGGCGGCGAACGCGCTCGACAATACGTCGAATCCGTCCAGCGCATTCAGCAGGACCATCATGATGACCACGGCCCATTGCCGCCAGTTCATCCCTGCGTCATTGATAACGGTGATGGGGTTTGAACCCCCGCCTGCTGCTGCCATGTTGACTGTGTCCTCTCCCTGAGCGCGCCCTCAATCGTGGATTCGCGCCAGCATTTCCACCAGTTTTTCGACTTCCTGATCTGTGAATCGCGCCTTGAGCCAGTCTTCGTGCTCGTTAATGGCGTCTTTCGCCCGCGCCAGCCCATCCGTCCCGGCCGTGGTGACAAACAGTTCTTGCTTGCGGCCGTCGATCTTCGAACGTTCGCGGCGCATGAACCCGCGATCCTGCAGCCGGTTGACGATCGTCATCGTCGTTGCGCGGTCCATTCTGAGCCGCCGGCCCAGCTCGATCTGCGAGATGCCGGGAAATTCATTCACCAGCCAAAGCGCGGAAACCTGCTTCTGCGTGAGATCGAGATCGGCGAAAGCTTCACCGAAATGCCGATAGACCGCACCATGCGCCAGGCGGATATGGAAACCCACGATGCCATCCAGACCGCCAAGATCGTCCGATCGGCGGGTTGCACCGTCGAGGGCCTTGCTATCCGTCAATGCCGGCGCGTTCACCAGACCCTATCCCTCACCCCATTGCTTGCCTAATCGTTAGTAGAGCATACAATCGTGTGCAAGGAGAGGACCAACATGGCGCATTTTCCGGAGAGCCCCAGCTTCACCGGCTTCAATACCCCGAGCCGGGTAGAGGCCGACATTGCGGATCTTCAGCACACGGGTGAGATTCCGGCGGAGTTGAACGGCGCGTTCTATCGCGTGCAGCCGGACCCGCAGTTTCCCCCACGTCTGGGGGATGACATTGCCTTCAACGGCGACGGGATGATCACGCGCTTTCACTTCCACGACGGCCAGTGCGATTTCCGCCAGCGCTGGGCGAAAACCGACAAGTGGAAGCTGGAGAACGAGGCGGGCAAGGCGCTGTTCGGCGCCTATCGCAATCCGCTGACCGATGATCCGGCCGTGAAAGGGCAGATTCGTTCCACCGCCAACACGAATGCCTTCCCGTTTGGCGGCAAGTTGTGGGCGATGAAGGAAGATTCGCCCGCGCTGCTGATGGACCCGGCGACGATGGAAACCATCGGGTTCGAGAAGTTCGGCGGCAAGATGACCGGGGAAACCTTCACCGCGCATCCCAAGATCGATCCGAAGACCGGCAACATGGTCGCCATAGGCTACGCCGCGTCCGGTCTGTGTACTGACGATGTGACCTATTACGAAGTCAGCCCCGATGGGGAACTGATCCGCGAGAAGTGGTTCAAGGTTCCCTATTACTGCATGATGCACGACTTCGGCATCACCGAGGATTACCTGGTGCTGCACATCGTGCCTTCGCTGGGGTCGTGGGAACGGCTGGAACAGGGCAAGCCGCATTTCGGCTTCGACACCACGCTGCCGGTCTATCTGGGGATCATTCCCCGCCGCGATGACCTGAAGCAGGAGGATATCCGCTGGTTCAAGCGTGAGAACTGCTTTGCCAGCCATGTGCTGAATACATGGCAGGAAGGGACGAAGATCCACTTCCTGACGTGT
>DATMGK010000020.1:0-2338 GCA_035555595.1 Croceibacterium sp. | reverse complement strand
CGCCTGATCGCGCCCGGACAATTGCCCGCGCATCCAGTTCCAGACCGGGGCCATGTCAGGAAAGAAACCAAGGTGGCGGAACGGGGTGCATTGTGCGGTGAAGCGCACATCATCCCATGCCAGCGGCCACCCGTCTGCCGGCACCGGCCGCGCGAACTGCCAGCGCCCGCCGCCATCCTCGTCAGACCCGGGGACGAACTCGCCATGCGCGTCCCAGTCGTCCAGTCGCGGCGACCACAGCGCCTGCTGTTCCGGCCGAATGAACCGATAGGGGCCGTACCGTTCGAGTTTGCGACCGTGGCCGCTATCCACCAGGCCATAGTCCGCCCAATGGCTGCCTTCCATGACCAGCGGTTGCTGGGCGAGATCGGCCATCAGACGGAAGGTGTCGCGTGCTCCGCGACGTAAGCGGCGACAGCATCATATTCGCCGGGGAGTTCCGCATAGCGTTCTTCCCGATCGAACAGATCGCCGACGCGGGTCGGCAGGCTGGGGCGATTGCCCGTCGCGCGCTCCACCGCGTCACGGAACTTGGCCGGATGCGCGGTGGCTAGCGTGACGATCGGTACCTGGCTGGGCAGGTCCGCCGCCCGGGCCGCGTGCAGGCCGATCGCGGTGTGCGGATCGATCAGTTCGCCGCAGTTCTGCCAGGCCCAGGCAATCGCGCGCGACATGTCATTGGCATCGGCACGGCGGCTGGAAATCAGTTCCGCCGCCGCCTGTCGCTGGGCATTGGTCAGGCGCATGGCCTTCGTCGCTTCGAAACCGCGCATCTGTTCCGCCAGAGCCAGACCGTCACGGCCGCCCGCATCGAACAGCAACCGCTCAAAATTCGAACTGACCTGAATATCCATCGATGGGGCGGCGGTAGGCGTCACCTCGCCGGCCGAATAGTCGCCGTCAGACAACGCGCGATGGAGGATGTCGTTGACGTTGGTGGCGACGATCAGCCGTTCTATCGGCAGGCCCATCTGCGCGGCGACATAACCGGCGAAAACGTCACCGAAATTGCCCGTGGGAACGCTGAACGCCACCCGGCGATGCGGCGCACCAAGCTGAAGGGCGGCGGCGAAGTAATAGACCACCTGCGCCATCAGGCGCGCCCAGTTGATCGAATTGACCGCACCGATGCGGAAACGCCCGGTCATTGCCGGATCGTTGAACATCCGCTTCACCATCGCCTGCGCGTCGTCGAAGCTGCCTTCGATGGCGATATTGTGAACGTTGGGCGCCCAGACTGTCGTCATCTGCCGGCGCTGCACATCGCTGACCCGCCCTTTCGGATGCAGCATGAAGATATCGGCGTTCTCGCGCCCCGCCACTGCGTCGATTGCGGCCGAGCCCGTGTCACCGCTGGTCGCGCCGACGATCGTCAGCCGTTCGTTACGACGCGACAGGAATTCCTCGAACAAGCGGCCAAGCAATTGCAGCGCCACGTCCTTGAACGCCAGCGTGGGGCCGTGGAACAGTTCCAGCAGCCATTGCTGTTCATCCAACTGGCGCAGGGGCGTGACGGCGGCGTGTGAGAAGCGGCCATAGGCCTCTCCGCACAGCTCCCGCAGCCGATCTTCCGTCAGCGATCCTTGCACGAACGGCAGCATGATGCGCGTGGCCAGTTCCGCATAGGGAAGCCCGGCGAGTGCCGCGATCTCGGCCTCTGTAAAGCGCGGCCATTCGCGCGGCACATAGAGCCCACCATCCGACGCGAGGCCCGCAAGCGTCACGCCTTCGAAATCGAGCGCCGGAGCGCTGCCACGAGTGGAGATATATTCCATCGCGAGGGCGGTTAGCGGCGAGTCATCAATGTGGCAACAAAGCGGCGTTAGCGGAGGGGTTCCTTTTCCTTCTCCCCCACAGCCTCAAGTTCTCGCTTGAGGCGCAGCCCGCGCTTGCCCGCGCGACATGGTGGCCGATCCAGCGTTCATGGATCGCCTGATGGAACTGAAATTCCGAGTCGCCGCCCGCATCGCCAGACCAGTCCACGAAGTGTTTGAAGCGGTCGCCAATCCGCAACAGCTATCGAGTTATTTTACCACCGGCGGCGCCAGCGCGCGGCTGGAAACCGGCGCCACGGTGATGTGGGATTTCCATGACTATCCGGGCGCGCTGGAAGCGTCCGACGGCGAGGCGCCCAACGTGGACGGCGGCAAGCTGGAAGATGCAGGGTTTGAAACCACCGTAACCACGCGCTTTACCGCGTTAGAAGATGGCCGCACGCTGGTGGAGATTTCAGGGTGCTCTCGATTCGAGTTACGGCAACTGCCAAGGCTGGACGGGGATGCTGCTGGCACTCAAAGTCTGGCTGGAGCACGGCGTCAACTTGCGTGAAGGCCTGTAC
>DATMGK010000019.1:0-16717 GCA_035555595.1 Croceibacterium sp. | reverse complement strand
CTGATGCGCGAAACGCAGGACGGCTTTCGCCTTGCGGAAGAAGACTTGCGGCTGCGGGGGGGCGGGGAGCTGCTGGGCACGCGCCAATCCGGCGACACGCCCTTCCGCATCGCCGATCTGGAAAAGATGCAGCGCCTGCTGGAAACCGCCAGTGACGACGCCCGCCTGCTGGTGGAACGCGACGGTGGGCTATCCAGCAAACGCGGAGAGGCCGCCCGCGTGTTGCTCTATCTGTTCGAGCGGGACTGGGGCGTACAGCTGCTGCGGGGCGGCTAGGGCCGATGTCGCTGGCGGGTGTAACGCTGCCTGTAACTCCCGAATTACCGCAACTTTACTGTAAATAACTACGCGACATGCGACGATGAGCGGATGCCTCCCGCCGATCGCCGGGTTTTCCGGCGCAACGGATTGGGAGGATTTGATCATGAGGAAATGGATTGCGGGTGTTTCCGCAACTGCGCTGGCGTTGTGTCTCGCTACGGGTGCGATCGCGCAGCAGGCCGATGGCGGCGACCGCGCGCCCGCGAACGTCATCGATTACAAAACGTGGGACGGTTATCTCGGCGGTGTCGATTCCTCTCAGTATTCCGCCCTCGATCAGATCAACAAGAGCAACGTCAACCAGCTTGAACTGGCGTGGGAATTCGACGTCGGTCCCCTGCGCGGCGGACACTATGGCTTCCGCTATAACCCGACGATCGTGGATGGCGTGATGTATGTCGTCGCTCCCAACGCGCCAGACGCGTTGATCGCCCTCGATGGCGCGACCGGGAAGGAAATCTGGCGCACCACTTTCGAAGGGCGGATCGGCAACCGGGGCGTCAGCTACTGGGAAAGCAAGGACCGCAAGGAACGCCGGCTTTTCGTCCTGAACAACGGCAGGCTGCGGGCTGTGGACGCCACGACGGGCCAGATCATCCCCGGTTTCGGACCGGAAGGCGGCATCGACCTGAGGGATGCCCTCTCGCGCGAAGATCGCGACAAGGTTCGCCCGTTGCAGCATGACAATCCCGGCCGCGTGTTTGAAGATTCCATCATCATCGCGCTGCCTGCCGGCAACTATGACTACAACTCGTCCCCGGCCGACATCCATTCCTACGACGTGCGCACCGGCAAGCTGAACTGGGTGTTCCACATGGTGCCCGAAAAGGGTGAGTTCGGTTACGAAACCTGGCCGGAAAAGGACCATGAGAAGTTCGGCGGTTCGCACAACTGGTCGTCGTTCACCGTCGATCCCGAACTGGGCATGATCTACATCCCCACCGGCGCGCCGCGTTTCGACTGGTATGGCGGCAATCGCGAAGGCGACAACCTGTTCGCCAACTCGATCGTCGCGCTTAACGCCCGCACGGGTGAACGTGTGTGGCACTTCCAGGCCGTTCACCACGACCTGTGGGATTATGACCTTCCGACGTCGCCCAAGCTGCTGACGCTAAGGCGCGACGGGCAGGAAATCCCGGTCGTGATCCAGCCGACCAAGATGGGCTGGCTGCTGGTGTTCGACCGGCGCACGGGCGAACCGATCTGGCCGATTCCGGAAGTGCCGGTGCCCACATCGACCACGCCCGGCGAAAAGGCATCGCCCACCCAGCCGATCCCGTCATGGCCGCCGCACTACGCTCGCCAGCGGTTCACTGAAGAGGATATCAACCCCTACCTCAACGATGAGGACAAGGCGAAGGTGCGCGAGCTTCTGCGTACCGCGCGTAACGAGGGGCTGTTCACCCCGGTCAGCACTCAGGGCACTATCCTGATGCCCAGCGAGAATGGCGGCGCCAACTTTGGCATGGTTTCGGTCGATCCCGTGCGGAACCGCCTGTTCATCGTGGTCCGCAATTACCCCTCGTTTGTGCGCCACATCCCCAACAACAATGCGGCCGCGAAGGAGGCGATGCCAAACTCCGACCTGGAGAATGTGCAGCCCTATGCCTCTCCGTTTGACTTCATGATCCAGTCCAACGGCATGGTGCCGATCTCTCCGCCATGGTCCACGATCACGGCTTACGACATGAACTCGGGCAACATGCTCTATCAGATTCCCAACGGCGACGAGATGCAACTCGCCGCAAAGGGCATCACCGGCACCGGATCGCAGGCTACGCGGGGTGGGCCGACGGTAACGGCGGCGGACCTGCTGTTTGTCCCCACGCCCGGCGACCGCAAGCTGCGGGCGCGTGACGCCTCCACCGGGCAGACCCTGTGGGAATACGATCTGCCGGCTGCGGGCGAAGGCACGCCTGCGGTTTATGAGGCGGATGGCCGCCAGTTCGTGGTCATCCCGGTCGGTTGGGAAGGGCAGTTCCATCAGGGCATGGACACGCCGCCGGTTCCCGAAACCATGCGCTACATGGCCTTCGCGCTGCCCAAGGCGGCGAACTGACCATCATGAATGGGCTCGCCGGTCATCCACCGGCGGGCCTCATTGCTTTGTGAGGCCAGGCATGGATCGATACAGGCTCCGCGGTAGCGAGGGGGAACGGCGCTCTCAGTACCGGCCGAGCAGTCTCTCGATGCTCTTTTCGGCGGAGCCGTGCCTGCCGGTCGCTTCGCTCACGTCACGCTCCAGCTTGTCGCGGATCGCCTCGATCTGTTCTTCGGTCAGGTGTTCGATGCCGATGAACTGGCTGCGCGCAGCCTCGACCGCGCGGATCAGTTCGTCCAGCTTGGCCTGCATCGCGGCGGCGTCGCGGTTCTGGCTGTTCTGGATCAGGAACACCATCAGGAAGGTGACGATGGTGGTGCCGGTATTGACCACCAGCTGCCATGTGTCGGACCACTGGAATATTGGCCCGCTCACGCCCCAGATCAGGATCACCAGCAATGCCGCGGTGAATGCCAGCGGCTTGCCGGCAAGAGTTGCGATGGCGGATGCGATGCGGGTGAACAACTGGTCCATCGGTCAGGTTCTCGCACGGACGGCAGACCGCGCCAAGATTGGGGTGGCGTTTGTCCTCCGCGCGATTTGCGCTTTCCTATGCACGCCCCACGTTGCAGCGTGCCGCGCATGAGAACCGTCCTGACCCGCGCGCGCAAGTTGACGCCAAGGTGACACGCCGGGCGGCAAGGTGACATTGCCCTCTGGACAGTGTCCGGGGTGTCAACACCCCCGCCACCTTGATGTCACCTTGCCTTGTTTCCCCCGGCCGAACGACAATCTAGAAGACACCGATTCTCATCCCACTCCAGACAGGAAATCCGATGACCAGCACCACGCAGAGCAGCCCTGAACTCACTCGCGAGCTTTCGCGCGTGTTCGAATTGCAGCGCGCGCACCAATGGGATGTGAAGGCCTCCACCGCTGAAGAGCGGAAGGCCAAGCTGACCCGGCTGAAAGCCGCCGTGGAAGCCCATGCCGACGATATTGTCGCCGCCGTGCTGGAAGATACGCGCAAGCCCGAAGGCGAAATCCGCGTTACGGAAGTGCTGAACATCCTCGGCAATATCCAGCTCAATATCGACAGCGTCGAAGACTGGATGAAGCCGACCGAAGTCACCCCGTCGAAGAACCCTGACGACAAGGCGATGATCATTCCCGAGGCGCGCGGCGTGTGCCTGATCCTCGGCCCGTGGAACTTCCCGCTGGGGCTGACCTTCGGCCCGCTCGCCGCCGCGGTCGCCGCCGGCAACTGCTGCATGGTTAAGCTGACGGACCTGTGTCCCGCCACCGCGCGCGTGGCAGGCAAGATCGTGCGCGAGGTGTTCGACGAGAACGAGGTCGCCCTGTTCGAAGGCGGCGTTGACGTGGCGCAGGCCCTGCTTGAACTGCCGTTCAACCACATCTTCTTCACCGGCAGCACCCGCGTGGGCAAGATCGTGGCAGAGGCTGCGGCGAAGAACCTCGCCACCGTTACGCTGGAACTGGGCGGGAAGTCGCCGGTGATCATCGATGACGGCGCCGATATCGACAAGATCGCGGCGGACCTCGCCGGTGCGAAGCAGTTCAACGGCGGTCAGGCCTGCATCTGCCCCGACTATGTCTTCGTGAAGGAAGATCAGAAGGATCGGCTGGTCGAAGGATTCCGCGCCCGTGTCGTGGAAAACCTCTATGCCGATGGCCAGATCAACAAGGGCGCGATCGCGCAGATCGTGAACAAGGGCAATTTCGACCGCGTGAAGGGCCTGTTCGACGATGCGGTGGAACAGGGCGCGACCGTGGCCGTGGGCGGCACGCTGGAAGAAGCGGACCTGACCATTCACCCTACGATGCTGACCGACGTCACCCCGCAGATGAAGATCCTTCAGGAAGAAATCTTCGCGCCGATCCTGCCGGTGATGACTTACGACAATCTGGATCAGGCGATCAGCTATATCGAAGATCGCGACAAGCCGCTGGCCCTCTATTTCTACAGCGACAATGCCGACAACGTCAGCAAGGTGCTCAACCGCACGTCCTCTGGCGGCACGACCATCAACGGCGTGTTCTCGCACTATCTGGAAAATCGCCTGCCGTTCGGCGGCGTGAACCAGAGCGGGGTAGGCAGCTACCACGGCTACTTCGGGTTCAAGGCTTTCTCGCACGAGCGGGCCGTTTACATGCACCAGAAGGCTGCCTGATGCGCTTCGGGGCGGCTTTTCCGAGCCGCCCCTTCGCTTCGCCCCCGGTACGAGCGGGGCGAGTTTTCCCTTGTCAAATTATGGTCATGAATTGGCAAGTCGCTGTGCCCCGCACTAAGGAGGCGCGCGTTTCGTCACAGCCGGATACAAGTCCATTCGCCAGGTAGCCGCCCTACCGTATCGCATCGAAGGCATGGCGCCTGATGCCCGCGTGCGCGTGATGCTGATCACGACGCGTGGCACCAAGGCGCGCTGGGTGCTGCCCAAGGGCAATATCGCCCCCGGTACCCCGCCGCACGTTGCCGCCGCGCGAGAGGCTGAGGAAGAAGCGGGAGCGTTCGGCGCTGTCTGCCCGGTGCCTCTGGGCAGCTATCGCTATCGCAAGCGTCAGGGCAGCGGCGCATCGCTGATGGTCGATGTCGACGTGTTCCCGCTGTCGGTGACGGAAGAGCAGGAAAGCTGGAAAGAAGCCGATCAGCGTGAACGGCGCTGGTTCCTGCTCAGCGAAGCCGCCGATGCGGTGGACGAAACCGATCTGGGCGACCTGATCCGTTCGTTCGCCTCGGCAGAGTTTGAAAATGCGGTGCGCCGCAGTCGGTTGCGGGATGCGATCGGCGAAACGACGAAGGTCTCCAAGATGTTTGCCTGGTTTCAACGCCTGTTGCCCCGCACGGGCAACTTCTTCGAACTGTTCGAAGCGCACGCCAGCACGGTGCTTCTGGCGTCCGAAGCCACCGCCCGTCTGCTGGAAGGGCGGACGGATCCAGCCGAACATATTCGTGAGATCATTGAACGCGAAACCGACGCTGACGAGATCACGCGCGAAGTGCTGCAAACCGTGCGCCGCACGTTCCTGACGCCGTTCGATCGCGGGGCGATCACCAGCCTGATCGGCGCGCTGGACGATACGGTGGACGAAATGCAGGCCGCCGCGCAGGCGATCGACCTCTACAAGGTTACCGAGTTCACGCCGCAGATGCGCGACATGGCGGCGCTGGCAGTCGACGCCGCGCGTCTCACCGCCGAAGCGATCCCGCTGCTGCGCGATGTCGCGCGCAATGGCCCGCGCCTGCATGAACTGACGGAGCGGCTAGTGCGGATTGAAGGTCATGCCGATACGATCCATACCGATGGCCTGCGTCTCGCGCTGGAAGATCACGGATCAAGCGACACGCTTCGCTTTGTGATCGAGCGCGAGATCTACAAGCATCTCGAACGCATCGTCGACGCGTTCGAAGACGTCGCCGACGAGATCGACGGCATCGTGATCGACCACGCCTGAGCGTCGCCACGTGTACGAACTCGCTTTCCCTCTGCTGGTGGCACTCATCGGCCTCGCGCTGCTGTTCGATTATCTGAACGGTCTGCACGATGCGGCCAATTCAATCGCCACCGTTGTCGCTACGCGCCTGCTTTCTCCCGTGCAGGCGGTGGCCTTCGCCGCGGTGTTCAACTTCGCCGCCTATTTCCTGACGATCGCTTTCCCGCAGCTTCACGCCGTCGCCGATACCATCGGCAAGGGGCTGGTGTCACAGGAACTGGTGACGCCAGCGGTAATCTTCGGCGCGCTGGTGGGGGCGATGTTCTGGAATGTCGTGACCTGGCTGAAGGGGATTCCTTCTTCCAGCAGCCACGCCCTGATCGGCGGGCTGATCGGCTCCGGCGTCGCGCACGCGGGTTTCAGCGGCATCCTGTGGGGTGGCCTGAACAAAACGCTGGCGGCCATCGTCCTGTCGCCTCTGCTGGGCATGTGGCTGGCGATGCTCATCATGCTGCTCAGCAGCTGGGTGCTCTATCGCGCAACCGCGCGGCAGGCGGAAGGTGGCCTGCGGATACTGCACCTGTTCTCGTCCGCCGCATACTCGCTCAGCCACGGGCTGAACGACGCGCAGAAGACCATGGGCATCATCACGGTGCTGCTCTATTCGACGGGGCATTTGTCGGGCGAATTCGAAGTGCCGCACTGGGTGGCGTTCAGCTGCTATATCGCCATCGCCTTCGGTACGCTGACAGGCGGCTGGCGCATTATTGAAACCATGGGCACCCGCATCACCAAGCTGTCGCAGCATCAGGGTTTCAGTGCCTCTATGTCCGGCTCCGTCGTCGTCTTTCTCGCGACTGCGCTGGGCATTCCGGTTTCGACTACCCACACGATAACCGGCGCGGTGATTGGTGCAGGCACTGCGCGGCGGGCTTCGGCTGTGCGCTGGGGCGTGGCTCAGAACGTGATTGTTGCTTGGGTTGTCACGATCCCCGCTTCCGCCACGGTGGGCGCGATCTTCTATTCCCTGACGCGGCTGTTCTGACTGGCTTTTGATGCGCCGTGCAACGCGGCGCCGGGTTGGCAAAGAAGGCGTTCCAAGGTACCGCCGCCGGGCTTGGCAAGCGCAGCAGCGCACGTTTTCGCTGTCTTGCCGATGCAGGGGGACGCTTCATGCCCGAACGTCGATGGCTACGACGGCGACATCGGACGCGGATTATCGCTGCTGGGCGGCTATCGATTAGCGGCGCGATTGCGTGTCGCGAAATGGGACGATGCCAAGCCGGGAAGGACTTGGTAACGCCCGATGTGGCAAGGGAGGGTGCGACTGCCGCTTCCCGCTTTTGCCGGGTTGTGATGGTCGATCAGGGAAAGAGTCTGGTTTGGCCTCGTTTAGATGCAGCATCCCGTGAACAAGCCTTTTGACTTCGCCACCGTTTCCGGCGGCAAGGGCATGCGGGCGCCCATGCGGCGGGAAACCCTGCGCGTCGGGCTGATGGGCCTGACGATTGCGCTCGATTGTCTGGCGCTGATCGCGGGTTTCAGATCGGTTTCGATATTCAGGCAGTTCGACTGGCTGTCGCCCGGTGGCGTATCCCTGCTGGTGATCGCGATACCCGCCTACATCTATTTCGGCTCGATCGGCGGAAGCTTCTCCGCGACGACGATCGATCGGCTATCAAACTCGTTTGCGGGCGCGATCAGGGCGCTGATGTGTGCGCTTCTGGTGCTGATCGTTTGCGCGTTTTTCGCGAAGTTCAGCCTTAAGATATCGCGATCATCCTTCACCACCGCTGCCGGAATGTCCGCTGTGTTCCTGCTGATTTCCCGCTCGATCGTCGTGTGGGTGGTCAACTGGCGGTTTCAGGGGCGGCTGTCCGACCGTCTGCTGATTGCGGACAGGCGGCCCGCCGATCTGCCCAAGCATGTCGATCTGCTGGATCTCAGCGAGGTGCGGCTGCGCCCTGATCTCTACAGCCCCGCGCAAATGGCGGAAATATCCGAGCGTATTCAGCGATACGATGTCGTCTATCTGCAGTGCGAGGAAGAGGGCGAACGGGACGGCTGGATCACGACGCTAAAAGCCAGCGGCGTCGCGTGCGAGATCGTTGTTCCGGCCAAGGCCCTGCACGCTGCGGTGGGCGTCGGCCGGCTCGGCAGTGGCGATACCCTGATCCTCTCGCGTGGTCCGCTCAGCCTTGGAAGCCGGGTGAAGAAGCGCCTGTTCGACCTTGTGGTCGCGGGCGTGCTCTTGCTGTTCCTGGCGCCGTTGATGATCATAGTGGCGATCCTGATCCGCCTCGAATCGCCCGGGCCCGCAATCTTCACCCAAATGCGGATTGGTCAGGCGAACCGCCCCTTCCGCATCTACAAGTTCCGTTCCATGCGACAGGCGCAGGCTGATCCGGATGGCAATCGGTCCACGGCGCGCGACGATGATCGCGTGACGCGGGTCGGGGCCATTATCCGCCGCACCAGTATCGACGAACTGCCGCAGCTGCTGAACGTGATGCGTGGCAACATGTCGCTGGTCGGTCCACGCCCCCATGCGGTCGGGTCCAAGGCAGGCGACCACCTGTTCTGGGAAGTTTCGGAACACTATTGGATGCGCCATGCGCTGAAACCCGGCATTACGGGTCTGGCGCAGATCAACGGCTACCGCGGCGCCACGGAACGGCGGGACGATCTGGAAGGGCGGCTGCGCTACGATCTGCTTTATCTGCAATCGTGGAGCCTGTGGAACGACGTGGTGATCATGCTGGCGACTGCAAAAGTCGTATCCCACACCAATGCCTACTGATTGCGCTAATTCGGCGATGACCTTGCCGTCCCCGCTCTCGGCGTTCTAGAATCCGAACTATGGCTGCTCACGCTCACGCTGGAGGCGAATAATGCGCTACGTCGCTCTGGCAGTGATCCTGGCAAGCCTGCCGGCGTTCATCGCCTGGCTCCAGTCAAATCCGCGAAACCGCGATCTCGCGCTCACTCTTATGGGTGCGCTGGTTTTTGCGACAGGCTCATTGCGGGTAAGTACAGATATATACGGGATGGCTGGCTGGACGGGAATGTCCACCGGTTTCGGGCTTTCTCCTGTGGATACGCTTGCCCTTGCTCTGCTTCTCACCCGTAAACGGAGTGGCAGGGCCTTGCCGTTTACTTGGTTGATAGTGGCCAATCTGGCGGTGCTCGCTTTTTCTGTTCTTCTCTCACAGGTATGGATCGCCTCCGCCTTCGCAGTGTGGGATTTCTTGCGCGTATTCCTGGTCTTTCTAGCCGTCGGCGGCGAGGTGGCGCGATCCACGGCCTATCCCGCCCTGCTACGCGGCCTCTCGATCGGGCTGATGGTGCAAGCCGCCTATGTGATTCAACAGAAGCTGTCGGGAGTCGTTCAGGCCACCGGGACACTTCCCCATCAGAATGCGTTGGGCATGATGGCGGGGCTGGTTCTGCTCAACCTTCTGGCTGCGATGCTGGAAGGCGAACGCAGTTGGCTGATGAAGCTAGGCGCGCTCGCCGGAGCAATAGTGATTGCAGGCGGCGGCTCCCGTGCTGCCATAGGTTTTACGGGGTGTGCGGCGTTGGTGCTGATCATTTTGTCGATCGCCCGGCGGCCCACTCCGGGAAAGTGGGGAATTGCCGCCGCAGGAGCAGTAGTAATGGCGGCTGCGGGTGCTCTTGCAATGGCCACGCTTACCGACCGCTTCGACGGGGATCGGTTCGTTAGGGATGAGGGGCATCGAATGGCGATGGAAAGCGCCGCCCGCTCGATCGCAAGCGACCATCCGTTCGGCGTCGGAGTTAATTCTTTTGCCTTCATTTCGAATACACAGGGGTATGCGGAACGGGCGAATATCTCCTGGGCCGGAACGAACCGTTCGGCCCCCGTCCACAATGCCTATCTTCTCGCCCGCGCGGAGACGGGGTACCAGGGCGAGATAACATTCGCGCTCATGCTGTTTGTGCCGACGGTTGCTGGGCTGGTTTTTGCTTTTCGCCATCGCAGCCGCCCAAGGGATGGGTGGCCTCTCGGCGCCGCCGTCGCCTTGGGGGCTGTCTCGGTGCATAGCGTATATGAATTCAATAGTATGGTTTACGCAATTCAACTTCCGCTGCTGATGACGATCGCTATCATCGCGGGAGCTATTCGAGCTTTCCGTCTAGCCCAGGATGATGAAAGCCCGGTATCAACTGTGAATCATGGCCAGTCTGCTGATCCGGCGCTCCCTGCCATGCCTCGTATTCCGACAGCGCGTATGGCTGGTAAAGTGAGTGTTCCTGATGGAGCTTTACCTTCACCAAGCCGGCCGGGGTCGAGACGGTGAGGCGGGCAGGCTTTTTTGTTTCAGGGCTCAACGACGTTTCGGGTCACATCCGGCCGTGACTTTATCTAAAGCGCGTCGTCTGGGCGTAGCTGGCCTGCTGCGCCTGCTGAGCAGCGATCGTCTGACAGGACAGGCGGCCTGGATCGCGGTTCCGATTGCGATGCAGCAGTTCATCCGGCTGGTTCAGAATGTCATCGTAACCAAGCTGCTCGCGCCAGAGATGTTCGGCCTGATGATGCTGGTGGTTACCCTGCGTGTAGCGGGTGAATTGCTTTCTGACGTAGGCATTGGCCAGAGCATCGTCAGATCATCGCGCGGGGATGAAAGGCGGTTTCTGGACACGGCCTGGACGCTGCAACTCATTCGCGGCGCACTGCTGACGCTGATAATGATCGCTGCCGCTGGGCCAATCGCAGACATTTATGGCCAGCCTGAGCTTCAACCTCTGCTGATGCTGGCGAGCGCGATGTTCCTGTTTACCGGGCTTCAGTCGACCGCGATGTTCCTCATCCAGCGGCACATGCGTCTTCACGCCAGTGCTGCGCTGGAAATCGGAAATGCACTGTTCCAGTCGGCACTGACGATCCTGCTTGCCGTTCTGATGCCCACGGTATGGGCGCTGGCATGGGGCATGGTGGGCGGATCGGCGTTCGCCTGCGTGATGACGTATGTCATCGGGAAGGGACACATACCGAAGCTGACGTGGGACAAGGCCGCAGTTTCGGAGATATTCAACTTCGGTAAGTGGATTTTCTTTTCGACGATCATCTACTTCGCGGCGATGAGCGCCGACCGGTTCTATTTCGTTGCGGTGTTGCCGCTGGCGGTTGCGGGTGTTTACAGCATCGCGCGCACATTTTCGGAATTGTTCGAACAACTGGGGCACCGCGCCTGTTCGCTGTTGGTCTTTCCAAAATTCGCCGCGCTGGGCGACAGGCGCGCGGAAGCAGCCGATTGGCTGCGGCGCAGGCGCAGGGCTGTTGTGGCGTTGGTAGCCCTTGGAATGGGCGGGGCCATTGCGGTCGCCGACCGGTTGATCCTTCTGTTGTATGATGACCGTTATCATCTGGCCGCATTTATGTTGCCGGTGATGTTGTTCGGCGTCTGGTTTCGGGTTCTGGGTTCATTTGGTGATGCAATGCTGATGGGCACCGGACGGCCGGCGCCCGGCGCATTCGCCAATGGCGCTAAGTTTGTTACCATGGTGATCGGTCTGCCGCTGGCATTTGAACACGCCAGCCTGTTCGTGGCTTTGCTGGTGCTGATCGTGGCGGAAGCGGCGCGCTGGATATTCGTCGTGCCAATTCTGCAAAGGGAAAAGCTCATGACGATCGGCGATGATCTGGTGCTAACCGTTCTCGTGATCGTGACTGCGTTAGTGGCGAAGTGCGCTTTCGGATGGGTTGGGCTGGTGCCGACGATCGCACAATGGTGGGAACTTGGCGCATCGATCCGCAGCTGAGTATTCGAAGTTAACTTTTCCTTCGATATCCATTGTTTGTGCAACGTCGCGTAATTTGGAAGAGCACAGATCAGGACGTTGTTGGCTGATGCGGCCACTACTATGGCAATATTTTCTCTATCAGGCTGCGGGGGCGATGAGGGCATGACAGACATACTCGATTGCAAAAGCGAGGATAGCGGAACGGCTCGCCGTTTGTCCGACCCCCTCCGCTGGATGGAAAGCCGCTAACCCATGCGCTTGCTATTCGCACTTCCCGGCCTGCACCGCGTGGGGCGTGGCGCGGAGATTGTGTTTGAATCCGTGGCGCAGCAGATCGCGCTGCGGGGCGAGCATCAGGTCACTCTTGTCGGCTCGGGCCAGCCACGGGCTGATCGCGCCTATGAGTTCATCCATGTTCCGGCCGCGTGGCGTGGGCGGTTTGAGCGGTGGCCGAAGGTGCCGTTTCTGAGGCACGAGTTCATGTACGAGGAGCTGACATTCGCGGTCGGCCTCGCAAGGCTTGCGGCGGTGGGAGAAGCGGATGTCACGATGACGTGCAGCTACCCCTATACCAACTGGGCGCTGCGCCGTCCGCGCAAGGGCAAGCCGCGTCCGGCGCATGTATTCGTGACACAGAATGGCGATTGGCCGGCGGTAGAGCGACGGGCCGAACCGCGCTTCTTTTCGTGTGAGGGGCTGATCTGCACGAACCCGCTCTATTTCGAACGCAATCGTGAGCGCTGGAACTCCACGCTGATCCCGAATGGCGTTGACCCGGCGCGGTTCAACCCAGGGCCACAGCGCAAGGCGGAACTGGGGCTGCCGCTGGATAAACCCATTGTGCTGATGGTCAGTGCCTTCGACAGCGAAAAACGCGTGCTGGAGGCTATGCAAGCATTTGCGGGAGTGCCTGACGCCTATCTGGTCGTGGCAGGCGATGGGCCGCTGCGCGATGAAGCCGATCAATTGGCGGCGCGCCTTTTTCCCGGCCGGTTCATGCGCCGCACGTTCCAGCACGAACAAATGCCGGATGTTTATCGCAGCGCCGACTTGTTCCTGCACACCAAGATCAGGGAATCGTTCGGCAACGTCTATATCGAGGCGTTGAGTTGCGGGGTGCCGACCGTCGCCCATGATGACGAGGTGACGCGATGGATTCTTGGCGACCGCGCGACACTGGTGGACACCACTTCGCAGGACGCAACCGCCGAAGCTATCCGGCAGGCGCTGAAGGCACCGCACGATGGGGCGGAGGCAGCGGCATGGGCTCATGCGCGATATAGCTGGGATGTCGTGGCCGGAAAATACCAGGGCTTCTTCGAGAGCGTCCACGCTTCCAACCTCGATCATGGGGGATCGGGCAATTGAGCCAGCCCCGCCTGGCGGCGATTGTGATTGGCCGCAACGAGGGCGAGCGGCTGAAATGCTGCCTGCAATCGCTGGCGCCAGAGCATGTGCCCACGGTCTATGTGGACAGCAACTCCACTGACGGCAGCCAGAATCTGGCTCGTTCGATGGGGGCCACGGTTCACGCGCTGGCGACCGATCGACCTTTCACGGCAGCGCGCGCGCGGGCGGAAGGTGTTGCTGCGCTGGCAGGGACGGGTGCCGAGCCGGAATACCTGTTCTTCGTCGATGGCGATTGCGAGGTTGAGGACGGCTGGCTGGAAAGGGCGACGGAGTTCCTTGATGCGGAGCCGGGTTATGCCGCCGTCTGCGGGCGCCGCCGCGAACGCTATCCGGACGCTTCTCCCTATAACCGGCTGATGGATCGGGAGTGGGACACTCCTGTCGGCCCCGCAGAAGCTTGTGGCGGGGATGCGGTTTATCGTTTCAGCGCCTATCGCGATGCGGGCGGCTTCAATCCAGCGATGATCGCCGGGGAGGAGCCGGAACTGTGTACCCGGCTGCGTGCGAAGCACTGGGCGATCATGCGGCTTGGTGCGCCCATGACGATACACGACGCAGCCATGAGCCGTTTCGGCCAGTGGTGGCGGCGCGCGGTCCGCAGCGGAATCGGTTATGCTCAGGCGTGGAATACGACACGGCGCTCGCCCGCTGGTGCGCTTTACGCACGCCAGCTTTCAAAGGCGATCCTGTGGGCAGGGTTGCTTCCATTGACCGCGATCGCGCTGGCTGTGCTGTGGCATCCGTTGTGGCTGGTGATTTGGCCGCTCGCCACTCTGACGCAGCTCATCCGGCTGACACTTCGTGACGGATGGTTCACGGCCCGGCTGATGGTGGCGGGCAAATATGCGGAACTGATCGGGATCGTGCGCTTCGCAGGCCGGTATCTGCGGGGGCGGACCGGGGGGACGGTTTTATACAAATGACGGCGATCGGCTATCTCATCAGCCAGTATCCCTATGCGTCGCATACTTTCGTGCGCCGTGAAGTGGCCGCGATGCGGGCCGCCGGGCTGACCATCCGCACTTACAGCATACGTCGCGGTGACCCGTCGCCAGAAGATGCCATGGCGCAGGCCGAGGCGGAGATGACCTACGCCGTGCTGGGACAATCCGTGGGATCGTTCATGGGCGCCAACGTTGCCGCCCTTCTTAGTTCGCCGATCCGCTTTTTTTCCACGCTGCGGCTGGCGCTGCGGCATCGTGTGCCTGGGTTGAAAGCTCTGGTCTGGGCGTTCTTCTATTTCGCGGAGGCGATCCTGCTCGCGCGGCAACTGCGGCGCGACGGTGTAACCCGGCTGCACAACCACTTCGCGAATGCGGGGGCGACGGTCGGGATGCTGGCGGCGCATCACCTGCGTTTGCCGTGGAGCCTGACGCTGCACGGCATATCGGAATTCGACTATCCCGCCGGGCTGATGTTGCCCGAGAAGCTGGAGCAGGCGGAGTTCGCGGCATGTGTCTCCTATTTCGGGATGGCTCAGGCGATGCGGATAACGCGGCCTGTGATCTGGCCGCGTTACCGGCTGGTGCGTTGCGGGATCGACCTGACCGACCTTCCATCCACCTTGCCCGACAAGGTGCCGGGGGATGTGTTGGAACTGGTATGCGTGGGCAGGCTCTCTCCTGAAAAGGGGCACGCGGGCTTGCTGGGTGCGTTGGCGAAGCTGTTACGTGATGGCGCATCGATCAGGCTGACGCTGGTGGGCGATGGGCCGGAGGGTGAGGCGCTGCACGCGCTTGCCGGGCAACTCGGCCTTGCTGATCATGTGATCTTCGCGGGCCGACTTGGCGAACAGGCAACGCTGGAAACGATCGCGCGCTCGGACACGCTCGTTCTCACCAGTTTCATGGAAGGACTTCCGATTGTCCTGATGGAAGCCATGGCGCTGGGTGTGCCGGTTGTGGCGAGCAGGGTGGCTGGTATCCCCGAGCTTGTCGCGGATGGTGAGAACGGCCTGCTTTTCGAGCCTGCCAACTGGGATCAACTGGCGACTGCGATAAAGCGGCTGTGTGATGATCCCGCTTTGCGATCCACTTTGGCCAGTCGGGCACGATCAAGAGTATCGGAGGAATTCACCTATCCGGGCGCGGCACAGCCTCTGATCGATTTGTTCCGTGCATCCGGCGGTGAGGTGGAAGCAAAACGAATATAACCTATTTGGAACTTTAATCCTTTCCTATTGTGCCGTCTCGGCAATATGGCGCGTTGCCGTGCCCGCTGTGGGCACTTGCTTCGGAAAGGATTGCCATGTCTGCAGACCGATTTTCCTATCGTTCCGATTCCCCGGTAGCGCCCTCGCGCCATGCCTTTGAAATCGTGCCGAACGATACGCTGCCGTTGCCCACTGTTCCAAAGGCGCTGTTCGTCGGTCAGGCCGGTACTGTAAAATTGCGGACAATCAATTCCGCCACGGACGTCACTCTGGTCGTTCAGGCAGGGCAGATCGTGCCCGTCCGGGCTTCGCATGTGCGCGCAACCGGCACGAGTGCAACTGCGCTGGTAGCGCTGGCATGATGCTGGACACCTCTCTCTCATGCACCGGGCTTCCTGCCGTCGGTGCTTCGCCGGGCGGGGATTTCGTCCCCTCCTACCCGCCGGAAATTCTGTTCACCGGGCTGGTCGCAGAGGGGGACAGCCTGACGGACACGTCCATCACGCCGGGCGGCAGCTATGCAGATCGGATCGCCGCCGCGCGGTCCGGCATGGCCTTTGCCAATTACGCGGTGGGCGGCAGCTTCGTGTCCACCATGCTGGCCCGCCTGGAAGGGATGATGGCGGCGGAAGATCCTTCGCACCTGACCGTGATGATCGGGACGAACGATCTCCAACCCCCGAACACGCCTGTCGATCTTCTGGCCGACGTGTTGGGATATGTCGCGGCGGCGAAGGCTATCAAGCCGACGCTGATCGTGGGCGTGGCCGGCATCCCGCCGAAAGCGACTGCCGCCAACGGTGCCGCTTTCAATCCGATGCGCTGCGAATACAATGCTTTGCTGCGCGCGCAGGTTGGCAGCGGGATCGACTTCTACATTCCGCTGGGGGATCATCCTGCGTTCGCCAATGCGGCGGGCGACAATCCCGGAATCATGGGTGACGGGTCCATCCGGCCCCTGCGGGACAGGACCTTCTGGCCCAAGTCTATGGCGCCGTGATTGACGGTATTTTGGGCGAGAGTACCGGCACGACACCTGACGCGTTCAGTTTTCAGGACACCGGCGGAACGGTGAACGCCGGGTACTATTCCAGCGCCGGGCCTCTCACCGGAATGGGAATGGGCGAAATCGCGACAGCGACAGTCAGCGGTGAGGGCGCTGCTTTCACGGTCGGCAACGCGGACGTGGGAGGGGGTTACGGCACATCCCCGCGTGGTGTCGTCCTCGGCGATTTCCTTTCTGCGCGAGTGATGACGGGGGGCGAGCAGGGAGCAGAATATGCAGCGAAGGTATCTGTCGGCGAGGTAAGCGCCGTTTTCACCGTCACGACTGCCGGAGCCGGCTCGCTTGAGGTCACTTTCCGGTCTCAAAGGGGGCCGAACGACGACTGGTCAACGGGCAGCAGCCCGTCGTTCGCGGACCCTGTCCACTATTACCCTCACAACATTGTCGCGATCTATTGCGAAGGCGGGGATACGATCAAACCCAGCGCGATTTCGCTGGGCGGGACAGGCGGGGTCCTGCTGGGCGAGATCATGGCCGTGTCGCCTTGGTGGAAAAGCATCCAGTTCTG
>DATMGK010000018.1:0-4225 GCA_035555595.1 Croceibacterium sp. | reverse complement strand
CAAGTACGCGACAGTCGCTCTTGGTGCTGGAGCGGAAGCCGCAGATATTTAGGTCTGGATAGTTTAGGCTTGAAATATATACCTGAAGTTGTGGGTGTGCAAATGAGGGAAAGTATTTAGAGATTTGGGATCGGATCTGTTAATGGGGACGATTCTAGGGGCGGTGTTGGGGTGTGGGCTGGGGGTCTAACCTTGAGGCAGCTTTGACCGTTGGCTCGGGTTTGGCGGTGGCTCTGGTTTGGCGGCTTCCGCGTTTTTCTTCCGCCCCTCGGCGCGGGCGGCAGCGGCACGATCGCCCACGATTGCGGTCCGGAGCCTTCGCTCCGGACTGCCCCGTCGTCATCTTCGTCCGCCTTCGGCTCCCTTCAGATTCCCTCGGGCGCATCGACGGCGCTCGCGCCCCTGCCGCCCGCACCGAGGAGCTGCGCTGTGCCGGGTCGGGACGCTGCTAGAGCCGTGGTCAGGGAAGAGTCTTGCGGGGCCCGCCGAATCGCGGCCGCGCGGGCGGCCACGATCGGCATACGCGATGTGGGGCGTCGAGACGGTGGTCGCTTGCGCGCTGGCGGGGATTGGGGTGCTAAGGCTCCAGCATCACTTGGGGGGAGGCGGTGATGGGCGGCGCGCGGCGACGGGCTGCTACAGCTTGACGGTCGGGACGCGCGCCGCCCATCGGAGACTTGAGTTCAATTGATGATTAGTGGCGGACCGCTTTGTGGTGCTTGACACCTGCCACGAACGAGCGCCTTCGCCAGGATGGGTGTCTGACACCCAAGAAGCAGCCTTTAAGCCTGTAGCCCATCCATGTGGGTGTCAGACACCAAAGCGCCCCCCACTCGCGAAGCGTCATCAACACGCCGCTAGACGCCGCGTAAGTCTCCGGAGGCCGCCCGCGCGGCCGAACGGAGACGGGCAACGCAAGATGTTTCTAGCCCGAAAGTCTCTGCGCAAAAATGCCAAGCACACCGACCGCCCCAACGACCATCAGATTTCAATTGCCAGAGTCCGGTGCGGTGGCGGCCCGGGGTGCGCGGGGCGTCGATAAGCCCGAGGGAATCTGAAGGGAGCCGAAGGCGGACGAAGATGACGAAGGGGGGGGCCGCCTAGGCGAGTCCGGAGCGAAGGCTCCGGACCGCAATCGTGGCCCCGCGCACCCCGGGACGGCACCGTGCCGGACGTCTTAAGAACCGAACCCGCGAAACCAAGAGACCAAGCTAGCCTCCAGCCCCCGATCAACTGCAGGTAACCATTCCGATCACCCCCGAGCCCGCAACCACTCCTCAAGATCGCCCGCAGGCAACGGCGGTGAAAACAGAAACCCCTGCCCCGCCGCACACCCCTGCTCGATCAGGAACCGCCGCTGCTCTTCGTTCTCGACACCCTCAGCCACCACCGGCAGGCTCAGGCTTTCCCCGATCCGGATCACCGCGCTGGTCAGCGCCCGCGCTGCGTCGTCGCTCTCCAGTCCCTGAACGAAACTGCGGTCCAGCTTCAGTTCGTCGACGATCAGCCGGCGCAAGTGGCCCAAGCTGGAATACCCCGTCCCGAAGTCGTCCATCGAAAGCCGCACGCCCAGGCGATGCAGTTCGGCAATCGTACGCAGCGTGCCTGCCGTCGCATCCAGCACCACGCCTTCCGTGATCTCCAGCATCAGATCCGCCGGCGCCAGCCCGAATTCCGCCAGCGTCGCCGCGATCATGCGCGGCAGGTTCAGGTTGTGGAAATTGGTTGCCGACAGGTTCACCGACACCGACGGCACGCGCAGGCCGTTGTGGCGCCAGATCGACAGTTGTGAGCAGGCTTCTCGGAGCGCCCAGTCGCCCAGGTCACCGATCAGCCCGCACTCCTCGGCCAGCGGCACAAAGCGTGCCGGTGAGATATCGCCCAGCGTCGGGTGACGCCAGCGGGCCAGCGCCTCCACCCCGTACAGGCTGCCGTTCTTCAAGCCCACCTGAGGCTGGTAATGCAAGCGCAGTGCCTTGGCTTCCAGCGCGTCTCGCAACGCCGCTTCCAGCGCCAGCCTTTCCTGCGCCTGGCGGTTCATTTCCGCGCTGAAGAATGAAATGCGGTTGCGGCCCGCCGTCTTGGCCTGGTACATCGCCATGTCCGCATGGCGCAGCAGCGTATCCATGTCGCGGCCGTTTTCCGGGAACACGCTGATGCCGATGCTCACCGACGGGTTCAGCGTAATGCCGCCCACTGAGAACGGCTGCGCCAGCGCCACCAGGATGTGTTCCGCGGCGGCGGTCAGGCGGCCGTGTTCGAACTCCGGCATCAGCATCACGAACTCGTCGCCCGACAGGCGGCCCACGATGTCCGTCGCGCGCGCCAGGCGGCGCAGGCGCTGCGCCACGTCGCGCAGCAGGGCGTCGCCGATCGGGTGGCCCAGCGTGTCGTTCACCTGCTTGAAGCGGTCCAGGTCCAGGAACAGCACCGCCACCCGTTTGCGTTCCGGTTCGGCGCGCGCGATCGCCTGTTCGGCCTGGGCCAGCAGCAGATTGCGGTTCGGCAGGCCCGTCAGCTCGTCGTAGAACGCCAGTTGGCGGATCCGGGCGCGGGCTTCCTCGCGTTCCAGCGCCAGCGCGCACAGGTACACGCACACATCCACCAGACGGTGATGGAAATCGTCCGGCAGGCGGCGTTCGCGGAAATAAAAGCCGAACGTGCCAATCACCCGGCCGTCGCTCGACTTGATCGGCGACGACCAGCACGCCTTGTATTCCTCGGGCAGCGGCAGATGGCGGTAATCGTCCCACAGCGGGTCCGTTGCGATGTCCGGCACGATGACCGGGCGGCCCAGAAACGCCGCCGTGCCGCAGGCGCCCACCTGCGGACCGATCGGCACGCCTTCCAGCGCGTCCGAATAGCCCTGCGGCAAGCTCGGCGCGGCCAGCGGGCGCAGCAGGCCCGCATCGTCCACCCGCACCACCGAGGCCGCCACTTCCGGCGCCAGGCGCTCGACCTCGCGGCACACCATGTTCATGACCTCGACCACCGAGGCCTCATTCACCATCGCCTGCAGCACCCGGCGCTGCAGCACCTCGTGCACCTTCGTCGGCGTGATGTCCGTCAGCACGTCCACGATGTTGACCAGCGTCCCACGCTCGTCGAACACCGAATTGGCCATCACCGACACCCACAACGGCTTGCCGCCCCGGTCGTAGACCAGCACGTCCTTGTGATAGCCCTCGCGGCAGGCGATGCGGCGATGCAGCTCCTCGCGCGTGCCGCCGTCGGCACGGCCGCCTGAAAGCAGTTCGCCCAGGTCCTGGTTGACCGCGTCGCCGCGCGAAAAGCCCAGCATGCGCTGAAAGCCGTCGTTCACGTAGACGATGCGCCCATCACAGCCCGACACCGCCACCGCATTGCCGGTCTCGTTGATGCCCAGCATCAGGAGGCGGATTTCCTCCTGGCGTTCGGCGTCCGCGATCGACTTGCGCGAGATGACCGCCACGCGGCCGACTTCGCCCGCTTCATTCAGCTGCGGCAGGTAGGTCGCTTCGATCCACAGCGACGCGCCTGCCTTGGTGCGGTAGCGGCAGGTGCCCGAAAAGTGCTGGCCGCGGCGCAGCCGGGCCCACACCTGCTCGCCGCTACCGGTGCCCTTGCCTTCGTCCATGCTGTCGCACAGCACGTCGTGGCGCAGCGTCAGGGCCTCTTCGCGGGTGTAACCCACCGCGGCAAGGAAATTGGGATTGCCGTTCAACAAGGAGCCGCTGGCGTCGAAATCGAACAGCAGCAAAGCGCGGTCCATCGACGTCAGATAAGTGCCCACATGCCAAGCGGCGCCTTGGGGGTTCGTCTCCGAACCGCCAAGATGAGAATCAAGCATAAGGGGCTCCAACCCGGATAACAGCTGTTCCGGTTTCATTCAGCGCCTCGGAAAACCAAGGGCGACGCGATCGCGTCCGTCCTGCTTGGCCAGATACAACGCCTGATCCGCCCGGCTGAGCGTCTCTGAGAACGTTTCGCCCAACTGGTGATGCGCCATGCCGATACTGACCGTCAGCCGCAGGACTTCGTCCCCGGCCGGCATCGCCATCGCCCGCACGTCACTCACCAGGCGGTCCATGACCACCTGCGCGGCTTCCGGATGCGTCTGCGGCAGCAGCACGAGGAATTCTTCCCCGCCCCAGCGGCCGCAGAGATCGTATTCGCGCAGGCTTTCGCCCAGCACGGCGGCCAGTTCCACCAGGGCGCGGTCGCCGGTTTCGTGGCCGAAACGGTC
>DATMGK010000017.1:0-31533 GCA_035555595.1 Croceibacterium sp. | reverse complement strand
GACCCGTCCATCGTCCTGACCGGCAGCGAAGTGACCGAGAGCGAACCCGACAAGTGGGTGCTGGAAGCCTATGTGCCACAACATCCCACCGACGAGGAACGCGCGGCGGTGGCGGCTCTGTTCGATGGCGGGACCGCCCCTGAGCTGGTGGCCGAAAAGCTGCCTGACACGGACTGGGTAACGGAAACGCAGAAGGCCGTCGCCCCGATCCGCGCGGGCCGGTTTCACGTCCACACGCCCGATCATCCCGCCAACACGACGCCGGGGATGATCGATCTGGTCATTCCCGCCGCGCAGGCGTTCGGCACCGGGCAACATGCCACCACCGCCGGATGTCTGGCCATGCTGGACGAGATGAAACGGCGCGGCGTGGTGGCGCGTGGCATCGCGGATATCGGCACCGGCACCGGACTACTCGCCCTTGCTGCCATGCGCCTGTGGCCGTGGGCCGATGCGATCGCGAGCGATATAGACGCCGTCTGCGAACCGGTGGTCGAGGAGAACGTGCTGCTGAACGGAGCGCGGCTGGGCACCCTGCCCGGCGAACTGGCAATGGTCGTGGCCGAAGGAATGGACGATCCGCTGCTATGCGCCCGCGCACCCTATGATCTGCTGATCGCCAATATCCTGGCCGGGCCGCTGATCGAACTGGCGGGCGATTTCGCTGATGCCGTATCGCCGGGCGGCAACATCCTGCTGGCGGGACTGCTGGAAAAGCAGGAAGCGCCTGTACGCGCCGCCTATCGCACCGCCGGTTTCCGGCTGGCTGCCCGGCTGGTGAATGGCGACTGGTCGATCCTGTGGCTGCGGCGGCGGTCCGTCTGAGGGGAGCTTTGAGAAAGGCCGGGCGCGCAGCCGCATGGGCTTGCGCGGCGCTGGTGCTGCTGGCCGCGCTGGTGGGCATGGCAGGCTGGATCGGTTCTTCCATCGCCCGCAATGGCGACTGGCGCGAAGCGGCCGGCGGCGTGGAAATCATGGTGGAATCCAATGGTGTCCACACCGCCCTGATCCTGCCGCTGGTCACGCCGATAAAGGACTGGCGGGGGGACTTTCCCGCCGCTGACATCGCCCTGCCCGACCTGCCCTATACCCATGTCTCTGTCAGTTGGGGCGAGCGGGAGGTGTTCCTCAACACGCCGACATGGTGGGATCTGCGCCCGTCCACGGTGTTGCGGATCATCGGGTTCGGCGGGGATGGCCTGCTGCATATAGCCCACTATGTGCGCCCCGCCCCATCTACCAGCGCGCGGCCCCTGATGCTGACGCAGGGGCAATATCGGCGGCTGGTTTCCGCGATCGAGCGTTCGCTGCCGACAGGGCAACGGGTCAGCTATCCCGGCTATGGCCGTCAGGACGTGTTCTATGAAGCGCCGGGCCGTTACACCGCCGCCAACACCTGCAACCAGTGGACCAGCGATACTCTCGCCCGCGCCGGGGTCCGCACCGGATGGTGGACGCCGTTCGCCGGTGGTGTGATGAAATGGGTGCCCGAACCGGAAGCGTGACAAGCACGCGTTTTCGCGCAAGTTAGCGCCAACAATAATATCGGGAGAGAGATGCGGTGCCGGGTTCCGTGAAACGTTTTGCCATTGCCGTCGCGCTGACGCTGTTCGCCGTGCCGCCCGCCGCCGCGCAGATGCAGCAGCCACCCGATCCCGGCCCGGTTCATGAAGCCGAACGCAAGCTGCACGGCTTCGGCGAATTGCGCCCCCCGCGCGACAGCGATCAGGCCAGCCCGCGCGCCGCCAATTTTGAAGAGGCAAAGGTGGGCGATCTGGTGCCGCCGCCCCTGTTCGCCTCCCCGGCCGATTCCACGCGGGATGGCTGGGCCAGACGGCGTGCCGATCTGGTCAGGCTGGTGGAAGACAACTGGACCGGCCGCATCCCCGAAGCGGCAGCCAATCTGCAAATCGTGTGGACGAAAACCGCCGGCACGCCGGAACGCGGGCACGATGTGGAACAATGGGTGGGCCAGATCTTCACCCCCGACGGGCGCGGCGGCCCGATGATCGACGCCACCCTGACCCTACCCAAGGGCAAGCGCAACGTGCCGGTCGTGATCGATTACACCTATATCTGGCCCGCCGGATTCCGCTTCCCCGGCCCGACGCCGCCCGATCCCAAGGCGATGGCGCTGGCTCGCGGCTGGGGCCATGTCGCCTATCGCGTGCAGATGTTGCAGGCCGATAATGCCGCGCAGATGGAACAGGGTGTCATCGGCCTCGCCCGCTGGCCGCGCGAGAAGCACGATTGGGGCGCCCTGCGTGCATGGGGCTGGGGTGCGAGCAAGCTGCGCGAACAGCTCGCCGCTGACCAGCGCATCGACGGCAACCGCATCAGCCTTGCGGGCCATTCCCGTTTCGGCAAGGCGGTGCTGGTCGCCAGCGCTTTCGACCACGCTTTCGCCGATGCGCTGGTTTCCAGCTCCGGCGCGGGGGGCGCGAAGCTGATGCGGCGCGATTTTGGCGAGCACTGGACCAACATGGCCGGTGCTGGTGCCTATCACTGGTACACGCCGAATGTGATGGAATATGCGGGCAACAGGCCGCTGGCCGATCTGCCGGTGGACGCGCACATGCTGATCGCCCTACGCGCCCCGCGCCCGCTGTTTATCTCCAGCGGGCTGGCCGACAAGGGCGACGCGTGGGTGGACCCGCGCGGCATGTGGATCGCCACCAGCATGGCCGAACCGGCGTGGGGCCTATACGGATTGCCGGTGCCGCCAAGCACGGAAATGCCCGAAGTCCTGAAAGGCTATCGCAACTATCCGCTGGCGTTTTACCAGCATGACGAAGGCCATGTGCTGTGGCCGGCGTTCGAGCCGTTCATGGACCATGCGGAGCGGTTCAAGGGGGAGTAGAGGCAGAGCGCAGCCCGAGCGAATCCTCAGCAATTGCAGGCTGGCGTCGCGCTTGAGCTGGGGCGTGGCGCGGTGCTGGCGAATTCAGCGGGCGTCAGTTCGCGGTTGCCATTGGCGTCCGCCTTGTCGAAGCGGTCGGCGGTTGCGACAGCCCATTCCTCGAACGTCAGCAGGTTGTTGCCATCCTTGTCCAGCTTGCGGAACGCGGCTGTGCGGGTGGAAAGCATCTCTTCCCGCGTGATCTTGCCGTCGCGGTTGCGGTCGTAGCGGAAGAAGCGCTGCTGCTCGCGCGTCAGTTCGCTGGCTTCTGGCGGTTCCGGCCCGCGCAACCCGGCGATGTCTGCGCTGGGTAGCGCGGTGGATGTTGCGCGCGGCGGTTCCGGCGGCGGCGCGCCGCGCTCCACTTCCGCTCTTCCCTGCAACCAGAACATGCCCACGCCCACCAGCATCAAGGCGATAAAGCCGCCCAGCAGCATTCGGTTCATGTGCGCCCCCTTCCCCGAAATTCCGGATGCGCGTTAGCGGCCAGTCATGCCGATCCGCAAGGCCAGGAACATGCTGCGCGGCCCGGATAACAACGGCCCGCCTTCGCTCGACAGCGCAGATGCGCCTAGCCCGGCCAACACTGCCAGCGGGCGAACGGAGGCAGACAGGCGCGGCGGTGCCCCCAGCTGGCGGCCATATTCAACCACCAGACGTCTTTCTTCCCCGTCAGAGATGTTCGCGGCCAGATCAGCTAGCGCCCAGATTCGCGCCGCAGCTGCTGCATCTTCGGGACGCTGCACACCAAGTTCCCGCGCCAGCGCAGAGAAGGCCTGCGCCCGCCCATCGACAAAATCCGCGATTACCGCAGGGGTCAGATCATCGGCCAGCAGCGCTTCCCACCCTTCGGCAAGAACCGCGAGTGCAGCCGGATCGCGCCATGTACGCAGCGCCTGCAACAATGGTTCGCCCGCGGGCCATTCCGAGACGGGGCGTCGGAGCATATCGCGCCACCATGCAAGTCTCAGCTGCGTAGTCACGGGTTCACGCCGCCCACGCAGGATCGCGCCAAGCCGCGCATCCAGCACAAGCAGCGGCAAAATGGCCGCGCGGCTGCGCGAAGAAGCATAGGCCAGCGACAGCCTTTGCGGGGGTGGAAGATCCTCAAGCATCGTCGTTTCGCGCCCAGGTTACGACGCGACGAGCGCCCGTTGTGCCTAACCTGATCTTAACCGTCTCATTTGAATAATGCCTTACCACTACCCCCTATGGCGCGTGATGGGCCAGCACAACAAGTAGGACTTTTCGATGCTTGGAGCGACGCGCCAGATACCGCGACCTGCGGCCGAAACCGGCACTACCCGCCGCGCGTCTGGCTTGCGCCGGTTCCTCAAGGATTCCCGCGGCGGCGCGATGATAGAATTCGCAGCGGTCGCCGCGCCATTTATCGCGCTGATCTTCGCCAATCTGGCTACCGCCGTCGCCTTCTTCTCTCAACAGATGCTGGACACTACGACCGAGAAGATGGCCCGCCAGCTGATGACCGGGCAGGTGCAGAAAGCCGGGGTCAACCAGCAGGCTTTCAAGACTGCTATCTGCAACGATCTGCCGGACTTCCTTTCATGCGACCGCGTCATGGTGAACGTCCGCAAGGCGGCGGATTTCGGATCGGCCGATACCGGCGTCGCATCGATCACTTTCGACGCGAACGGTAACGTCACAAACGATTGGAAGTTCGAGGCAGGCCAGCCCGGCGAAGTCGTGCTGATGCAGGTATATTACCGCTGGCCCAGCATCACCGGGCCGCTCGACTTTTCGCTCGCAACGATGAGCAATGGCGAGCGCCTGCTGGTTTCCACCGCGATCTTCAAGACGGAGCAATACGAATGAGCTGCACAGGCAAGCCGTCGCAACGCCGTCGCCCCCTGCGCGCCCTGTGGCGCGCGGCAGAGGGCATTGCCGTCGTCGAATTCGCCTTCGTCGCGGGTTTTCTGGTGCTGCTCTATCTGGGCAGTGTGCAGTTGTCCGACGCGATTTTCGCCAATCGCAAAGTGACCACGACAGCGCGCGCGATCACCGATCTTACCACGCAGTTTTCCGTACTGACCGAAAACGACGTTCAAGGAATTCTGCTCGCGTCTGGCAAGGCCCTGACGCCATATAGCGCCAGCAACGCCCGGATACGCATATCCCAGATAGCGGTAGATGAAGCTGGCGTTGGCAGAGTATCATGGAGCCGTATTCGCGGCGAAGATATCTCGCAACTGGATCAATGTGCAGTTGTAGATGTGCCAGAAGAACTGGCCATTCCCAACAGCTTCCTGATCTATGGCGAAGTCAACTTCACCTATGTTCCGATGTTTGCCGCCTATACGCCCGGCACCCTCGAATTGGCTGACGATATATTCATGCTTCCCCGCGTATCCAACAGTGTCAGCCTTCTTACTTCAGGGTCAGAGGGGCAAGATATGGATTGCTCAGACAATGAAACCTAGCAAGCTATTCCGCGCTCTGCGCGATGATCAGCGCGGCAACGTGCTGATGATCTTTGGCTTCTCTCTGATCCCGATGGTCTTCGCCACCGGGATGGGCATCGATTATGCCAGAGCGATGACGGCCCAGACCAAGCTGAATGCCGCAGCCGACGCGGCGGCGCTTGCAGCCGTGTCGCAGGCGATGATGAATGAGAGCAACAAGGCCGCCTGTGAAAAGGCGCAGGACATGTTCGTCGCGCAAGCGCGCGGCCTTCCGGGTATTATTCTGACAGAAGATTCGCCGCTGATCTCGATGAAGGACGCAGATGGCGTCGAGATCAAATGCGCCGAACTGACTGATACCAATGGCGCGTGGCAAAGTCGCACCGTGACCGTTTCGTACACCGGAACTTCCGACAATATTTTCGGCGGAATCCTGGGCTGGTCCTCACTTGCGGTAGGGGGAGCGTCCGACACTTATGCATCCGTCGCGCCGAACATCGATTTCTACATTGCGCTGGATACGTCGCCCTCAATGGCTTTGCCCACCACCTCCAGCGGGATTACCACACTTGAACAAAAACTCGGCTGTGCGTTCGCCTGCCATTCCAACAGGATTGAACCCTACGTCCCAGGCAGCATGAGCCGATTTATTGCTGATTCAGACTTCCTTGCGCTTAATAAGGGGAATTATGGCACAGGATCCACTTCCGAGTCAGTTCAGGGCGAATGCAAACGGTACACCGGAAATGGGCGCAACCGCACATGCGCGGAGTATTACTATAGCACGGTAGTATATACCTATAAAATCATAGATGCGTCTGGCCGGTACGTTTACGATAACCTGCCTTATAAGAGCTCCATTCCCGCCACTTGTAATATCGACGGGTTCGACAAATGCGTCCGCAATCCAAACCCCAATACTCAGGGCACATATGCGGACAGCTATTGGTACGCGCTGAATAAGGGTCTGCCACTGCGCGTAACAGAAGAAAGGTTCGCGGTTGGCGACCTCATGGACCTCGCTGTGCGCTATGCGGTCGATAACGAGGCGAGCTATCGCGCAGCTCTCTATACATTCGACCATTCCACCAATCTGAAGCGTATCGCATCCCTTTCGACCAATCTTACGGGGTCTGGCGGCGTTAAAGCCCTGTCAGGCAGCGTCGATCTTGTCACTGTCAACGACAAGGCAGGAAACGGTCGCCCGCCCAGCGGCGCGAGTGGTTCTGAATACCTTTTCACCAGCTATCAGAGCATTCTGAATGCGTTCTCACCCAGCGGCTTATACCCCATTCCGAATCCCGGCTATGGAACCAAGGCTGCAGGCGACAAGCCGCAAGCATTCCTGTTCATGGTCACCGACGGCATGAGCGATGAGAACATAGGTAGTGGGCGCACGCGCGCTGCGATGCAGCAAGCGCAGCTCAATCAGTGCAATGCGCTCAAGGCCCGCAAGATCAAGATCGCCATTCTTTACACCGAATACACCTACGAATCGATCAAGAATGACGAAGCAAGTCAACGTGAAAGGGCCCGTAAAGCTATCCAAGGTGATGGCGAGAAAAGCATCGCGCAGGCGCTTACCGAATGCGCGTCGCCCGGTTTGATGTACACAGTGAAGACCGACGAGAGCATCACCAACGCGTTGCAGTCGCTCTTCTCCAAGGCGCTTGCCGCGGCCCGCATCATCCGGTGACGGGAAAGGCGTAGCTGCGGCCTGCCTGACAAGGTGGGCCAGACAAAGAAAGGGCCGGAAGCAGGGTTTGCTTCCGGCCCTTTCTGTTGTCGCCGCAAAGGCGCTACTTAGCGGTAACAGACCTTACGGGCCCCCTCTGCAATGCGTTCGGCGTCAATCAGCGCCAGCCGCTCAAGGTTGGCCGCGTAAGGAAGCGGCACGTCCTCGTTGCACACGCGCAGCACCGGCGCATCGAGCAGGTCGAAGCCTTCTTCCATGCAGATCGATACGATTTCCGACGCGATGGAACAGGTGGGCCAGCCTTCTTCCGCGATGATCAGGCGGTTCGTCTTGGCCAGGCTGGCCAGAACGGTTTCCCGGTCCAGCGGACGCAGGGTGCGCAGGTCGATCACCTCTGCCTCGATCCCTTCGCCCGCGAGCGTCTCGGCCGCTTCCAGCGCCAGACCCACGGCGATCGAATAGGAAACGATGGTCACATCGCTGCCCTCGCGCACGATGCGCGCCTTGCCGATCGGCAGGACGTGATCGTCAAGCTGGGCAATGTCGAACGTGCGGCCATAGACCAGCTCGTTCTCAAGGAAGATCACCGGATCCTCGCAACGGATCGCCGCCTTCAGCAGGCCCTTCGCGTCGGAAGCGTCGTAAGGCGCGATCACGATCAGGCCGGGTACACTGGCATACCACGGCGCATAGTTCTGGCTGTGCTGCGCGGCGACGCGGCTGGCCGCACCGTTCGGGCCACGGAACACGACCGGGCAACGCATCTGCCCGCCCGACATGTAGTTGGTCTTCGCGGCCGAGTTCACGATGTGGTCGATCGCCTGCATCGCGAAGTTGAACGTCATGAACTCCACGATCGGGCGCAATCCGCCCATCGCGGCGCCGGTTCCGATACCTGCAAAGCCGTATTCGGTGATCGGCGTATCGATCACGCGGCGCGGGCCGAATTCTTCCAGCAGCCCCTGCGTGACCTTGTACGCACCCTGATATTCGGCGACTTCCTCACCCATCACGAACACGCGGTCGTCGAGGCGCATTTCCTCCGCCATCGCGTCACGCAGCGCCTCGCGTACGGTCAGCTTGACCATGTTGGTGCCAGCGGGAATTTCCGGATCAGCGGCGGGTTTCGCGGAAGACGCGAGCTTTTCCGTGCCGGATGGCGCAGGAGTTTTCTCCTCCTTCGGCTCGGCCTTCTTTTCGTCTTCTGCGGAAGCTTCAGTTGCCGCCGGAGCCGGAGCCGGGGCCGGTGCGGCGGAGGAAGCTTCCTCGCCCTCACCCGCCAGCACGGCGATTACCGTGCCGACTTTCACGCCTTCCGAACCTTCGGGCACCAGAATCTTGCCCACGGTGCCTTCATCGATGGATTCGAATTCCATCGTGGCCTTGTCGGTTTCGATTTCCGCCAGCACATCGCCCGCGGTAACCTGATCGCCTTCCTTCACCAGCCAGCGGGCCAGCGTACCCTCCTCCATCGTCGGGGAAAGGGCGGGCATCTTCAGTTCGATAGCCATCGTCAGTAACTCCCCACCAGAACGTCGGTGTAGAGTTCCTCAGGCGCCGGTTCAGGGGAGCTTTCCGCGAAGTCCGCCGCCTCGGCCACTTTGGCCCTGATCTGCTTGTCGATGTCCTTCAGCTTGTCCTCCGCGACCCCCGCCTTGAGCAGATCGGCCTTCACCCCTTCGATCGGGTCATTGTGCTCACGCACGTTCTGCACTTCCTCGCGCGTGCGGTACTTCGCCGGGTCGGACATCGAGTGTCCGCGATAGCGATAGGTGTTCAGTTCCATGAGCACCGGGCCGTTGCCGGCGCGGACATGCGCGAACGCAGCTTCGGCCGCCTTGCGCACTTCCAGCACGTCCATCCCGTTCACTTTCATGCCGGGAATACGGAACGCGGTGCCGCGGCGATAGAATTCGGTTTCCGCGCTGCTGCGCTTCACCGAAGTACCCATCGCATACTGGTTGTTCTCCACCGCGAAGACGATCGGCAGCTTCCACAGCGATGCCATGTTGAAGGTTTCGTAGACCTGCCCCTGATTCGCTGCACCGTCGCCGAAATAGGCCAGGCAAAGCCCGCCATCCCCGCGATACTGATGCGCCAGCGCCAGCCCGCCACCCAGCGAAACCTGCGCGCCAACGATTCCGTGGCCGCCGTAAAACGCATGTTCGGTGCTGAACATATGCATCGAACCGCCCTTGCCCTGCGAAATGCCGGCAAAGCGGCCCGTCAGTTCGGCCATGATGATCTTGGGATCGATGCCATAAGCGAGCATGTGGCCATGATCGCGATAGCCGGTGATGACGCTGTCCTTGCCTTCCTGCAGCGCGGATTGCAGGCCCACGGCCACGGCTTCCTGCCCGATATAAAGATGGCAGAAGCCACCGATCAGGCCGAGGCCGTAAAGCTGCCCCGCCTTTTCTTCAAAGCGGCGGATCAGCAGCATCTGCTCATAGAAATGAAGCAGTTGCGCCTCGTCCGCGTCGAAGCGGCGATCTTTCTCGAACGTTTGCTGCAGGCTGCGCAGCTCGAACGATTCTTCTTTGCCGGACGCGGATGCCGCGGATTTGGCGGCTGGTTTCTTTGCCGGCGCCCTGCTGGGCTTTCCGGAACTGGGACTGGCGGCTCTGGCCAAAGCAACTTCCTCTGATCACACCCCTCTGCGGGGCGTCGGATGTGCCCAAGCCTATAGGCAAATGTCCGCCGGGCTGGCAACGCCCTGAATGTTACAGAATGACACCAAAGAGGTGAGTCAGCGCGTCCCGTCGAGCTGGATCACATATTCATCCGGCCGGGCGACGTTGAGATCGCGGCGCACCAGTTCGCTCGCCATATCCGGATCAACGTTTTTCGGATCGAGCAGCACGACCCGGTTCTTCAACTCGTCCCGCTGTGCGCTGAGCAGGGCAATCTGCTGCTGCCGTTTTTCCAGCAGAGTGGCCTGCTCGCCCCACGCAAGAAGGCCGTAAGGACCAGCCAGAGCAAGTCCGCCCAGCACCAGCAGCACTGCAAGAGCAGCGAACTGGCCAGATCTGCCTGAAAGCAGCGAACGCCGGGCGGGAGACGAATTCATCGTTACGCAGGAATCACAGTTACCCCGCCGATTCAAGCCCTTTCGCCGGGATTATCAGACGCGCAGACACGTTTGCCTGCCGGACTGTGCTTGCCCGCATCAGTCGATGAAGTTACATTGGAAACTATGTCCGATCTGTTTGAAAACCCCCTTGGCCTCGATGGCTTCGAATTCCTCGAATTTTCCGCCCCGGAAAAGGGCGTGCTCGAACCCGCGTTTGAGCGCATGGGTTTCTCCCTCGTGGCTCGCCATCGCAGCAAGGATGTCCAGCTATGGCGGCAGGGAAACATCAATCTGATCGCCAATTACGAACCCCGCAGCGCCGCCACCTATTTTGCGGCCGAGCACGGTCCTTCCGCCTGCGGAATGGGGTTTCGCGTGCGAGACGCCGCGCAGGCCTATTCGCTGGCTGTGGAACGCGGCGCAGAGCCGGTGGATATCGAAACCGGGCCGATGGAACTTCGCATCCCGGCGGTGCGCGGAATCGGCGGATCGCTGATCTATCTCGTGGGGCGCTATTCCAACGGCCTGAGCATTTATGACGTCGACTTTGAGTTCGAAGATGACGCTACAGAGCGCAACCCGCCCGGCGGCGGCTTTCACACAATCGATCACCTGACGCACAACGTCTATGCCGGGCGTATCGCGCACTGGCAGGATTTCTACAGCCGCATCTTCGGCTTCCGAGAGTTCCGCCAATTCGATGTGACGGGCGAATATTCCGGCCTCAACACCAAGGTGATGATGGCGCCCGACGGCAAGATTCGCATCCCTATCAACGAGGAAGGTGGCGAAGGCGGCAAGGGCCAGATCGCCGAGTATCTGCGGACCTATAACGGCGAAGGCATCCAGCACATCGCCTTCGCCAGCGACGATCTTTATGCTTCGCTGGACAGCCTGAAGCAGAAGGGGCTGGAATTCGCCCCGCCCCCGCCCGACACCTATTACGCCATGCTCGGCGACCGCCTGCCGGGCCATGGGGAACCAGTCGACAAGCTGAAAGCGCGCGGCATTCTGGTGGATGGGACCACCGCGAATGGCTCCCCTCGCCTGCTGATGCAGATTTTCAGCAGGCAGATGGTCGGCCCGGTGTTCTTCGAATTCATCCAGCGAAAAGGCGACGAAGGGTTCGGCGAAGGGAACATCACCGCGCTGTTCCGATCGATGGAAGAAGATCAGAAGCAGCGCGGCGCCCTACCTCATGCTGGCTGATCAGTCGCTCGATATATTCAGCCCTCTTGCGCGCCGGATGCCTTCCCTCCACTAAGCGCAAAACGAGAGGAGTCCCGATTTCATGACGGCGCATCGCGCAAGCATTCTGGCGGCTGGAGCGGCTGCGCTGTTTCTGTCCGGCCCGGCCATCGCCCAGGTTGAAGATGGCATAGTGCTGAACATCATGCGCGAGTGCGCGCGGATCGACGATCCCACGGCGCGGCTGGCCTGCTACGACAACAATATCCGATCGGCAGGCGCATCGCCGCGGGTTTCAACACCCGGACGCATGGATACGCCCCAAGCGAGCGCAGGTGCGCCGGTTTCGCGCAACTCTCCATCCGGTTTTGGCGGAGATTCGGTGCGAACTACGCAACGCTTCGAAACGCCAGCCGGGCAGGTTGACGAAATTTCAGCGACCATCACCGCGATATCGCAGCGCGGCCCCGGTCTTTACCTGCTGACTATCGATGGCGGCGCCCAATGGCAGTTCGCGGAATCTGTCGGCAACAGCTATCGTGTGCCCCGCGTCGGCTCCACTGTGGAAATCGCGCGCGGTTCGCTGGGCAGTTTCCTGATGCGGTTCGATCGGCAACAGGGCGTTCCCGTTCGACGGGTCCGCTAGGGTTCGAAGGGCTTAAGGGTCAGGCGTCTGACCCTTAAGCCTCCCTGTCCAGCTCCGCAAAAGTCCGCTCACGCTCAAGCTGCGCTTGGGCGTTACGCCTGATCTTGTCGAACGTCGCGAGAAACTTCGATCGCTGCTCGTTCGAAAGTGGCGCCAGCAGAAAATCGCTACGCTGCCGCCCGGCATCATGGATTACATTGTACAGCCTGGCTCCATCGGCAGTGGGATAGAAACGCCCATGCCGCCGGCCCGGTTTTCCTTCGCGGGCGATCAGCCCACGATCCATCAGAGACTGGATCGTGCGACCGGCCTGACTGTGATCGCGCGCCAGAATCGTGACCAGGTCCGACCATTCAATCGGCGGCGCCATGCCAATCTCCGACAGCACGAACGCTTCGAAAGTGGAAAGACCCGTCAACCGTTTGAAAGCGAGCGCGCCACTACGGTGGAAATAGGCGCTCAGCGTCATCATCAACGAAGCGATCCGCTTGCGATCGAAGGCAGCATTTTCGGCCAACCTTATTTCGGCTTCATTGCGTCTGACCAACTCATCGTTTTGCAGCGCATTCGGCTGGGCAAGCTGACGCTCCTGTTCGTACAACGCCATCGCCCGCTCCAGCAGGACTTCTACCGTATCGCGGAAATCGGCGAGTTCCCGTTCCGATACGTCAATTGTCAGTTCCCGGTTACGCAATTCGGCCAGACGCAACATCCGATTGCCGATTGACTCGCCCTTAGGCGTTAACCGCATCGGCGCGCGAATCTGCGATCGCTCGACCAGGCCAAGTTCCAGCAGACGTTTTACCGACCGACTTACCTGCGCCTTGTCGACGCCTACCGCGCCCGAGATATCGGCTGGCACCTGCGGGCCCGCGCGCTTCAGCAGAATCACAATCCGCCGGTCGAGCTCGATCAGCGGATATTCACGGGAATAGGAGAGTTCAGCGCTTTCACGAACTTTGCGCAGGATTTGCCAAAGCTCGCTCTGAATAAGATGGGGGGCCTGCGCCGGCGTGGAGGGATCGCCTTGCCCATCCCCGATTCCAGCCTCCACTCCGTTCAGAACGATAACCAGCCGGCTTCCGAAATCCGGCGGAGGGGCGGTTGCACTGGCCGGGCGCGAAACGCCCAGCGCGTAAGCCTCGACGATACGCACTGCATCTTCCGCCAATGGCCCCAGCATTCGGTCGAGGATCGCCTGATCCTGCACAGGCAGACGCCCCGCGTTGGATCCATTGCGCCAGACGCGTTCAGCGTAGGCGCGCAGGATTGCCCGCCAACCATTCCTGGCTTCGATCTGTTCAGCCCCCTCCGTGCGTCGGCCACCCGACGGCACCCCAGCTTTATCCATCTGCGCGGTCTCTCCCGACCGTTGGCTCATTCGAACGCCTCCTATAGGCGATATTTCGACGATGAATAGCGTCGCGTTTGCGCACGACACTCTCCATCGGAATCGCCACCGGCACGATCAAAGGCCCTGACACAGCATCCAAGTTTGCCGACACCGGGCTGCTCGTGGTGAGCGGTGCATTTCAGCCACAGTTTGACAACGTCCGTAACGAATAAGCGGCAAAAAGGCGGTTTTCCTAGGGATTTCAGGCTTTGCGCCGGTGCCACTATAGACACAATCCGCTTTTCTTAATAACGAACGTTACTGACGAGCCCGCAAAATCTGAGAACGGGGCCGTCAAGGGGCGGAGATGCTGAAACTTCAGCGCAACCGCAGACCGCAGCGCCGATCCGGCGCACGATGCGGCCTGCCTGCGCATCCACCAGCGATCCGAAGAGAAGCCCGTGGCCGGTCCCTATCCGCGCGGGAGTATAACTGATGGGAGCATCAACATGAGACGCTTGGATCACCAGGGCATTTACAAGGCTTTGCTTCTGGCCGGCTGCGCCTGCACGTTTGCACTTTCCACTCCGGCCGCAGCCCAGAATCGGGCCGACAACTCGGAAGAGGAAAGTACCGGCGACACCATCGTCGTTACGGGCTCGCGCATTCAGCGACAGGATTATAACGCCAATAGCCCGACAGTGACTGTGGATCAGGAATTCCTGCGCCAGTCTTCCACTGCAGCGATTGAGCAGCAGCTGAACAAGCTGCCCCAGTTCGTCGTTTCGCAGTCCTCGACGGTCAAGAACAACGAGAACTATCTCGCCCCCGCCGGCTCGGACATTCAGCCAAATGCGACCAACACCCCGGGTGCGGCGACCGTCTCGCTGCGCGGCGTGGGCGCCAATCGGACGCTGGTTCTGATCGATGGCCGCCGCGGTGCGCCCGGCAATGCTTCGGGCGCCGTGGACGTCTCCACAATTCCGTCTGCCGCCATGGAGCGTGTCGAAGTCATTTCGGGCGGCGCTTCCGCGACTTACGGCGCTGATGCCATCGCGGGCGTGACCAACTTCATCCTTAAGAAGAACTTCGAGGGCCTCGAACTTGATGCCCAGGCCGGCATCAGTGAATTCGGCGACGCTCTGGAATACCAGCTGTCGGGCATCATGGGGACGGACTTCCCCGATGGCCGCGGCAATGTGAGCATCGCCATGTCGGTCAACACGCGCGAGAAGGCCTATGAGGCCGATCGCCCATGGTACCGCGACATGTGGAACGATCCGCAGCTCGGCAGTGGCGGCTTCGGCGCCATCAACCGGCCGGGGGCTGCGCTGACCAATCTCGACCCCGCGGCTGTCGCGGCGATATTCGGCAATCAGTATCCGCTGGACCCGGCAAACACCTCGCTGACGGTATATGCAAACCCCGACGGCTCATTGTTCTCTACCGGCTTCGAATCGCCTGGTATGAACAACTGGAAGCCATGGGGCGACGCGGCGGACTGGCACGAAACCGCCGTCGGCACCCGCGCATACAATACCCGCACCAGCTATCTGACGGTGCCCACCACGCGCTACAACTTCCTGGCGCGCGGCAATTACGAAGTGAACGACTGGATCGGTGTGTTCGGCACCGGCATGTTCAGCCACAGCGAAACCTATACCCGCACCCAGGCCGGCACGATCCAGACCGGCTGGGACGTCATGCTCCCATGGGGTGATGGGGTCTACACTGGCAATACTGCAGTGCCCTCCTCCGTCATTCGTTCGGGTGACATGTATCTTGGCACGCCGTTCGTCGATGCTGACGGCGACCTGTCGAACAACCCGACGAACCCCGCTTTCCAGGCGCTTTACGGCAGCACGCTGGCCTGCGCGATGGCCGCCACAGGAGGCTGCACCAATACCCAGGCATTCCAGCAGGTCATCCCGCAAGACCTGCAGACCCTGCTGAATGCGCGGCGCCACCGGGCCTCGTTCGGCGATCCGGGCTGGATTCCCGGCGCACCGGCGGAAGCGCAGCCGTGGATTTCCGATGCGAGCGATCCCATCGATTTGCGTTCGATGTTCCCGAATGATCGCGAAACCTTCTCCGACGTCACGACCTACAATCTCGTCGCGGGGCTGGAAGGTTCGGTTCCGGGCACGGACTGGACCTGGGAAGCTTTCGTCAACCACAGCGTGTCGACCACCAGCTCTCGCCAAACGGGCATGTATAGCCTCGAACGCGTCCGTGCGCTGTTCACCGCTCCGAACCTCGGGCAGAACTTCGAATACACCGGTAACCCGGAAAGCAACGGTTTCGGCGCGGCGACCGGCACCTGCTCCACCGGCTTCGACGTGTTCAACCTGCTCGGCTATGCCCAAAACGTCTCGGAGGATTGCCGTCAGGCGATCGCGGCTGACGTCAGCACCAAGTCGCAGATGCGTCAGACCATCGTGGAAGCCAACGTTCAGGGCGGCTTGCTGGAACTGCCGGCTGGCCAATTGCGCTTCGCGGCGGGCGCCAGCTATCGCGAGCTCGACTTCCAGTTCGTGACTGACAACCTCACCAGTTACGGCCGGTCGTTCCTCGATCAGGTGATCGGGATTTACCCGAGCAGCAATTCCAACGCCTTCATGGATGTGAAGGAAGCCTATGGCGAATTGCTGATCCCGCTGATCCACGACGCACCGCTGATTAAGGAATTCAATCTCGAACTCGGGGGCCGTGTCTCGCACTACAGCTCGACCGGCACCAGCTACACCTTCAAGGCGCTCGGCGACTGGCAGATCAACGATTGGCTGCGCGTCCGGGGTGGTTTCAACCGGGCGGAGCGTGCGCCAAACCTGGCGGAGCTTTTCCTGTCGCCGCAACAGACCTTCGGCGTCGACACCGTGGGCGATCTTTGCTCCACCCGGTTGCAGAACCCGCTTGCCGCCAACCCCACCACCAATCCCGGCGGTGCGGCTGACGTGAAAGCGGTCTGCATGGCCATGATGACCCGCGATAACGGCGGCGTCGCCGTGCCTGAAACAGACACCTTCAGCTTCTATGGCCCGATCTGGACACCGTTCCAGGCGATTGGGCCGGGCTTCACGTTCAGCTCGGCTGTCGGCAACTCGGTCTATCGTGACACCATCAACGGTGCGATCGATCCGCTGAAGCCGGAAGTCGCCGATACCTGGACGCTCGGCGCTGTGATCCAGTCACCGGTATCCAGCGGCCTGCTCTCACGGCTGCAACTGTCGGTGGACTACTTCAACATCAAGATCGAGGATCCCATCGGGCTTCTCTCGGTCGGCGCGATGCAGCAATTGTGCCTCGATCCGGGCTATAACCCGCTCGTGACCGGTGCTGCGGGCCCAGACGGTATCGCCGGCACTGCCGACGACACCGCCGCGGCCGCTTTGCAGAACGACAACTGCTCTCGCGTGTCGCGCAGCCCATCGACCAGCTTCGGCGGGCTGAACTCCAACGCGATGACCACAACCTATCGCAACGACGGTCTGGTCAAGCTTTCTGGCTTGGACGCCCAGCTAAGCTGGGGCGCGGATGTAGGGCCGGGTTCGCTGTTCGTGAACGTCAACGGCAACTACATGTTCGAGTTCAAGGTGAAGGAGCTCGAGACGAACCCGCTGGTCGACTATGTCGGCACAATTGGCAGTGCAGCAAAGGGCCTGAACTTCGGCGGTTCCATCCGGTATCGCGTGTTCAGCACCATCGGCTACAACTGGGGGCCGGCTAACCTGTCGCTGTCGTGGCGGCACACGCCTGCCACCGAAGACGCTCAGGAAGCGATCAGCCCGACCGCAAATCCGGGCTATCCGTCATCGAACGTCTTCAACCTCAACGGCGGGTATCAGTTGAATGACTCCGTCCGTCTGCGGTTCGGCATCGACAACCTGTTCTACAAGCGTCCGCGCCTGATCAACGTCAATTACGACGCAGATCCGGCTGAAGGCGAACTGACCGGCGGCAGCATAAATTACTTTGACGACACCCAGGGTCGCCGCTTCTCACTGGGGGCAAACATCCGGTTCTGATCGGCTGAGCCATTGGAAAGGGCCTTCCGCTTGGAAGGCCCTTTCCGGACTTTTCACTACATGACCGTCTGTGACGCATCATGACGGAAAAGCGATGCATCAAAGCAACACATCCCAGGGAGATAATTTCAACGTGCGCTGAAAACCGCAGATTACTGCCAGAAATTACCTTCTGCCCCCCCGGTCATCTCCAGACACGTCCGGCGCAAAACGCGTAATAATCCTGCCCAAAAGTCCTCTGAAAGGACATTTTGGACAGCGATGACGCTTGCCATCCACTGGACTCTGTCAATTTGCAGCCATATGAACCGTTCCTGACGGACCCGCCGATTCCAAGACGGGCCGCTTGGGAGGGATGTTTCACATCAGCGCTGGCGCGCGTGCGCGGCCCATGGCCGCCACGCCGCCGGCCTTCCCAGGAAAAACAATACGCGATGGTGATCAACCATCGATATTTCTGGTGAAGGGAGCGCGAAGTGAAAAAGGTTCAAAACATGGGGGTATACAAGGCGCTGTTGCTAGCTGGCGCAGCCGGTACGTTCGTTATTGCCACGCCAGTTATGGCGCAGGAAGCTGACGAAGAAGATACGGTTACAGGAAGCAACATTGTCGTAACCGGTTCCCGCATTCAGCGTCCGGATTACGTTTCTAACAGTCCCACGGTTTCCGTTAGCGAGGAGTTGCTCGAACAGTCTTCGACAACTGCGCTTGAATCGAATCTTAACAAGCTTCCCCAGTTTGTTCCTGCGCAAACCCCTACAGCAGGCGCCGATATCCAGCCGACTGCTACAAATACTCCCGGCGCCGCGACTATTTCGCTTCGCGGTGTCGGCGCAAACCGCAACCTAGTACTAGTTGACGGCCGTCGTTCAACACCGAGCAACGCATCAGGCGTGACCGACATCAGCACCATTCCCTCGGCGGCGATCGAACGTGTCGAAATCATCTCCGGCGGCGCGTCCGCCACTTATGGTGCCGACGCCGTTGCTGGCGTCACCAACTTCATCTTGAAGAAGAATTTCCAAGGGCTGGAACTCGACGGTCGCGTAGGGATAACCCAGGAAGGTGACGGGCTGGAATATCAGTTTTCGGGCATCATGGGCACCGATTTCCCTGATGGACGCGGCAACATCAGCTTAGCCCTTTCTATAAATACACGCGAAGCCAACTACCAAAGAGATCGCAAGTGGTATTCTGACCTCTACAATGATCCCGACGTTGGTGGCAGCGCATTCTTCAATTCGGCACCTGGCTATCTTATCGATTTCGCCAATACCCCAAGCGGCGCAGTATTGGATTCGATCTTTAACCAGGTACCAAGTGGCCTACCAACCGCGTCACAGGCCCTCAACGCATTCAGCCTCACCACGCTTTATCAGAATAACGATAGCACCCTATTCAGCGGCACCGGATTCGGCACCCGCGGCCTAGCTTATCGTTTCAATTCCGGAGCTCTCGATGGGCGTCCTTGGAAGGACACATCGATTGGCACCATCGGATATAATAATAACAACTTGTATCTGATTCTTCCGCTTACACGTTACAACGCATTTGCGCGCGGAAATTATGAATTGAATGATTGGGTCGGTGTATTTGGCCAAGCACTTTTTAGTTCTGTTGAAACATACACTCGAAATGAACCGGGTCCTATAACAAACGGATGGGACGTGTTCATCCCTGCTGGTGACGCCATTTATACCGGCGACTCTACGCGCGGCATCGCCTCGTCGCTCAACGGTGATGGTTCCACCAACGCGGACTACCTCGCTGGCGGGCGCTATGGACTTAACTGCCCTCTCACGGGCGGCTGTTCGATTTCGCAAGTCTTCCCGGTTGGCGCAGAGCTTGAACGCGTGTTGCTTAGCCGAACTCGCGCCGCAGTTCCCGGTGATCCACAATACATTGCACCAACAGAAGCTGAACCTAACCCGGTTCAGCCAAGAATATCGAATAATGACGTTCCCTTCCGAATGGCTGCTTACATGCCAGACGATCGCGAAACGTTCACCGATGTGATGACATATAACATCACTGCTGGCCTGGAAGGATCAGTTCCCGGAAGCGACTGGACCTGGGAAGCCTTCGTCAACCATGGCGAGTCGCATACCTTTGCTCGCCAGACCGGCGTCTATTCGTTGATGCGTCTCCGTGAAGTGATGACATCGCCGAATTTTGGCTACGGATTTTCGATGAAAGGTAATGCCGAGTCAGGCGGCTTTGGTGCGTCGACTGGCACCTGTACCTCCGGCCTCAATTTCTTCAACACGCCTGAAAACGGTTTCAGCGAAGATTGTCTTGAAGCCATCCGTGCCGACCTCAAAAACCGGTCCAAGTTTCGCCAGACTATTGTCGAGACCAACCTGCAGGGTGGACTGTTCGATCTACCTGCGGGTCAAATCCGCGCGGCGGTTGGCGCAAGCTACCGCGAGATGGACTACGAGTTCATCAATGACACCCTCACCAGCCAAGGACGATCGTTCCTTGATCAGGCGCTGGGAATCTACCCAAGCGGTGACGCCTTCGGCTTCATTAATGTCAAAGAACTATACGGCGAATTGCTGATCCCGGTTCTCGCTGATGTGCCATTTATCCAGGAACTTAATCTGGAAGTTGGCGGCCGTATGTCGCACTACAGCACAACTGGAACCAGCTATACTTACAAGATTCTGGGCGACTGGTCGGTTACGGACTGGCTGCGTTTCCGCGGTGGCTTCAACCGCGCAGAGCGTGCGCCAAATATTGGTGAGCTGTTCCTTTCCGCTCAGCAGACCTTTGGTTTCGACAATCGCGGCGACGTCTGCTCACGCTTGAATCCGAATAACTTCTCCGCAAACCCAGCCACCAACTCTGGCGGGGCCGCAGGCGCAGCAGCAGTGGAAGCGGTCTGCCGCGTGCTCATGGAACAGTCCGGTGAACCGGGCGCAGACGAAGCCTATTATGGCGCCGTACAAAGCTCTGCTGGCGGTGGATTTGCGTTTCCGACTCTCGTGGGCAACCCCAACCTGACGCCGGAAACCGCAAACACTTGGACCGCCGGTGTGGTGATCCAGTCACCGTTCACTAGCGGGGCTCTTTCCCGTCTTCGTCTGTCGGTTGACTGGTATGATATCACTATCAAGGACGCGATCGGCGCACAAACAGTAGGTGCGGTCACTCAGCAGTGCTTTGATCCCACATTCAATCCGCTCGTATTGACGGATCCTACAGCTGCAGCAAACAGCGCATTTTGTCAGTTGGTGCCCCGTACCCAAACCGGAAACGTAGGGAACGTGTTCATTACCTATGCTAATACTGGCCGGGTACATCTCAGCGGTATTGACGCCCAATTGGATTGGGGGATTAATGTCGGCCCGGGTATGCTTACTTTGAACAGCGTGTTCAACTATCAGATGAATTTTGAAACTTCATCTCTTTACCCCCAGCTGCCTCTGGTTGATTATGTTGGTACGCAGGGGACCACCGAAAACGGGTTGAACAGTAACGTTTTCGAATACCGCCTGTTTACGACGGTCGGATACAGTGTTGGGCCGGTGCGTCTTGGACTCCAGTGGCAGCACTATCCGTCGATCCAAGATGGGGCCGAAGCCAGCACTCCGGGCGGCACCCCAACCAATTCGGGCTATCCGTCGTATAACTTGTTCAGCCTGAACTCGAACTATCAGTTGTCGGACGACATCAGCGTGAGCCTTGGTGTAGACAACCTGCTTAACAAGCGGCCTCCACTTGGCGGCATAAACCCGATCGCAGACAATGCCACAGGCCAACTTCGTGGTGGTGGCTTCCTGACCGGGGTACATGACACCAATGGCCGCCGCTTCTATCTTGGTGCGAACATTCGCTTCTAAGAGAAAGCAGAGCTAAAACCTTCAGGCCCTCCCTCGCGGGAGGGCCTTTTTTATGGCTTGGTAGTGGACAAATGGCGCCCCTACTCTGCACACTCGCCCGTGACTGCGAGTCAACGACAAGAGAATATGAAATGGCCAAAACCGTTCGTTTCCACACGCTTGGCGGACCCGAAGTTCTTCAAATCGAAGACCTGCCTGTCACCGACCCCGGCCCCGGCGAGGTTCGCATTCGGGTGGAAGCGGTTGGCCTCAATCGGGCGGAGGCGATGTATCGCGCCGGTCGCTATCCAGTGGCGCCGCAATTGCCCAGCCTGATCGGCTATGAAGGCGTGGGGACGATCGAGGCAGTCGGCCCCAATGTTGTCGGCTTTTCGGAAGGCGATCGGGTCTGCGTGCTGCCGATGATACAGCAGGGGCAATACGGCATCTGGGCAGAGCAGGCGATCGTGCCTGCCCGCATTCTACTGCCCGCCCCGCCCGGCCTGACGCCAGCTGAAGCGGCTTCTATCTGGATGCAATACCTTACCGCCTTTGCGATCATCGAAGTCGCGAATGTCGGCATCGGCGATGGCGTGATTATCCGCGCGGCATCTTCCAGCGTCGGCATCGCCGCGATCCAACTGGCGAACTGGGCCGGTTCGATTTCCATCGCCTGCACGCGCACTTCAGCCAAGGCACAGGCATTGCTGGCGCAAGGCGCGGCGCATGTCGTCGCCACCGATGAAGAAGACCTGGTCGAGCGGGTCATGGCCATCACCGGCGGGAAAGGTGCACGCACTGCCTTCGATCCGGTCGGTGGCCCCTATGTGGATACCCTCGCCCGCGCACTGGCGGAACGCGGCATCCTGTTCATTTATGGTGGACTCAGTGACCAGCCGACCCCCTACGCCCACTGGCCCTGCGCGATGAAGGGCCTGTCCATGCGCGGTTGGGTGGCGAGCGAGATATGGAACCACCCCCATCGCTTCGCCAACGCACAGCAGAAAATACTCGCTGGCCTCGCCAGCGGAGATCTCAGGCCCGTAATCGCCCGCCAGTTCGAAGGGCTGGAAAGCCTCGTCGAAGCGAACGCTTTTCTGGAATCGAACCAGCAGGTCGGCAAGGTGGTGGTGACGATTGCCTAGCGTCCTCCACTCCCCTAAACGCCCTCCTCACGCGCCCGTAGCTCAGCAGGATAGAGCATCAGATTCCTAATCTGGGGGCCACAGGTTCGAATCCTGTCGGGCGCACCACTTTCAGCGCGGCTAAATTTCTCTTTCTCCCGTCGCGCAGCGGGCATCGAAGTTCTGCGCTAGATCGGACAGGCGCACGGCGCCTAATCGTCCCACCAGCAGCGCTTCGGCACGGCACATGGCGTCTTCCAGTGCTTCGTTGACGACCTTTTCCACTGCACAGTCCGGGTTGGAATGTTCGCTGCCGATGGCAAAGATGCGCGGGCCGCCGACCGCGCGGTGAATATCCAGCAGCGATAGGTCCTCCAGGTCGCGGGAGATCGCCCACCCCCCGCCGTGACCCTTTTCAGAGCGGACATATCCTGCATCGCGCAGCCCGGCCATCGTGCGGCGGACGACGACGGGATTGGTGCCCAGCATCGCGGCAATCATTTCCGATGTCATCGGCCCATCATGCCGCGCCATGTGAAGCAGCACGTGCAGCATCCGGGACAGGCGGCTGTCGCTTCTCATGGGACAACACCTCCACAACATTCGCAACCTTGGCAAGCGCACACCATCATGATACTTATGATGTTACTTGATATACGAGGTGTTGCCAATGAAGCAGTTCGAGGACGCAGGACACTGGGACAACGCGGCGAAACACTATGAGGAGACCGCGCACCCCTTCACTGCCCACTATGCCGTCGCCGCGCTTGCGTTCGTTGATCTGACGGCGGAGAGCCGTGTGCTCGATGTGGCGGCCGGGACCGGCGCGCTAGCACTGGCAGCAGCGGAAACCGGCGCTCAGGTTCTTGCGACCGACTTTTCGCCCGGCATGGTCGCGCGCATTGCCGCGTCGGCACCGCCCAATGTGCAGGCGCTGGTAATGGACGGGCAGGCACTGGACCTTCCGGAGGGGAGCTTTGACGCGGTATTCTCGATTTTCGGCGTCATCATGTTCCCCGATTGGCGCAAGGGGCTGGCAGAAATGCACCGCGTCACACGGCCGGGTGGATATGGCGTAGTCGCCACCTGGCAGGATGCCGGCGCCGCCACCTTCCTCCTGCTCGGCCAAATCCGGCGCAAGCTGTTCCCCGAGCGTGAGGGAATGACGATGCCGGCGGCGGTACAAGCCCTGTCCGACCCCGGCGATTTCGCGCGCGAACTAATCGCCGCTGGCTATCGCGACCCTCAAATCGAATCCGTAACCCACGATTTCATGCTCGATACAGCACTGCTCGCAGAGCCTGATAAACTGTTCGGCATGTCGCCTGACTGGACCAGCCTCACCGATACAGAAAAGGCGGCGGTGATTGCCGAAGTGCGGGAAATGGCTGATGGCCGCCTGACGCTTCCCGTCCCATCCACCGCCCTGATCGGCGTGGCCCGGCGCTGATCCTCAGTTAACCTCGTCCGGCGGAGCGACGGGGAATGGCAGCGGCGAAACAGCGATACCTTCCTCGAACAGTTCACGCGCCTCTTCTGCGGTGGCCTGTCCGTGGATGGTTTCGCTCTCCTGCTCTCCATAATGCATCGCGCGCGATTTCTCCGCGAAAGCATTGCCCACCCATTTCGATTGGCTGAGCGCATCGGCCTGTGCCTCTGCCAGCTTCTTCAACGCTTCCGTCACTTCCGGCGGCATGGGCCCGCTCGCCAGCGGCTTGCGGTCAGGCTCCGGCATGGTGGGAAGCTGATTGCCCTTGCGCGGAACGGCTGGGGCCATCGGCGCCTTGACCACTTCCGGCGATCCACAATGCGGGCACTGCACCAATCCATTCGCCAGCTGATCGGCAAAGTCGACTGACGAGCCAAACCAGCCTTCAAAGCGATGATCCCGGTCGCAGGAAAGGTCGTAAACGATCATGACGAAGCGGATTTAGAGATGCGTCGACGATTGGCAAGACTAGGCAGTTGCCGCCGTATGTCCGCGATCCGCGCCGGATCGATTTCCGCAAATCCGATGCCCGAGCCGTCGCCGCCCATGTCCAGAACCACCTCGCCCCACGGATCGATCACCAGGGAATGGCCGTAAGTCGCCCGCCCATCGGCATGTTGCCCCACTTGCGCCGCCGCCACGACATAGGCGCTGGCCTCTATCGCGCGGGCGCGTTGCAGAACGTGCCAGTGCGCCCGGCCCGTTGGGACGGTGAACGCCGCCGGAATTGCGATCACGTCACAGCTCTGCCGCCCAAGCTCTTCGAACAACGCCGGAAATCGCAAATCATAACAGATGGCCAGACCTAGCCGACCGATCGGGCTTTCCGCCACGACCGCATGGTCCCCAGCAGCATAGGCAGAGGATTCGCGCCAGGTTTCACCACTGCTCAGTTCCACATCGAACATGTGGATCTTGTCATAGCGCGCGCGCACTTCACCGCGATTATCGATCAACAGCGATCGGTTGGCCCACCGGCCATCTTCCCGCAGCACAGCTAATGAACCCAGCGCCACCCAGACCCTGCGCTCGAACGCCGACGCGCGTACCGCTGCCAGCACGGGGTTTTCCCCCTCCGGCACGATATGCGCGGCTGCACGGGCGCGATCGCGATCCAGCAGGCCCGACATCTCGGGCGTGAACAGCATAACCGCCCCACCCTTCGCCGCCTGCGCAATGGCATCGGCCAGCGTATCGGCATTGGCGGCAGGATTTATGCCCGCCGTCATCTGCAACACTGCAATGCGCGGCACGGTCAAAGGCTCAACAGGGCGTCCAGCTTACCCTCCCGGTCAAGCCGGGCGAGATCGTCGGAACCGCCGATCGCCTTTCCGTCGATGAATATTTGCGGCACGGTGCGCGCATCGGGCTTGCGCCGCAGCATCTCTTCCTTGTCCGGCCCGCCCATAGTCACGTCGTACTCCACGAAATCGACGCCCTTTTCTTCCAGCAGGCTTTTCGCGCGCAGACAGAATCCGCACCACGCCTTCGTATAGATTTCGACTTTCGGCTGGCTCACCTGATTTCCTTCGTCATCAGCTTCCGGCGTCCCTTGAAAGGTCGCCGGGTGACTGTATCTATCATGCGTCACGGCGCGCCGCGAGGGCGCTGAGACATCCGGGTGCCGCTTCAGCGGGCCCACTACTCAAATTGCTCATTGGAGGATTTGTTTCGATGAACCGTTTTGATTTCACTCCCTATCGCCGCTCCACCGTTGGATTCGACCGGTTGTTTGACCTGCTTGAAGGCCATGCGCGCAACAGCGCGGGCGATAACTATCCGCCGTTCAACATCGAACGGCGCAGTGAAGATTCCTACCGCATCACTCTGGCGATCGCCGGTTTCCGCTCGGAAGACCTGGATATTACCGCGCATCAGAACCTGCTGGTGGTTCAGGGGCGCCGCCGCGAAGAGACGCCTGATGGCGAGATGCTGCATGTTGGCATTGCCAATCGCGGTTTCGAACGCCGTTTCGAACTGGCCGATTTCGTCCGCGTGGATAACGCAGATCTCGCCGATGGCCTGCTGATTATCGATCTGGTGCGCGAAGTGCCGGAAGCGATGAAGCCGCGCAAGATCGCGATCGGCGCCCAGCCCGCTCTCGAAGTCGTGCGCAACAAGGGCGATCAGGCCGCCGCCTGACCCCGATCCGCATCACCCGATCATGAAACAAGTGGGGGCGGAATCCTTGCGGATTCCGCCCCCTCGGCGCACACGGCGCCGACCTGCCCCCCAAAGTGGCCGCCTGGGTCGCAAAAGACGGCCACATCGAGACGCAAGACCGAACCGAGCGCAGGCCGGAAATGGCTCCCCTGCGCGCCGCGCCTCGCACGGACGGTCAAAAATTTTACGACATAGAGGCCACGTCCTCTCTCCTGGCGTGGCTCGGATAGTTATTTTGCAACCAACGGCAGAAGCTACGACTCGCCATGGGCAAGACGCAAGCGGATTTTAACCGTGTTTCCCGAAACGCTACGGTTCCGCGATCTCGCGTTAATCTTAGACGAGCCGCGAATGGCTCAGCGCTGCCGCCACGAAACCGGCGAACAGCGGATGCGGATCGAACGGCTTGCTCTTCAATTCCGGATGGAATTGCACGCCGACGAACCACGGATGGTCTGGCCGCTCCACAATTTCGGGCAGCAACCCATCGGGCGACATGCCGGAGAAAACCAGCCCGCCCTTCTCCAGCGGTTCGCGATAGGCAGAGTTGACTTCGTAACGGTGGCGATGCCGTTCCGAAATACTGGTCGCGCCGCCATAGATGCCGGAAACGTGGCTATTGCCTGAAAGCACGGCGTCGTAGGCACCAAGGCGCATCGTTCCGCCAAGATCACCCTCGGCTGACCGTTCCTGCAATCCTTCCGCGCTCATCCATTCGGTGATGATGCCCACCACCGGTTCCTGCGTCGGCCCGAATTCGGTGGAGCTGGCATCGGCGATGCCCGCCGTGTTCCGCGCACCTTCGATGCAGGCCATCTGCATGCCCAGGCAGATGCCCAGGAACGGCACCTTGCGTTCCCGCGCAAAACGGACGCTGGCGATCTTGCCTTCCGATCCGCGCTCCCCGAACCCGCCGGGTACGAGGATTGCGTGCATCGGTTCGAGTTGCGCGGCGATCTCCGCGTCGTCCTGCTCGAAGATTTCCGCATCGATCCAGCGGACGTTGACCTTCACCCGATTGGCCATGCCACCGTGGACCAGCGCCTCGTTCAGCGACTTGTAGGCATCCGGCAGACCGACATACTTGCCGACAACGGCGATGGTCACTTCGCCTTCCGGGTTTTCGTACCGGTCGACGATGTCGTTCCAGCGCGACAGGTCCGGGGCCGTGCTGTTGTCCAGCGCGAAATGGTGGAGGACTTCAGCGTCCAGCCCTTCGGCGTGATACTGCAACGGCACCGCATAGATGCTCGACGCGTCCAGCGCCTGAATCACCGCTTCGGGCCGGACATTGCAGAACAGCGCGATCTTAGCGCGCTCGCTGGCCGGAAGCGGATGCTCGCAGCGGCACAGCAACAGGTCAGGCTGCACACCCAGACTGGTCAACTCGCGCACTGAATGCTGCGTGGGCTTGGTCTTCAGCTCTCCCGCCGCGGAAATATAGGGAACCAGCGTCACGTGGATCACGCAGCTATTGTCGCGGCCCAGTTCGTTCCGCAGCTGGCGGATCGCCTCGATGAACGGCAGGCTCTCGATATCGCCGACCGTGCCGCCGATTTCACACAGCACGAAATCCAGATCGTCGCTTTCCGCCAGCGCGAACTGCTTGATCGCATCGGTAACGTGCGGGATCACCTGCACGGTCGCGCCCAGATAGTCGCCGCGCCGTTCGCGCGCGATGATCTGCTGGTAGATGCGGCCAGACGTGATGTTGTCGCTCTGACGCGCCGAAACGCCGGTGAAGCGCTCGTAATGCCCCAGGTCCAGGTCGGTCTCGGCCCCGTCGTCGGTCACATAGACTTCGCCGTGCTGATAGGGGCTCATGGTCCCCGGATCGACGTTCAGATAGGGGTCGAACTTGCGAATGCGGACCTTGTATCCGCGCGCCTGCAGCAACGCCGCAAGGCTTGCCGCCATCAGACCTTTACCGAGCGAGGAGACCACGCCGCCGGTGATAAATATATACCGCGCCATGGGATTCGGGCCTTAAGCCTCTTCACGGATTCGGCGCAAGCGCCGATCCGGCGAATTGCACAATGTAATGTGGAAACGACGGTCCGCAGACCGCGTCTGGCGGCAATGTTTACTGCGCGACGTCAGCCAGCGGATCGTTACCCTGCGCAGACGGGCTCGCCGCCGGAGGAGCAACCACCGGGGCATTGAGATCACCCGCAGGGTTGGCCACCGGTGCCAGCGGATCGCTGGCGGGAACGACCGTGCGATCCAGCGAAGTATCGATTTCCCCGCCGCTGGTGGTGTTAACCGCCACGCCGCCGATCAGGATCGCCAGCACGACGAACAGCACGGCCAGCCACTTGGTCGTGCGCGTCAGAAAGTCGGCCGCGCCACGTGCGCTCATCAGGCCGCCGGGGCTGCCGCCCCCGCCGATTCCCAGCCCGCCGCCTTCGGAACGCTGCATCAGCACGACACCCACGAGCGCCGCCGCCACAATGGCCTGGATAACGGTTAGGAACAGGAACATTCAGAACTCTCTGACTTGGTAAGCGCGCGATGTAGGCGCACACGCCGTCTGGGGCAAGAGCGTGTACCGGGGAGGGCTCAGCCCTCGCCCAGCTCAGCCGCAGCTACGATGATGCCGAGGAAGCTCTCGGCGGTGAGGCTTGCGCCGCCAACCAGTGCGCCGCCCACTTCGTCGGCCGCCAGCAGTTCCGCCGCATTGTCCGGCTTCACCGATCCGCCGTAGAGGATGCGAACCTGTTCGCCCGCTTCGCCATAGATTTCGTTCAGCCGCGCGCGGATGGCGCGGTGCATCTGGCCGATGTCGTCCACCGTCGGGGTCCGCCCGGTGCCGATCGCCCAGACGGGTTCGTAAGCGACGGTAACCTTGTCAGCCGCACCTTCCGCACGGGGCAGCGAACCGTTGAGCTGGGCCGCGACCACGCTTTCCGCCTCACCGGCATCACGCTGCGATTCCGTCTCACCCACGCACACGATGACGGCCAGTCCGGCAGTCAGCGCGGCATCGGCCTTGCTTTTCACCACCGCGTCGGTCTCGCCATGGTCGGCGCGCCGCTCACTATGGCCTACGATCACGAATCCCGCGCCCGCGTCCTTGATCATCGCGGCGGAGATGTCGCCGGTATGCGCGCCGCCATCGGCCGCATGGCAATCCTGCGCGCCCACACCGATCAGGCCTGCTTCCTTGCGGGTTGCGTGAATGAGTGTGAACGGCGGAGCAAGGGCGACTTCCGCCTTGAGCAACCGCTCGGCGGCACGGTCGATCGCGCGTGCCTCGCTCAGCATCGCACGGGTTCCGTGCATCTTCCAGTTGCCGACGATGTAAGGGCGCTGGGCCATTGATGATCCCGAATTCTGATATGAAAAGCCGGGCTCCGCAAAGGAACCCGAGGCGGATGCCCGTTAGGACCAGCATCCGCGCTTGGCAAGCTGGCGGGGACTTCCCGTTCACCGTCCAGGCTCCGCGCCCCACTTGGCGAAGCGGTCCACGATTGCCATCCGGTCCACGGTTGCGAGCGGGCGACATGCGGGATAAAGCGCGCTTTCGAACGCGCCGGACCTCCGGCACAACCGCATATTACGCGAGATTGCCACTCCATGCTCTTGTCGTTTCGCAGCTTCTTCAAGTCGAAGGTCGGCATTGCCGTCACCCTCGCCTTCCTGGCGCTGATCGCCTTCGCTTTTGCCAGCATGGACGTGGCCGGTTCCGCCACGTTCGGCGGTGTTTCCGGTGGTGACCGGGTCGCCGTTGTGGGCAAGGAACGGGTGGACGCCGCCGAACTCACCAGCGCGATGAGCAATGCGCTCGATAGCGCCCGGCAGACGAATCCCACCCTCACCATGCAGGCTTTCGTCGAACAGGGCGGAATGGAACAGGTGATGAGCCAGCTGCTTGAGCGCACCGCCCTCGCCGAATATGCCCGCCAGCACGGAATGCGTGCGGGCAAGCGGCTTGTGGACAGCGAAATCGCGCAGATTCCGGCGTTCCGCGGCATTGACGGCAAATTCGATCGCAACACCTTCCTTGCGCTGCTGGGCCAGCGCGGATTGAGCGAGGCGACGGTGCGGCAGGATCTTTCCACCGGCTTGCTCGCCCGCCAGCTTCTTACGCCGATCTCGTTTTCCCCGGTTATGCCGGAGAGTGTGGGCCGCCGTTACGCCTCGTTGCTGCGTGAACGCCGCCACGGTGCCATCGCCATGCTGTCCAGCGACGCCTTCGCGCCCAAGGGCGATCCCAGCGATGCCCAGCTTCAGGCCTATTATCGCGAGGTGAGCAGCCGCTTCATCCGCCCGGAACGGCGCGTGATCCGCTATGCCAGCTTCGGGCCGGAAGCGCTTGGAACGGTGGCCGCGCCAACGGACGCACAGATCGCGGAATACTATAACGCCAACAAGGCTCAGTACGCGGCCAGCGAAAGCCGCCGCTTCACCCAACTCGTCGTTCCTACGCAGGATGCCGCCAACGCCATCCTTGCCGAAGTGCGAGGGGGTAAATCGCTGGACGTGGCCGCGCGTGAGAAGGGCCTGGCCACCACTTCCGTCGGCCCCGTGGCGCAGACAAATTTCGCCAACAGCGCTTCGGCGGCAGTCGCGCAGTCCGGCTTCGCGGCGGCGCAGGGCGCGCTGGCGCAACCGGCGCGGGGTTCGCTCGGCTGGTATGTCCTGCGCGTGGATGCGATAGATCGGCAGCCGGCACGCACTCTTGAACAGGCGCGCGCTGAAATCTCCACCAAGCTTGCGGAAGATCAGCGCCGCGATGCGCTGGCCGATCTGACTGCGCGTATAGAAGATGAATTCAGCGGCGGCACCAACCTGTCGGAACTGGCGAAGGAACTGAACCTCCAGATTTCCACCACACGCCCCGCCACTGCCGACGGTCGCATCTACGGCGCTGCTGGCGAAACGGTCGATCCGGCTCTGGCTCCGGTGCTCGAAACCGCATTCGTCATGGACGAAGGGCAACCGCAACTGGCGGAAGTCGTGCCGGGCCAGTCGTTCATGGTGTTCGACGTGTCCAACATCACCAGTTCCGCCGTCGCGCCTCTGGCGGAGATTCGCGGCGACGTGGTCGAAGCATGGCGGCAGGCCGAAGGGGCGAAAGCCGCGAAACAGGCAGCCGACCGTATTCTTGCCCGCGTGGCCAAGGGCACTGCTCTCGCCGCAGCGGTTTCGGCGGAAAGCAACGCCGCCGTGCGCGCGCCTGAAACTGTCAACCTCAACCGCGAGGAGCTCTCCCGCCTGGGGCAGGTGCCCTCCAGCCTCGCGCTGTTCTTCAGCATGGCTCAGGGTACTCAGAAAAAGCTTCAGGCGCCTGCCGATGCTGGCTGGTATGTGATCCAGCTCGACAAGATCGAAGCGGGCACCGTGGCTCAGGGCGATCCGCTGGTTGCTTCCACACTGATGCAGCTGGGGCAGGTGACGGGCGAGGAATACGTCCAGCAGTTCATCGCCGCCGCACAGCGCGAAGTTGGCGTGGAACGCAATGAAACGGCGATCCGCGCTGTCTCCGCGCAACTCGCCGGTACAACTGACCGAGACTGACCCTGTCAGCACGGGCATCTGGGATCGCCCCCGAGAACGCCGGGGCAGCACGCACGCAGCTGGCAGCGGGTTCCCCCGCGCTTGTCTGGCGCAAGCTGATCGCCGATACCGAAACCCCGGTCGGCGCGGCGCT
>DATMGK010000016.1:0-34020 GCA_035555595.1 Croceibacterium sp. | reverse complement strand
CAGCGCCAACACGAGCATGCCGCCAGCCACGGCCCGCAACGGGCGGATGCGACGGTCAGCGACGGGGAAAATCTGCGATGCCATGCTCGGTCCAGTTCTCTTGCCCAAAATTCTTGCGGGATCATCCCGCACGCAGGGGTCTTTGCGCCTCTATAGCCGCCACGAAGCGGGCGGCAAGGTGGCGACAAAAGCTTGCGCCGTAGGGCAGGTCGCGCGGTGAACGGTGGCTTAACCCCGGCGGCGAGGGAGGGCAGGTCTGTGGAATGGGTGCAACACTTTGAAAAAAGCGGCTCTCTACCCCCGTGCCGACTCGCAAAATGAACGTTGGGTGTTTACATCCGGAAAAACAGGGAGAGTCGCGACCGATTCTCAAGGCCGATACAGCAACCGTTAAGAGGCGATTTGCCTCATTGGCGGATCATCTGGAACCGGTGCAGACAGGAAGCGCTTTGGGGCATTAGACGTGGCAGGCAAGAAGGTAACACGCGGATCTGGCGGATTGGTGGCGGGCTTGACCGCTGCTGCGCTGGTGTTCGCCGGTGTTCCGACTGCCGGTTTCGCTCTCAGCGCGCTGGATGATGGCGTCAGCCTCGCCGCCAACGGAAATTTCGCCGCACTCACTCCTGCGAAAGTCGATCCCAAGCTTGCGCGCTTCATTGCGGAACGCAGCAGCGGGGCGTCGAAGCTGATGCGTTTTACGCCGGCCGGTATCGCCGCGCGGCCCAGCCGTTCGGTAACGGTCGCCGTTCGAGTTGATACAGAGGCCGCGCGCGCCATTTCCGTCCGTTCGGCCATGGCAGCGGCGCGGGATCAGGTGGCGGCCGATTCGCCGCTGCGGATCGCGCCGACGCGCTACAACCTCGGCATTTCGCGCGGCTATCAGAATTTCGCCAAGGTCACGTCCACTCCGGCTATCTCGGACACGCTGTCTGACGCGAGCCTGCCGGATCTGGCGGATTTCCGGCCTAGCCCCGGCGCTCGCCCGGACGAGAGCCGTTTCGCAGCGCGTATCGCGGTTGAAGAAGCGGCCAAGACCGGCGCAGCCCCGCGCACCATGGATTCGCGCAGCGATCAGGCGGTCGATGTGGGCGGCAGCTATCGGCTTACCCGCAACCTCGATGTCACGGCGGGTGTGCGGTATTCGCAGGAGCGCGATCGGCTGGCCCCGCTCGCGGACCCGGCCAAGCAGGATAGTCAGGCGGTTTACGTCGGAACCCAGTTCCGCTTCTGATCCAGCCGGATTTTCCGCTGATTTTCCTTTTATGCAAAGCCCCGCTTCGGCGGGGTTTTTCGTTGCGCGGAACGGGCCGTCGCCTAGTATTCGCAATGAGGGCCGGTCTGGGCAAAAACTTGATGGAGAGGGTATGGCTCGCATTGCGATCGTTACGGGTGGAACACGCGGCATTGGCCGGGCAATCTGCGAAGCGCTGAAGGCCGATGGCCTTACAGTCGCCGCCAACTATGCCGGCAATGACGACAAGGCCCGCGCTTTCTCCGAAGAGACCGGTATTCCAGCCTACAAATGGGACGTTGGCGACCATGAGGCGACGCTGGCCGGTTGCCAGCAGGTTGCGGATGAAGTCGGCCCGATCGACGTGCTGGTGAACAACGCCGGGATCACGCGCGATGGAACCCTGCTCAGAATGAATTTCGACGATTGGGACGCGGTGATGCGGATCAACCTTGGCGGTTGCTTCAACATGGCGAAGGCGTGTTTCCCCAGCATGCGGGATCGCGGCTGGGGCCGGATCGTCAACATCGGTTCGATCAACGGGCAGGCGGGGCAATACGGTCAGGTCAATTATGCTGCCGCCAAGAGCGGTATTCACGGCTTTACCAAGGCACTGGCTCAGGAAGGCGCGCGTTTCGGCATCACGGTCAATGCCATCGCCCCCGGCTACATCGATACAGATATGGTCGCTGCGGTGCCGGACAACGTGCTGGAAAAGATCGTAGCCCGTATTCCAGTCGGACGGCTGGGCAATGCCGGAGAGATCGCTCGCGGCGTGGCTTTTCTCGCCTCTGACGATGCGGGCTTTGTCACGGGCTCCACGCTGTCGATCAACGGCGGGCAACACATGTATTGAGCGAGCCTTTGGACGATCTCTACCACCCCCCAGTCAAACGTTCGGTAGAGATCGCCGGGCACAAGACATCGATCAGCCTGGAACCATTGTTCTGGGATATGCTGAGGCGCGCGGCAGAACGGGAAGGTGTGCCTCTCAATGCCCTTGTCGCGCGCATCGACGCGGAACGGATCGAAGCAGACACACCGCCCGGACTCGCAGGCGCAATTCGCCTGTGGCTCGTGCATAAATTCGATGCAGAGGCGTAACGCCCAAGCTCCGTTCAGTATGTGGACGGAGGATCGCTAGCCGGGAAGCTCTCGTCACTGGCCTGATCTTCGGGGGTCCACTCGTCGCGCGGCGGATCCGCCATCGCCTGCGGGCCGGCATCGCGCACTTTGGCGAAGTTTTCTCCGGTGCGTTGCCCGCTTGCGAAGGCCGGGTGTTCATCGCGCCGCTGCTTCTCGTAATAGCGGTAGCCAACGTAGCCGAGGGCGCCGAGTGCAGCCAGTTTAAGTAGTGCCATTGCGTGATCCTTTCCTTTCCGCTGCAACGCGCCGGATCGGCAAAGGTTCTCGCTTGTGTTCCGCTTCAGGGCGCGCCCGTGATCATGGTTGACCCTTGGGCGCTGGGCTTTCATGTCCTGCTTCATGAGCGAACGTAAACCGATCCGCAAAGCAGTGTTCCCGGTCGCGGGCCTCGGCACCCGCTTCCTTCCCGCCACCAAGGCGATCCCGAAAGAGCTGTTGCCGATCGTCGACCGGCCGTTGATCCAGTATGCTGTGGACGAGGCGCGGGAAGCCGGCATCGAACAGATGATTTTCGTCACGGGCCGGGGGAAGACCTCGCTGGTCGAACATTTCGACATCGCTTACGAGTTGGAAGCGACGATGAGCGAACGGGGCAAGGACCTTGCCGTCCTCGAACCCACGCGCTTCACGCCGGGCAATCTCATTACAGTGCGCCAGCAGGTGCCGCTGGGGCTGGGACATGCAATCTGGTGTGCCCGGGCGATCGTGGGTGACGAGCCCTTCGCGATCCTCCTTCCGGACGAACTGATGGTCGGCAAGCCCGGCTGTCTCGCGCAGATGGTGGAGGCTTACGCACAGGTCGGCGGCAACCTGATTTCCGTGCTGGAAGTGCCACGGGAAGAGGTTTCCAGTTACGGCGTGATCGATCCGGGCCAGTCTCATGGCGCTCTGACAGAGGTGCATGGGCTGGTTGAAAAGCCGCCGGTTGATCGCGCGCCGTCCAACAAGATCATTTCCGGACGCTACATTCTTCAGCCCGAAGTCATGCGGACGCTGGAAGGGCAGGAGAAGGGCGCAGGAGGCGAAATCCAGCTGACCGATGCAATGGCGCGGATGATCGGAGAGCAGCCTTTCCACGCCGTCACCTTCGACGGGAAGCGCTATGACTGCGGCAGCAAGACCGGCTTTATAGAAGCCACACTCGCAATCGCGCTTGACCGGGAAGATATCGGTTCCGGTGTGCGCGACATGGCGCAGCGCCTGCTCGCGAACTGAGCTGCTCAAAAAGAAAGCGGCGCTTTAAGCGCCGCTTGTGTGCGGCAGATGCCGCGGGGGTTTGTGAGGCTTACTCAGGGCCGCCACGACCCAGCGCGGCGTCGTTCGAAACCGCCAGCTGCGTTTCAGCCATATAAGGGGTGGGATCGACAGCCTCACCCGCGACGCGGATTTCATAGTGCAGGTGCGGGCCGGTGGAGCGCCCGGTGCTGCCGACGTAACCGATCAGCTGACCCTTGCGAACCTGCTCCCCGGCGGTGACTGCATAGCCTGAAAGGTGAGCGTAGCGGGTCTGCAATTCACCGCCATGTTCGATCTGGATGTAGTTGCCGTAGGAGCTGAACCGCTCCGCCTTGCTTACCAGACCATCTGCGGTGGCATAAACGGGGGTGCCGGTTGGCTGGGCCAGATCAACACCGTTGTGGCCGCGACGACCACCCAGCACGGGATGGGTGCGCATGCCGAAGTTGCTGGTCAGCGTCGAATCCTGCACCGGCATACCAGTGGGAACCGAAACGCGGCCCACCGGGCTGCTCGTGATAACGCCTGTCTGGTCCATGGATTTCCAGCTGGCGAAAAGCTCCTGGAATTCGCGGTCGCCAGAAGCCGTGCTCGCATTAGCGGCATCAATGGCGCCGGTAATCTGCGTGGCGGCTGCCGTTTCGTTGGCCATGGCCGGGTTCGTGGAAACCACGAGAGCCGCCAGAGCTCCGAATACGTGCTTGAGGACCATGCGACCAGAATTCCCGTATCTCGCAAACGCGTATCCGCGTCTGCGGTTGAAATTTTTCCGAGATGGTCGGAACCCCCCGCCCGTCTCAGCGATTTGGTCGCTACGGGGTAAAAAGTTAATCAGGCAACACCGGCGTAGAATTCGCGCGGTAAACCGGCTGCGAGACGCGCTGAGTCGTTGAATGGCGGTTTCAGACTGCCGCCAAAGTGGCGTGCGACCAGAATTTTCCAGTGATTCTCAGGCGGAATTTCGCGCGTTTCGCACCATGCGATGAAATGCCGGGTGCCAGTGGCGACATGGCGGATTTCGTCATCCAGTATCCGCTGAAGGATGCGGGCGCCCCGGTCGTCACCCATCGCTTGCACTCGCTCAAGCATGGTAGGGGTAACGTCGAGCCCGCGCGCTTCGAGCACCATCGGAACTACTGCCAGACGGGCGGCAACGTCATGCCGCGTTTCGTGGGCGGCCTGCCACAATCCGTCGTGGACAGGTAACTGGGCGTATCCGGACCCCAATGCGTTCAGATGCCGATCGATCAGGGCGAAGTGCATCGCCTCGTCCGCCGCGACCGCCAGAAAGTCGCTGACGAAATCAGGCCCCATCTCGCCGCCGAACCGCCCGGCCATGTCCAGCGCGAGATCGATGGCGACGAATTCTATGTGCGCCAGTGAATGCCACAGCGCGATCGCGTTGCGCGCAGAACCGCCCCGGCCACGCTTGGGCATCTGGTTCGGCGGCAGGACCTGCAACGCTGCGGGCCAGGCGGGCTGATCCGGCATCGTGGATTGCGGTTCGCACAGCAGGCGGCCGCCACGCCATTCGCGCACCAGCCTGCGTGTCGTCATCACCTTATCGCGCGGCTCGCCGGTCAGCAGGGCCGCGCGCACCGCTTCGGTAAGCGTCGTCACAGCGATCGGGCGGCTTCCAGCACCTCCGCCGCGTGCCCCTTGACCTTAACCTTGCGCCATACGCGCGCGATCCGGCCGTCTGCATCGATCAGGAACGTCGTGCGGATCATGCCCATGAACTTGCGGCCGTAGAGACTTTTTTCGCCCCATACGCCCAGCGCATCAGACAGCCCGCTCTCACCATCACTGGCCAGAGGAACGGTCAACCCGTGCTTCGCGGCGAACTTCGCGTGCTTCGCCGGCGGGTCCTTGCTCACGCCCAGCACGGACACACCTGCCGCTTCGAATTCCGGCAGCAGCTCGGAAAAATCCTTGTTCTCCACCGTGCAGCCCGGCGTATCGTCCTTGGGATAGAAAAACAGCACCAGCTTGCGCCCGTGAAAATCCGCTGGGCGCACACTGCCCCCGTCCGGCGTTTCCAGCGCGATGTCAGGCAGGGTATCGCCAAGGTCGGGGGCGCTCATTCCTTTATCTCCAGCTTTTCGCCGAACAGTTCGGCCCATATCTCCGCAACTCCATGCCGCGCATCGCGAAGCGCGCGCAAGAGCGAGGGGTAATCCGCCTGCCCACAAGCCTGCGCCAGCGCGGCGGCGGCAACTTCCGGCGGATCGGCAAGGTCCGGCGCCAGCAGCCGCGCGGCCACCAGAGTCCTACCCAGCAGGGCATGATGATCGGCGAGTTGTTGCGGGAGACGCCCGGCTGCGATCAGTTCTTCCAACGCTTTCGGCAGCGATGGATGGAATGCGATACGATCGCGCAATTGCAGGAAGTGGACGATGAACTCGCAATCGACCAGTCCGCCGCGCATCAGCTTCGCATCCAGCGGGCCAGCGGGTTGCTTGTGGCTGGCCATCTCCGCACGCATGGCGAGAACATCGGCCTTCAGCTTTTCGGCATCGCGCGGGCTATCGAGGATGCCAAGGACGGCGCCTGCCAGTTCCGCCCGCGCTTTCTGCGGTCCGAACACCGGCCGCGCGCGGCACAGGGCCATGTGTTCCCAGGTCCACGCATCCTGACACTGATAGCGGGCGAAGCTTTCCAGGCTCACCGCGATCGGCCCCTGGTTCCCCATCGGCCGCAACCGGGTGTCCACTTCGTACAGAGCGCCCTCTGCCGTCGGCACGCTGAGCGCGGCGGTCACGCGCTGAGCCAGCCGGTTGAAGTAGAGCGATGTCGTCAGCGGGCGGCGACCGTCGGATTCCGCGCCCGGCTCTCCGCTGAAAAGATAGACCAGATCGAGGTCGGATGCATAAGTCAGCGCGCCGCCGCCCAGCCTGCCCAGCGCCAGAATCAGCAGATGCCCGTTCGGTATTCGGCCATGGACACGTTCGAATTCCGCTATCGCGCCCTGTGCCGCCACTTCCAGAGCCGCTTCTGCCACGCGTGACAGACCTTCCGCCACGGCCATCGGATCGTGCTTGGCCTCTATCAGCTGGACACCCAGGGCGAAGCGTTCCTCACCCACGACCTGACGGATACGATTGAGCTGTTCTTCGTAGTCGCTGATTTCGGCCACGCGCATACGCGCCGCCAGTGCTTCGACCGATCCGGGCAGGTCGAAAGCGCTGGCATCGATCAGCCGGTCCAGAAGTTCGGGGCGGCGGGCCAGTTCGTCCGCCAGCGGGCGGGCGAGGGTGAGGATACGCAGCACCAGTTCCAGCAGGCCCGGCCGCTGTTCGAACAGACGGAAAAGGTTCACCGCGCTGGGCAGGCGGGAAAGCAGGGTTTCCCAGCGGTTCAACGCCTGATCGGGTTCAGGGGCCTGTGCCAGCGCGGCCATCAGATCGGGCAGCACGGCGTCAAATGCCGCGCGCGCTTCGGCGCTGCGCAGGCTGCGGATCGTGTCGCGCCAGTGCTCGGCGCGTTCCCGCACCTTGTTGCGCAAATCCTCGCTTACCGCGGGCCTCGCGGGGCGCTCGTTATCTGGTCCTCCCAGCAGGCGGTCGTACCGCGTGGCGACATCTGTCGTCAGTTCGCGAAGCTCAGCCAGCAGCGCTGCACCATCGGGCAGTCCGTCCAGCCGGGCAACATTGTCCAGCGCCGCCTGATCCGTCGGCAGCGAGTGGGTCTGGCGGTCGTGAACCATTTGCAACCGGTGCTCGATCGTGCGCAGCCGATCGTACGCCTCGCCCAATCGCAATGCATCTTCCGCCTCAATCAGCCCTTCGGCCGCCAGCGCATCCAGCGATTCGCGCGTTCCCCTGAGGCGGAGGGAGGGCCGGCGTCCGCCATAGATCAGCTGGTGAGTCTGGGCGAAGAACTCCACCTCGCGAATCCCGCCGCGCCCGCGTTTCAGATCGTATCCGGGGCCAGGCTCGGGCGGTCCGCGATAGGATTCGCGTATCCGCATCGTCAGGCGGCGAATTTCCTCCAGCGCGGTGAAATCCAGGCTGCGGCGCCACACGAACGGCCGGATCGCACGCAGGAACGCTTCCCCCGCCTCCACATCGCCCGCCGCCGATCGCGCGCGGATGAAAGCCGCGCGTTCCCACGCCAGCGCGGAACTTTCGTAATGCGTCAGCGCCGCCCCCACGGGGATGGCCAGCGGCGTCACTTCCGATGCTGGTCGCAGGCGCAGGTCCACGCGAAAGACATAGCCGTCGCCGGTCTGCATGGTCAGCGTTTCCAGCAGGCGGCGGGCATAGCGCTGTGCTGCGTCCGCCGGATCGTCCCGCTCACGACGTGGCAGCACTGCGGGATCGTAAATAAGGATCGGATCGATGTCAGAGCTGTAGTTCAGTTCCCTCGCGCCCTGTTTCCCCAGCGCGATAGCGGTGAAGCCGCGCGGCTCCGCATCGGGCACGCGCGAAAGGATCGCCGCCTTGATCGCCGCGTCCAGCGCGCGGTCGGCCAGATCGCTTAGCTCCACCATCACGCGGCTGAGCAGGAAGGCCCCGGCAAGGTCGCCAATCGCCAGCGTAGTCGCCAGCGCCAGCCGTTGCCGACGTAGCGCAATGCCCACCTCCGGCCCGGTAGCCTCCTTGGCGAAGGCGAGCGCAGCTTCGCCCTCTCCGCGTTCCAGCAGATTGGTGAGATCGCGCTGCCGTTCCAGTGCGAGTGCGAGGAACGGGGAATGATCCCGCGCCCGCCCGATTGCCTGTAGCCAGTTTCCATCCATGCGAGGGACTGCCTGCATGGATGGAGAGGCAAGGGCAAGCGTCATGCGCGGCGATGCGTGCGTGGTTGCGGGGGCAGGGCCTGTTTGCCAGACTCGGCGTTCACGATCGAAAGGCCGATTCCCATGCTGCGATTGACCTGCGCCGCTGCGATCACCCTGCTGGCAGCCGGTTGCGCCACAGCTTCTCCCCCATCCATCTCGGAAGGGACGTATCCGAAGCGACGCTGAAAGAGGTTACGCGCACGCTGTCGCTGGATGAATTTGAAGGTCGCGCGCCAGGCACGCCGGGCGAGGAAAAGACGCTGGCCTATCTGGTCGATCAGTTCCGCCGCGTGGGGCTTAGCCCCGGTAATGGCGACAGCTGGTTTCAGGACGTGCCGCTGGTGGAGATCACTGCCGGGGGCGACCGTCCGTTAACCGTGAAGGGACAGGCAGGAACCTCGACTTATGCTTTCGGCACGGACTGGGTGGGCGTCAGTTACCGGGAGGTTCCGCGTGTCGATCTGGCTGACAGCGAACTGGTCTTCGTCGGCTACGGCGTGGTCGCACCAGAGAAGGGGTGGAACGACTATGCGGGCGTGGACATGCGCGGGAAGACGGCGCTGATCCTCGTCAACGATCCCGATTACGAAAGCGAAACGCTGGAAGGCCCCTTCAACGGCCGGGCGATGACCTATTACGGCCGCTGGACCTATAAGTTCGAGGAGGCAGCACGACAGGGCGCTGCGGGCGCGATCATCGTGCATGACGATTTCCCAGCCTCTTACGGATGGGCCACCGTGCAGAGCTCGTGGTCCGGCCCGCAGGTATATGCCAGCCGCGCAGATGGCGGCGCCAGTCAGACGCTGGTCAACGGTTGGGTGCAGAAACAGGTCGCCGAAGCCATCGTGAAGGCCGGTGGGCGCGATCTGGCCGCGCTGTCCGAGGCGGCGAAGCGCAGCGGCTTCCGGCCTGTTGCTCTGGGGCTGACCGTTTCCGCTTCGCTGGACAATTCAATCCGTCGCTTCGCATCGAAGAACGTGATCGGCGTGTTGCCGGGGCGTGATCGGCCGGACGAATATGTGCTCCACACCGCTCACTGGGATCACCTGGGCCGCTGCACGCCCAATGCAGAGGGGGACGACATCTGCAACGGCGCCATCGACAACGCCACCGGCACCGCCGCGCTGGTCGCTCTGGCACAGGCCCATGCGAAGGCTGGCCCGGCTGCTCGCTCGCTGGTGTTTCTGGCGGTGACGGCGGAGGAATCAGGGCTGCTCGGTTCGGAATACTATGGCGCCAACCCGGTCTTCCCGCTCGACCGGACGGTGGGCGGTCTCAATATGGATGCGCTGGCGATGGCCGGGCCTGCCCGCGATGTGATCGTGGTCGGCGGCGGCAAGAGCGAGCTTGATCGCTATCTGGAACAGGCGCTCGCGGAACTGGGGCGGCGCGCTACTGCGGACCCGTCCCCACAAGCCGGGTATTATTATCGGTCAGACCATTTCAGCCTGGCGAAGCGGGGCGTGCCGATGTTCTATGTCCGCAGCGGCCAGGATCTGGTCGATGGTGGCCCTGCTGCCGGGCAGGCGTGGGACGCGGCCTATCGGGCGAATGCCTACCACCTGCCCGATGACGAATATGATCCGAACTGGAATTGGGCGGGGGTGGTGCAGGACACGCGATTGTTCTACCGGCTCGGCCGCATGCTGGCAGACAGCGCGGATTGGCCCAACTGGTATCCCGGCGATGAATTCCGCCGCATCCGCGACGAAAGCTGCGCTGGTGAAGGACGCTGTTGAACAATGACTTTCCGGATGCCCGCCGAATGGGAACCGCAGGAATGGATCTGGATCGGGTTTCCGCACGACGCATCGTTGTGGCTTGAGGATCTGGAGCCGGCGCAGGAACAGATGGCCGCTTTCGCCAATGCTGTCGCCGAAACCGGACAGCAGGTGCGGCTAGTGGTGCGGGATGCCGCCAATGAAATGCGCGCGCGCCAGCTGGTGAGCGGCGCCGTACAGTGTGAACGGCATCCCTATGGCGACATCTGGATTCGCGATTCCGGCCCGCTGGTGCTGCTGGGCGGAGAGGGTCGGCGCATCGCCCGCCGTTTTGGTTTCAATGGCTGGGGCGGCAAGTACCTGCTGGAAGGTGATCAGGAAACCGGCGCATCGATGGCGGCGGCCGCAGGCCTTCCGACAGATCTGTGCGACTGGATTCTGGAAGGCGGGGCGATCGATACGGATGGCACTGGCCTCGTCGTTACGACCGAACAGTGCCTGCTCAATCCGAACCGCAACCCCAGCCTGTCGCGTGAAGAGATAGAGGCGCGGCTGAAGGGCGATCTCGGTTTCGATCGCATCCTGTGGCTGGATGATGGCCTGCTGGGCGATCATACCGATGGGCACGTCGATAACCTCGCCCGCTTCATAGCGCCCGGCACGCTGGCGATACCCGTGCCCACGGGCTCCGACGATCCCAATGCAGCGGTGTTCGCCGATGCGCGCGCCCGCGCGCTCGCCTTCGGGCTGACGGTGAAGGACGTTCCTTCGCCCGGCAGGCTTGACGAGGCGGGGATCGTGGAACCGGCCAGCTACATGAACTTCGCTGTCTGCAACGAAGTGGTGGTCGTGCCCACCTATGGTTCATGGCGGGATGCCGATGCTCTTGCGGCTATCGGTGATCTTTTTCCCGGCCGTGCGGTGGTGGGCATTCCGGCAGAGGCGGTGCTGACCGGCGGTGGCAGCTTCCACTGCGCCAGCCAGCACGCCCCGCTCGCGCGGGACTGACCGCTTCTGGTAAAGAGCTAGAGCGCCGTCTTGTAGAGATTCAACAGCCGTTCCCACGCGCGATCGGCTGCGTCGGAATCGAACACCGGCGAATCGTCCACGGTCCAGCCGTGATCGGCCGGATAGACCTCGATTTCCGCCGGCCGTCCGGCTTCCGCCGCTGCGGTTTTCAGCGTGTCCTTTTCCGTGGGGGCTCTGCTATCGTCGTTGCGCGCGATCGCGAAAAGATAGCTGGCCTGCGTCTGGCCCAGCAATTTCACCGGCGAAGTCGCATCTTCACCCACCAGACCGCCGCCATGGAACGATGCCGCCGCCTTGATCCGTTCGGGCACAGCCGCGGCGCTCCACACGGTAAAGGGGCCGCCCATGCAATAACCCTGCGTGCCTATGCCTTTGGCGGTATCCACCGCTTCCTGTCCGTCCAGCCACGCCACGGCAGCCTTCGCGGTATCCATTACCGCTTGGGGCGTCAGCTTGGCGCGCCACGGCCCGACCTTCTCCATGCCGCCCTTTTCGCGCCAGTCGTCGAAATCATCGAACTGGGGTGCTTCAGTGTCCTGATAATAGGGGTTCAGCACCAGAACGGCATAGCCTTCGCGCGCCAGCCTGCGAGCCATTGCCATGAAGCTGTCGCGCAGGCCTGCGATGTCAGGCCATACGATCACGGCCGGATGTTTGCCGGTGGCGGGATGCACGAAATAGCCATCCACCTTGCCGCCGGGCGCGTCGAAACGCGCGGCGACTTCGGCCAATCGGCCCTGCTGCGCCACAGCCCTGTCCGGAGAGGCGTAGGCCGCCACCGTCGCCACAGCGCCCAGCTTTGCAAAACGCCTGCGGCTCACGCCCTTTCCGCTCATCGCGGCAAGTTGTTCCTGATCGCACATGGTCGCCTCCCTTGCACCCTGCTCCCGAAGCGCGAGGATAGCGCATCTGGTGGTCCGGTTACAGGGTCGTCTTTACACGCTCGGCAACGAGGTCTTGGTCCTCAGGTCAGATCGTCGAGTTGGATGATCAACCCGGCTTCCGCCGCTTTCATCGCATCTCGGCGCAGCTGTTCGATCTTCAGGCGGCCTGCGGGGGCGTCTTCCACCGGCAAGGCGGCCATTGTGGCGGCATGGATTTCTTCGAAGTCCGGCCCGTGTTCCGGATGGGTGAGGATCAGGCCCTTCTGATCGGTCATCCCCTTCAGGATCTTGGTGCCAACCTCATACGGGTCCATCCCTTCCTCGAATGCCGTGCCGAACTGTTCCAGTTCCCCTTCGCGCGCCGGGGCGAATCCGCTCTCGGCGAAGCCTTCGGGCCGCTTGAGCGCGCTTGTCCATGCGTTGGTGCGGGTCAGCGCGGGGCAACACAGCGAACAGCCGATGCGATGGGGGGCCAGATTGTAGCGCAGCGATTCGGTCAACCCGCGCACGGCGAACTTGCTGGCGGTGTAGATGCCCGCCTGCGGCCCCGGCAGAAAGGCGGCCATGCTGGCGATGTTGACGACATGGCGGCGGCCCGTCGCGGCCTTGATCTTCGGCAGGAAGCTGACGATGCCGTTTACAACGCCGCCGAAATTGACGCCCATGATCCAGTCGTAATCGCCATAGCTGGCCTCGTCCGTTGGGCCGAACACGGAAACGCCCGCGTTGTTCACCAGCACGTGGACTTCACCGAAATGGGCCACGACTTCGTCCGCCACTTCGGCGAAGCGCGCCCGGTCTGTCACGTCCAGCTTCACGAACAGGGGTTGTTCGTATCCCTTGCCCGCGAACCATTCCGCCGTGCGCGCCCGATCGTCCTCGTTACGATAGCTCAGCGCCAGCCGCATTCCGGCGTCGGCAAAGGCTTGAGCCACGCCCAGCCCGATGCCCGTCACCGCGCCCGTTACGAACGCCACGCGACCTTCCCAGGGTCTTTCGCTCATGGATTTCCTCTCGCCAAAACAGTTTCGGTCGTTAGTCTCACATACAAACCGATCTGGGAGAGTAGATCAATGAGTGACATCGAGCAGCGCCTCGGCGCGCTGGAAAACCGTGTGGGTGAGTTGGAGGATGTCAACGCAATCCGCCGTCTGCACTGGGCTTATGGCTACTACATAGATTTCAACCTGCCCGAAGAGGTGGCCGACCTTTTCTCAAAGGATGGCTGCGTGGTGTTCCTGTCTGGCGAATACGTCGGCAAGGCGGGTGTGATGCGGCTCTATGGCGACTGGATTCAGCATCGCTTCACCGGTGGCCGTCCCGGCCCGGTCGATGGCCTGCTGCTCGATCACTTCCAGATGCAGGACATCATCACCGTCGCGCCTGATCGGCAGACGGCCAAGGGCCGTTTCCGCGGCATGCTGTTCGGCGGATGGCATGACGATTTTCTGGAAGCCAAGCCGGACTTCATGCCCCAGCAGTTCATGGAAGCCGGCATCTACGAGAACGACTACGTGCGTGAAAACGGCGTGTGGAAGATCCAGCGGCTCGATTACAAAATGCAGTGGCAGGGTGATTACGAAGAAGGCTGGGCGCATACCACCAGCCACCTCCAGCCTGCGGAAAAGCTTTATCCGGAAGATCCGGTCGGCCCCGATCGACTGCTGCCACCGGAAGAATACCGCAAGACCTGGCCCTATCGCCACGACGTGCCGATGCACTTCGCGCATCCGAAGTTCGGTGCGATTCTGGCGGGCAAGGAAAGAGCGTGATGCGCGTCTGTTCAGCGATCATGGCGGCGGCGTTTTTCGCCAGCGCCGCGCCCGCTGTGGCGAACCCGGCGCTCGCCGCGGCGGAGCAGTCCTGCACTATGTCGGCGCGCGAAGTGCTGGACGAATTCATTCCCCTGTTTTTCGAACAGCGTAACGCCAAGCTGGCGTTCGAAACCTGGGTTCACCCCGATTACATCAACCACAATCCCTTCGCTGCCACCGGGCGGGATGCGGCGGTAAATTTCCTGCAGCCGTTCTTCGATGCGAACCCCGAAGCGCGCTATATCGTCCATCGCGTGATCGCCGATGGCGATCTGGTGGCAGTGCATAACGAAGCGCGGTTCAATCCCGCGGGGCCGCCGTCTGCCGTGGTCGATATCTTCCGGGTGGAGAACTGCAAGATCGTGGAACACTGGGACGTGGTTCAGCAGGTGCCGGAACAGTCCGCCAACCAAAACGGGATGTTCTGATGGCGCGGCGGCACTTTTCCGCCGCGCCGGTAATCGCAGCGATCCTTGCTGCGGCACCTGCGCTGGCGGAAGATGCCGCCGTTCCCGCTTGTGGCCGCACGGTGCAGCAGATCGCCGATGGCTTCATCCCGTTGTTCTACGAACAGGGCAAAGTGCGGGAAGCTTACGAGGCTTTTGTGGCCGAGGATTACCGGCAGCATAACCCGCATGCGACGGATGGGCGGGATGCCGCCATCGCTTTTCTGGAACCCTTCTACGAACGCAATCCGGGCCACAGGATGGTGGTTCACCGCGTGCTGGTGGAAGATCCCTACATCGTCGTCCACCTGCATGGTTTCAGTTCGCCGGAAGATCGGGGCGCGGCCGCGGTGGACATTTTGCGGGTGGAGAATTGCCAGATCGTCGAGCACTGGGATGTGACCCAGCCAGTGCCGGAGCGGTCGATGAACGATAACGGGATGTTCTGAAAAGAGAGGCGCGGATGGCATTGCTGGAAGATGGCAGCGAAGCGGGGCTGAAAGGCCACTTCAAGGAAGATTTCAGCCATCGCACGCGCATTGGCCTTGCCCCTCCTGCCGGTGAGATCGATCGCAATGCCCCTTACAAGCGTATCGCCACGGAAGAGGCGTGGACTTTCCCTGCGCTGGTGAAGGCGCAGGTCGATTACCTCGAAAGCGGCGCGGCACCGAACGACGACAGTCTGAAAATGGCGGGCATGTTCTCCCGCATGCCCAGCTTGCAGGAAATGTTGCAGGATCTGGGCGATCTGCGCCTGTCCCACATGGACGAATTCGGCATTGATCGGCAGTTACTGCTGCTCACGGCGCCGGGCGTGCAGGTCGTCCGGCCCGGCGAGGGGACGGCGTTGGCGCGGGAGGGGAATGACATTGCCGCCGAAGCATGTCGTCGCCACCCTGATCGCTTTTCGGCACTCGCAGCTTTCGATCCGCGTGATGTGCAAGGTTCGGTCAGGGAGATCGAGCGCGCGATGGGCGAATTGAAGCTAAACGGCGCGGTGCTCAACTCGCATTTTCAGGGGCGCTATCTGGATGAGGAAGAGTTCTTCCCCATCCTCGAAGCGCTCGAAGCCACCGATGCGGCGCTTTATATCCATCCCACCGCGCCGTTCAGCGCCGCGCATTATGAAATGCGTGGTTTTTTCGGCGCGCTGGCCGGTTTTCCGCACGACGTGTGGCTGCACACGATGGGGCTGATCCTCTCCGGGGCGTTTGACCGGTTTCCGAAACTGCGGCTGGTGATCGGGCATCTGGGTGAATGTCTGCCACTGCATTTATATCGCTTCGACTGGATGCAGGGGAATGCTGACGGGCGGGCGCATCTGCGTGGCGGGCGGCAGATGAAGTTGAAGCATCCGATCAGCCACTATTTCCATAACAACCTATGGGTGACCACCAGTGGCGTGGGGTGGGAACCGGGGATCAGGTTCTGCATGGATGTGCTCGGCCCCGACCGAGTGCTCTATGCGATGGATTATCCCTATCAGCAGAGTTCGGATGAGGTGGCGGCTTATGACCGGCTGAACATTTCGGAAGAACACAAGTTGATGCTGATGCAGCGCAATGCTGAACGAGTGTTCAGGTTGCCGCCACTTTAATGCCTGAATCCAACGCATATTGTCACCCGTTTGCATCACAGAAGGGGTTAGTTGAGCTGGAAATGTAGGCGGCGGTTGCTTCGGCTAATTTGTATCTTCTACTTACAAATTCGATGGCGGATACCGCCGTCCAAACAAAGATACAGGAGAAGAGGATGGCCGACGGTCGTTGCGCTCTGCGCAATACTCCCCTCGCGTTTACTGCCAGTATTTCCGCTCTGGCGATTGCCCTCACTGCCGCTCCGGCGGCGGCGCAGGACGATGAAGGGCAGGCAGCAAGTGGCGAGATCATCGTCACCGCGCAGTTCCGCGAACAGCGCCTTCAGGATACCCCGCTGGCGATCACGGCGGTTGATGCCGCCATGCTGGCCGCGCGCAATCAGGACGATATCGCGGACATCGCTCGCCAGGCGCCCAGTGTGACGTTGAACGAAATGGGCGGGGCCTATGGCGCTTCGATGGGCGCCTCCATTCGCGGTATCGGTCAGTTTGACTTCAACCCGGCCTATGAACCGGGCGTCGGCCTGTATGTCGATGACGTCTATTATCCGACGCTGACGGGCGCGAACTTCGACCTGCTCGATCTTGAGCGGGTAGAAATCCTGCGCGGACCGCAGGGCACGCTGACAGGCCGCAACTCCATCGGCGGTGCGATCAAGCTGTTTTCGAAGAAGCCCAACGCCACGCCCTCAGCCTTTGTTGAGGGGAGTTATGGCAGCCGCGACCGCATGGAACTGCGTGGTGGCGTGAACTTCCCGATCGCCGAGGGGCTCTACAGCCGCATTTCGGCAGTTCACAAGGAACAGGACGGCTACGTCGACCAGATCGATTATGGCTGCGCCAACCCCGGCAATCCTGAAGGCATTGCCAGCCAGACCGGAGCGGCCGATTGCGTTGTCGCCGATCTGGGTAACATCAACTATTCCGGCGTGCGGGCTTCCGTTCTGGCGGAGCCGACGGACAACGTCGAACTGTTGATAATCGCGGATTACCAGCGGTCGAAGCGCAACAGCGCGGCCGAAGTGCCGATCGTCGCAACGGGCGATACCTCGAACTTCCTGTGTGGCCGGTTCTGCACTTACGCCAGCTGGCAAATGCCCGCGATGGGTGTGATGGGAGACTGGAATACGGGCAATACCAACCTGTTCAAAGGTTGGGGCGTATCCGGTCACCTGACGATCGATCTGAATGACAGCCTGCAGTTCCAGTCGATTACCGCGTATCGTGAATATAATAACATCTGGGGAACGGATGATGACTTCACGCCGACGCTGAACCGGTCAGCGGCGGGTTATAACGATCTGGATTTCTGGTTCGTCAGTCAGGAACTGCGCCTCAACGGCAAGATCGGCGACTTCCTCGATTTCACCGTGGGCGGGTTCTATTCCGACCAGCGCAGCACGTATTTCACCATTCAGGATATCCGCTACATCATCCCGGGCGTGGCGGCGCAGTTCCGCGGTAATGACCCGATCAATGCCGACAGCAAGGCTGGGTTCGCTACGGTGATCATCAAGCCGACAGATGGTTTCACCCTTACCGGCGGCATTCGTTATACGGACGAGCACAAGGACTATACCTTCGTGCGCCTCGCGCCTGATGGAACACCGCTTGTGGCCGATCCCCTGAATCTCAAGCTGCTGAACGGTGTGCAGTCGGTTTACGATGGCGATCGTTTCGATTGGCGCGTTTCGGCCGACTATCGCTTCTCGCCGGAACTGATGGCCTATGTCACCGTGGGTACGGGCTTTAAGGGCGGGGGCGTAACAGCACGTCCGTTCCTGCCGCAGCACGCTATCGACGGTACATTCGATCCGGAAACCGTCACGTCCTACGAAGCGGGGATCAAGACCGATCTCTTTGGTCGCCTCGCCCGGTTCAACGTTTCGGGCTTCTATAACGAATACAAAAATATCCAGCTCGGTCTGTCGGATTGTTCGGCCTATGGCGGGGGCCCCTGCGCGGTCATTGCCAATGCTGGCGATGGAAAGATCTGGGGCGTTGAGGCCGAACTGTTCGCGGAACCGACCGATGGCCTGATGATCGACGGCTCGCTCAGCCTGCTGGACTCGAAGTACACCACGCTGTCCCCTGCGGTGGGCACGTCCACAACGCTCGACGATCCAATCGTTTCGCCGAAGGTGACGTTTAGCGGAGGCGTGCAGTATGAAATAGGTCTTAGCAATGAAGGGTCGCTGACTCCTCGCTTCGATGTTTCATATCGCGGTAAAGCTTTTGCTGGATATGGCTTGGACTTGGTCAGTACCGACTACCGCTACTATGACGCTTATTGGCTGGGTAACGCCCGGCTGACCTACCGGAACCCGGACCGGGATCTGGAGGTCGCGCTGGAAGTCACCAACCTGTTCGACAAGTACTACATGCCGGGCCGCTTTGACGCGGTCTATGCCTTCGCCGGAACTGCCTATGCTCAGGTCGGCAAGCCGCGTGAATGGCGTGTCAGCGTCCGCAAGGATTTCTAAGCCTCTACGGCTTGGGAACAGAAAGGGCGGCCTCTTACGAGGCCGCCCTTTTCATTTGCGAGTGGGGTGAGAAGTTCAGCCCCAGACTTCTTCGGCGACCTCTGCCACCAGCCGGATCTTGTCCGCCTGCTGTTCCGTGGTGATGTCGTTGCCGTGGACCGTGCTGGCGAAGCCGCACTGCGGGCTCAGCGCCAGCTGGTCGAGATCGGTGAACTTCGTCGCCTCGTCGATCCGGCGCTTTATGTCGTCCTTCGTTTCCAGGTCGCCCAGCTTGGTGGTGACGAGGCCCAGCACGACCGTCTTGCCCTTCGGCAGGAAGCGCAGCGGTGCGAAGTCGCCCGAACGCGGATCGTCGTATTCAAGGAAGAAGGCGTCGATATCCAGCTCGTTGAACATGATTTCCGCGACCGGCTCGTAACCGCCTTCGGCCGCCCAGCTTGAACGGAAGTTGCCCCGGCACAGGTGCACGGCCTTGATCATGTCGGCCGGCGCGCTGGCGAAGCTGTCATTGATCAGCTTTGCGTATTGCCGCGTGGTCGCATCCGGGTCGAGCCCGCGCCGCGTGGCATCAGCCCGCTGCTCGTCATCACACAGATAGGCGAGGTTGGTGTCGTCCATCTGGATGTAACGGCAACCCGCCGCCGCCAGGCTGTCCACCTCGGCGCGATAGGCCGCGGCAACATCGGCGTAGAAGTCTTCCATCTCGGGATAGACGTCCTGGGGGATACCCGCGCGCCCGGCGCGGAAGTGCAGCATGGTAGGGCTGGGGATCGATACCTTGGCCATCACATCCGGGCCGACTTTCGACGCAAGATACTGATAGTCAGCCAGCTGGATCGGCTTCACATGCTCGATCTTGCCGGTCACGACCATTACCGGCGGGGCGAACTGCACATCCTTGCCGGCATCGTTCTTGAACGCCTTCTTCAGTCCGCCGCGTTCCTCCACCCCGGCGAGTTGCAGCAGGAAGTCCGTGTGGAAGAAATAGCGGCGGAATTCGCCATCGGTGATGGCTTTCAGGCCAAGGCCCTGTTCCCATCCGACGAGTTCGGTGATCGCCTTGTCCTCGATCGCGCGCAGTTCGGAATAATCGATATTGCCCGCGGCCCTGTGTTCGCGCGCTTCGATGACGCTGCGCGGACGGAGGAACGAGCCGACGTGGTCGGCGCGGGACGGCAGTTTGGTAGGCATTGAAGTGTCCTGTCTGGCAAAGATGTTTCTTTGAGCCAGGGTCATAACGCGGGCTCGCGCTCGACTGACGGTGCCCAGATAGGCGCAAATGATGCGGTGCCGCAACGGGCAAAATGCGGCCCGATATTGCCGCTTTGTGCTTGCTTGACCGGACGGGCACGGCAATCGTAAGCATTGCTTACAAATGCGCCACCGCCCGCTGAAGGGCGGGGCCGGGAGGGCAGGATGATGAACGGGTTTCGTCTGGGCGTGGTTGTGGTCTGTGCGGTGCTGGCGCTGGCCGGATGCAAGGACAAGGCGCCTGAAGGCCCGGTGGATGAAGAGCGGTTGATCAACGCCGCTGCCGACACCGCCAACTGGATCACTTATGGCCGCGATTACTCTGAACAGCGATATAGCCCGCTGGATCAGATCAGCACGTCATCGGTAAAGGATCTGGGTCTGGCGTGGTTCGCCGATCTGGATACCGCGCGCGGGCAGGAAGGCACGCCGCTGGTGATCGATGGCCGCATCTACATCACCACCGCGTGGAGCAAGGTGAAAGCCTATGACGCCGCCACCGGGGAACCGCTATGGCAATACGATCCGCAGGTGCCCGGCGAAACCGCGCCCAAGGCTTGTTGCGACGTGGTCAACCGCGGCATGGCCGCATGGGGAGACCGGCTTTACCTAGGCACGCTGGACGGGCGGCTGGTCGCGCTGGATCGCGATACCGGCAAGGAAGCGTGGTCTGTCGTCACGGTGGACCAGACGAAGCCCTATACCATCACCGGCGCCCCCCGGGTGATCGATGGCAAGGTCATCATCGGCAACAGCGGCGCCGAATTCGGCGTGCGCGGTTACGTTACCGCTTATGACGCCGCCACGGGAAAGCAGCTCTGGCGGTTCTACACCGTTCCGGGCGCACCGGGGGAAGATGGGCAGGAACCCGATTACCTCGCCCGCGCGCGGGAGACGTGGAAGGGCAATTTCTGGGAACTGGGCGGCGGCGGCACGGTGTGGGATGGCATGGCCTACGACCCCGATCTCGACCTGCTCTATATCGGCGTGGGTAATGGGTCGCCGTGGGATCAGTCGATCCGTTCGCCGGGTGGTGGTGATAACCTCTACCTTTCGTCCATCGTCGCCGTGCGGCCTGAAACTGGCGAATATGTCTGGCACTATCAGGAAACGCCCGGCGAAACGTGGGATTACACGGCCACACAGCACATCATGCTGGCCGATCTCGAGATAGACGGGAAACCGCGCAAGGTGCTGATGCAGGCACCGAAGAACGGGTTCTTCTACGTGCTGGACCGCGCGACGGGGGAACTGATCAGCGCCAACGGCTATGTCCCGCAGAACTGGACCGATGGCGTGGACATGAAAACCGGCCGTCCGATCGTGAGGCCCGAAGCCCGCTTTGACCAGACGCGCAAGCTCTTCGTGGCGACCCCCGGCGCTGGTGGCGGGCACAGCTGGCACCCCATGGCATTCAACCCGACTGAAGGGCTGGTCTACATCCCGATAATGGAGGCCTCGTTCCCCTATTTCCCTGAAGCCGGGTGGAAGCCTGATCTCAATCGCGGCATGAACACCGGGCTGGATTTCTCCGCCACGGCTATGCCCGCCGATGCCGATGTGCGCGCTGGGGCGGTCGCCTCCACCAAAGGTGCGCTGATCGCGTGGGACCCAGTTGCCCGGAAAGAGCGCTGGCGCGTTCCCCACGCCTCCCCATGGAACGGCGGTCTCCTGTCCACCGGCGGGGGGCTGGTGTTCCAGGGTAATGCTGGCGGGCAATTCGTCGCCTATTCCGCCACCGATGGGCGCCAGCTCTGGTCGTTCGGGGCGCAGACGGGCGTCATCGCACCGCCGATCACCTATACCGTGAACGGCGAGCAATACGTAGCCGTGCTGGCAGGCTGGGGCGGCTTGTTCCCACTGGCGCCCACCGGCATGCTGTCGGAACAGTCCGGCCCGGTTCCCAACATCAGCCGTCTGCTGGTGTTCAAGCTGGGCGGTACGGCGAAGCTGCCGGACGCGCCGCCGCTGGACCGTCGCCCGCTCGATCCCCCTGCATTCACCGGTTCGGCCGCGCAGGTGGCGTCAGGCGCGTACAGCTTTGGCCGCTATTGCAGCCAGTGCCACAACGATGCCGCCATCGGATCGACCGTGCTGCCAGACCTGCGCCGCAGCGCCGCACTGGAGAATGCGGATACCTGGATGGCCATCGTTCATGACGGTGCTTTGAAGGATAACGGCATGGTTTCCTTCGCCCCGTCGCTCAGCCGCGCGAAGATCGAGGATATTCGCCAGTACGTCATCAAAAGAGCCAACGAGGACAAGGCGCTGGAACGGCCCGGCGCATAGGGAATCGACAGCTTGGCCCCGCGATTGTAATGAGCGATAGCAAAGGGGGCCGAATGGCGCGCTGCATGGCGATTTGCTAGGTTGCGGGCCAAGGATTCGTTTCGGGAAAGGACCTGGTTATGAACGAAGTCACCACCATCGATCGCACTCAGCGGGAATACTCGCCTGCCGTCAAAAAGGCGCTCGATCGCAAGCCGCAGCTCTACATCAATGGCGAATGGGTGGACAGCTCTGGCGGGGCGACCATCGATGTCGAAGACCCGTCTTCGGGCAAGGTCATTTCGAAAGTCGTGGAAGCGACCGACAAGGATATCGACCGTGCCGTGGCCGCTGCGCGCGCCGCGTTCGACGATGGCCGCTGGCGCAACCTGCCGCCTATCGCGCGTGAAAAGATCATGCACAAGATCGCCGACCTGATCGAAGCCCATGCGGATGAGCTGGCCGAACTGGAAGCGATCGACGTGGGCAAGCCCAAGGGCATGGCCGCCGCGGTGGACGTGCCCGGTGCCGCCGCTCATTTCCGCTACATGGCGGGTTGGGCCGGTAAGGTCGGCGGTGAAACGCAGGCCCCCTATGCCATGCCCGGCGGTATGATGTTCGCGTATACGTTGAAGGAGCCGGTGGGCGTCTGTGCGCAGATCGTGCCGTGGAACTTCCCGCTGCTGATGGCCTGCCTCAAGATTTCCCCCGCGCTGGCCGCAGGCTGCACCACGGTGCTGAAGCCTGCCGAACAGACCAGCCTGACCGCGCTGCGTCTGGCCGATCTGATCGACGAAGCTGGTGTACCGGCGGGCGTTGTGAACATCGTCACCGGTTATGGCCACACTGGCGGTGACCGCATGGTCAAGCACCCCGATGTGGACAAGGTGGCCTTCACCGGCTCCACCGAAATCGGCAAGCTGATCAACCGCAACGCTACCGAAACGCTGAAGCACGTCACGCTGGAACTGGGCGGCAAGAGCCCGGTGGTGGTGATGCCCGACGTCGATGTCGCCGAAACCGCGCCGGGCGTGGCGGGTGCGATCTTCTTCAACTCGGGTCAGGTCTGTGTGGCCGGCAGCCGCCTCTATGCGCACAAGAGCGTGTTCGACAAAGTGGTGGAAGGCATGGCCCAGACCGCCGATTTCTGGGCTCCGCGCCCCTCGCTCGATCCCGCCGCCCACATGGGCCCGCTGGTCAGCAAGGAACAGCATGAACGCGTGCTCGGCTATATCGAAGCCGGCAAGCGTGATGGCGCCAGCGTGCTGATGGGCGGCGACGTGCCCAGCAACGATGGCGGCTACTACGTCAGCCCCACGATCCTGACCGACGTGAACCCGCAGATGAGCGTCGTTCGCGAAGAAATCTTCGGTCCGGTCGTGGTCGCCCAGCGGTTCGACGACCTGAATGACGTTGTGCGCGAAGCGAACGACACGCCCTATGGCCTCGCCGCCGGCGTGTGGACGAAGGATGCCAGCGCAGCCCACCGTATCGCCAGCCAGCTCAAGGCCGGCACCGTGTGGGTCAACTGCCATGCGATGATCGACCCGGCGCTGCCCTTCGGCGGCTACAAGGAAAGCGGCATCGGCCACGAACAGGGTCGCCTTGGGCTCGAGGCTTATCTCGAAACCAAATCGGTGCTGATGAAGCTGTAAGTCAGATGGAGGGAGCGCGCTCTGTTTGAGGGCGCGCTCCCTCTGCTTCCAACTAGGAATTCCTTTTGCCCATCGACCTTTCCAAGATCCGCGCCATCGACGTCCACGTTCACGCGGAGGTATCGTGCCACGATCCGGAAGATCCGGTGATGGGCCAGTTCTTCGATGCCGCCAGCGCCTATTTCAAGGCGCCGCGCGAACGGCCGAAAATGCCGGAGGTGATCGAGCTTTATCGCGAAACGCAGATCGCGCTGGTGCTGTTCACGGTCGATTGTGAAAGCGGCATGGGCGCGAAGCGCGTCAGTAATTACGAAGTGGCCGAACAGGCGCTTAAGAACGATGATATCTGCATCGCCTTCGCCAGCATCGACCCGCACAAGGGTAAGCTGGGCGCGCGGGAAGCGCGTGATCTGATTGAAAACTATGGGGTGAAGGGTTTCAAGTTCCACGGCATTGCCCAGAACGCCCATCCCGCAGACCGGATGGCCTATCCGATCTACGAAGTGATCAACGAATACAAACTGCCTGCCATCTTCCACACCGGCCATTCCGGCATGGGCACCGGGATGCGCGGCGGCGGCGGGATGCGGTTGAAGTACGGCCAGCCCATGCTGATCGACGATGTCGCGGTCGATTTCCCCGACATGAAGATCATTCTGGCCCACCCCAGCTGGCCATGGGTGGATGAAAGCCTGTCGATGGCGCTGCACAAGACCAATGTGTTCATCGACCTGTCGGGCTGGAGCCCGAAGTACTTTCCCAAGCAGGTGATCCAGTATGCGAACACCCAGCTGAAGCATAAGATGCTGTTCGGCAGCGACTTCCCCCTGATCCACCCTGACAAGTGGATTGCCACGGCGAAGGAAGTGGGCTTCAAGGAAGAAGTCATGCCGCTGATCCTGAAGGACAACGCGGCGAAGCTGCTGGGCCTCGTTTGATCGGCGAAGCGCTTCTCCCCCGGGCAGGCGCAAGACGGTGAACGATCCTGCCGATATTCGCGCATGGCAGCGGCTGTCGGATCGTGTCACCACCTCAGGTATACTGACTGCGCGGGATCCCGCGCGTCTGTCTGCAATGGGGGTGCGCCACGTCATCAATCTGGCGCTGGCGGACCATCCTGAGGCTTTGGCCGATGAAGGCGCCCTGCTGGCCGAGCAGGGGATTGCTTACACGCATATCCCCGTGCCGTTCGATGCCCCGGACGAAACGCATTACCGCGACTTCGCGGCGGCGCTGGAGAGAGCCGAGCGGGCTGGGCCGGTGCACGTTCATTGCGTCATGAACTGGCGCGTATCGGCTTTCTTCTATCGCTGGCATCGCGATGCTTGCGGGATGGCGGAGGGTGAGGCACGAACCTTGATGGAGCGGCAATGGTCGCCCGAAAACAACGGACACCCGGATGCCCCGGCGTGGGCGGCGTTCGTCAAGGGAGAGAGCTAGTGGATTTCGCCGACAAGCATATCGTCGTCACTGGTGCCTCCAGCGGCATCGGGCTGGTCAGTGCAACGCTGCTGGCGAAGCGCGGGGCGCGTGTTTCCCTGATTGCCCGGCGCCGTGATGCGCTGGATGCGGCGGTGGCCGAAATCGGGCCAAACGCGGCTGGCTTTGCCGCTGACGTTGGTCAGAAGGATCAGCTCGAACGCGCGCTGGATGAAGCCGCCGCCCACTTTGGCCCGATTGAAGGACTATTCGCCAACGCCGGGTTGACCGGCGGTTTCACTCCCGCCGTCAGCTTCGATCCTGCGATGTTCGATGAAACCTTGCGGGTGAACCTGACATCCGTTTTCTGGGCGATCCAGAAGGTCCTGCCGCCGATGATAGAGGCCGGGAAGGGCACGATCCTCGTTACCGGCAGTATGGGCAGCAAGCGTGGGCTGGGCATGAACCCGGCCTATGTCGCCAGCAAGCACGGCGTTCTGGGCCTTGTACGCGCGATTGCGGTGGAAATGGCCCCGCACGGCATCCGCGCCAACTGCATCATCCCCGGCTTCATCCGCACAGAGGCGCTGGATCGCATCCCGCCCGAACAACAGGGCCGGATCGAGGCGCGCGTGCCTCAGCGCCGCATGGGATCGCCTGAAGAACTGGCGGAAGTCGCCGCGTTCCTGCTCAGCGATGCGGCCAGCCATGTAACAGGGCAAGACTGGGCCGTGGACGGCGGCGTACTGGAGAGCATCGAGGTCTGACCATGGCATTGAAATACTACCACGCCGAACCGCTGGCGAATTCGCTCAAATCCATGATTCCCCTGAAAGAGAAGGGGCTGGATTACGAGAGCATCTATGTGGACCTGCACAAGTTCGAACAGCATTCGGACTGGTTCGTCGCCATCAACCCGGAAGGGCAGGTCCCGGTGCTGGATCACGACGGCACGATCATCACCCATACCACGGTGATCAATGAGTATCTGGAAGACGCCTTCCCCGATGCCCAGCCGGAAAGTGGCGCCCTGCGCCCCCGCGATCCGGCGGGCGCCGCGCGGATGCGATACTGGAACAAGTTCGTGGACGAGCACGTGATGAACCACGTTTCGATGCACGGCTGGCACCGACTGGTGCGGGTGATCGCGCGCAACATCGATGAAGGCACGTTCGAGGAATTGCTCAGCCACATCCCGTTGCCTGATCAGCGCAAGAAATGGGCGACGGCGCGTTCCGGCTTTTCAGAAGCGGACCTCGCCAATGCCAGCGAGAAAATCGATTACGCGTTGGCCAAGGTCGAACGGCAGCTTGGCGAAACGGCATGGCTGGCGGGCGATGCCTACACCCTGGCCGACATCAATTTCTATTCGCACTGCGGGATGATGGTGGAACGGATGTTCCCGGACAAGGAAGTGGCCGCCAACTATCCGCGCCTGATCGAATGGCGTGATCGGGTGACTGCCCGCCCCGCCGTCGCCGCAGCCTTGAAAAGCGAAGACCGCACCCAGCCCGGCCTCCGGACATGGAGCGGCGACCGCTAACCTCGATACAGGAGAGAACACGATGCGCGCATGGAGATTGCCGGCCGGGTCCGACGGGTTCGACAAACTGGCGCTGGAAACCCTGCCCGATCCTGAGCCCGGCCCCGGCGAAGTGCTGATCCGGGTGCGGGCCTGCTCGATCAACTATCGCGATTTCGCGGTCGCGGCCGGCCAGTATTTCGGCGGCGCGCTGAAGGCGCCTGCGGTGCCGCTCAGCGATGGCGCGGGCGAAGTCGTTGCGGTTGGCGCGGGCGTAACCCGTTTCAAGGCAGGCGACCGCGTGCAGAGCTCTTTCTTCACCCAGTGGGAAGAAGGCCCGCCACGCATGGGCCCGGCGCTGGGCGATGGCTTCTCGCCCGGCATGCTGGCGGAACTGGTGGCACTGCCTGAAAGCGGCGTGGTGCCCATGGCGCAAAGCCTCGATTTCGCACAGGCTGCAACATTGCCCTGTGCGGGGGTCACGGCATGGAACGCTCTCTATGAGGGGCCGCGCGCGCTCGTTCCCGGCAACCGGGTGTTGGTGCTGGGCAGCGGCGGCGTGTCGATGCTCGCGCTGCAATTGGCGCGGGCTGGCGGGTGCGAGGTGATCGCCACGTCCTCCAGCGACGATAAGCTGGCCCGTATCCGCGAATTGGGGGCGGCGCAGACGATCAATTACAAAACCACGCCTGATTGGGGCGCTCATGTCGGGCAGAAACTCGGCGGCGTGGACAAGGTGGTCGAAGTTGGCGGTGCGGGCACGGCGGAACAGTCGATGGCGGCACTGCGATCTCAAGGCGAAGTGGCTTTCATCGGCGTGCTGTCGCCCGAAGGTGGGCCTAATCCCCGCGCGCTGATGATGACGGGCGGCTCCTTGCGCGGTATCTTCGTCGGCTCGGCCTCGATGGCCCGGCGTCTCAACGCTGCGATCGATGCCAATGGCATCCAGCCGCTGATCGGCGCGCGCTTCGGCTTCGAACAGGCGAAGGAAGCCTACGCCCACGCTTGGGGGCCGGAAAGCTTCGCCAAGACGGTGATCGAACTGGGCTGAGAACGCGGGCAGGAGAGCAGCCATGTGGGAAGTGCGTGTCACGCCTGCGGGTGAATTCGACAACCATGCTCTGGAATATGAGCATATCCGGGTGGAGCCGCTGTCCGGAGCGATGGGGGCAGAGGTCGTCGGCGTGCGCCTGCCCGATATGTCGGACGCCGCGTTCGAGGAATTCAAGCAGGCGCTTTATCGCCATAAGATGCTGTTCCTGCGCGACCAGCACCTGACCCATGCAGAGCACGAGGAGTTCGGCGCGCGTCTCGGCCCCTTCGCCGTCGATGCCTACACGCAGGGCGTGCCCGGCCATCGCGAAGTGCATCCCATCATCAAGGAGGCGGAAACGAAGGCCGCCAGCCTGTTCGGCGGCGGCTGGCACACCGACAGCCCCTTTCTGGAAGAACCGCCCGCCATCACCACCCTGCGCGCGGTGGAAGTGCCGCCCTTTGGCGGGGATACAAGCTGGGCGAACTGTGCGCTGGCCTATCGCCACCTCAGCAAGACCTATCAGGACATGCTGCGCCCCCTGCGCGTGCATATGAGCGCGGCCAATAACTACGCCACGCAGGCGAAGCTGATGGGCAAGGCGATCCCGTTCGCCGACAAGGAGCAGTTCGAACAGGGGCAGCGCGGCACCTTCCACCCGCTCGTCCGCACACACCCCGAAACGGGTGAGGAATCGCTCTATATCTGCGACACCTACAGCGCCGGTTTCGAAGGGATGACCACGCACGAGGCGAAGCCGCTGATCGATTTCCTCGTCGCCCACTGCACTCAGGCGGCCTTCACCTGCCGCCTGCGGTGGGAAGCGGGAATGGTTGCCCTGTGGGACAACCGCGGCACCATGCACCTCGGCCCCAACGACTACGACGGCTACCGGCGCGAGATGTATCGCACGACGACCGCCGGGACAAAGCCGGTGTAACCTTCCGCTTCCCCACTCAGGCGGGGTTATAGCAGATGGTGCAGCATATAAACCATACGGCGAGAGCTTGATTGTGAGCGGTCATCAGGCGGTGTCGTTCAGACGATGGTGACATCCCTCCAGTCCATCGTATCTTTCGACGCGGCGAAGCATTCGGCGCAAACCCACTCGTAGTCCTCGCCATATTGGTAGCCTGGCGTGGTGGCATAACCTTCGTGCAAAATATCCTTTCCTTCTGCGCCCGGTTCCATCAGCGTCACACCGCAAACGGCGCAATGGTCATGTTCCCAATCATGCCGATATGCTTTGTATGGCTTTCGAATGAAGTCCTGCCCCCGCAGATAGGGCAGCGTACCTAGCATCTCGGCTCGCCAATCGTCGGACATAGTCGAGCTTCTGCACTTACCATCCACTGTCTGCAATTGTTGTCGTCAACTGAGAGTCTGCTTTCCTGTATTGATCTGCAACAAGCGGACCGGGAGGCGTCCCAATTTCCGTTGTCGCGAAGACCTGTACTTATGGCGGCTTTTGACGCGAGCATTTTGAACCGGGAAGGCTGCAATTTCGGCGACCCCTCCTCAATGATCGTGGACACAGAATGGCAGCCATTGCCGCTGCGCAGTGCAATTCCCGGCACTGCATCAGCTCTTGCTGGGGCCAACCTGTGTATACGCGGCACCATCTGCTATACTCCCGCCGCAGGCGGGATCTCAGAAAGTAAACGCTGGACGCCAGAACCCCGCCTGACCGGGATGGGGTCTCAGATCAATCTGCGAAGAAGTTCAGTTCCAGCAGAACATTGTTCGGATCGGCGGTGAAGATTTGCCGCAGGCTGATCGCGCTGACCAGGTTCTCCTGATAGTCCGCGCCTATAGCATCCAGCCTGCCTTTCACCTCGTCATAGCCCACGCATTTCAGCGCGACGTGGTGCAGGGCGCCGGTCAGCGCGCCGGGCTCCACCTCGCGGTCATAGGTGCGATAGCAGTCGGTCGAGTTGATGTGGATAATCGCGCGATTTTCGGCATCGAACATCCATGTCGCGGTCTCCGGCGTCAGCGGCGGGGGCGCGTCCTTGCGGACCAGACCCAGCAGATTTCCGTAGAATTCCGCCGTTTCGTCCAACCGGTCGGTGATGATATTGACATGGTCCAGCGCTTCGACATTCATGGCGCCGCATCCTCTCTCATTGGGCCTTGCACACCTAGCCCAATATTGTATGCGCCGCATACAAATTTCGCGTATGTGATTCCTTCACGGATGAGAGGAACTAGGAATGGCCGCTAATCTAGAACAGATTTTGCAGAACACCCCCGACATCGTCGCCAAGCTGCGTAACTCGCAGATCGGCGCCTACGTCTATCCCGTCGTCGCCCCGGAATTCTCCAACTGGCGCAGCGAGCAGTGGGCGTGGCAGCACTCGGCCGTTCTGTTCGATCAGTCGCACCACATGTTCGACCTGTACATCAAGGGTCCGGACGCGCTGAAGCTTCTCAGCGACACGATGGTCAACTCGCCCGCCGGTTGGGAAGTCAACAAGGCGAAGCAGTACGTGCCGACCACCCCGGCCGGCCACGTCATCGGTGACGGCATCATCTTCTACCTGGCTCCGGAAGAATTCGTCTATGTGGGCCGCGCTCCCGCTGCCAACTGGCTGATGTTCCAGGCCCAGAAGGGTGGCTACAACGTCGACATCATCAACGATCCGCGTTCGCCCAGCCGCCCGATGGGCAAGCCGGTGAACCGCATTTCGTGGCGCTTCCAGATCCAGGGCCCGCAGGCCTGGAACGTGATCGAGAAGCTGAATGGCGCTCCGCTCGACAAGCTCAAGTTCTTCAACATGAGCGAGATGAAGATCGGCAACAAGACCGTCCGCACCCTGCGTCACGGCATGGCCGGTTCGCCGGGTCTCGAAATCTGGGGTCCGTATGAAGAGCAGGATTACATCCGCGACGAGATCCTGAAGGCTGGTGAAGAATTCGGCCTGATCGCCGTCGGTTCGCGCGCTTATCCGTCGAACACGCTGGAATCCGGCTGGATCCCCAGCCCGCTGCCTCCGATCTACACCGGCGACGATTTGAAGGATTACCGCGAATGGCTCGGTGCCGACAGCTATGAAGCTACCGGCGCGATCGGCGGTTCCTTCGTCGGCAAGTCGATCGACGAATACTACCTGAACCCGTGGGAACTGGGCTACGGCCCGTTCGTGAAGTTCGACCATGACTTCATCGGCGCCGACGCGCTGAAGAAGATCGACCCGGCCACCCAGCGCAAGAAGGTTACGCTGGAATGGAGCGCGGACGACATGAAGAAGATCCAGGGCTCGATGTTCGATCCGGAAGGCGAACAGTACAAGTTCTTCGATCTGCCGCTCGCGAACTACGCCAACAGCAACTACGACAAGGTCGTGGACGCTGACGGCAACACCGTTGGTCTGTCGCTGTTCACCGGCTACTCGTACAACGAGAAGAAGGCGCTCAGCCTGGCGACCATCGATCATGAAATCCCGCTCGGCACCGAACTCCACGTTGTGTGGGGCGAGGAAGACGGCGGCACGAAGAAGACCACGGTCGAGCCGCACAAGCAGCTCAACGTCCGTGCGATCGCTTCGCCGGTTCCGTACAGCAAGATGGCGGGTGACACCTATCAGGCTGGCTGGCGTTCGGGCCGCCAGGGCTAAGCCCTAAACGGCACAGGAAAACGGGGGAGGCGCCGCAAGGCTCTTCCCCTTTTTCTTGCCCGCGCGCGGCGTCTGGGTAAGGTCCGGCCATCAAAGGGAGGCGGCGATGGCGGATTATGTGCTGGTGCACGGCGCATGGGGTGGCGGGTACTATTATGGCCGTCTGGCTGAAGAACTACGCGCCGCAGGCCACCGCGTGCTGGTCGCAGCGCTGACCGGTCTAGGCGTGCGTTCGGAAGAACTGCACCCCGGCATCACTCTCACCGATCATGTCGATGACGTTTGCGGCCAGATTGAAGAAGCCGGGTTCGATCGCTTCATTCTGGCGGGCCATTCCTATGGCGGGATGGTCATCACAGGCGTCGCTAACCGGCTTGGCGCGCGTATTGACGCAATTGCCTATATCGATGCCTTCGTGCCCGGCGATGGCGAAAGCCTGTGGGACATCACCGGCCCGTTTGAACACGGCTGGTATATCAACAGCCAGAAGTTTACGCCCGGCCTCGTCGCGCCGATCGGGTCGGTCGATTTCCAGCCGGTACCGGGGCAGGTCGGCCGCCATCCGCTGCTGACCCTGACGGAAGCGGTGCGATATACAGGGGAAGAAGCGAAGATCGCGCGCCGCGCTTATATCTTCGCCACAGACTGGCAGCCCACACCGTTCGTGCGCTTCAGCGAGAAGTTGAAGGGCGATTCTTCGTGGGAATATCACGAAACAAAGGCCAGCCATTTCGTGATGGCCGACCAGCCCGAACAACTACTTGAAGTAATGCTCGGGCTGGCGGGAACGCGTTAGGCAGCGGCGCGCTTGCCCTTAGGCTTCGGCCCGGTCGTGGGCTTTTCATCATGCGTTTTGTCGTAATGGCGCTTCAGGGCATAGCCGCCCGCCAGTGCCGCGATCAGTCCAATGGGGCCGAGGCGCTTGGCCATGCTCGCCGCACCGGCGCCCAGTATCGCGCCACCGGTGCCACCGATTCCGCCGCTTACGCTATTCGCCATCTTCGCACCGGCCATGGCGCCAACGATTTTGCCGATCATGTCGATCTCCTTGATTGCCTTGCCGATAGAGCGCCGGACTGGCGAATAGGTTCCGCGCTTGCCCCTTGCGCTGCATCGGCTCTGGTCGTACAGGCGCCGCGTCATCTGGGGAGTAGCCGGCCGTTTCGGGATTCGATCCCGCCACGGGCCTGCCCGTCAACACACTTGGCTGAGAGGCCATGGCGGCAGGGAACCGAAAGGTTCGGGCGAGACCAATGACATTGCGCCTCCGCCTGCCGGGCGGGGTGGCGCGATGTCGTTGTGTCGTTGTTCCGCCCGGCCCCGGAGAATTCCTTTGGACGCGTTTCTTACCTCCACCCTGCTGGTCACTATGGCCGAGATCGGCGATAAGACCATGCTGTTGGCGATCCTGCTCGCCAGCCGTTTTCGCAAGCCGCTGCCGATCATCCTGGGCATTCTGGTGGCAACGCTGGCCAATCACGCGCTGGCAGCACTTGTGGGCCATACTGCCGCCAGCTGGCTCGAAAGCACGGCTTTTCAGATCGCCGTTGCCATCTCGTTTATCGCCATGGGCCTGTGGACGCTGGTACCCGACAAGCTGGATGACGATGGGGAGCCACGCGCGCATGGCGGTGTGTTCCTGACCACAGCGGTCGCGTTCTTTCTGGTCGAGATGGGCGACAAGACGCAGATCGCCACTGTCGCCCTTGGGGCTCAGTTCGACAATGTCTTGCTGGTAACCGCCGGAACAACGGCGGGCATGATGCTGGCCAACGTTCCCGCCGTGCTGTTGGGAGAGGCGCTGGTTCGCCGTATCTCGCTGAAGACGGTGCGCTTCATCGCCGCCGGATGCTTCGTCGCCGCGGGCGTGTGGATGCTTGCGGCGGTGTTGGGCTAACTACGCTATCTTTGGCCTACCGGCTTGCGGCTCATCGCAAGTCGGTAGCCTCGGGCAACACGATCTTCGAGGCGCCTACGTTTACAAGAGCCTCGTTCAGCAACGCGATCTCCGCTGCTGCGACGACAGCATCAAGGTGCACTACCTGCACCTCAGGAAAGCGGCCGAAAATACCTGGGCGCCCGAAGCACTCGTTCGACAGCATACGGATTTCTTGTTCCAGACACTGGTCCTCGGCGATAAGTAAAGATGCCGTCGAGAAGGGATATGTTGCGGTTCTTTCGCCTGTGCGTCCGGTGGCCAGCTCGGTTAGCCGAATTCGGTTCCGAAAGATTTCCAGTTCCCAGATCGGCTTCAGCTTGGCGAACACGCGCGGCTCCTTCCGTCTAGCGCCGCTCCAGCGCCGCTTCGCTTTCTGCCAGCAGCGTGGCCATGATATCGGCCACCGGCTCTTCCTTGTTCACCATGCCGACGGATTGCCCGGCCATTACGCTGCCATGCTCAACATCGCCGTCGATCACCGCGCGGCGCAGAGCCCCGGCCCAGAACTTTTCGATCTGTAGCTGGGCTTCGCCCATCTCCACCTCGCCGCGATCCAGCGCGTCGGCCACTTCGCGCTGCTTGGCGTTGAACAGCTCGCTACCCTTGTTTTTCAGCGCACGCACAGGGATCACGGGCAGGCGCGGGTCGATCTGCACGCTCGTCACCGCGTCGCGGGCATTGGCGCGGAAGAAGGCTTTCTTGAAGTCCGGGTGGGCGATGCTTTCCGTGGCGCAGGCGAACCGGCTGCCGAGTTGCACGCCTGACGCGCCCATCTCCAGATAGCCGGCGATCGCTTCGCCCCGGCCGATGCCACCGGCGACGAACACGATGTATTCCTCGGCCAGTTCGGGAAGGAATTCCTGCGCAAGAACGCTGGTGGCGACAGGGCCGATATGGCCGCCTGCCTCCATCCCTTCGATCACCAAGGCGTCACCGCCAGAGCGTAGCA
>DATMGK010000015.1:0-77590 GCA_035555595.1 Croceibacterium sp. | reverse complement strand
CAGCAACGAACGGCCCAAGGCTGATCTTGCCGCGGCGCAGGTCACCGCGATCGGCGTCAATTCCTACCTCTGGCGCGCCACGCTCGAAACGCTCTCGTTCATGCCGCTGACGCAAGCGGATAGCGCAGGCGGCGTGATCGTGACCGATTGGTACGCCAATCCGCAGAACCCGAGCGAGCGGGTGAAGGTATCCGTCTCTATCCTGGATCAGGATCTGCGGGCTGATGCGCTGCGCGTGGCGGCGAGCCGTGAAGTGCTGCAAGGCGGCGCATGGGTGGCGGCGCCGGTTCAGGCGGCCACGGTGCAGAAGCTGGAGGACATCATCCTCACCAAAGCGCGCGATCTGCGGCGTTCGACCCTCGGCTAAGGCCCGCCTGCGTTGCCAGTCCCCGGACTGGATTCTAGGGGCACAGCATGAGCGATAACCGATTCGATCCGTCGCAGGCCGACGGGCGCTGGCAGCGCGCGTGGGATGCCGCCCGCTGCTTTGAAGCCGACAGCAACAGCAACAAGCCGAAAAGCTATGTGCTGGAGATGTTCCCCTATCCCTCGGGGCGCATCCATATCGGCCACGTCCGCAACTACACGATGGGCGACGTGCTGGCCCGCTACAAGCGGATGCGCGGGCATGAAGTGCTGCACCCGATGGGTTGGGACGCCTTCGGCATGCCGGCCGAAAACGCGGCGATGGAAAAGGGCGTCCACCCCGCCGGATGGACGTATGAAAACATCGCCTCGATGCGGGCGCAGTTGAAGCAGCTGGGCTTCGCGCTGGACTGGAGCCGCGAGATCGCCACCTGCGATCCGGCCTATTACGGGCACGAACAGTCGCTGTTCCTAGATCTGCACGCGGCAGGGCTGGTTTATCGCAAGGAAAGTGCGGTCAACTGGGATCCGGTTGATCACACCGTGCTGGCGAATGAGCAGGTGATCGACGGGCGCGGATGGCGATCCGGCGCGCTGGTGGAAAAGCGCAAGCTGAACCAATGGTTCCTGAAGATCACCGACTTTGCCGAAGATCTGCTGGCCGGTCTGGGCGATCTGGAAGGCTGGCCTGAAAAAGTGCGGCTGATGCAGGAAAACTGGATCGGCAAGAGCCAGGGCCTGCAATTCCGCTTCAAGCTGACCAATGGAGAGGAGCTGGAGGTCTATACCACCCGGCCCGATACCGTGTTCGGCGCCAGCTTCGTCGCCGTCGCGCCCGACCATCCGCTGGCCGAAGCCGTCGCGATGACGAATTGCGACGCGGCGAAATTCATCGAACAGTGCAAGCGCGGCGGGACCACCGCGGCGGAGCTGGAAACGGCGGAAAAGCTGGGTTTCGGCACCGGCATCGGCGCGGTGCATCCGCTCGATCCCGAACGGCGCCTGCCCGTCTATATCGCGAACTTCGTGCTGATGGATTACGGCACCGGCGCGATCATGGCCGTGCCGGGGCATGACCAGCGCGATTTCGACTTCGCCACCAAATACTCACTGCCGATCGTGCGCGTGGTCGCCGCTTCGGCAGAGGCGGCCGACGCACCGCTGACCGAAGCGGAAGCGGGCGATGGCGTACTGGTCAATTCCGGCTTCCTGAACGGCATGGGCGTGGCGGAAGCGAAGAAGGCCGTCATCGACCGCGCCGAGAGCGAGCACTGGGGTACCGGCAAGACGGTATGGCGCCTGCGCGACTGGGGCGTTTCGCGCCAGCGTTACTGGGGCACGCCGATCCCGTTCATCCACTGCCCGAAGTGCGGCGATGTGCCGGTGCCGAAGGACCAGTTGCCGGTCACTCTGCCGGAGGATGTGAATTTCTCCACACCCGGCAACCCTCTGCTGCGTCATCCGACATGGAAGCACGTCGATTGCCCGAAATGCGGCACAGCGGCAGAGCGTGAAACGGATACGCTCGACACCTTCGTCGACAGTTCCTGGTATTTCCTGCGCTTCGCCAGCCAGCCTGCGGACAAGCCTTTCGACAAGGCGGAAGTGGCGTCGTGGCTGCCGGTGGAACAGTATATCGGCGGTATCGAACACGCGATCCTGCACCTGCTCTACGCCCGGTTCTGGACCCGCGCACTGCAGCACATCGGCAAGATCGATTTCGCAGAGCCTTTCGCCAGCCTGTTCACACAGGGCATGGTCACGCACGAAACCTATCGCGCCGGGGACGGCTCGTGGCTTTCGCCGGGCGAAGTGCGGAAGAACGGTGATGACTGGGTGACCGTGGCCGATGGCCAGCCGGTGACGCTGGGCCGCGTCGAGAAGATGTCCAAATCCAAGAAGAACGTGGTCGATCCGGACGAAATCGTCGCACGGTATGGTGCGGACGCGGTGCGCTGGTTCATGCTGTCGGACAGTCCGCCGGAACGCGACCTGCCATGGTCCGCTGCCGGGATCGAAGGCTGTGGCAAGTTCGTGCAGCGCCTGTGGCGGCTGTTCGGGCAATATCAGGCCGATGCCAGCGGCGAGGACAGGGCGCTGGCCCGCAAGACGCATCAGGCTATCGCTGCGGTTGCCGAGGATATCGAGGCGCTGGCTTTCAACAAGGCCGTTGCCCGCATCTACGAGCTGACCTCTGCCGCCGAAAAAGCCGCCCCTTCTGCGGATCGCAGCGCTGCGATCCGCACCGTGCTGCTGCTGGCCGCACCGATGATGCCGCATCTGGCGGAAGAAGGCTGGGCGGCGATGGGCGGCGAAGGATTGATCGCCAGCGCCCTCTGGCCCGAAGTCGATCCCGCGCTGCTGGTGGAAGACGAAGTGACCGTAGCCGTTCAAGTGAAGGGCAAGCTGCGCGATACGCTGACCGTCGCCAAGGGCCTGCCCAATGCAGAGCTGGAGGCGCTTGCGCTGGCCAGCGAGAAAGTCCAGCGTGCGATTGACGGGGCGGAAGTGCGTAAGGTGATCGTGGTGCCCGACAGGCTGGTCAATATCGTCGCATGAGAAGCGCCCTAGCCCTTGCCGCTGCGCTGTGTCTGGCCGGATGCGGCCTGCAACCGATGTACGCCGGGGGCAGCAGCGGCGCGGTGGCGCAGGGTCTGGCCGCAGTGGATGTCGCCCCGATCGAAGGGCGCGCGGGCTGGCTGGTCCGCAATGCCCTGCGCGACCGGCTGGCACAGTCAGGCGCCACCACCCAGCCGCGTTACCGGCTGGACGTTCTGCTGGACGACAAGCTGGAAGGGCTGGGCCTGCTGACCGACGAGACGATCGGCCGCGAACGGCGCACGCTGCGGGCGCGCTATCAGTTGATAGACCTTTCCAGCGGAGAGATCGTGGTCGATGCCACCGCCGGGTCTGATGCCGGTATCGACGTGGTTTCTTCCGAATATGCGACCATTGCCGCTGAAGAAACGGCGCTGGAAAACCTCGCGCGCACTGTCGCGGACCGGATCATAACGCAGGTCAGCCTGACCCTGCGATCCGCGCCGTGAAGGCCACCCAGCGCGATTTCGCCGCCACTGCCCAGCGCGCGGCGGGCCAGATCCGCATCGCATTCTTCTGCGGGCCTGACGAAGCGGGCGCTGCGACGGCCGCACAAAGCTTCACCGCCATGCTGGCTGACGCTGGCGAGAAGGTGGAACTGTCCGGGTCCGAACTACGCGGCGACCCCGTGAAACTGGGGGACGAGGCGCGATCGACATCGCTGTTCGGCGGGGCGCGCCACATTCTGGTGCGCGCCAGCGGTGACGAGGCGCACGACGCGGTACAGAATCTGACCGCACTGATCGATTCGGGCGAAGGTGACGGGGCCTGCCCGGTGCTGATCGTGGCCACATCGGCCACTGACAAATCGCGCACGGCAAAGCTGCTGGAAAAGCGCCCCGACGGGCTGGTGGCGATGTTCTATCCGCCCGACCTGCGGTCGCTGAGCGAGGATGTGCGGCGCATGGGCGATGCGGCCGGAATCCGGCTGGGCAGCGGGCTGGCCGAACGGATTGCCCGCGCCGCCGGGATGGACGTGCGGCTGGCGCGGTCTGAAGTAGAGAAACTGTCGCTCTATCTCGACGCCTCGCCGCAGGCGCCGCGCACGGCGGACGAGGAAGCGCTGGACGCCATCGGCGCCAAGACAGAGGAAGATGGCTTCGCGCCGCTGGTCAACGCCGTGCTTTCGGGTGACGCAGGCAAGCTGCCAGGCGAACTGAAGCGGATGCGCGAACTTTCGCTCAACCCTGTCGGCGTGCTGCTGGCGTTCGAGCGGCGCACAGCGCAACTGACGCAGCTTGCCGCGCGGCTGGGCAGCAACGGGCGCGTCGACCAGCTTCTGGATGCCGAACAGAAGGCGCACCGCATTTTCTGGCGCGACAAGAACGATCTGGCCGCCCAGCTAAAACGCTGGAACGCCCCCAAGCTGGAACGGCTGGTGCAAAGGCTGGCCACGCTGCACCGCTCTCTGCTGGGGAACAGCCAGGCCGCCGAACTGCTGCTGGCGCAGGAACTGGAAGAAATCGCCCGCTTCGCCGCCCGGCGGTAAGGCCACCGGGGGTTGCCCCACGCCGATCGCATGGCCATGTCCGTGGTATGGACCAGCCGCAATTCCACGCCATGCCCGATGGGCGGCGGATCGCCTTTCATCACAATGCAGGCAACGGCCCCGCCCTGATATTCCTGCCGGGATACATGTCCGACATGGCAGGCGGCAAGGCGACCGCCCTGTTCGATTGGGCCGTGGCGGAAGGGCGCGAATGCCTGTTGCTGGACTATTCGGGTTGCGGTGCAAGTTCCGGCACATTCGCGGAAGGGACTCTGAGCCGCTGGCACGCAGAGGTGCTGGCACTGGTCAGCGCGCGGTTGAGCGGCCCGCTGGTGCTGGTCGGCTCGTCGATGGGCGGCTGGCTGATGCTGCTGGTTGCCAGATCGCTGGGCGAACAGGTGGCCGGGCTGGTCGGCATCGCCGCCGCGCCGGACTTCACGCAATGGGGGTATGACGACCGGCAGCGTGAACAGCTGGCGCAAGGCCGCACCGTTCTGGAAGACAACCCCTATGGCCCTGAACCCACGCCAACCCATCCCGGCTTCTGGGCCGATGCGCAGGCACAACGGCTGCTTGGTGGGGAGATCGCGATAGACTGCCCGATACGGCTGCTGCACGGGCAGGAAGATACCGACGTTCCGCCCGAAATCTCCCTGCGGCTGGCGGCCGCCCTGCGTTCACCGGATGTGCAGGTCACGCTGGTCAAGGGCGGGGACCACCGCCTTTCGCGTGACGGCGACATTGCCCTGCTGCTTCGCACCGTCGCCGCGCTGGCTTGAGGATCAGGCCATGATCGCCGCCGTTCTGCTTACCCTTGCCCAACCTGCCGCCGCTGCAGAAGCACTGCCGCCACCATCTGCGCCAAGAACTCTGGCGCAGGATCGGCTCGACCTGTGCATGGACAAGGCCCGCAACGACCCGACAACCGCCATCTCCGAAGCGAGTGCCTGGGACCGGGAGACGGGCGGCACGGAAAGCAGCGAAGCCCAGCAATGCCTTGGCATCGCCTATACCGCCATGCTGCGCTGGCAGGCGGCGGAGCGGGCGTTCCTCGCATCGCGCGAAGCGGCCCCGGCGGCCGATCCATTCCGCCGGGCGCAACTGGCCGCGATGGCGGGCAACGCCGCACTGGCCGAAGGGCGCGGCGCGGCAGCGCAGGTTGCGCTGGAAATGGCTGCAACGGATGCCACGGAGACGGGTGACGCCGCGTTACAGGCGCTGGTGCAGGTTGATCTGGCCCGCGCGCTGGTGCTGCAAGGCGATACAGCGCGCGCGGAAGCGGCGCTGGAAACCGCGCGGATGCTTGATCCGCAAAGCCCCTTCGCATGGTTGCTTTCCGCCACGCTGGCCCGGCGGCAGAACAAGCTGGAGGAAGCGCGCAGTTTCATCGAAACCGCCGCCACGCTGGCGCCCGATTATGCCGAAACCGGGCTGGAAGCGGGCGTGATCGCGATGCTGAGCGGAGACGAGGAAGGGGCCCGCAAAAGCTGGCAGTCTGTCATCGCGGTAGACCCCAGCGGGGACGAAGCCGCCACGGCGCGCGGGTATCTGGCTCAGATCGACGCGCCCGCTGCCGATACACCCGCAAGCGAGGAAACTGCCCGATGATACCGCTTTCCGCCCTCGATCTGGTGCCGATCCGCGAAGGCGGGAACGTGGCCGAAGCCATGGCGGATGCGGGCAGGCTGGCCGCCGTGGCGGAACGGGCGGGATACAAGCGGTTCTGGGTGGCAGAACACCACGCCACGGCGGGCGTCGCCGGGGGTGCGGTATCGGTCGTTCTGGCCCACATCGGCCATTGCACCAGCACCATCCGCATCGGCGCGGGTGGGATCATGTTGCCCAACCACAATCCGTTCGTGATCGCGGAACAGTTCGGCACGCTGGACGCACTGTTCCCCGACCGGATCGATCTGGGGCTGGGCCGTGCGCCCGGCGCGGCAGGAATCGTGGCGCAGGCGCTGAGGAAGAACCTGCATCAGGCCGCCGAATACTTCCCGCAGGACGTTGTGGAATTGCGCGCGCTGCTGACCGGTGACGTGGACCTGCCCATCGTGGCCACGCCGGGTCTGGGCGCGAAGGTGGAAATGTGGATGCTGGGATCGAGCCTGTTCGGGGCCCGGCTGGCGGCTCAACTGGGCCTGCCTTATGCCTTCGCCAGCCATTTTGCCCCAGACCATCTGGATGCCGCGCTGGCCACCTATCGCCGCGAGTTCCGCCCGTCCGCCTACCTCGACCGTCCGCACGCGATGGCTGCGATGACGGTGATCGCCGCCGATACGGATGAGGAGGCGGAGCTGCTGGCATCCAGTCAGGATCAATCCTTCGTACGGCTGCGCAGCGGCGACCCCGGCAAGCTGCCCCCGCCAGTGCCGGGCTATCGCGACAGCCTGCCCGAAAGCGCGCGGGCCATGCTGGAACATCTGGGGCAGGTGCGCGCAGTGGGATCGCCGGAAACCGTGCGGCGACGGGTCGAACGCTTCATCGAACGGACGAGTGCCGATGAGCTGATCGTTTCCGGCGCCACATTCGACCCAGCGGCGCGGCAACGCTCTCTGGAACTGACGATCGAATCCCTCTCGCCCGCCGGGTAAGTTTCATCAGCAACCGGATTTGGGGTGTTCAGCGGCCAGCTTCGGGCTAAGCCTGTGGCAGGACCGGGGAATGAAACAACGGGCTGCCAAACCCGTTGAACCACAGGACCGATACGGCGGGAGACAGACATGGCGACGGCGAGCAAGGGCGTAGAAGCGGCGAAGCGGCTTTCCTCCAGCGAAACGAAGCTGGCGCGCCTGCTGCGGGATCGGATCGCCGAATCGGCCCTGCCGGGCGAAACGACCCTTTCCCCCGCGCAACTTGATGCTGCCTCCACATTGCTGATCGAAGCCGCGCGGGAACGGCGCGAGGAGGGGGAAACAGTCCTCGTCCGCTCTGGCGATGACGGACGGCGTGCCACGCGCATCGCGGTGATCAATCGCGACAAGCCGTTTCTGGTCGATTCCGTGGCCGCAGCGGTCGCGGCGCAGGGGCTGGATATCGATCTTCTGGTCCACCCCATCGTGGCCGCGCAGCGCGATGCGAAAGGGCGGCTGACCGGCCTCGCCGATGAAGGCGCGGACGCGGATGATGCGACGCCAGAATCGATGATCTACATCGAAACATCCCGCGTCGATGCCAAGGAACGGCGGGTGCTGGAACAGGAACTGGCGCGCACGCTGGCTGATGTGCGCGCGGCGGTGGCTGACTGGCCGGCCATGCGCGCGCGCATGAAGGAAGACGCCGAAAGCCTGAGCGATGCCGAAGGCGCGGAGTTGCTGCGCTGGTTTTCCGAAGGTAGCGCCACCCTTCTCGCCCATGTCAAAGTCGCGCGCGGCGGGCGGGTTTCCGGCAAGCTGGGCATTCTGCGCAATGGTGGCCATCTGCTGGCCGAAGAAAGCCATGCCGCAGCTTTCGAATGGTTCGAAGGCAAAGCGGCGAAGCAGCGGCATGCCCCGCTGATCATAAAATCGAACCACGTTTCGCGCGTGCACCGCCGCACACCGCTGGACCTGTTCATCGTGCCGGTGATCGAAAGCGGGAAAGTAGCCGCGCTTTCGATACATGCAGGCCTGTGGACCAGCGCCGCGCTGGCCATGCCGCCCGCGCAAGTGCCGGTTCTACGCCGCAACATGGCATCCGTGATGGAAGATCTGCGCTTCCAGCCGGGCAGCCATGACGCGAAGGCGCTGGTCCATGCGCTGACCATTCTGCCGCATGACGTGGTGATCGGCTTCGACGAAAAGGACGTGGCCCGTGTGGCGACGACCATGATGGCGCTGGCGGATCGGCCAGCACCCCGCGTGGCGCTGGTGATGGCGCCGCTGCGCCGGCATCTGTTCGCGTTCGTCTGGCTGCCGCGCGACATGATGTCGACCGACACCCGCCTGCGTATTCAGGAACTGCTGGAAAATTCCACCAGCGCCGACACGCTGGACTGGAGCCTGCTGATCGAAGGGGGCAACCTGGCCCTGCTGCGGTACGTCCTCGATTTCCGCGGCCGGGCGCGCGAGCCGGATGGCGATGCGATCGAGGCAGCATTGCAGGAAATGCTGCGCGGCTGGACGGATGCGGTCGAAGTGGCGCTGGCCGAACTGGAGGAACCGAACCGCGCGGCCGCGCTGGCGGCGCGTTATGCCGAAGCGTTCCCGCCCGCCTATCGCGCGTTGCGCGGGGCGACAGAAGCGGCGCATGACATCCAGCGCGTGCGCGCCCTCGGTTCCGCAGAACCGGAACGCCCGATGCGCCGCGATGCGCGTCTCTACCGCCCGGAAACCGACCCCGCCGATCAGTTGCGGCTGAAGATCTATCAGCTGGGCGGGGCTATGCCGCTGTCGGACGCGGTTCCCGCGCTGGAGAACTTCGGCTTCCGCGTATTGTCGGAACAGCAGACCGAGCTGGCCGGGCCCGACTATGCCGTGATCCACGATTTTCGCCTGCTGCTGGGCCGGGGGGAAACGCCTGACGCGCTGATGGCGCGCGGTGCGGGGATTGAAGCGGCGATCTGCGCCGTCATCAACGCCCGCGCAGAGGATGACGTGTTCAACCGGCTGGTCACCGGCGGCGGGCTGGCGGCGCAAGAGGCGGACTGGCTGCGCGCGACCTATCGCTATCTCAGGCAGACAGGCCTGCCGTTCACCATCTACACCGTAGTGGATGCGCTTCGTGCAGCGCCGGACGTGACCAGCGCGCTGGTGGCCCTGTTCCGCGCGCGACACGACCCGGCCTTTGGCGGAGATCGCATTGCCGCCGCCGCCGATGCGGAAGAAGCGATCCGCGTGGGGCTGGCCGCCGTCACCGCGATCAACGATGACCGGTTGCTGCGCCGCTATCACGCCACGCTGGGGGCCATATTGCGGACAAACGCCTTCGCCCCTTCCGGGCAGGAGGCGCTGGCGTTCAAGTTCGATTCCGCACAGGTTCCCGGCCTGCCCCGTCCCGTCCCATGGCGGGAGATATTCGTCTATTCGCGGCGGGTAGAGGGCATCCACCTGCGCGCCGGGCCGGTGGCGCGGGGCGGGCTGCGCTGGTCCGATCGGCGGGACGATTTCCGCACCGAAATCCTGGGCCTGATGAAGGCGCAGCGCGTGAAGAACGCGGTGATCGTGCCCACGGGCGCCAAGGGCGGGTTCTATCCCAAGCAATTGCCCGATCCCGCGCTTGATCGCGATGCCTGGGCCAACGAGGGACGCGAAAGCTACAAGCTGTTCATTCGCACGCTGCTGTCCATCACCGACAACATCGTGCGCGACAAGGTGGTCCATCCCGAACATGTGGTGATTCACGACGGTGAAGATCCCTACTTCGTGGTCGCAGCCGACAAGGGAACGGCCAGCTTTTCCGACACCGCCAACGCCATCGCGGCGGAGTTCGATTTCTGGCTGGGCGATGCCTTCGCCAGCGGCGGTTCCAAGGGTTATGACCACAAGGCCATGGGCATCACCGCGCGCGGGGCGTGGCTGTCCGTCCGCCAGCACTTCAGCGAACTGGGCGTGGACGTACAGAGCGAGAGCGTGCGCGTGGCGGGTTGCGGCGACATGTCGGGCGACGTGTTCGGCAACGGTATGCTGCTTTCCAAGGCGATCAGGCTGGTCGCGGCGTTCGACCACCGGCATATCTTCATCGATCCTGACCCCGATCCCGCGAAGAGCTGGGCGGAACGCAAGCGGCTATTCGAATTGCCGCGATCGAGCTGGGACGATTACGCCAAGAAGCTGATTTCAAAAGGCGGCGGGGTTTATCCCCGGACGCTGAAAACCGTTCCGCTGACGCCCGAAGCCCGCGCCCTGCTGGGCTTGGACGTGGATGAACTGGATCCCGAAAGCCTGATTTCCGCGATATTGCGCGCGCCGGTGGACCTGCTGTGGTTCGGCGGCATCGGCACGTATATTAAGGCAGGGCACGAAACGAACCCGCAAGTCGGCGATCCGTCCAATGATGCGTTGCGCGTAAACGGATCGGAAGTGCGCGCGCGGGTGGTCGGCGAAGGCGCCAATCTGGGCGTCACGCAGGCGGGCCGCATCGAATTCGCCCAGCGCGGCAATGGTGGCATAGGCGGCAGCATCAATACCGATTTCATCGACAATTCCGCCGGGGTCGACTGTTCCGATAACGAGGTGAACATCAAGATTGCGCTGGCCGCCGCCCAGCGCGCCGGGAAGCTGCCCGAAGCGAAGCGGGTGGAATGGCTGGAGGCGATGACGGACGAAGTCGCCGCGCTGGTGCTGGAAGACAACCGGCTTCAGGCACTGGCCCTGTCGATCGCGGAGACGCGGGGCGCCAGCGCCATGGGCGCGCATGTCCGCCTGATCGAGACACTGGAAGAAAGCGGCGAGCTGGACCGCAAGACCGAAGGGCTGGCCGACAGCGAAACGCTAAACCGCCGCGCGATTGACGGCCACGGCCTGACCCGGCCCGAACTGGCGGTACTGCTCAGCACGACCAAGCTGGTGCTGCAGGATTCGATCGAAACCAGCGATCTGCCCGCCGACGATGCCGCCGATCCCCTGCTGCTAGGCGATTTCCCGCCGATGATGCAGCAGCCGTTCCGCAAGCGTCTGCTGACCCACCGTCTGCGGCCGCAGATCGTGGGAACGGTGGTCGCCAACCGGATGATCAACCGCATGGGTCTGGTCCATCCGTTCGAGCTGGCGGAAGAAGAAGGCACCGAGCTGGACCGCGTGGCTGCAGCCTTCGTTTCCGTCTGCGCGCTGTTCGGGATGGAAGCATTGTGGACGGATATCGACGCTGCCCCGATGCCCGAAGCAGCACGCATCATGCTGTTCGAACACGCGGCCAGCGCGCTGCGGGGGCACATGGCCGACATGCTGCGCACCGGCGACACCTCTCTTTCTCCATCCACCCTGATCGATGCTGTTTCAGGCGGGGTGGCCGATCTGATCGATCACGTTGACGACCTGCTGGCAGCGGAAGCACGCGATCATGCAGCGGCCATCGCCGGCGCGCTGGCGGATGCAGGCGCGCCGGATACGCTGGCGGGGCGGGTGGCGCAGCTTTTCGCGGTGGACGGGGCCATCGGCCTTGCCCGTCTATCGCATGACACCGGCATCGCGCCGGTGCCGCTGACCCATGCCTTCATCGATCTGGGTGAGCGGCTGGCGCTGGACTGGGCCCAGTCCAAGGCCACGGTGATGAGCCCATCCGATCCGTGGGAACGGCTGCTGGTCGCAGGGCTGGCCCGCGATTTCCAGCAGATGCGCTTCGAATTCCTGCGCGGGCTGGCGGCGAACAAGAAAGGCAGGTCCGATCCGTCTGCCGCGATCGAACGCTGGGCGGCGGAACGTGCGCCCGCCGTTGCGCGGTTCCGGTCGATGATCGCTCGCGCGCAGGGCGCGGTTCCGCTAGCACCCGCAATGCTGGCGCAGATCGCCAGTCAGGCGCGAAGCCTGTTGCATCGTTGACTGACCGGGGAATCCATTGACCAGCGCAGACGTCGTCATCGTCGGCACAGGCCACGCCGGTGCGCAGGCCGCCATCGCGCTGCGCCAGCAGGGCTTTGACGGATCGATCCTGATGATCGGCCGCGACAGCGAACCGCCCTATGAACGGCCCCCGCTGTCCAAGGAATATCTGGCTGGCGACAAGCCCTTCGAACGCCTGTTGATCCGACCGGCGGAATTCTGGGCGGATCGGAACGTCACGCTGATGCTGAACACCAGCGTGGCCAAGGTCGATCCGGCGGCGAAGACGCTGGCCGTAACCGGCGGTGAATCGATCGGTTATGGCACGCTGATCTGGGCGGCGGGCGGCGACCCACGGCGGCTCGACTGCCCCGGCGCGCAGTTGCCCGGCGTGTTCACGGTGCGCGACAAGGCCGATGCCGACGGACTGGCCCGCATGCTGGAAGAAGGCGCGCGGCGCGCGGTCGTGGCAGGCGGCGGCTATATCGGGCTGGAGGCGGCGGCCGTGCTGCGGAAGCTGGGCTGCGAGGTCGTTTTGGTTGAGCGCGAGGCACGACTGCTTTCGCGTGTGGCAGGGGAAGACCTGTCGCGTTTCTACGAGGATGAACACCGCACCCACGGCGTCGACCTGCGCCTGAACGCACAGATAGAGGCGATCGAGGGGGAGGATCGGGTTCGCGGCGTGCGTCTGGCCAGCGGTGAGACGATCCCGTGCGAGATCGTGGTGGCAGGCATCGGCATCGTGCCTGCCATCGGCCCCCTGATCATGGCCGGCGCAGCGGGTGCCAATGGCGTGGACGTGGACGAATATTGCCGCACCAGCCTGCCGGATATCTATGCCGTGGGTGACTGCGCCGCCCATGCAAACAGTTGGGCGAACGGCGCGGTGATCCGGCTGGAAAGCGTGCAGAACGCCAATGACATGGCCAGCACCGTGGCCCGCGCGATCTGCGGCGATGCGGAACCTTATGCCGCCCTGCCGTGGTTCTGGTCCAACCAGTACGATTTGCGCTTACAGACCGTGGGGCTGAGCCTGGGCCATGACGCAACCGTCCTGCGTGGCGACCCGGCGGAACGGAGCTTTTCCGTGATCTACCTGAGGGGCGGGGCCGTGATCGCGCTGGATTGCGTGAACCGGACGAAGGATTTCGCGCAAGGCCGCAAGCTGGTGGAGACACGGGCAGTCATTACACCCGATGCGCTGATGGACGTCAGCGTTCCGTTGAAGGAGCTGCTCTGAACGCCCTGACCCACACTTGCATCGGCTATCGCCACGAACCGGGTTGCCCCTGTTAACTTCCGCCGGTTACACCGGAACAATGACGCAGGGGCCGGGCGAAAAGACAGGCGACAGTAAATCGGCAGCGCGACCTCTGGCGATAGAGGCGCGGGGCCTGATCAAACGTTTTGACGGCACGCTGGCGGTGGATGGCGTGGACCTGGCCATCCCTGAAGGGGCGATCTACGGCGTGCTGGGCCCCAATGGCGCGGGCAAGACCACCACCTTGCGGATGCTGTTGGGCATTATCGACCCGGACGAGGGTGAACGCCGCGTGCTGGGCCAATCCAACCCGCAGGATGTGGCGCGCGCGATCGGCTATCTGCCTGAAGAGCGAGGACTCTACCCTTCGATGAAGGCTTATGACGCCATTGCGTTCATGGGCGCGTTGAGGGGCCTGCCGCTGGCCGAGGGGCGTCGGCGCGGGCGCGAATTGCTGGAAGAGAACGGGCTGGGCCATGCCGCCGATCGCCAGATACGCCAGCTTTCCAAAGGCATGGCCCAGCAGGTGCAACTGCTGGGCACGCTGGTCCACGGCCCCCGGCTAGTCATCCTGGATGAACCGTTTTCGGGCCTCGACGCGATCAATCAGGGCAAGCTGGAAGCGGTGATCCGCAGGCTGGCGGATGAAGGCACCACCGTGATCTTCTCCACCCATGTGATCGCCCATGCGGAACGGCTGTGCGACAGCGTGGCGATCATCGCGGGTGGCAAAGTGCCCTATGCCGGTTCGGTGGATGCCGCGCGTGACCGTATCCCGGCGCAGGTGCGGCTGGAAACCCGCCATCCGGACGGGCCATGGCGCGCGGCTCTGCCCCCCGATGCGCGACTGGAAGGTCGTTTCTGGACTTTCCCGCTGCCCGTTACAGGGGTGGAACCCTTGCTGCGCGCGCTGATCGAAGGGGATGCGGGCATCCTTTCTCTATCGATCGAACGCGCCGGGCTGCATGACGCCTTCGTCGCCATTGCAGGGGAAGCGGCCGCCCGCGCTCTGCAAGCCGGGGAACCACAGGAATGAGCGCCGACCGCCTGCCCCTGCTGAAGGCCGCATGGGTGATCGCCCGGCGCGATTTCATGGCCATCCTGCTGAGCCGCGCGTTCATCTTCTTCCTGCTCGGCCCGCTGTTCCCGCTGACGGTGGGCGCTATCGCGGGCGGCATCGGCCAGCGCGTCGAAAGTACGGTGGCGGCGCCACAGATCGGTGTCGCGATGGCAGGCGCGGATATCGACCGCATGCTCGCCGCCCGCGCGGCGCTGGCGCAACAACTGGGCCCGGCCATACCTGAAATGGTGGAACTGAAACGGCTAGCCCCCGGCGAAACTTTTGACGCCGCGGCGGTGCTGGAACGGCGCGAAGGCAATCTGGGCGGCGTGTTGACCGGCACTCCGTCCGCGCCGGTGCTGACCGCCACGGCGGAACGGCAATGGTGGGCCGGGTCGATCGCGCTGATCGCTGGCAACGCCGATGGCGACGCCCCCACGGTCTTTCCAGAGGTGAGCACCCGCATTGTCGCCGCAAGCGGGGCCAGTGACACGCGCGGGCGGATGCGAACCGCGCAAGTGGGGCAGATAATGCTGTTCCTGCTGACCATGCTGCTGGCGGGCATGGTGCTTTCCAATCTGGTCGAGGAAAAAGCCAACAAGATCATCGAAATCCTCGCCGCCGCCGTGCCGATGGACGCCGTTTTTCTGGGCAAGCTGTTCGCCATGCTGGCGGTGTCACTGGTGGGCATATCCGTCTGGGCAGCGGTCATTGGCGGGGCGATGGGGCTGCAGGGCTTCGAACATCTGTTCGGCGGCGCGATCAGCCTGAGCGCCCTGCCCACGCCGGGCGTCGGCTGGCCGCTGTTCCTGCTGCTGGCGATCGCCTATTTCGCGATGGGGTATCTGCTGCTCGGGTCCGTATTTCTGGCGATCGGATCGCTGGCGACGACAGTGCGCGAGGTGCAGACCCTGTCCATGCCGGTGACGATGTTGCAGGTATTCCTGTTCCTGTTCGCCACACTGGCCGCCAGCGACCGGGGCGGATGGCTGGAATGGGCAGCCATCACCTTCCCGTTTAGTTCCCCCTACGCGATGCTGGCCCGCGCGGCGCAGGACGAAGCGCTATGGCCGCATCTGGCGGCGCTGGCCTGGCAACTGATGTGGGTGGCCTTGTCGATCCGGCTGGGCGCAGCGCTGTTCCGCAAGCGGGTGATGAAATCCGGCCCGCGCACCCGCAAGGCTGGCAGCTGGTTGCGCGCGAAGGTGGCAGAACCTAAATAGAGGCCATCCGGTCCCGCATCGAACGAGCAGGGAGAGCCCGATGAACCCGCATAACCCATCCCGCCGTGAAGCTCTGGCCTGGCTGGCCGCAGGTATAGCCGTACCGGTGCTGGGCGCCTGCGCCGCACCTGCCGAAGCGAAAACCTATCGGATCAACTATACCGATGCCGAATGGCGCCGCCGCCTGACGCCAGCCCAATATGCGGTGCTGCGCGAAGAACATACCGAACGCGCCTTCAGCTCACCATTGAATGACGAGCACCGGCGCGGAACATTTGCCTGCGCCGGATGCAGCAAGGCGCTTTTTTCCAGCGACACGAAATTCGACAGCGGAACGGGCTGGCCCAGTTTCTATCGCCCCCTGCCAAACGCGGTGGGCACCAAAACCGATCTCAAGCTCGGCTATCCGCGCAGGGAGGTGCATTGCGCCGATTGTGGCGGGCACCTGGGCCATGTGTTCAACGATGGGCCCCGTCCGACCGGGCTACGCTATTGCATGAACGGGCTGTCCCTGCGCTTCAGGCAGGCATAGGCCGCCGGAAGATCAGCGTTTTGCGGGCTTCCGGTCGGCATCGCGCTGCAAATCGAACGCCAGCCCCGCCAGTTCCGCGAACTGGAACGTATCTTCGAAGCTTAACCCGTAGTTGTCGCCGCTGCGCCAGCGGACCTTGCCGGCCACTTCCGGCATCCCATCGGCAATGATCCGCACACGCTGGATCAACGACAGGCGCTCAGTCGTGTAAATCTGCGCGCCCTGCTGCGAAAGGTTGACGATCGTCGCCGAAACGGTGCGCCCGTCGACCACCAGATCGCACGGAACCTGCAACCGCACGCGCACCGCGCGCCGGGCGAATTCGCTGGGGCTTTCAACGATGCGGCCGATATCGACCTCTTCGGTGAAGCGGAAACCAGCCTTGCCTTCTTCTTCCCACACCCGTTCCAGCGGATGCTGATCGCCGTTGGGCATTTCCAGCGTCAGCGGGACATCCGCCGGCAGTGGGTGAAACAGGCGCACGCTGATGCCGGTTTCGGACGCATCACGCACGACGCATAGGAATTCGGAAACCGGGCTGACAAGTTTTGCCGAGCGGATCAGCAAGGTAAACCGGGGGGCATTACGCTGATCCCCGTTATCGCCGAATGCGACCGCGGGCGCGTCGTCGCTGCCACCATCCGCAAGCGGAGGTGCAGCCTCAGTATTGAGGGCGATATCGGTGCTGGAGCGCGAGGAAATCATCAATCGTTCCGAATGTCCCTTGCCACGGAAGAAACAGCGCCCAAAAATCGCCAAATCCCCCGAGGTGCCGACAGCCGTCACCGCGACCGCCATACTGCATATGGTCGCAGAGTTAACGTGAGCCTTTCAAGGCTTGGTTTTCCAGCCCCTAAGCATTTTCCCAGAGAGGATGCCCCTCTCCAATTAATATGAAGCTATACTTGCAGGCCCGCCTCGGAAACTGATCCAACTAGCGGTTTTTCACCGGCGCCAGCTTAAATGGCAGCGATGGCTGGGGCATGTTCGGATTGAACAGAGGCGACAGTTGCCCTTCCACGTACCACAAGGTTCCGTCGATCACATCCACGCCGGTTGGCTGGGTCAGCCCTTCCGCCAGCGTGGTGACTTCCACCGAATCTCCATTCACGTCGAGGCGGGAGATTTTCCCGCCGCCTTCGGCCAGCACGAAGCTCATGCCGCTCATAGGCCGCATACCGTCTGGCGAGGTAAGCGGCCGCGACGTTTGCAGCGTGGTGATGTCGCCCGCCTCGCTATCCGCATTCACATCAACACGATACAGCGCACCGGTGCGGACGTTGTTGATGTAGAGGTGGCCGTCCGCGCCAAACGCCAGACCGTCCAGCCCGCCGCCGAATACGGCATCCTCTTTCCAGACTTCCAGCGCATCGGATCCGGCTTCCCAGCGCAGGATACGCGGGTTGGCGGTGTCTGCGACATAAACGGCGCCTTGGGCGTCGACCGCGATATCGTTGCAGATCGCCCCTTCTCCCGGCAGCGGCAGGCTGATCCGCCCTTCCCCGGTCGCAAGGTCGAACGCCTTCAGCCATGTGCCAGCATCAGCGCCGGCGACCGATACGCCGCGCGCGGAAAAATCATTGGTGCAGGTCCACAGCAAGCCGTTGCGCGCATCCGCCAGCACACCGAACAGTGCGCCCGCGCCATAAGTGCCCGGCGCAATCCAGGATTCCACTTCGCCCGTGGCGAGGTTCACCCGCAGGATGTCACCCGACATGCCGCTGACATAGGCGGTCCCGTGAGCGCCAATGGCGACGCTTTCAGGAAACAGCCGGTCGCCCGGCAGGTCGATCGGACGGGGCGCATCTTCGGTGGCATAGGCTGGCACGGCTGCAAGGCTGGCAAGAACCATGACAAGAAACTGACGCATCGACCGTATCTCCGCACTTTACCGCATCGGCATACATGCCTGCCCGCCAGACCATGCAGCGGTCAACCCGGTAGCGGCAAAGTGGTGCGGGCGGCGGGACTCGAACCCGCACGAGCAAAGCTCAGGGGATTTTAAGTCCCCGGCGTCTACCATTCCGCCACGCCCGCGCGGAGCGGGGGTCTAGACTCTGTTATCCCCGGTTGGAAGCGCCTTCGAACCTGCCGCGATCGCGGGCGGCGCGGGCAATCGGGGCATTGCCAGTGCCGGGGACAGGCCCTAGTCAATCGGCTGTCCAGTGGAGGCCAGCTAACCCGTGCTATTCCAGATTCTGTCGCAGATCGTCAGCTATCTTATCTCGATCGTCATCGTGCTCGTCATTGTGCAGTTCGTGCTGGGGCTGCTGGTCGCGTTCAATGTGGTCAACATGCACAATCGCTGGGTTGCGGCGATCTGGACTGCCATCAACGCCCTGCTGGAACCCTTGCTGCGCCCCATCAGGCGGATCATGCCCGATACCGGCGCCATCGATTTCGCCCCGCTGATCCTCATCGTGGCGCTCAACATCATCAACATCATCTTTCGCAATCTGGCCTACAGCGGCCTGGCATGAAGATGCGGACCGGCTCCGCGCTGGCGCTTGCCGCTTTACTGAATGCGGGCCTGTTGCTGGTGGCGGTCGACGCCGCCGCTCAACAGGGTTCTTCGCGCAGGGAAAGCGCCGACCGTTTCCGGCGCGGTGATCCCGGCGCAGTCGTGGCCGCGCAAATGGCCCTCTCCCGCCAGGCGCAGGAAAAGGGCCAGTGGACAGCCATCGCAGAGGCCGCCGCAGACAGCGCGATAATGTTCGCGCCGGGGCAGGTGCGCGCGAAAGACTGGCTGAAGCGTCAGGCCAATCCGGCGCAACCCATGCGCTGGCAACCGCATCAGGTCTGGGCCAGTTGCGACGGCACGCTGGCGGTTAGCACGGGCGCGTGGCAGCGTGCCGATGGTACTGCGGGTTCATTCACGACCGTCTGGCAGCGGCAACGGCGCGGCGCCTACAAGTGGCTGATGGACCTGACGGAACAGCAAGACCTGCCGCTTGCCGAACCCGATATGATCGGCGGCAGCGTGGCGGAATGCCAGCCCACACCGGGATGGCGACCACCCTCTCGCGACCGTGATCGCGATATACCGCCTGCCGGTGCGCCGGTCTGCGAAGGCGGAACGTGTTCAGGTGCATCGGCCGATGGCACCCTGGCCTATACCTATTCAACATCCGCCACCGGCGGGCGCGCACTGACCGTTCAGCTGCGCCAGCAGGGCGAAATGCGCGAAGTCACGCGCGTATCCTCTCGCGAATAGCAGCGCCGTGCTGGAACTGTTCCTTTCCGCCTTCGTCACGCTGTTCGTGGTGATCGATCCCCCCGGTTGCGCCCCGATCTATGCCGGGCTGACCAGCGGGGCGAGCCCGGCGCAGAAGCGGTCGATGGCCCTGCGCGCCTGCCTGATTGCCGGTGCCATCCTGCTGGTGTTCGCGTTGTTCGGGCATCAGTTGCTGGGCGCACTGCACATCCAGCTCGATTCCTTTCGCGTCGCGGGGGGCATCATGCTGTTCATAATCGCGCTGGACATGGTGTTCGAAAAACGCACCCAACGGCGCGAAGAACGCGCGGAAAAGGTCCGCGAGACACCGGAGATAGAGGATGTCTCCGTGTTCCCCATGGCCATGCCGATGCTGGCCGGGCCGGGCGCCATCGCATCGATCATGCTGCTTTCCGGATCGGCGGCTTCCATTCAGCAAACGCTGGTCGTTCTGGCGGCGCTGCTTTCGGTTCTGGTGCTGACCCTGCTGGCGCTATGGGCCGCCAGCCCCCTTATGAAGCTGGTGGGCGCACAGGTGGAGGCGGTGATTACCCGCCTGCTGGGCGTGTTGCTGGCCGCGCTGGCAGCTCAATATGTGTTCGACGGCATCAAGGGCACGTTCTTCTGACAGGACGCGCTATTGCAGCGTCACCCGCTCTTCGTCCGGATCGCTGCGGCCGAAGAATTGCATCAGTTGTATCAGCAATTCGCAGCGGCTCCGCAGATCGATGGCTTCCAGCAGCGCCTGCTTGGCGGCGGCATCGAACGGAGCGATCTGGCTGACCCCGTTGATCAGCGCCACGTCGTCCAGCCGCTCCACTGAATCCCAATCCACGCTGTAGCCCTGACGGTCAGCAAACTCGCGCGCTTCCCGCTCGAAGCCCGCGCGCTCGACTGAACTGAGCACTTCGTCTTCCGCCTCGACCAGCAGTTCGGCCTCCACCTGCCGGAACGGAGTGGTGACATCCAGCTCGCGCAGCAGGCGGAAACGCGCCTCGCCCTCCAGCACGATGTTGTACCGTCCGTCCTCCATCGCCTGCACTTCTCCGATGCGGCCGACACACCCGATGGAAAACAGAGGCGCGCCGTCTTCCGGCCCCTGCGGCTGAATCATCGCGATCCGCCGGTCGCGCGCCAGCGCGGAACCGACCAGTTCGCGATAGCGCGGCTCGAAGATATGCAGCGGCAGTTGCAGGCCGGGAAACAGGATCGCGCCGGCCAGCGGAAAGATGGACAGGCGCGTGGCGCTCATCCGAACAGCAACAGGGAAAGCTTGCGGCGCTGCGCCGCCACCCACGGGTCTTCCAGGCCCACCGCCTCGAATATCTGCAACAGCTTGGCCTTGGCCGCACCCTCGTTCCATTCGGGGTGCAGACGAATCAGGCCGAGCAGCGTCTCAGCCGCCTCGTCCCGCGCTCCACCAGCGAAGGCCGCCTGCGCGAAATCGAACTGCGCGTCGGGGTCGTTCGGACGCTCCGCCGCCGCAGCGCGCAGCGCCTGCAATTCGCCCTCGTCCACATCGCTACCCGCAAGATCCAGCGCCGCACCGGCTTGCACCACGGCGGGGTCGGCCTTCAGTTCATCGGGCAGGCCATCGAACGCCGCGCGCGCTTCATCCGTGCGCCCGGCGGCGAGCAAGGCCCGCACCAGCCCCGACTGCGCGCCCGCATCATCCGGCGCCATGTCCACGATCTGCGCGAAGATGCCCGCGGCACGTTCTCCGTCACCTTCCGCCAGCACCTCTTCGCCCATGGCGATCAGCGGCGCGATTTCCGCCTGCGCGTCTCCCGCTCCGCCATCGATCGGCAACTGGGCAAGCAACTGGTCAAGAGCCTGCCGCAACTGCGACTCGCTGCGCATCGGCGTAAGGTCGGCAACGGGCTGCCCCTGAAACATAGCATAGACCGTTGGGATGGATCGCACCTGGAACTGCGCCGCGATGAACTGTTCCTCATCAACATTGACCTTGGCCAGCAGCACGCCCTTGTCCGCGTATTCGGCGGCGACTTTCTCCAGCACCGGGGCCAGCGCCTTGCAGGGCCCGCACCATTCGGCCCAGAAATCGAGAATCACCAGCTTGGACCGCGAAGGATCGACCACGTCCTTGCGGAATCGTTCGACCGCCTTCTGCTCGTCCAGATTGAGGCCCATGCTCGCCACTCTCGATATCCCCTCGATATTACCAGTCGCCATAAGACGGCATTCAATGTGGTTCTTGCGGGGGATTTGTGAAGGGCGCAAGCCATGCGCGAGCGCCGGAACGCGTCGCGCGACAAACACTGGCAATTTGCCCTTGCAGCCCCCTCGCCCCGATGCTAACCGCGCGCCTCCCACCGGAACGGCCCAGCGTCAGCAGGCCATCCGAACGCCAGTGAGCGGGCGTAGCTCAGGGGTAGAGCACAACCTTGCCAAGGTTGGGGTCGAGGGTTCGAATCCCTTCGCCCGCTCCAGATTTCCTAAGAAATAATGGTTTATAGAAAGCCGAAACGGCTTCCCGGCCGCTATTTATTGGTTGTCTTAGGGGCGATGGAGGCAAACGCCTTCCGCGCTTGGGCTTCGCTTCGCGGATCTGCAATTCCACGAAACTATTGCGTGGCCACATTCGCACTTCCGGCAGCCGTCGCCACATGTTCGCCGCTGCGAAGATACCGCTGATCCTCGAAAATTTATAGAAACGGAGCGATCTTGGTTCAGGCTCCAACCGCAGGCACCGCGGCGTCTGCGCGCGTGGAACGGGTGACGCTGGACAGCACCGAGCCAACGCCTGCCGCGATGATGCAAGCCAGCGCCACCCATTGCTGGAGACTGAGCATCTCCCCCAGAAAAAGCATGCCTGCGAGCGCTCCCATGGCCGGCTCACCCGCCACGAGAACACCGAACGTACGCTTGGGAATTCCGGCGAGTGCAACCCGTTCGAGAGAGAAGGGCAAGGCACTGGATATGATTGCGGCGATGAAGCCGATCATAAGCAAATGCGGGTTGAACAAACCGACACCCGCCGCAGCGATACCGAACGGGGCGATGACGATTGCCGCCACTGTCAGGCCCACGGCAACGGCATGACCGGGATGTACATCCGATCCCCGCTGACCGAACACGATGTAAAGCGCCCAGAAGATAGCAGCCGCCAAGGCATAGCCGACACCAACGGGATCGAGCCGATGGGCCGCGCCGTGGATCGGCAGAAGCAGGACAAGTCCGATGATGGCCAGCCCCACCCAGAAAAAATGTAAGAGACGACGCGAATGGAACAATGCCACGCTCAGCGGCCCCAGAAATTCGATGGCCAGCGCCGGCCCTAGCGGGATTCTTTCCAGCGCCTTGTAGAACAAGAGGTTCATCAGCCCTAGCGCCGCGCCGTAAAGCAGCGTGTCGATTAGCATCCGTTGGGACCAGGCCGCACGCCATGGCCGCCACAGCAGCATCAGCACGAGTGCGGAAAAGCCCGCACGATACAGGGCGGTTCCTTCCGCGCCGACATGCGGGAAAAGCTGCTTGGCAAAAGAGGTGCCTGCGGTCACCGCGATCAACGAACCCAGCATCGCCGCATAGGGGATAAGCGCGCGTCGGCCGTGCTGGCGATCAAGCGCACCGATCATCGACATTCCAACCGCTCTCTATGTGTCAGACGTTGGCGCGCGGTCGGAACCGCGCCGGATTCACGGCACCACTGGTGTACCAGGGCGCACTATAGTGGATCGCAACGGCTACCTCGCCTGTATCGAGGACGAGTTTCAGAAAGCGGCGCAGAGCGCGGGTGATGCGTATCATCTTAGTTCTCCTGATCGGCGCCCGCACTTGTGCGCCGGAATTGGCTCTCCTTTATTCCGGGTAATCAGACCGTTGGCGCTTATTTTGCATGTATTGACGAGTAATTTGCTCGCCATGATAAGAGAATATGACCAAATTGACCGACCTCGACCTTTTCGACCGACGCCTTGTCGAGCAGGTGCGCCGCGACAATCAGCAGCCGGCGCGTCTGCTTGCCGAAAAGATCGGAATGTCGGTTTCGGCTGTCCAACGTCGACTGAGGCGACTTCGCGAAGAGAAGGTAATCGTTGCGGATATCGCAGTGATCGATCCCGCGCTGACCGGTTCGGCGCTTACCATGCATGTGCTGGTTCGAATGAAACAGTCTGGTCATCAGGCGATGGACGCTTTCGCCCGCGAGATTGTCCGCCATCGCGAGGTGACCGGCGCATGGGACGTCACCGGGGACGAGGACTATGTGCTCAAGGTACAGGTCGCCTCGATGGCGGATTACGACGCGTTCACCCGCCGGGCTCTGGGTGAGGACAAGGGCGTTGCCTCGTTCAAGACACTCATCACTATCCGCGCCATTGTCGATGACGATGTCTCAAGGCGGCCGCTGATATAGCCCTGCCAGCTTGAGTTTCCGCTGACGAACCCAGCGCAGGTTTAGGGTAGCGGACTTTCCAGCACGTTCAGCACGGATTTTTGTTACCCCGCAACTCGCGGAAGGACACGCCTCAACACCACCCACTCCTGAAGCCGCCCAGGTACCGTCGCGCGAAGCCTTCATTGCGCATGTGATCGGCTAGGCGGTCCTCGCTGCCATCGGGGTTGATCCGCGTTACGATACGCAGTTCGCGGCCGTAGTGGTCGGTCGGTTGGTCCACGCGGGCGGTCATGCGGAATGATGCGCGGTTGAGCCATTGTTGCAGTGCCGCCGTCGCCCGTTCGGCGCCTTCAGCCTCTGCCTCGCAGCTAGCGTCGACTTCGGGCGCGTCGATGCCGACCACGCGTATGCGGCGCTCGCCGATCTTGAAGGTGTCGCCGTCGGTCACGCAATAATATCCGCGCCCTGGCCCGCAGCGGGTGAAACGGCCCGCGATCTTCTCCGGCCCGGTCAGCATGAAGCCCGGCGGTTCGATCAAGGCCGGGTCGTTATAGCCCATCCACACCACGATCAGCGTGATCAGCAGAACAACGGGGCGTAAATTCACCAGCACGGCGTGCCACCGTGATCGGCGCCGTCTGCGGGGAAAGTAAAAGCGGGAGCGTTGCCGGGCCATCGCGCGCCTCTGTGCCTGACAACCCCGTTTCCTACACGCTGAAAATCTGCCCAACCCTTCCGGATGAAATCCCCCGCTCCCGGTTCAAAAGCCCCGCCGCGCAGGCGGCGGCGCATTCCCGCCTTTCATCCGGTGCCGGTTGGCGCGCGCAAGGATGGGTGGACGCCCGCCCGGCAGGCGCACCTTATCGGCCTGCTGGCGCAAACGCGCTCGGTCGCCCTCGCCTGCCGTATGATGGGGATGGGCCGGGAAAGTGCCTATCGTCTGCGCAGGCGGCCCGGCGCGGCAGGGTTCGCCGCGGCATGGGATGCGGCGATGGGAACGGCGCACGATGCTGTCACCTTGTCTTCCGCGAAGTCCACAGGTCTGGACGCAGGATACCGCTGCCGCACGGGCCTGCTGCAAGTGGTCATGCATCGCGGTCGCTATGCCGGAAGTTACTGGAAAGCCGACAATAATGCCCTGCTGCAACATCTCGCCCAGCTTGATCGCGGCGCCTGTTCCGGGCGCTGGCCGGAAGGAAAACCGCGCGTGTTAAACCTGCCATATGCGTCAACACCCGGCGCGCGCCTTCCGGCCAGCGCGGGGCCCATTTGCACTCGCGCCCGTTGATGGCACAATGCACGCAAAGACCGGGAAGGCCCCTGATGCGATCCATCGCCTCGTTCTTCACTCTTGCCCTCGCGGCAGCGCCCGCCGCTGCGCTCGCCTGTACACCCGCGCCCGGATACCGCGTGCCGACCAATCTGGAACTGGCCGGGCAGGCCGATACCATCGTTCTCGGTCAGGTCGTGCCGGTGGAGGGGGAAGGGCCGGATGACGAGCCGCGCGTCACCGTCCACCCGCTGGCCGCTTACAAGGGCCTTACGCCGGGGCAGGATTTCCCGCTGCCGATGATGGCGCTCGCAACCGGCCCCTTGGCCGAATACGCCCAGCCCAGCGATCCGCTGGAGCTGGAGAAGCCCCACCCCGCCGCCTATTCAGGCTCTTGCATCCGCTCAGTCTTCGCGCCCGGCGCGACGGTGCTGTTCTTCCTGAAACGGCATGAGGGGAACTGGACGCCTGCTGGTGGCCCGTTCAGCCGTTGGGCAGAGGATGTGACGGGCGAAGATGCGCCGTGGGTTCAGCTTGCGCGCTTCTATGCCGCCGTGGCCGAATTGCCGGAGGATGATCGAAAAGCCGTGCTGGAGGCGGAGCGGGACGCCCTGCTGGCCCACGCGGATGATGCGTCGGCGCAGGCGATGGGCGGTGATATCGATCGCCAGCTTGCAGGCCCTAATCCGCCATTGGTGGAGCCGCTGCCCGATCCGGCAGAGGATTTCCGCGACCCTGCGGGGCCGAGCGCGGTTCAACGCGCGCTCGATGCCATGCGGGCCGATCAAAACAGATGATGCAGAAAGGCGGGCGGGAAGCAGAAGGAGGAAGTCATGGCTGATGAATCTGGAGCGGCCGGCAGCGGGCGCGCACTGGTGATAGCACTGGTGGTGGTGGTCCTGCTGGCGTTGATCGCGTGGGGTGCCGGGCTGTTCGATTCCGGCAAGGAAACCACTTATGTCGCGGGTGCGGAGGATGTCGGCGGCGGGGAACTGATCGTCACCGAACCCACCGATACAGGCGTTGCGGTTGATCTGCCGGAAACCCCGATGACGCCGGTTCCGACGGTATCTTCCCCCGTCGACTCGCCCGCCGTGAGTGATACGCCCCCTTCTGAATAGGGCCGCACAGCATTCGGGGGCGACACCAATGGCGCCGCCCCCGTCAAAAGATTCAAATGCCGGTTATTCGGTCGTCGCGGGTTCTTCAGCCCCGGCCTCCGCTTCCGTGGCGGTATCGTCCGCGGTCGCTTCGTCCTCAGCTTCGGCGCTGGTGTCGCTCGTCGCGTCTTCTTCTTCATCCTCGGCCGTAGTGGTCGGCTCGGGGGTGCCATTGCGAAGCGCGTCAACGTCCGATTCCAGCGTGTCGCTGGGCGGGGTCGCCTGGGCTTCGGCTTCGGTGGTTACAGTGGTGTCGCCCGCTTCCTGGGCATGAACGGCAAGCGGGGCGGTCAGCAGCGCCAGCGCCGCGGTGGAGATAAGTGTCTTGTTAAGCATCGCGACCCTCCTTCGGTTAACAGGGATGCCAAGCGACTATGCGCGGCGGACCTGCTGGTGCCCGGCGATGCGGCTGATTGGGGCAGGTGCGGGGCGAATTGACCCTCCCAAAGATGGCCTGAGCCTAGTGTCCGACGAACAGAAAAGCCGCCGCCGCCATGATGCAGGCAAAGGCTGCGACGTGCCGCCAGCTCAACGCTTCGCCCAGTACGAACACCATGAACAGGCCGAACACCGTCAGCGCGATGGCTTCCTGCGCGATCTTCAGCTGGCCTGGCGTCCAGCCCCCGGCATAGCCGATGCGATTGGCGGGCACGGCCAGGGTGTATTCCACCCCCGCCAGCAGCCACGATATCAGGATGACCCAGCCCAGCGGCCGTGCATTGGCGACTTCCGGCCCGCCTTTCAGATGCCAATACCACGCCGCCGTCATGAAGACGTTGGACAGCGTCAGCAGGATCAGCGTGGGCATGGCCGCCGCCTCTGCGCCCGTTGGCGGCTATTCGGCCGCCACGTCCTCTACGTCGAGGCCATAGGCGGTGTGCAGCACGCGCACGGCCAGTTCGGTCTCGTCCTCGTCGATCAGCACGCTGATCTTGATCTCGCTGGTGCTGATCGCCTGAACGTTGATGCCCCGGTCGGCCAGCGAACGGAACATCGTCGCCGCGATACCCGCATGGCTGCGCATGCCCACACCCACCACACTCACCTTGGCCACCTTGCTGTCGGTGATGATGCGGTTGAAGCCGATCGTGTCGCGCCGGTCTTCCAGCAGCGCCTGTGCGCGGGCCAGATCGGCCTGCGGCACGGTGAAGGTCACGTCCGTCTCGCCCTTGTCGCGCCCAACGTTCTGGATAATCATGTCCACGTTGATCGCCGCTTCGGCCAGCGGGCTGAACACGGCGGAAACCGCGCCGGGCCGGTCGGGCACGCGGGTCAGCACCACGCGCGCCTCGTTCTTGTCATGGGCTATGCCGGTGACGAGCTGGCTTTCCATCTTCAGATCCTTTGCAACCTTGGCCATTTCCTCGTCAGAGACGATCATCGTGCCGGGTATGTCGTCCGCAGGCGGGGCGTCATCGTCGATGAAGCTGGAAAGCACCTGCACGCGCACTCCTTCCTTCATCGCCAGACTGACGGACCGGGTCTGCAGCACCTTGGCGCCGACCGAAGCCAGCTCCAGCATCTCTTCGTAGGTGACGTATTTCAGCTTGCGGGCGCGGGCCACGATCCGCGGGTCGGTGGTATAGACCCCGTCCACATCGGTATAAATGTCGCAGCGATCGGCGCCGATAGCCGCCGCCACCGCGACCGCGGATGTGTCGGAACCGCCACGACCCAGCGTCGTAACTCGCCCATCGGCGGAAATGCCCTGAAAGCCGGGGATCACCGCGATCTCGCCCTGCGCCATCGCGGCGGTCATCGCATCCGCATCGATAGTGGCGACGCGCGCCTTGGCATGGGCTTCCACCGTGTTGATCGGCACCTGCCAGCCCAGCCAGCTGCGGGCCTTGCAGCCCATCGCCTGCAGCGTCATCGCCAGCAGGCCGCTGGTCACCTGTTCGCCGCTGGCCACGACCACGTCGTATTCGGCGGGATCGTAAAGCGGATTCGCCTCGCGGCAGAAACCGACCAGCCTGTCAGTTTCGCCCGCCATGGCCGAAACGACTACCGCTACCTCGTGGCCCGCCGCCTGTTGCCGGCGCACGATATTGGCCACACGGCGGATGCGCTCGGTCCCGGCCATCGACGTGCCGCCGAATTTCATCACGATCCGCGCCAAAAACCTGCTCCTGCTGGCATGAAGTTCGACGCGCTGTTAGGGGCGGGACATGCCTGATGCAACTGTCGCAAATGCAACCATTCGGCCGGGCGAGGCGGAACACTTCGGGCGTCTGGCAGGGGACTGGTGGGATCCGCGTGGCAGTTCGGCCATGCTGCACCGGCTGAACCCCGTGCGCCTTGCCTTTCTGCGCGATGCGGTGGACCGGCATTGGCCCGTCGATGCCGCGGGTGTGAAGCCGCTTGCGGGCAAGCGCGCACTCGATGTCGGCTGTGGCGCGGGCCTGCTGGCGGAACCGCTGGCGCGCCTCGGCGCTGCCGTGACCGGGGTGGATGCGGCGGCGGAAAACGTGGCGGCGGCGCGGGCCCATGCGGCGGGATCGGGGCTCCCGATCGAATACCGGCATGGAGAACTGGCTTCGCTTGGCCTCGGCCAGTTCGATCTCGTCACCTCGATGGAGGTGCTGGAACATGTGGCTGACAAGGCAGCGTTCATCGCCGCGCTCGCACGGCATCTCGCACCGGGCGGGCTCATGGTGCTGTCCACCCCTAACCGCACTCCGCAGTCGCGGTTGCTGCTGGTCGGCGCGATGGAGGCGGTTGGCGCGGTGCCGCGCGGCACGCACCACTGGGACGATTTCGTAACACCGGAAGAATTGCGCGAGTTGCTGGGCGAAGCCGGGCTGGCAATGGGCGACCCATGCGGCATCGCTTTCTCACCCGCGAAGGGCCTGCACTTGTCGGACAGTAATCTGGCGCTGGATTATATCGTCACAGCGACAGCGGTCTGACCGATGATCATTCGCGATAAACCCACAAAGCTGGAACTGGCCTTCGCCGTCCGTGGCTCCATCGTCCCGGCGATCGCCCCGCGCCTCGCGCTGCTGATGGTGTTTTCGGCGGCAATGGTCTGGCTGCACGACAATACGGCCGGTTTCCCGGAAATCGACGCGGTTGTCTTTACCGTATTCGGTATCGCGCTGTCCCTGTTCCTCGGCTTCCGCAACAACGCCGCCTACGATCGCTGGTGGGAAGCGCGCAAGCTGTGGGGCGGCCTGCTGGCCGATCTCAGGAGCCTGGCGCGGGAAGTGCAGTTGTTCGTGCCCGATCAGGCACGGCAGAAAAGCCTCATCCGCCTGTCGCTGGCCTTCATCCATCTGCACCGCGCCAACCTCCGCAAGATCGCGAACGATCCGCGCGCTCTGGAACTGGGGGCGGAATTCATGAAGGCGCCCCATCCGCCGTGCGCGGCGCTTGATGTGCTGTCGGCAGAGATTGCCTCCGCCCGCCATGCGGAAGCGATCGACGGATTCGGAGCCAAGGCGCTGCAGGAACGGCTGGCCAGCCTGACGAACCAGCAGGCCGGCTGCGAACGCATCGTCACCACGCCGCTGCCCTATGTCTACTCGCTGCTGATTTACCGCACGACCTATCTCTATTGCCTGCTGCTACCCTTCGCCCTGATCGGCCCGGCTGGCTGGATGACGCCGCTGTTCGTCGGCATCGTCGCCTATGTCTTCCTCGGCCTTGCCGAAGTGACGGAAGATCTCAGCCACCCGTTCGGCACCACACCCAACGCCCTGCCGCTGGATGCGATCTGCCGCGCGGTGGAAATCAGCCTCGCGCCGCATCTGGGCGAAGAAGCGCCCAAGCCGCTGAGGGCAAAGAACTTCTACCTGAGCTGAGCCAAGAACACGATCACCCTCATTTAGACGAGGGCCGCTTCCCATTCGGCTTCCTTGAAGCCTACCAGTATCCCGCCGGGGTACTCGACCACAGGCCGTTTGATGCAGCTTGGATTGGCAACCATCAGCGCGACAGCCTTTCCGGCATCAAGATCGGCCTTGTCGGCATCGGGCAGCTTGCGAAAGGTCGTGCCCGCCCGGTTGAGTACCTTCTCCCACCCCGCAGCATCGCTCCATGCGGTGAGCTTCGCGGGATCGGCGCCTTCCTTCTTGTAGTCATGGAAGGCGTAGCCGATGCCCTTCTCATCCAGCCACCGGCGAGCCTTCTTCACGGTATCGCAGTTGGGGATGCCGTAGAGGTCGATCGTCAAGATTTGCTCCTGTCATAACGGCGGATGTCGGGGTCCGCGCAGGAATAGACGGTATAGCTGTCGTAATAGTCTAGCCGCCCCCGCGCCTGGACGGCGGCATGATCTATCTGCCGTTGCCAGGCGCGCGCATCTGCCTCCGTTTCCCATTCGGATAACGACAGGGTTTCGCCATCGTCGGCCTTGAAACTGCGATAGGAGATGAAGCCCTTCTGCTCGCGGGCGAGCTCCACCATGCGGTCTGCATCCGCGGCATAGGCGGCGGCATCGATATCGGCCCGCTTGCGGCTGCGAAACACGTTCACATACATCAGCGCCATCCCCCCAGATGCGCGTCAGCGATGGCCACCGCCAGTGCATCGGCAGCGTCCGCGCCTACGATGGTCACGCTGGGCAGCAGCACTTTCAGCATGGCCTGAACCTGCGCCTTTTCCGCGCCGCCGGTGCCGACAACGGCCTTCTTCACCAGTCGCGCCGCATGTTCGGATACCGGCAGCGATGCCTGTCCGCAGGCGGCCAGTACCGCACCGCGCGCCTGCGCCAGCTTCAGGGTCGATTGCGGGTTCTTGTTGGCGAATACCTCTTCCGCCGCCGCTCGATCAGGCGCGTGGGCCGCAATCACCGCGGCGATTGCGGCGTGGAGGTGGTTCAGCCGTTCCGCCATCGGCGCCTTCGCATCCGTTGGCACCTGCCCGTGCGCGACGTGGCTAAGCCGCGCGCCTTCGCTGCGGATTACGCCCCAGCCGGTGCAACTGAGCGAGGGGTCGAGGCCGAGGATCAGCAAGATTCCCTCTCCCAAGTGCGGGAAGGGATCGCGGGGTGGGTGCGAGCTTGCAACAGGCCCACCCCCAGCCCCTCCCGCAAGCGGGAGGGGAAGCGGATCACCCCAGCTTCTCCATCACCTCGTCTGACACTTCGTAGTTGCCCCACACGGTCTGCACGTCGTCGTCGTTTTCCAGCGCATCCACCAGCTTGAACAGCGTCTGCGCATCGCTTTCGGCAACGTCGACGGAAAGGTTGGGCTTCCAGCCCAGCTTGACGCCTTCCGCTTCGCCCAGGCTGGCTTCCAGCGCCTTGGCGACTTCGTGCAGCGCTTCCATATCGGTCCAGATGGTGTGGCCGTCTTCGCTGCTTTCAACGTCGTCGGCACCGGCTTCGATCGCGGCTTCCAGCACCGCATCCTCGCCGCCCGCGCTCGCCGGGTATTCGATCATGCCCTTGCGTTCGAACCCGTGGCTGACAGCGCCGCTCGCCGCCATGTTGCCACCGTTCTTGGAAAAGGCGGTGCGCACGTTGGTGGCGGTGCGATTGCGATTGTCGGTCAGGGCTTCAACGATCAGCGCGACGCCGCCGGGGCCATAGCCTTCGTAGCGGATTTCTTCGTAGTCATCGCCATCGTTGGCGCTCGCCTTGTCGATCGCGCGCTGGATGTTGTCCTTGGGCATGGACTGCGCGCGGGCGTTGTTTACCGCCAGCCGCAGGCGTGGGTTCATGTCGGGATCGGGCATGCCCGATTTCGCCGCCACGGTGATTTCGCGGCTGAGCTTGGAAAAAGCGGCAGAGCGCTTCTTATCCTGCGCACCCTTGCGGTGCATGATGTTCTTGAATTTGGAATGGCCGGCCATGGTTTCGCTTGTCTGGCTGTGGATTGTTGTGCCGCCGCCCTAGCGAAACCATGGCTCGCGCACAATGCGCGCGCCGTCAGACAACCACGGCCGTGCCGCTGACGCTGACCATCAACATCGATCCGTTCTGGCCCAGCACCTCGTAATCGATATCGACGCCGATCACCGCGTTGCCGCCCAAACGGCGCGCTTCCTCGGTCATTTCCTCCAGCGCTTCCTTGCGGGCGCGGGCCAGCACTTCCTCGTATTTGCCGGATCGGCCGCCGACGATATCGGTGATGGAGGCAAACAGATCGCGGAAGATGTTGGCGCCCACGATCACCTCTCCGGTGACCACGCCCAGATAATCCTTCACCGGCCGCCCTTCGATCAGCGCGGTGGTGGAAACGATCATACCGCCGCTCTCGCGGCTCCAAGGACTAGCCATTGACGACGGTTCCTCCATTCGGGTGCAGTACCTGCCCCGACATATAAGAGGAATCCTCGCAGGCGAGAAACAGGAATGCGGGTGCGACCTCGTTCGGCTGACCGGGGCGGCCCATTGGCGTGCTCTCGCCGAAATGCTCCAGCTTTTCCGGGCTTGCGCCCCCGCAGGGATTCAGCGGAGTCCAGATCGGGCCGGGCGCGACCGCGTTGACGCGGATACCCTCGCCCACCAGATTTTCGGAGAGCGAACGGGTGAAGGCCGTTATGGCGCCTTTGGTCGCGGAATAGTCCAGAAGCTCACCGCTGCCCTGATACATGGTCACGCTGGTGCAGTTCACGATCGTCGCGCCGTTTTTCAAATGCGGCCGCGCTGCCTGAACCAGATAGAACATTGAAAAGATGTTGGTCTGGAACGTGCGCTGCAACTGTTCTGCGGTAATGTCGGTGATGTCTTTATCGGGGTGCTGTTCCCCCGCGTTATTGATCAGCACATCCAGCCCGCCCCAGCGATCGATCACAGCCTGAATGAAGCCGTGGGCATGCTTGGGATCGCCCAGATCACCAGCGGAAAGCAGCACTTCGGCTCCTTCCGCTTCGCATAGATCGCGCGTCATGTGCGCGTCGTCATGTTCTTCGAGATAGGCGACGGCAATGTTCGCGCCTTCACGGGCGAACAGCACGGCAACCGCTCGTCCAATGCCACTGTCGCCGCCGGTGACAACCGCCACCTTGCCCTTCAGTCGACCTGATCCGGGATGGCGCGGCTGCCATTCCGGTTTGGGATCCAGCGTTGATTCGTGGCCGGGAAGTTTCGGTTCTTCGCCCGCTTCTTCAATATGGGCCTTGTCTACGGTTGGCGTATCGTTGGTCATCGGATTGGTCCTGCATTGGGGAATGCAGGACCAATGACCGGACCACCCAGCCCGTTCCGGGTTTTCAGCCCAGACCCAGCGCCGCCTTGTAGGTGTCCAGGATGGCTTCCATCTCGGCCCGGTCGTCGGGCTTCATCTTACGCAGGCGCACGATCTGGCGCATGATCTTGGCATCATATCCAACGGCTTTCGCCTCGGCATAAACGTCGCGGATATCGTCGGCGATGCCCTTCTTTTCTTCTTCAAGGCGTTCGACGCGCTCAATCAGAAGGCGCAGGCGGTCATCGGTGGCATTGGCCATCGGGCAGGATCTCCAGTGTTTGCCGAGAATCGGTTGCGCATCCGATAGCGAGCGGGCGCGGGCCGGTGAACCGGGTGGAAAACTTTTCCCTCACTCCGTTCGATTGCGCGCCACGCTGGCATCCATCCGGGCGATCTGTTCGGGGGTCGCCTCGGTCTGGAACCGGCTCTTCCATTCCTGCGCGGGCATTCCGTGAATCACCTCGCGCGCGGCGGGCTTGTCACCCGGATAGCCAGCGTCGATGATCCAGTCGGCCAGGCAATTGCGGCAGAATCCGGCCAGCCCCATCAGATCGATGTTCTGCGCGTCGTGCCGGTGGCGCAGGTGCCGTACCAGCCGGCGAAAGGCGGCTGCAGCCACGTCATCGGGCAGGTTATCCAGCGGGTCGCTCATGATGTTTCTCTTCTCGTCCTTGTCTTGTCGCACGGCTCTGCCATACGGCGCTCGAAATGACGACAAAGCTCGAACCGCGCGCCCGCAAGGTCAAGATCCTCGCCACGGTAGGGCCGGCCAGCCGCAATCCTGACATGCTTCGCCGCCTGTTCCGGGCCGGCGCGGATGCCTTTCGGGTCAATCTCAGCCACGGCGATCATGAAACACATGCGGAAGCGATCCGCACGATCCGTGCGCTGGAAAAGGAATTCAACCGGCCCATTGCCGTACTGTGCGATCTTCAGGGGCCGAAGCTGCGCGTCGGCACTTTCGCCGAAGGGCATGCGATCATTCCCCACGGCTCCACCTTCGTGCTCGATCGGGACGAGACGCCGGGCGACGCCACGCGCGTTTGCCTTCCTCATCCGGAAATCTTCGCGGTGCTGGAAGCAGGCCAGCGCCTGCTGATCAATGACGGCAAGATCCGTCTGCGGGTCAAGGAAACGAGCGACAGCCGGATTCTCTGCGTCGCGGAAGTCGGCGGCGTCATTTCCGATCGCAAGGGCGTAAATGTGCCCGATGCGGAAGTGCCGATCCCCGCACTGACGGACAAGGACCGGCGCGATCTGGCATTTGCGCTGGAGCAGGGGGCGGACTGGATCGGCCTCAGCTTCGTGCAGCGGCCTGACGATCTGGCCGAAGCGCGCAAGCTGATGGGCGGGCGCGGCGCGCTTTGTGCCAAGATCGAAAAGCCGCAAGCCATTCAGCGGCTGGCGGAAATCATCGAACTGGCGGACGGCGTGATGGTCGCGCGTGGCGATCTGGGGGTCGAACTGAACCCTGAAGAAGTGCCGCCGCTGCAGAAGAAGATCGTCAACATGACGCGGCTGACCGGCAAGCCGGTGATCGTGGCGACGCAAATGCTCGAATCGATGATCGAGAGCCCTGCGCCGACACGTGCCGAAGTCTCCGATGTCGCCAACGCCGTATATGACGGTGCCGACGCGGTCATGCTTTCGGCCGAAACCGCCGCCGGCCAATGGCCTGAAGAAGCCGTCATGATGATGGATTCGATCGCCCGTCAGGTAGAGCGGGACGAGGCCTATCGCCAGCGCATCCGCCTGCTGGCCACTCCGCCAGATGCGACCACGGCCGATGCGCTGGCCCACGCCTGCATGACGATTTCGGACACCCTGCCAATCACCGCGATCACGGTGTTCACCTCCAGCGGGTCGTCCGCCCGCCGCGTGACTCGCGAGAGGCCTTCGGTGCCGGTCATGGTGCTGACGCCTTCAGTCGAGGTGGCTCGCCGCGTGGCCTTGCTATGGGGCGCGCATTCAGTGACCACCCGCGATATCGGCAGTTTCGAAGAGATGATCGCCAAGGGCAAGCGCATGGCCCTGCGCCATGGCTTCGGTTCTGCGGGTGCCCGTCTGGTCGTCCTCGCCGGGGTGCCCTTTGGCGTTCCCGGCGCAACCAACCTGCTGCATGTTGTTACGCTTACGGGCGACGAGTTGGAAAACCATCGCCACTAGGGCGCTTGTCGGGCGGTCTTGCGATTGTCCCGTCCAGTCCAGAGCGCCGTGACAACCAGCATCACTCCGATCAGGGCATAAGGCGCCCCGTTGTCGATCGTGTAGACGAAGCTGCCCACAATCGGGCCGAGGATAACACCCAGACCCTGTGCTGCCGCGATCGTTCCGGCCGCCGCGCCCTGTTCATGCGCTTCGACCGAATTGGCTGCGAGGGCGGATACGGAAGGGTAGACCCAGCCCATGCCGAATGCGGCTATCGCATAACAGGCCCAAAGGGTTGGGGCACTGTCCGCCAGCGTTACGGCCGCGAACCCGATACCGCCGATTACTGCGCCCAAGCGAATTAGCCGCAAGGGCGGCCAGCCCAATTGCCGCAGCACTACCTGCGCCAGCACCAGCGCCACCCCTACAGCAGCGAGCGCGATCCCCGCGGCATTAGCTGCCCCGGCCGGATCCAGGTGAAGCCGGTCGAGGGCGTAGAAGCCCACCGTGATCTGAGCCACGGCAACGCTGAACATGGCGACGAAAGCTACTGTCATCGGTTTACGCAACCGCTGGTCGTTCAACCGAAGCGGTTCGGCCTTTGGCGGCGCGACGTGCTCGTGCCTCGGCAAGACCCGCCACAGCACTACGAGCGCCACGGCCGGAAGGGCCGCAGTAAGATAGAGCGGCAGGCTCAGGCTGATCGGACCAATAAGGCCGGCGAATCCCGGCCCGATTACCATGCCCGCCGCGCTCGACGCCCCGATGGCGGCCATAGCCTTCCCGCGTTCAGCCGGTGCAACATGGTCTGCCACCAGTGCTGTGCTGGCCGAGGGCACAGCAGCGTAGAATACCCCTGCAGCCGCACGGCCAATGACGAGCCCAGTAAAGGCGAGCAGCGGCGCCATCGCAGTGCGAAGCGCCAGATCGATAAATAGCGACAGCAGGAAATAGCTGACGGCAAAACCGCTGAGACCGAATAGAAGGATTTTGCGCCGACCGTGGCGGTCACTGGCCACACCCCAGACCCGCGCCATCACCATCCACGCGATGCCGGCTACCGTCATCGCCGCCCCCACCTGCCAGGGATCAAGACCGATAACGCGCGCGATGGGCCCTGCCAGCGCCACAAATGCCATCATCGCCATCGAGCAGACGAAGGTTTCGAACATCAGCGGCTTCAGACTGAATGCACGCGAGTTTGAAGGAGAATAGGCGGTTTCAGCGAGGCCAGTCATGGCAAATCATGTTGCGAGTCGTTCGCAACAATGGACTGCCACATCATTTGGATCAAGCGAAATGCCGCAAGTCAACTGACCTCACAGCATCGCAAATTCAGGACCTCAGGAGGAAAAAATCCCCGCAGTGACAATCATGGCCGCAAGGATGATGAGCACGGCTAGGCACGCGCCGATTTTGCGGGGCGGCCGCATGTTCGACCGCATGACCAGCACATTGATGCCGAAGCCAGCCAGTCCGCCAAAAAGGCCGACAAGACCGGACATGGCATTGGCGCGATACCAAGCTGCTTCCGACGCCCGCGTGGCCGCCGTGCGGACGCCGTAGAACGAATTAGGCTCCACCATGCCAAGCACCAGCGGCACGCTGATCATGGCGAAAAGCAGCGGCGCCATGACGAGAAGCCACGGCGCGCGCGGCTGCGTCATTCCACCACGCCAGCCGCCGCCAGCACCGCCAGCGTGAGCACATCGGGCACAAGCGCGGTCATCGGAACGATCTGCACCGGCTTTTCCATGCCGATCAGCATCGGGCCAATAGTGGCGTTGCCGCCCAGTTCGCGCAGCAGCTTGGCCGAAAGGTTCGCCGATTGCAGGCCGGGCATGACAAGCACGTTGGCCGGGCCGGACAGGCGGCTGAACGGATAGAGGGCCTGCACACGCGGGTTGAGCGCGGCGTCGGGCGCCATTTCGCCTTCATACTCAAAGCCGGCATCCTCTTCATCGAGGATATGGACGGCATCGCGGATACTTTCCAGCCAGCGGCCCGGCGGGTTCCCGAACGTTGAATAGGACAGGAAGGCGACGCGCGGTTCATGGCCCATGCGCCGGGCGACCGCCGCCGTTTCCTTGGCGATATGTGCCAGTTCCTGCGCGCTGGGACGCTCGTTGATCGTCGTATCGGCAAGGAACACGGTGTAGTTTTTGCCGATCATCATGTGCACGCCGAACTGCACCTGACCCGGCTTATGGTCGATGACACGGCTGATTTCGCGCATCGTCTGCGCGAAAGGCCGGGTCAGGCCGGAGATCAGCGCATCGCCATGCCCCAACGCGAGCAGCAGGGCCGCGAAGGTGTTGCGATCCTGATTGACCATGCGGCGCACGTCGCGTTCCGTATAGCCGCGCCGTTGAAGCCGGGCGTAAAGGTGATCGGCCATCTGCGGCACGAGAGCGGAATCGGCGGAGTTCTGGATTTCGAACGTTTCCGGCCGCTCTATGCCGAGTTCCACCAGCTTTTCGCGAACGGCCTGCGTGCGGCCGACAAGAACCGGGGTGCCATAGCCGAAATCGCGGAACTGAATCGCCGCGCGCAGCACGACTTCCTCTTCCCCCTCGGCGAAGATCACTCGCTTGGGATTGCTCTTCGCCTCTGCATAGACGCTGGTCAGCACCGAAGTGGTGGGGTTGAGCCGGCTCTTGAGCTGATGACGATAGGCCTCGAAATCCTCGATCGGGGACTGGGCCACGCCGCTGTCCATCGCTGCCTTCGCAACGGCGGAGGAGACGATTTCCATCAGCCGGGGATCGAACGGCGCCGGGATGATGTAATCGCGGCCGAAGCGATCGTTGCGGCCATAAGCCGCCGCCACTTCTTCCGGCACAGGCTGGCGCGCCAGTTCCGCAATCGCCTGCGCGGCGGCGATCTTCATTTCTTCATTGATCGCAGTCGCCCGCACGTCGAGCGCGCCACGGAAGATGAACGGGAAGCCGAGCACGTTGTTGACCTGGTTCGGATAATCCGAACGCCCGGTGGCGACGATCGCATCCGGGCGAACCGCCTTCGCATCGTCAGGCGTGATTTCCGGATCGGGATTGGCCATCGCGAAAATGATCGGCTGATCCGCCATCTTCGCCACCCATTCGGGCTTCAGAGCGCCCTTGGCGGAAAGGCCGAGGAAGATATCCGCGCCGTCCAGCGCCTCTTCCAGCGTGCGCCGGTCGGTGACGACAGCGTGTGCGCTTTTCCACTGGTCGACATTCTCACGCCCCGGGTAGATCACGCCGGCACGGTCGCACATCAGCACGTTTTCATGCTGCACGCCCATCGCCTTGATCAGCGCGGTGCAGGCGATCGCTGCGGCGCCCGCCCCGTTGACCACCACCTTCACGTCTTTCAACTGGCGCCCGGTAAGATGGCAGGCGTTGAGCAGGCCGGCCGCCGTGATGATCGCGGTGCCGTGCTGATCGTCGTGCATGATCGGGATCTTAAGCCGTTCACGCAGCGTCTGTTCTATCACGAAGCATTCGGGAGCCTTGATATCTTCAAGGTTGATGCCGCCGAAGCTGGGTTCAAGCAGAGCGACCGCATCGATGAAGCGATCGGGATCTTCGGTATCGAGTTCCAGATCGATCGCATCGACATCGGCGAAGCGTTTGAACAGCACCGCCTTGCCTTCCATCACCGGCTTTGACGCCAGCGCGCCGAGATTGCCCATACCGAGGATGGCCGTGCCGTTGGAGATCACGGCCACGAGGTTGGAGCGCGCGGTGTAGCGGGCGGCGTTCGCGGGATCGTCGGCAATGGCCTGCACAGGAACGGCGACGCCCGGCGAATAGGCCAGGCTGAGATCGCGCTGCGTCGCCATCGGCTTGCTGGCGATGATTTCAATCTTACCGGGGCGCAGCGTCTCATGATAAAACAGAGCCTCGCGCGCGGTGAAGCTGTCCGTCTTCTTGTCGTCGGCCAATTGCTATCCTTCGAGGGTGCCCGTTTCGTGTGAAACCGCCCTAACGTTGCACCGTCGCGCGGCAAGCGAAAACCCGCAAATTTCCGCTATTCCTCCAGTTCGATGTCCCAATAGAGCCAGTCGCGCCAGGTTTCATGGAGATAGTTGGGCGGGAAGCTGCGGCCCTGCTGTTGCAATTGCCAGTTGGTCGGCCGGATGGGCCGGACGAGCGGCTGCATATGCGCCTGCGCGGGCGTGCATCCGCCCTTCCGCATATTGCAAGGCGCACAGGCCGTCAGGATGTTTTCCCACGTCGTCTTGCCGCCCAATCGGCGGGGCACAACGTGATCGAAAGTGAGGTGCTGCGGACTGCCGCAATACTGGCAGGTAAAGCGATCGCGCAGGAACACGTTGAAGCGCGTGAAGGCGGGAAATTCGCTGGGTTTCACATATTGCCGCAGCGCGATCACGCTGGGGATCTGCATGTCCAGCGAAGGCGAATGGACCATGCGATCGTAATTGGCGACCACATCCACCCGTTCGAGGAAGATGGCCTTGATTGCGGTCTGCCACGGCCAGACGCTGAGCGGGTAATAGGACAGCGGCGTGTAATCGGCGTTGAGCACAAGCGCCGGGCAGCTTTCCAGCTTCCGGATCGGGTCGCCTTCCGCACTGCGAAAGCTGGCTGCCCGGTCGATCAGTTCGGATTTGAACACTCGGCGCGTTCCTTCCTGATGCAGACGATGGGAGCATTTGCGCGCAAAAGCGTCAACCCCGTTACAAAACACGAATCCACAGTAATTTCGGCGAGTCGCGGCAGAGCGGCGAGATGTGGAGTGATAAGGCGGTGACATGATCGTGACCCGCTTCGCCCCCAGCCCCAACGGATCGCTGCATCTGGGCCACGCCTTTTCCGCGATCGTGGCGCATGATCTGGCGCAACAGGTTGCAGGCCGTTTCCTGCTGCGGATCGAGGATATCGACGGCGAGCGGTCCCGGTCGGAACTGGCGGAAGAGTTCCGCGCCGATCTGCACTGGCTAGGGCTGGAATGGGTAGAAGTGGCCCCGCAATCGGCGCGCATTGCCCGCTATGAGAATGCGGCGGCGCGGTTACGGGAGATGGGCCTGCTGTATCCCTGCCGTTGCACACGGGCGGAGATCGCCGCTGCAGCGCAAGACGGGCCGGATGGGCCGGTCTATCCTGGAACCTGCCGCGAGGTGGGCGTGGACCCCGATGGCGAGGTCGCCTGGCGACTGAATGTGGCGGAGGCGCTGCGGCGCACCGGGCCGCTGGTGTGGACCGACGCACTTCGGGGAGAGCAGCAGGCCCGGCCAGAACTGGCGGGTGATCCGGTGCTGGTGCGCAAGGACCGCGAGACACCCGCGAGCTATCATCTGGCGGCCACGCTGGACGACGCGGCGGATGGCGTAACGCTGGTGACGCGGGGGATGGATCTGTTCGCGGCCACGCATGTCCACCGGCTGTTGCAAGAACTGCTGAGCCTGCCTGTGCCGGTCTGGCATCATCACGCGCTGCTGATGGGGGAAGATGGCCGCAAACTGGCCAAGCGGCGCGGCTCCCCCTCCCTCGCCGATCGCCGCCGCGCGGGAGAAGACGGACGGGCCGTGGCAGACGCATTGCGGAATGGGCGTTTGCCGGCTGGCATTACCCTGTCGGCAGGGGTAAGCTGGGCGATATGAACGCCGTTCTCATAATCTTGCTCGTCATCTGTATGGCCATGGTGGTGGTGTCGCTGGTGCGCGGCGTGATCGCTTTCATGAAAAGCACCAAGCTGGATCTGGAAAGCAACAGCGACGAAGTGACGCAGATGCAGCTTCAGCAGAATCGCATGATGATGTCGCGCATCAAGTATCAGGCGCTGGCCATCGTCGTGGTGGCCGTACTGCTGGCGATGGCGGGCTGATCTACGGACGTGGTCCGGCTAAACCGGATTTACACGCGCACGGGCGATGACGGCACTACCGGGCTGGTCGACGGATCGCGCACACCCAAGCACGCTGCACGCCCCGAAGCGATCGGCGCGGTGGACGAGGCGAATTCTACAATCGGCTGGGCCATTCTGGCGGCGCAGGACCGCACGGCGGACCTGACGCGCATCCAGAACGACCTGTTCGATCTGGGCGCCGATCTGGCCACGCCGGGCGAAGACTTCACTCCGTCTGACATGGTCCTGCGGATTGTGCCTGAACAGTCCGAGTGGCTGGAAGGGCGGATCGACGCAGTGAACGACACGCTAGAACCGCTGCGCAGCTTCATTCTGCCGGGTGGTAGCGAGGCGGCTGCGCGGCTGCATATCGCGAGAGCAGCAGTGCGACGGGCCGAGCGGGCGATGGCGGCATTGACGGTGGAAGCGCCGGTGAACCCGGCGGCAATGGCCTATATCAACCGGCTGTCGGATTATCTGTTCGTCGTCGCGCGTGCGGCGAACGGGGGGCAGGACCCCTTGTGGCAGCCGGGGGCTAACCGCTAGCCACCAGCCCCTTCACCCGTTACCATGCTGCAACTGCGAAGGAGCTAGCGCATGGAAACTGTCGGCGTGATCGGTGCGGGCCAGATGGGTGCGGGAATCGCGCAGGTAGCTGCCGCATCAGGCCGAAAGGTGCTGCTGGTCGATCGCGACGCGGCCATTGCGGCAAAGACGAAGGACGGCATCGCCAAGCGTCTGACCCGGCTGGTCGAAAAAGGCGTGCTGGACGACGCCGCACCCGTACTGGAGCGGATCGTAACAGGCACAGACTACACCCCGATGGCCAAAGCGGCGTTCATCATCGAGGCGGCGACAGAGCGCGAGGACATCAAGCGCGCCATCTTCGAACAGGCCGGCGCGGTGCTGGCGCCCGATGCGATTCTGGCCAGCAATACCAGCTCCATCCCGATCACGCGCATGGCGGCGGGCACCGCCGATCCGGCACGGTTCATCGGGCTGCATTTCTTCAACCCGGTGCCGGTGATGGAACTGGTGGAAGTAATCCCCGGCCTCGCCACTGCGCCCGATACTTTCGCGCGGACGCAGGCCTTTGCCGAAAGCCTGGGCAAGCGTGTGGTCCGCAGCGAGGACGAACCAGGCTTCGTCGTCAATCGTATCCTGCTGCCGATGATCAACGAAGCGGCCTTCGTGCTGGGAAGCGGAACGGCAGCGCTGGCGGATATCGATCTGGCTGCCCGGCTGGGCCTCAATCATCCAATGGGGCCGCTGCAACTGGCGGATTTCATCGGGCTGGATACCTGCCTTGAGATCATGCGCGTGATCTTCGGTTCCACCGGCGATCCGAAATATCGCCCCGCCCCCCTGCTGGTGAAATATGTCGAAGCAGGCTGGCTGGGGCGCAAGACCGGCAAAGGGTTCTACGACTATTCTGGCGAGGAACCTGTTCCCGCACGCTGACGTTTGATCGGTGAAGGAGCCACACCGATGGACCGCACCAAACCCGAAGAAGCCGAACAGACCCCCAAGCAGACTTTGGCCGACCTCGCCCCGGAAACGCACAATTCCGAACAGGATGACGAGGGCGAACAGGCCCAGACCGTAGCCGCCGAGGCCAGTGGGGCGGATGCGGAGCAAAGCCCGCTCGACAGCATCAAGCCGGATGATGAGGGCGAGATCATGGACGATTCCTCGCAAGACCTGATCGACCACATGCGCGACATGGAACAATCCGGCCGGATCGACATGGGCGCTTATCGCGGCGAACCGAACATGGACGATGACGACGACAAGTACGGCGACGAAATCAGGGACGCCGATGAGGAAGATGACGAGGAAGGCATTTAGCAGACGGCTTCAGCCGTTCGCGGCAAGCCCCTTCAACTCGTACAACAGATCCAGTGCATCGCGGGGAGAGAGGGCATCAACCTCCGTCTGCGCAAGACGTTCGCGCAGGGCGTCGACCTGTTCTTCCTGAGCCTGAGCGGCAGCGGCGAAAAGAGGAAGCTCGCCCAGCCCGGCGGCGAGGCCACCGGTTTCCGCGCGACCTTTCTCCAGCTTCTCAAGCACCTGCCGGGCGCGTGCGATGACGGCGGGAGGAACGCCCGCCAGTTTAGCGACCGCAAGCCCGTAACTGCGATCAGCCGCGCCTTCCGCCAGTTCATGCAGCAGAACAAGATCGCCCTTCCATTCACGCGCGCGGACGTGGTGGAGGGATAGCGCCGGGCAGGTTTCCGCCAGACGCGCAAGTTCGTGATAATGGGTGGCGAAGAGGCAGCGGCAGCGGTTGGTTTCGTGGATCGCTTCCGCCACGGCCCATGCCAACGCCAGCCCGTCATAAGTGGAGGTGCCGCGCCCGATTTCGTCAAGAATGACGAAGCTGCGGTCCGTCGCCTGAGACAGGATGGCGGCCGTTTCCACCATTTCGACCATGAAGGTCGAACGGCCCCGGGCGAGGTTGTCACTGGCCCCCACGCGGCTGAACAGGCGATCCACCAGCCCGACCTGCGCCCGTGAGGCCGGCACGAAGCCGCCTGCCTGCGCCAGCAACACAATAAGCGCGTTCTGGCGCAGGAAAGTGGACTTGCCGCCCATGTTCGGGCCACCGACCAGCCACAGCCTGTCATCTGGGCCCAGAGAGCAATCGTTGGCGACGAAGCGTTCGCCCGCCTGTGCCAGCGCAGCCTCCACAACTGGATGTCGTCCGCCTTCGATCTCAATGCAGGCGCGGTCGACAATGTCGGGGCGGCACCAGCCGCCTTCGGCTGCACGTTCCGCCTGTCCCGCGGCGACATCCAGCCGGGCAAGTGCGGCCGCAGTGCGAGCAATCGGTTCGCGCGCGGCCACGACTTCCGCCACCAGTTCCTCAAAATGCGCTTCCTCAGCCGCCAGCGCGTGACCGCCGGATTCGGCGATGCGGCTGGCTTCCTCATGCAGATGGAGAGAATTGAAGCGCACCGCGCCGGCCATCGTCTGGCGATGGGTGAAGCCGCTGTGGGGCGCCATCAGCGCATCGGCGTGGCGGGCGGGCACTTCGATGAAATAGCCAAGCACGCCGTTATGGCGGATCTTGAGCGCGGCAATGCCCGTCTCGTCCCGATAGCGGCCCTCCAGCGCGGCAATGGCGCGGCGCGAGTTGCTGGATATTCCGCGCAGTTCATCGAGCGAGGCGTCGTAACCTTCAGCAATGAAGCCGCCTTGCGAACGTTCGGTAGGCGGTGAGGGAACCAGCGCGCGGGCGAGCAGATCGGTCAGCGCCCCATGCCCCGCCAGTTCGGGCAGGATCGCGCCAAGCAGGGCCGGTTTGTCCGCCCGCCCCTGCAGGAAATCATGGATGCGGCGTGCCTCCCCCAAGCCATCGCGCACCTGACCCAGATCGCGCGGGCTGCCTCGCCCTGCCACGATGCGTCCCAGCGCGCGGCCGACATCGGGCAAGGCGCGCAACACATCCCGCAAGTCGGCCCGCAGCAGAGGGTCCGCGTGCAGCCACTGAACGAGGTCGAGGCGCTGCCCGATCTCACCCGCCGCGGCGAGCGGGGCGGAAAGGTCTTCCGCCAGAAGCCGCGCCCCCGCCCCGGTAACACAGCGATCGACCGCCGCCAGCAGGCTGCCGGCGCGCCCCCCCGCCTGCGCTTCGATGATTTCGAGGCTGGCGCGGGTGGCCGCATCCATTTCCAGCGTCGCACCAACTGCGCGCGCGACAGGCGGCAGCAGCAGCGGAAGCGCGCCCCGCCCCACATGATCGAGATAGGCGACAAGCCCGCCCGCCGCCGCGAGCATCGCACGCGTAAAATCCCCGAAGCCATCCAGCGTGGCGACGCCGTGGACCGCGCGCAGGCGCGCATCGCCCTCCTCGCTGGTGAAATCACGCCGTGGACGGGGGGCTGCCTCGAAAGGAGCATCAGACCATTCTTCCGGGGCGATCAACTCGTTCGCGCCGAGCCGGGCAAGAGCGGCAGCCATCGCCTCTGGCGGGCATTCCTCCAATTCCATGCGCCCGGTGGAGATATCGCACGAGGCAATACCGATCGCGCCGCGCACTTCGCATATGGCAGCGAGCACGTTGGAACGGCGCGGTTCCAGCAGCGCTTCTTCCGTCAGGGTCCCGGCAGTGACGAAGCGCACGATATCGCGCGCGACCAGCGCCTTGGACCCGCCCCGTTTCTTCGCCTGTTCCGGCGTTTCCACCTGTTCGGCAATCGCCACGCGGCAACCAGCCTTAATCAGGCGGGCCAGATACCCTTCCGCCGAGTGGACCGGCACACCGCACATCGGGATCGGGGCCCCGTCGTGTTCACCGCGACTGGTCAGCGCAATGTCGAGCACTGCCGCCGCCGTCTTCGCATCGTCGAAGAACAACTCGAAAAAGTCGCCCATGCGATAGAACAGCAGGCACCCCTCCGCCTGCTGCTTCAGGGCGAGGTATTGCGCCATCATGGGCGTAACGGCGGTGGGATTGGCCATCGCGATTGCGACTAGCGGAAGGGCGCGCCGTGAGTCACCGTCGCCGGGGCGATTAGCTGAGGATAGGCGTGCGCCCTATTGCTCGATCAGCGGATGGTGCTTGTCGAGGTGGCGCTTCACGATCTTCAGGTTGCGAGTGTTGGACCGGAAGAAGAAGTCGAACGCGTCGCCTACGACGGGAACGGCACCAAGCGCGGTGTCGAAGGCCACGTTGCCCGCCATGCGCAACAGCTTCCACTTGGGAAGGCCCAGATTGCGCGCTTCCCATACCAGATAGGCGGCCATTGCCGCCGCCGCGAGATCGCCCACGACCGGGACGAGGCCGAGCATTGCGTCCAGCCCGACCGGGCGATTGATGCCCGGCACGACGAAGCTGCGTTCCAGCAGGTGTTCGAGCGCTTCGATCCTGCGACGGATCGCATGGGGATCGTTGCCGGTCGGGATGCCCATTGGTTGCGGGCGCTGCGTGACGTCCATTGCCGTTATCTGGGGATGGTGGCGAGGGGCGGCAAGGGATGGAACGCCCACTGGTTCGGCGCGAAGCCCTGCACGGTGCCGCGCACGAGCGAAAAGCGAAGCGGCGAGCCGAACGGGATGTAGACGTTGTCCAACGTCAACGCGATTTCCGCTTCGGCCAGTTTGGCGGCGCGCGCCTCTGGCTCAGTTTCCGTCAGCGCTTCTTTCACCAGTCTGTCCGCTTGCGGCGTGCAGGCGTCGTTGCCGAGGGTGCAGTTGAACTGGTTGAGAAACCAGCGCGGATCCGCATAACGCGCGACCCGGTCTACCAGCACCAGATCGGCAGTCCGGGCCGAATCAGCCCTGACGAGCCGGATACCGATAGTGCCGAACTGGCCTGCGAGTTCGCGAAACAGCATGTCCAGACCCGGCGAACGGTCGATCGCCAGTGTCAGCACCGCCTCTGCACCGCCGTTCTCCTGCCGCCACGCAGCGATGCGGCTGGAAGCCTCGGCCCGCAATTCCTCGACCGGACGGTTGGCCCAGCGTTCGGGAATGGAGCCGGATTCACCGGACAAGCCAGGCGCGACAATACGTGTCGTGGGCGCCCAGCCGCTGATGTTGAACGGGCCGATCAGTGCCGGGCGATCAATCGCCATGGCCAGCGCCTCGCGAATACGCGCGGTTTCCAGCAGCGCCGACTTGCGGCCGACATGCAGGCCGAAAAGGCCGATGGCCGGATCGATCTGCACCGTGCCGCGAGAAAGCGGGCCGACGTCCACCAGCGGCAGAGCGCCGATTCCGCCGCCGAGCACGAGATCAACCTCACCATCATCGAACATCCGCACCGCATGTTGCGAACCGGAAGCCCGCAAAACGACCTCACGCGTGTATTCGCGCCAGTCCTCCGCCTCTGGAATGCCGCGATCCTGGGGCGGCTTCATCGTCAGCACGGCGAGAGACGCGCATTCCCCCTCCTCAGCCCGAGCATCGCCGCCTGCCCCACAATGCGCGGGGGGATGTTCCATCGCCATGTCGCCGCCGCCCGGGGCCAGCGCCAGTTCCGGCTGGGCCAGCAGTTGCAACAGCATCGGCAGCGGGCTGGAAAGGCGAATCTCGACAACCCGGCCCGCCATCGCCCGCACTTCATCGATCGGTTCGAGATCAAGGCCGAGCGAGGTGCCGCGCAAGGCGCGAATGGCGCGCAGGAGGGCCGCGCGCGCGCTTTCGGCCGTGAGGTCGCGACCATCGGGCCACTTCCCGCCGCGCAGGCGGAAAATGAAGCTGCGCCCATCATCGGTGACGATCCATCGATCGGCCAGCGAGGGTATCACATCGCCATTGGCGTCCAGTGTAACGAGCCCCGCGCCGGTTGCGCCGCGAACATGCTGCGCGCCATCGGAAAGCCGCACACCGGTACGATAGAGATCTTCCGGCGTATCGATAAAGGCGACGTCGAGCGCGCCGTCGTCAGCAAGGCCGCAGCCCAGAAGAGCCGCGAAAAAGGGCAGGATCAGGATTTGCCGCGCCCACGCCATACCCCTGACTAGGCGGGCGAGGCCAAGCGTTCAACCGCGTGGAAGCGTCAGATCTTGCGCATGTTCCGCGCGCTGGCACGCTGAGCCGGCGGGACAGCCTGATGGGTGCGGGTATATGGCGGCGCGGCGAAAGTGGCTGACTGCGACGCATCGGGCACACGCACGGCGGCAGGATCAATCTCGTTCACGAAAGCGATGCCGAAGCGGTTGTCCTGCTTCCACGCCACCGTACCTTCGATCCAGCCGATATTGCGAAGATCAACGGAAACCAGCGATCCGCGCATAACGGGGATGTCGCCTTCCGCCATCATGCCCCCGGAGGACAAGTTGCGGACCTTCACGCGCGTTTCGCCTTCGCGCCCGTCGACCCTCAATTGGGCGAGCAGGAACAGGCTATCGCGGTTGACCTGGCGGGTATCGACGTTGCTCATCTTTTCGATGCGACCGTTGTTTGTGTGCCTGGGACCCAAGCTGCCACCAATTAAGGCGGAAGCCAAGCGAACGCGCATGTTGCGCGGATATGACAGTTATTCGCTTGTATGGCTAATAGGTAGTTAAGGCTGGGCCCTGCGTAACACGTGTGTCCCAAATCGGGTCAATCGTCGCGGGAAACCTTTTCGCGCCGTTCATGCGCCTGCTGCGCTTCTACCGTCATGGTGGCGATGGGCCGGGCGATCAGGCGATTGATTCCGATCGGTTCGCCCGTCACTTCGCACCAGCCGTATTCCCCATCGTCGATCCGGCGGAGAGCCGCATCGATCTTGGCAATCAGCTTTCGCTGGCGGTCACGCGTACGAAGCTCAATCCCCCAGTCCGTCTCGCTCGACGCGCGATCATTGAGATCGGGTTCGCGGATCGGGCCATCCTGCAACGATTGCAGAGTCCCTTCCGAGGCGCTGAGAATCGACTTCTTCCATTCAAGGAGCAGCACCCGAAAGTAATCGAGCTGCTGCGGGGACATATACTCTTCATCTTCCGATGGCGCGTAGTCCCGATCGAGCGCGCGCTTCGCCTTCGCGAGGATATCAATGTCGTCATTAGAGATCGACGCCATGCACGCACTCCGCAAACCGGCGCTCCGGCTGGCCGGTTTGGCGCGCCTATAGGGGCAGGCCAAACCCGGCACAAGCCGCAATCCGGCCTGTTGCGTGCACAAGATTAAACGTGACCTAACAGCGGCATAACCGCGCGGGGCGCGTCTGGTTAACGATTTTCCAGCAGCGTTAACCATTTGTTGACCGTGAAGGCTGGAACATCAGGGGCGGAGGCCGCGGTGGAGGACCGGGCCAAGGGGGGTACGATCATGGAATGGACCAGGATCGATGAGTTTGCGAAAATCCGTCCGGCAGAGCCGGGAATGGCAGACCTGCACGTGGCACGCAGCCTGGCCGCAGCCGCCGGGGGAGACATCGGCGCCTGCTATGATCTGGGCGTCATCTATTCGACCGGCGGCCACAGCGTCGCGGCCGATCTGGTGGAAGCGCACAAGTGGTTCAACCTTGCCGCAGCCGCCGGACACGAAGAGGCAGCGTGGTGCCGTGCCGACATTTCCGACGAGATGACCGCGCGCGAGATTGCCGAGGCGCAGCGCCGGGCCCGTCAGTGGCTGGCAGCGGACGTACGCCGCGCTGCTTAGGGTCCGGCTTTCCTGAACGGGGCCCGCTCCCCGAGAAGGAGCTGATCCTGGGCAACGCCTTCGCGTTCCCGTTCCAGAAAATCGGTAACGGCGGCGCGAAAGCCGGGGTCTGCGATGTAGTGCATCGACCAGGTCTTCACCGGCTCGTAACCGCGCGCCAGCTTGTGACCACCCTGCGCGCCCGCCTCTACCCGGCTAAGCCCACGCTCTATCGCGGCGTCGATCGCCTGATAGTAGCACAGCTCAAAGTGGAGGAAGGGCTTGTCCGCCAGACAGCCCCAGTAGCGGCCATATAGCGTATCAGCGCCGATGAAGTTAAGTGCGCCCGCGATGGGCAGACCGTGGTCCAGCGCCAGAACCAGCAGGACCTGATCGCCCATTCGCTGGCCGAACAGGTCGAACGCCTCCCGCGTTAGATAGGGGGTGCCCCATTTGCGCGCGCCGGTATCCTGATAGAACAGCCAGAAAGCGTCCCAGTGTTCCGGCCGAATATCGGCACCGGAGAGCGCAACAATCTCCACGCCTTCCTGCGCGGCCATGCGTTCTTTCCGCAGGGCCTTGCGCTTGCGGCTGGCAAGCTGGGCGAGGAAATCATCGAAGCTGGCATAGCCGCGATTGATCCAGTGGAACTGGATGTCGCTGCGTGGCAACCAGCCCGCCCGTTCGAACAGGGGAAGCTGCGCCGGTTCCACGAAAGTGGCGTGAGCGGAGGACAAGCCATGCCGCTGACACAGGGTTTCCGCCGCACGCAGGAGCGGGGCAGCGTAGATTTCGTCGGAAAGCAGCAGGCGCGGACCATTCGCGGGCGTGAACGGCGCGGCGATCTGGAGTTTCGGGTAATAGCTGCCGCCTGCGCGTTCCCACGCGTCGGCCCAGCTGTGATCGAACACATATTCGCCCTGGCTGTGCTCCTTGAGGTAAGAAGGCAGTGCGGCGAGCAGGTGACCCGCCGCATCCTCGATCACCAGTGGAGCGGGCGTCCAGCCCGTGCCCTGCCCGACGCTGCCTGAATCCTCCAGCGAGGCAAGAAAGGCATGGCGCATGAACGGGTTGTCTGGCCCTGCCAGCGCGTCCCACTCCGCAGCGGAGAGCGATCCCACGGAGGATGCGATTCGCACGGTGAGGTCTGCATCGGCCATCGGCTGAAGTTAGGATCAGGACCCGGCGAATGCACGTCTGAGACATCGAAATCGCGAAATATCGGTCGAGTGGCAGCGGGGTATTCTCATCGACAGAACTGCACCAGCGATCAGCGGCATCGGTTTTGCGCCGAACGGTTTCCGTGCCGCTGTGCCCAATTCTTTCGCCTGATAGGAAGATGCGACGAAGGAGATCAACGAATGCGCGCATGGATCATCGCCGCCGCTCTGGCGGTCGTATCGGCACCGCTCGCCGCACAAGCCAGCTTTACTGGCGCCGGCGAAACGTCCCAGCTCGATTGCGATGGCGGCGAGGCGACAATCGAAGGTGCGTCGAACACCCTTGCCGTCACGGGTGGTTGCACCCGGGTGGTGATCACGGGCGCCGGGAACACGATAACAGTAGCCCTCGCCCCCAAAGGTGCCATCGAAGTCACCGGAGCTTCCAACACGATCCGCTGGACTACGCCCGACGGTTCCGCTGCACGAGTGTCTGTGACTGGAGCTGGCAATCGTATCGAGAAGGCAAGGTAACCTAAGTCTGCGACGAGACCCCCGCAGCCTCAGCAATCGGGCCATCGGCATGGTTTTGCGCGAGTTGCCGCAGCTCAGGCGATGATACCGTCCAGGTGAGCACCGGCAGCCCGCGAGCGCGCTGGGCGGCCGCAAAGGCGCTGGGCAGGTCGCGCACATCGTAAGCAAGAAAGTCCGGCCGCGCATGCCAGAGCGAGGCGCGGGGGTTTGACCCGTCACCGTGAGTTTCGCTGATAACCAGGCCGCGAACGACGCCCGGTGCATTGCGGCTGAACCAGCGGCTGACGCGGGAATCGAAGCTCATCACCGCGTAGAGGCCGTGGTAGCCGTCTGTATCGCGCAGGACCGCCCGGCACAGGGGCGCGACGGGTTCTTCCCGATCCGTTTTCAGTTCGATCAGCAAGGGCGTCCGCCCCGCTATTCGCGCCAGCAAGACGGCGAGCGGGGGAATCGTGTCTTCGGGCGCGGGCGGCAAGGCGATCTGCCCGAGTTCCGCCATTGTCCGCAGCGCAAGCGGGCCGGTTCTATCGGTCAATCGATCAAGATCATGATCGTGGAAGACGATCGCGTGCCCATCCGCTGACAGGCGAACATCGCATTCGATGCCCAGCCCCGCCTCTATCGCGGCGGTAAAAGCGGAGGGGGAGTTTTCGGCGCTTCCCGCGCCGTGAAGCCCGCGATGGGCGTAAGTGACGCCCTTCAGCCAGCCGACCCGCGCCGGATCGGGCGCGGGAGAAAGCCAGCGATCAAGACCTGAGAGCAACGATGGCATCGACCTCTACCGCTGCGCCAAGTGGCAGCACCGGCACCCCGACGGCGCTGCGGGCGTGCTTGCCCGCTTCGCCGAATACTTCGACCATCAGTTCCGACGCGCCATTGGCGACTTTCGGCTGATCGGTGAAATCCGCCGTGGAATTGATGAAAGCACCCAGCTTCACCACCCGTTCCACCTGATCGAGCGAGCCGATCGCCGCCTTGATCTGCGCCAGGATCATCAGGCCGCAGGCGCGGGCCGCGAGATTGCCCTGTTCAAGCGATACGTCCGCGCCCAGCCTGCCGGTGACGAGCTGACCGCCGATGAACGGCAACTGGCCCGAGACATGGGCCAGCCCGCCAGCGATAACGACCGGCACATAGGCGGCCACCGGCGCTGCGGCAGGCGGCAATTCGATGCCCAGATGGGCGAGGCGCTGTTCGATGCTCATGGCCGATATCCATGCAACGTTTCGAGCAGCCAGGGCAAGGCTTCTGCCCACGTGTCGATGCGGGCGTGGGCATGACCTGCCTGATGGGCACAGGGGATATGGGGCGCGACCGAGCTTTCCCCGCAGAAGTGCAGGCGGGAAATTTCCGGCACCATTTCCGCCGCAGAGGCGATATGCTGCGCGATATCGTCCACGAACACCGCCCGCGTGGGCGCGTATTCCTGAACGATGCGCCGGATCGCCGGGCCCTTCGGCCCCTGATTGGTGAACACGGGCGCTTCGATGCCATGTTCGCGAAGCTGGAGCTTGCGCGCTTCGTTGAAGTTGTCGGTCAGGTTGGTCAGCACGACGACATCGGCTTCACGCTGCAACTCCGCAATCGCAGCCGCGGATCCTTCGATCATCGTCTGCGAAGCCATCGACGTATCGAAGAACAGGTTGAGATAGCGCCACTTTTCCGCATCGGGCAGCAGTTCGGCAGTGGAGCGGTAGCGGACAGTCTGGAAGGGGTTTGCGCCCAGTTCCAGTTCGATATCGTGCTGTTCGCCCAGCCATTCGGCGAAATGCCGCAGCATGTGCAGCAGCACCTCGTCACAATCGGTGACGACCAGAGGGCGGCTCATAACGCAACCTCATCACGCAGAGCGGCAAGCTGCGCCGGGGCCATCCCCAGAGCATCGGCCGCCGCGAGGAGATCCGGCTCATGCGCGCAGAGGAATTCCAGAACCGCGCGATGGGTGGAACCCTGCGCCACAGAGGCGCGCAGACCATCGGGCGTAAGGCCCGTCAGCGCCAGAAAGCGGTCTGCCCGTGCTGTGTCCGAAAGAACCCAGGCGAGCGCCGCAAGCGCCACGCCGGCGGCATCCTTCACCGAATCTTCAGACCTGTTAAGAATTGTCAGCCATCCGTTAAGCAGATAAGGGTCGTGCAGGCTTCCCGGGGGCCGGGAGCGCGGGGGCGCAATGACTAAACGAATTCTCGTTGTCGAGGACAACGATCTAAATCGGAAGCTTTTTTGCGACGTCCTGCAGGCCGGGGGTTTCGCCGTCGAACCTGTAGCCGACGGGAATCAGGCAATCGAGAAGGCGCGCAGCTTTTTCCCCAATCTGGTGGTGATGGACATCCAGTTGCAGGATGTTTCCGGGCTGGACCTGATCGCCGACCTGAAGCGCGACGCCGCGCTGGCCGAGGTGCCGGTGCTGGCCGTTACCGCCTATGCGGGCAAAGGTGACGAACAGCGCATCCGCGATGTCGGGGCGGAAGGATATTTGGCCAAGCCGGTATCGATCGGGCCGTTCATGGCCGCGGTAAGGGGGCTGGTCGGGCAAGCCTGAACGGCGGCGTAATCGGGCCGGATCAACCTGCCGCCAGCACGATCACGAACGTGGCCAGCGTGGCCACCAGTCCGACGATGAACAGCGCATAGGCATATCGCATGAAGCGATATTTGCGGCGGTGGAGCACCTGCCCGTTCTGATAGGCGTCGTGCAGCATCAGCCGGAACAGATCTTCATCCCTGTGCAGGCGATCAAGAATGTCCTGCGTCCAACTCTCTTCATCCAGATCGTGGAAATGACCGAAGAACAGAGGATTGGGGCGCCCGACCTGCTGCTTCGGCTTGCCGATAGAGGGCATTACCGCGATCGCCGCGCAGAGCGAGCTGAAGAAAGCGAACAGCGCCAGCACGGCCAGCGGCCACGGCACCTCCCCCGAAAGCGAGCGACCGACGGCAAGAGAGAACACCACGAAACTGGCGCCCATCAGCATCGACGCCTTCTGATCGGCCATCTGCGACAGGGTGAGGGTGGAAAGCTGTAATGTGCGCAGGGTGTGGATGCCGTGGACCGAATATCCCCGCGCCGCATCATCCGGGAGATGCCCCGAGGACGCCTGTTCATCGAGCTTTGCCGCCGGTTCCGCCATGCAAGCCCTCCCCGCTGACGCCCACCCCGGCGGGGCGCAATCACCGGACAAGAGGCTTGCCAGCAGCCCCGGCGCTTGACAAGCCGGGCAGAGAGCCGCTTTTCCGCCGCAATAGAGTGGCAGGCGCAAGCCGGGGCCACGAGGAGACCCAGTTCCAATGGACCGCAAAGAGGTGGACAGCCGCATCCGTGCGCTGATCGAGCCATTCAACAAGAAGAACGCAGAAATCGGCGATGGCACGACCTTCGCCGGGGATCTGGAATTCGACAGCCTGACGGTGATGGATTTCGTCGCCGCGATCGAGGACGAATTCGACATCATCATCAGCATGAACCAGCAGGCCGAAATCGAGAATTACGGACAGCTGGTCGATGCCGTCGGCAAACTGACGGGCGAGTGACACGATGAGCGAAACTGCAAGCGCGACCGCAGGTGCGGAGCGCGACCTGTTCAGCAAGTTCGACGAGATCATCCAGACGCGCGAAACGCTGCTTTCCACCGGCGTGACGGACCCGTTCAGCCTGGTGATGGAGAAAGTGCTCTCCCCCACCCGCGCGGTGTGCAACGGGCGCGATACGATCCTGCTCGGCACTTATAACTACATGGGCATGACGTTCGACCCGGATGTGATCCAGGCAGGCAAGGACGCGCTGGACAACTATGGTTCCGGAACGACCGGCAGCCGCGTGCTGAACGGCACCTATCAGGGCCACAAGGAAGTGGAAGCCGCGCTTCGCGATTTCTACGCGATGGATCACGCGATGGTGTTTTCCACCGGCTATCAGGCCAATCTGGGCATCATCAGCACCGTCGCCGGAAAGGGCGATTACATCGTGCTGGATATCGATAGCCATGCGAGCATCTGGGACGGGTGCGCGCTGGGCAACGCCGAAGTCGTGCCCTTCAAGCACAATGACATCGAAGCGATGGACAAGCGGCTGGGCCGCATTCCCGAAGGCGCCGGCAAGCTGGTGGTGCTGGAAGGCGTCTATTCGATGCTGGGCGACATTGCCCCGCTGAAGGAGATGATCGCCGTCGCCAAGCGCCACGGCGCGATGGTGCTGGTGGACGAAGCGCATTCGATGGGCTTCATCGGCCCCAACGGGCGCGGCGTGGCCGAGGCGCAGGGCGTGCTGGACCAGGTCGATTTCGTGATCGGCACGTTTTCCAAAAGCGTCGGCACAGTGGGCGGATTCTGCGTATCCAACCACCCGAAGTTCGAGATTCTGCGGCTGGTCTGCCGTCCCTATGTGTTCACCGCGAGCCTGCCGCCGAGCGTGGTGGCGACTGCGGAAACCAGCATCCGCAAGCTGATGCATGGCGGGGAAAAGCGCGCCCACCTGTGGGAGAATTCCAAGCGCCTGCACGGCGGGCTGACCGCGCTGGGCTTCACGCTGGGCACGTCCGAGCCGCAAAGCGCGATCGTGGCGGTTATCATGCCTGATCTGGAGCGTGGGGCGGCAATGTGGGAAGCGCTTCTGGAAGAAGGGCTCTACGTCAATCTGGCGCGCCCCCCGGCAACGCCCGCGGGCATGACGCTGCTGCGCTGCTCGCTATGCGCCGAACATTCCAGCGAGGAGGTCGAGACCATCCTGGGCATGTTCGAACGCGCCGGGAAAGCGGTGGGGATTATCTGACAGACGAGCGGCGGGGTTTCTCCGCCGCTCAGGCCACGGCGGCGGCGGCCTGACACTTGTCAGGCGCGCCGTCTTCCCCGTGACCGAGCATGGTGATGGCGAGAAATCCCGCGATCACCAGCACCACGAAGCCCGCCGTTACCAGCCCCAGATACTTGTCGATGAACCGCTTGATCGGGGCGCCGAACAGGCGGAACAGCACGCCCACGATCATGAAGCTGATCGCGCGGCTGACAACGCTGCCGAGCAGGAACATGACGAGGTTCATACCCATGAACCCGGCGGTGATCGTCAGCAGCTTGAACGGGATCGGCGTCGCGCCCTTGGCCACGAACAGCCAGAAGCCGTATTCGTTGAGGTAGCAGACCGCCGCAGGGAAGCTTTCCGTCAGGCCGAGCAGAGCCAGCAGGTCCGTGCCCACGGTATCATACAGGCCCCAGCCGATCGCGTAACCGAGCAGGCCGCCCGCGACCGAGGCGAAGGTAGCGATGAGGGCGAAGCGGATCGCCTTTTTCGGTTCCGCCAGACACATCAGCCCCAGCAGGGGATGCGGGGGGATTGGGAAGAAGCTGGCCTCCACAAAACAGAAGAGGGCCAGCCACCATTCGGCGTGCGGATGGGCGGCCTTGGCCAGCACCCAGTCGTAAAGCTTGCGCAGCATGGCGCGGCGTTAGGCGAGCGCGAAAGAGGGAGCAAGCGGCGCAATGCGGGGAGACAGGCGCACGTAAGGGGGAGAAATGTCCCCTATCCTTGAAAATAACCTGTTTGGTTATTTTCTATTGACATCGTCACGCCATTTAGGCACATAAAGCAAACATCGCGATAGTGCGATTCGGGGCTGAAGCGCCCTTACCTTCTCTCTCATTCAGCAGGACGAATATGGCGACCGAGCGCAAGACCAGCGCCGGCGGGACTGCGCGTCCGCCGGCGGCCAGCAAGAACCCGCGCAAGAAAAGCGTCAGGATCACCCCCACCCAGCGCGAGGAAGGCGGCGAGACAAAGGCGAACACGCAATGGCGAACCTATTTCCTGCAAGCGCTGGCCGAGACATCCAATGTCACATCATCGGCCGAACGCGCGGGCATATCGGCCAGCCGGGCATACAAGGCACGACGCGAGGATGCAGATTTTCGCGCAGTGTGGAGCGCGGCGCTGCTGGAAGGTTACGAGCATCTGGAAATGGAAGTGCTCGGCTATCTGCGGACGCCCGACCCGGCGAAGAAGCTGGACGTGGGGTCCGCCATCCGCCTGATCAGCCTGCACCGTGAAACGATCGCGAGCGAACGCGCCCGCGCCGGTGGTCGTGACGAACAGTCGGTGCTGGATTCCATCGACGCGATGATCGACCGGATGCGCGAACGGCGCGCGGCCCATGCGGAAACGGCGGGGGCAAGCGATGCCCGGCGATAGTCGGCTGGAGTTCCTGCTGTCGCTGGACCCGATCGAACGCCGCGCCCTGCTGCACGCAATGGACGAGGAGCAGCGGCGCGCGATCCGCACGCACTGGCACCTATGGGCGCATGAGGGCCAATTGCCGCCGCCCGGAGAATGGCTGGGCTGGCTGATCATGGCAGGGCGCGGGTTCGGCAAGACACGCGCGGGATCGGAATGGGTGCGCGCAGTTGCCGCCGGAAACGGGACGGCGCGCATCGCGCTGGTCGCCGCGTCGCTGGGGGAGGCGCGCAGCGTAATGGTGGAAGGCCCTGCGGGCCTGCTGTCCATCGCGCCGGAGGGCGCGCGGCCCCGGTTCAAGCCTTCCACGCGGGAACTGCAATGGCCCAACGGCGCCACGGCCACGCTCTATTCGGCGGCGGAACCCGAAAGCCTGCGCGGCCCACAGCACAGCCATGCCTGGTGTGACGAGCTGGGCAAATGGAACCAGACCGGCGGACGGGCGGAAGCGGCGTGGGACAATCTGATTCTGGGGCTGAGGCTGGGCGAAACGCCACGGCTGGTGGTCACGACCACACCGCGCGCGGTGCCGCTGGTGCGACGGCTGGCCGCCAGCGCGGACTTCGTGGTGAGCCGGGGCGCGACGGAGGCCAATGCGGACAATCTGCCGCCGGGCTTCCTGCATTCCATCCGGGCGCAGTTCGGCCAATCGCTGCTGGGAAGGCAGGAGATCGACGGCGAACTGATCGAGGATGTCGCAGGGGCGCTGTGGAACAGGGAGCTGCTGGAACGATGCCGGGAAGGTGAAACGCCAACGTGCCCGACGCGCGTGGTTATCGGCGTCGATCCGCCCGCATCGAGCGAAGGCGACGCCTGCGGTATCGTGGTCTGCGCGCTGCATCAGGACGGGATCGCGCGCGTGATGGTCGACTGTTCCGTGCGGCGGCCAACGCCGGAACGCTGGGCACGCGCGGTGGCGGAGGCCGCGCGGGCATGGGATGCCGACCGCGTGATCGCCGAAGCGAACAATGGCGGGTCTATGGTGCGATCGGTGCTGCACGCGGCGGAAGTGACGCTGCCCGTGCGGCTGGTCCATGCCAGCCGGGGCAAGGCCGCGCGGGCGGAGCCTGTGGCCGCGCTTTATGAAGCAGGACGCGTGCGGCACGCGGGGCAGTTCCCGCTGCTGGAAGATGAGATGTGCGGGATACTGGCAGCAGGCGAGTACCAGGGGCCGGGCCGGTCCCCCGACCGGGCGGATGCGCTGGTCTGGGCCCTGAGCGAGCTGATGCTGGGGCGCCATGGCATGGCGCGGGTGCGGGTAATTTGAGTGGGTGAGGCCCTGTCGCGCGCTTGATTCCCGCCTTCGCGGGAATGACGAAAGTGGGGTGGTGGTGCGGCGTTTACCGAATGCGATCGCGCAGGCGGATGACGCGGGCGGCGATTTCGAGCTGTTCTTCCGCCTCTGGCACACGGTCGTGACGGTAAGTGCGTGGGGCGGAAACCTTCAGTCGGCTACCGATGGAATCCACCAGCGCACCCGTGGTCAGCGGTTCCGCGAACTCTACCCCGCACCACGAGCCATCTATCCACGCGACCCGGCCCGCGAGTGAGCTTTCGCCGCAATGAAGCTGCACCTGTTCCCCGACAGGGGGCAGATCGGCAGATTCGACCAGCGCACCCGACGCAGAAAGATCGCGAATGCGCACTTCCTGCCGCTGCTCTCCCGTTTCGAGGTGAGCAACCAGCAGAACGCGTGAGCGCTTCGCCATCCGTTTCTGCAATGCAACCGGCAAAATGAGCCCTCCGCAACCCGGCCGACTGCATAGGCAAAGTTGCCAAAGATCAGGTTAACGCCCGGACCGACCGGGTTTCAGCGCGTTCGCGCAATCCAAAAACATTCCAAAAAAGGGGAACGCCGATGTCCTTCCTTTCCACCATCGCCGCCGCCTTCAAGGGCGGGGGCGGATGCCGCGTGCCACTGGCCCGATCGTTCATTTCGCCATGGTCGTTCGCGCTGGAGCCGACGCCCTTCGAATATCGCGGCGCGGTGCGGCGGGCCTTTCTGGAAAATCCGGTGGCCCAGCGCGCGGTGCGTCTGGTGGCCGAGGGTGTGGGCCGTGTACCGCTGACCCAGGCGGACCCCGCCGCGCTGAAGCTGGTCATGGCAACCAGCGCGGGACAAAGCCTGATCGAGACGCTGGCGTGCCACCTGCTGCTGCACGGCAATGGCTATGTGCAGATCATGCGCGATGGCGCGGGGCGGCCCGTGGAACTGTTCGCCCTGCGACCGGAGCGTGTTGCGGTGGTTGCGGGAGAGGACGGCTGGCCCGCCGCCTGGCGGTATACCGTGGGTGAAAAGGTGCTGACCCTGCCGGTGGAGGACAGCGACGGATGGCCCAGCGTGATCCATCTGAAATCGCTGCATCCCGCCGATGACCATTACGGCGCGGGATGCCTGACGGCGGCGGCGCAGGCGGTGGCGATCCACAACGCGGCGAGCGGATGGAACAGGGCCCTGCTGGAAAACGCCGCACGGCCAAGCGGCGCGCTGACGATGGATGCGGGTGACGGAAATACGCTGACATCCGACCAGTTCGACCGGCTGAAGGGAGAATTGGAGGCAGCGTTTTCCGGCGCCGGCAATGCCGGGCGGCCGATGCTGTTGGAAGGCGGCCTGAAATGGCAGAGCCTGTCGCTGAGCCCGGCTGACATGGACTTTGCCGAGTTGAAAGCGGCGGCGGCGCGCGACATCGCGCTGGCATTCGGCGTGCCGCCGATGCTGCTGGGCCTGCCGGGCGACAATACATATTCCAACTATCGCGAAGCCAGCCGGGCGCTGTGGCGGCTGACCCTGCTGCCGCTGGCGGGCAAGATCCTGAGCGCGCTGTCAGAAGGGCTGGACCCGTGGTTCCCGGATCTGGCGCTGGCGGTCGACCTGGACCGCATCCCGGCGCTGGCGGAGGACCGCGAGCGGTTGTGGGCGCAAGTCAGCGCCGCGGACTTTCTGGAACGGGACGAAAAGCGCGCCCTGCTGGGGCTGGCGCCGCAATCGGGAGACAGGAAATGAGCGGGGAAGCAGGATTCCGGGGCGAAATGCTGGCCCGCCTGATCGCCCAGACCGCTGGCGACAGCGGCGAACTGGTGACTCTGCGCGCCATCGTGGAGGAAGCGAGCGAACTGGGCGCCAACCGCGTGCTGGCCCGGTTGGGGCTGGCTGACGAAAGCGCGGAAAAGGACATCGACGAATTGCGCGAATTGCTGGCGGCATGGCGGGCGGCCAAGGCGAGCGCGCGCAAGGCGGCGCTGGCGTGGATCGCGCGTGGGCTGACTGCCCTGCTGCTGATCGGGCTGGCGGTGCGGCTGGGCTTTCCGGGCCTGCTGAAGTGACGCGCTTTGCCGGATATGCGGCGCTGTTCGATGTGGCCGATGCGGCGCAGGATGTGATCCGGCGCGGGGCCTTTGCCCGGACGCTGGCGAAGCGGGGCGAGGCCTTGCCGCTGTTGTGGCAGCACCGCGCGGGCGCGCGCATCGGCACGGTGGAGAGCATCGCCGAGGACGCGCGCGGCCTGAGAGTGATCGCGCGGATCGAGCGGCCCGCCAGCCGTGCGGCCATGCTGCTGCGCGACCGAGGGGTTAGCGGCCTGAGCTTTGGATATCGCGCGCAGCGATACCGCATGACCCCCGCCGGACGTGTGCTGGAGGATATCGACCTGTTCGAGATCAGCCTTGTCACGCACCCGCTGCAACACGGGGCGCGGGTGCATATGATCGCTTAGGCCCCGAAGCCCGGACCCAACCCATTCACGATTCAACCCGCCGCCTTCGGGCGGTTTTTTTGTGCCCAAACGAAAGGTGGCATTTGATGGAAACTGCAAACGAGACCCAGGCCCTTGAAACTTCGTTCGAGCTGGTCGCCCGGCAGGACGAAGCGGACAGGGCCATCGCCACGTTGCGCGGCGAGGTGGACGAGGTGAAAGGGCGGCTGGACCGTATCGGCCGCGCGCCGAAGGCCCCGCTGGCAGGGGCGGAACGGAGCGTCGAGGTCAAAGGCTTCGTCGACGGTTATCTTCGCAGCGGCCGCGAAAGCGAGGTGAAGTCCGTTCAGGGTGCGGTGGCCGCTGACGGGGGATATGCGGTGCCGCGAGAGATCGACGCCGCGATTGCGCGGCAGATGGCCGAGATCAGCCCGATCCGCCGGATCGCGCAACTCGTGCAGGTGGGTAGCGCGGGCTATCGCAAGCTGGTGACGCTGGGCGGCACGGCGAGCGGCTGGGTCAGCGAAAACGCCGCGCGGCCGGAAACCGCCACGCCGAACTTTGCCGAGATCGCCCCGCCCACCGGCGAGCTTTACGCCAATCCGGCGGCGAGCCAGGCCATGCTGGACGATGCCGCTTTCGATCTGGAAGGCTGGCTGGCGAGCGAGATCGCCAGCGAGTTCGCCCGCGCGGAAGGGGCCGCCTTCGTCAACGGTAACGGGACCAATCGGCCCCGCGGGTTCCTGAACGCGCCGGTATCCATGGCGGGAGACGCGGTGCGCCCGTTCGGCACGCTGCAATATATCGGCAGCGGGGACGCGGCGGACCTTGGCGATACGGCGGACCTGACGCTGATCGACCTGGTCCATTCGCTGAAGGCCGGACACCGGCAGGGCGCGAGCTGGGTGATGAATTCCGCCACGCTGGCGGCCGTGCGCAAGCTGCGCACCAGCGACGGTGCGTTCCTGTGGCAGGGATCGATGAGCGAAGGCCAGCCCGACCGCCTGCTGGGCTATCCGGTGATCGAAGCGGAGGACATGCCGGATGTGGCGGCCAATGCCTTCCCCATCGCGTTCGGCAATTTCCGCGCCGGCTATCTGATCGCGGAACGCAGCGCCACGGCGATCCTGCGCGATCCCTTCACCAACAAGCCGTTCGTCCACTTCTATGCCACCAAGCGCGTGGGCGGGCAGGTGCTGGACAGCGCGGCGATCAAACTGCTGAAAATCGAGGCCTGAGGCTTCTCCCGGCCCTCTCCCCACAGCGGGAGGGGGCCATTTTTCCATCATCGAGGAGAAGCGCATGAAACGCGCCATCATCGTGCCCGCTGCGCTGGCGGGTGCGGCTCTGGACGAGTTGAAGGCATGGCTGGGCGTGAGCCTGTCCGGCGAAGATGCGGCGTTGACCGCATTGCTGCGCGCCGCGCTGGAAACCTGCGAGGGCTTCACCGGCGTGATGCCGCTGGCCGCCGAGTGCGAGGAAGTGCTGCCCGCCTGCGCCATGTGGCAGACGCTGGCGACGCGGCCGGTCCAGGCCGTGACCGCCGTGGAGGGTATCCCCGCGCAGGGTGCGCGCTTTGCACTGGCAGCGGATGACTATGCGGTGGAGCTGGAGGCGGGCGGCGGCGCGCTGGTGCGGATGACGCGGCCCTTCGCGGCCAGTCGCGTGGCGGTGCGCTTTACCGCGGGCATGGCGGCGGACTGGGCCGATCTGCCCGATGGCCTGCGCCACGGAGTGCTGCGGCTGGCGGCGCACCATTATCGCCAGCGTGACAGCGACGGCGCGAAGCTGGCCCCGCCGGTGGCGGTGGCGGCGCTGTGGCGGCCGTGGCGGCGGATGCGGCTGGCATGATTACCGCACGCATAGCCGGAAACGAGCGGCTGGCGGCACGACTGACGAAACAGGCAAACACACTGGCCACGGCCCGCGCGGAGGCCCGGCGCAGCGGCGAGCGGCGCTGGCGGCTGGCGCGCCTGCTGTGGCCCCTTTTCACCGGGGAGCGATGACCATGGAAACCCTGTTGCGGGCCGCCCTTCTGGGCTGGCTGAAAACAGACCCCGTGCTGGCGGGGCGGATCAATACGGTGGCGGAGGAAGCGCCGTCGCGCACAGCCGCGCCGTGGCTGGGCGTGGTCGCCAGCGCGAGCCGGGACTGGAGCACCAAGGACCGGCGGGGGCGCGAGATACGCGTGGCGCTGGAACTGCATTGCCGGGGAGGCGACCCCGCCAGCGCCGCCGCGACCACAGCCGCGATCGAGGCGCGCGTGGAAGCGCTGCCGAAAGCGCAGGGCGGGTTCGCAATCGCGGGCATCACGTTCCTGCGTGCGCGCGCAGAACAGCGGCCGGGGAACCTGCGCGCGGTGCTGCTGGAATACCGGTTCCGGGTTCTGGCGGCGGAATAGCGGTTGCCGATTGCCGCCCTGCCCCTCGCCCGCGCGGGGATGAACGGGGTGGGCGAAATTCATTCAGAGGAGAACACTATGACAGCCCAGAAAGGCAGCGCCTTCCTGTTGAAGATCAGCGATGGCGGCGCGCCGCCGGCTTACGAGACGGTGGCGGGACTGCGGACCACGCAGATGTCCATCAACGGTGACACCGTGGTGGTGACGCACAAGGAATCCGGCGGCTGGCGCGAGTTGCTGTCGGGCGCGGGAACGCGGTCGGTTTCGGTCAGCGCGGCGGGAATATTCCTGGGCAGCAACGCGGAGGCGGCGATACGCGGGCACGCGTTGGGCGGCACCATCGTGGATTACGAATTGTCGTTCGAGGATGGCGAGAAGCTGCGCGGGAAGTTTCTGGTGCAGCGGCTGGACTATGCCGGGGATTTCAACGGGGAACGCAACTACACGCTGCAACTGGAAAGTTCCGGCCCTGTGGTGCCGGCATGAACCCGGCCAGAGGCGAAGCGGCCTTTACCGTCGCGGGCCAGGCGCGGGCGCTGCGGCCCACGTTCGGCGCGCTGGTGGCGGCGGAACAGGAACTGGGGTCGCTCTACGCACTGGTCGAGCGGGCCAGCGAGGGACAACTACGGCTGGCCGAGGTGTCGGCACTGTTCTGGCATTGCCTGACCGAGCGCGGCGATCTGACCCGTGAGGAGATGGGCGAGGCGGTGATGGACGCGGGCCTTGCCGGATGCACGGCCCCGCTGCGCTGCCTGCTGGGGCAAATCCTGCGCGGCGCGGCTGCGGGGTGAGCGAACCCTTCCCCTTTACCGAACAGGCGCGGCGGCTTTCCGGGCTGGTGGTCCGCGCGCTGGGCTGGCCGCCCGACCAGTTCTGGAACGCCACCCCGGACGAGCTGGCGGCGATCTTCGACTGGCCGGAAGCCCGCGCGCAGATGCCGCTGAGCCGCAACGAATTGGTCGCCCTGATGGAGCGAGAGCGCAATGGATGACGAGATCGAGACGCTGATGGTGGACGTAAGGGCCAGCACGGCGGGTTTCAGAAGCGACATCGAAGCGATGCGCGCCACCTTCGACACCACGCTGGTCGACGGCTTCGCCGCGGCGGGCGGCGTGCTGGAGCGGGGGCTGCTGTCGGCGATCAGGCGCGGCAGCCTGGGGTTCGAGGACCTGAAGCGCGTGGCCCTTTCCGCCATGGACCGGATCGCGGCGCAAGCCGTGCAGAGCGGCATCGGCAGCGTGTTGTCCGCCCCGGCGCAATCGGGGGGCCTGGGGTCCGTCCTGGGGGGCGCGGTAAGCGCCCTGCTGGGTCTGCCGGGAAGGGCCACGGGCGGCCCGGTATCCCCCGGCGCGGCCTATCGCGTGGGGGAGCGCGGGCCGGAAGTGTTCGTGCCCACATCAGCCGGGCGGATCGAGGCCGCGACACCCACGGCGGCGCGCGAGGTGCGGGTATCGATCCAGCTTGGCCAGACGCGCGGAGCCGATGCGCCCACCGCGCTGAAGCGATCCGCACGGCAAGTGGCGAGCAGCGTGCGGCGGGCGCTGCGCGAGTTCTGATCCATTCCGATATCGGAGAACAGTTATGCCATTCTGGCTGGCCCGCCGACGCGACGGGCAGGAATTCGATTATATCCAGCGGTTCGACCCGCGTTTCTGGACGGTGGATTTCCCCCGCCCGGAAATGGCCGCCGTGACGACACCGGGCGCGGATACCCTGCGAGTGGATACGGAGTTCCACCGTGCGAATGCGCTGGCGGGCCTGATCTGGGCCAGCGAGGACCGGCTGGACCATCCCCTGCTGGCCTATGAAACGCGGCGCGATTATTCCCGCGCGACGCTGCGGTTCCGCTGGCGTTCCGCCGGGCTGATGCCGCTGGACGCGGTCCACGGCCCGACGCTGACCATCGAGGGGCGCGACGCGGCAGGAGAGGCGCGCAACTGGTATGTGCGGCTGTGGAATTACGCCCAGGGCACGCCGGAAGATGCGATCGTCACCCTGCCGTTCTCTGCATTGGCGGGGGAATGGGAGGCGAGCGATCCTGTCCATCCCGCCGACATCGACCGGATGTTTATTTCCATCGTGCCGCCGGGCTATGACCCGGAAAGCAACGCGCTGCTGCCCGCGCGCGTCGATGGCTGGGTGGAGCTGAGCGGGATCGCCTGTTCGGGCGAAAACGCCGTGCTGGAAATCGGCGACGTGCTGGTGCCGCCGCATGATCTGCACATGGCGACCGCCTATGACGACAGTTACAACCAGACACCGGCCCGGCTGCTGCGCGGCATCCGGGGACTGGGTTATCGCGGCGAGCTGATCCACTATCTGGGAATGAGCCATTTCTACCGTCTGGCATGGGAAATGGACGGCAGCCTGCTGGTCGCCCGCCCGGCCGAAATGAATGGCCCGGCGGAACGGTGGCACGCGGATTTCTTCGGCCTGTGCGCCATGCAGGGCTATCGGCCGATCACCTCGCTTTCCTACGAATTGTTTGCCGAACATTGCCCGCCGGACTGGCAGCAACGCTTTGCCGACGGATCGCCAGCGCTGACCGGGTGGGAGCCGCCTTCCACCCTGCTTTCCCCCGCCAACGGCGCGGCGATGGCATATTTACAGGCGATTGCCGTGCGCGCGGTTGCTCTGATGGAAGCGGCTGCGCTGCCGGTCGCGTTCCAGATCGGGGAGCCGTGGTGGTGGGCCCTGCCGGATGGCCGGATCGCGCTCTACGACGATGCGGCGCGGACGATGTTCGGGGGCGCCCCCCCGTTGATCGCGGATTTCCGCCAGCCGCTGGATGCCGCCGGGCTGGCGCTGCTCGATCAAGCGGGAGCGGCTCTGGCGGCGTCTACCGGGGCTATCCGCAATGCGGTGCGCGCGGCGGCGAACGGGCCGGCAGAGGTCATGCTGTTGCTGTTCACGCCCACGGCGCTGGACCCGGCCCTGCCGGAACTTCCGCGCGTCAACGTGCCGACCGGCTGGGCATGGCCCGCTTACGACCGGCTGCAACTGGAAGACTATGACTGGCTGACCGCCGGGGCCGATGCACGGCGGCGCGCGGGCTATCAGGCGATGCAGCAGCGGCTCGGCTATCCGCTGGCGCGGCAGGACTATCTGGCGGGCTTCGTGCTGAACGCGGCAGACGCCGACCCATACTGGCGGCGGATCGATGCCGGGATCGAGGAGGCGGCCGCGCGGGGCGTGGGCCGACGCTTCATCTGGGCGCTGCCGCAGATCTGCCGCGACGGTTTCACCCGACTGCCGGTTTCAGGAGGCAATGCCATGAACGCTTTCGATGACGTGCCCTATCCGCTGGCTCTGGGCCGCGATGCGGGGGTGAGCGCGGAATTTTCCACCTCCGTCGCGATAACCGCTTCCGGCCATGAGCGGCGGGCGAGCCACTGGAGCGATGCGCGGCTGCATTTCGATGTCGGTCCGGGCATCCGGTCCGAAGCGGAACTGAGCGCCCTGATCGCCTTCTTCCGCGCTCGGCGGGGGGCGGCGCGGGGATTCCGGCTGCGCGATCCGTTCGATTTCAGTTCCAGCGGGATGACCGGGACTCCCGCTGCGGCCGACCAGTTGATCGGCATAGGTGACGGGCTCTCGGCCCGCTTCCCGTTGCGGAAACTCTATGGCGGGGCAGAGCCGCAGGAACGGCGAATCACCCGGCCGCAGGCGGGCAGCGTGCTGGTTTCCGTGAATGGCGCGCCATCGACGGAATGGTCGCTGGAAAGCGGCGGCTGGATCGTGTTCGAGCAAGCGCCGGAAGCCGGGGCGGAAGTGCGGGCGGGCTTCCTGTTCGACGTGCCGGTACGCTTCGCCGCCGACCGGCTGGACGTGACCGGGGCGAACTTCGCGGCGGGGGAAGCCCCCTCCGTGCCGCTGGTCGAAGTGCGGGAACCGGCATGAGCCGGGTGTTCAACCGCGAGCCGCTGGAGGGCCTTGCCACGTTCTGGCGCGTGCAGCGGCGTGACGGGGTGACGCTGGGCTTCACCGGGCACGACCGCGATCTGTGGTTCGACGGCCTGCTGCATCGATCCGCCCCCGGCATGGTGCCGAGCGCGGTGCGGCGCAGCGCGGACCTTTCATCCGACAGTGCAGAGGTTGAAGGTGCCCTGACGCATGATGGCATTGCCGCGCCTGACCTAGCGCAGGGCCGGTTCGACGGAGCGGGTGTGACGATCGGCGTGATCGATTGGGAGAGCCTTGAGCGCGAGGTGCTCTATCGCGGCGAGATCGGCGAGGTGTCGGAAGAAGCGGGCAGTTTCAATGCCGAGCTGCGATCTGCCAAAACGCGGCTGGAACTGGACCCGGTGCCGCGCACAAGCCCGACCTGCCGCGCACGCTTCTGCGGCCCCGGCTGCACACTGAGCGCCGCGCGCTTCACGCATGAGGCGGTGGTGGAGACGATGGATTCAGCTGCGAACCGCGTGACCTTCACCGGTGGGCCGCCTGCCACGGCGATGGCTGGAGGGGAGGTTCGCTGGATCGACGACCCGCAGGCTGGAACGACGATGCGGGTGAACCGCGCGGATGGGGGCGGGCTGTCGCTCGGCTTTCCACTGCATGCGGCGCTGGAACCGGGAACGCGGGCCGTGTTGCGCGAAGGATGCGACCATACGCTGCAAACCTGCCGCGTGCGCTTTGCAAACGCGGTCAATTTTCAGGGCGAACCGTTCGTGCCGGGCAACGATCTGCTGGCCCGCTATCCCACGCGGGCCGCGTGAGCGGCGCGGCGCTGGCGCGCGCGGCGGAGGGGCATCTTGGCACGCCGTTCAGGCTGCATGGACACGATCCGCTGACGGGGCTCGATTGCGTGGGGTTAGTCGCGGTCGCGCTGGCGGAGATCGGTCGTCCGGTCGTACCGCCACAGCGATATGGCCTGCGCCATCGTGCCGCTGAGCACCTGCTGCCTCTGGCTGCGGCGGCGGGGCTGGCCGAAGTGACATCCCCTGCCGAGGCCGGGGACGTGCTGCTGCTGCAAGCCGGCCCGGCACAGCTTCACCTGGCCGTGGCCGCATGCGGCGGCGGCATCGTTCACGCCCATGCCGGCCTGCGCCGCGTGGTCATCACCCCCTTCCCGCTCGCCTGGCCGGTCATCCGGCACTGGCGGCTTTCCGATCGATAGGCACCCCTCATGGCTACTCTCGTCCTCACCGCAGTCGGCACAGCGATTGGCGGGCCGATCGGCGGTGCGATCGGTTCGTTGATCGGCAACCGGATCGACCGCGCGGTAATCGGCAGCGGGCACCGCGAAGGGGCGCGGCTGAAGGAACTGGCGGTCACCACCTCCAGCTATGGCGCGCCGATCCCCCGGCATTTCGGCACGGTGCGCGCGCCGGGGACGATCATCTGGGCCACTGATCTGGCGGAAAGCAGCGAGAGGACCGGCGGGGGCAAGGGGCGGCCATCCACCACGACATATAGCTATTCGGTTTCGTTCGCGGTGGCGCTGGCGAGCCGGCCGATCCGGCGGCTGGGCCGCATCTGGGCGGATGGCAACCTGCTGCGCGGCGCCGCGGGCGACCTGAAGACGGGCGGCGTGCTGCGCGTCCATGCGGGCCACGGCGACCAGATGCCGGACCCGCTGATCGCCTCTGCAGAAGGGGCGGGCGCCCCGGCATTCCGCGGGACCGCCTATTGCGTGTTCGAGGCGCTGCAGCTGGCCGACTTCGGCAATCGCATACCAGCGCTGACGTTCGAGATCGTGGCCGGGGACGGCAGCGAGGTGACGCTGGTGGAGGTGATGGAGCCGCTGGGACACGGCATAAACACGCAAGCGGCGCTTCCGGGGCTGACCGGATACAGCGACGAGGGTGGATCGCTGGCGGAAACACTTGCGGGCCTGAACCAGCTTTATCCGCTGGCCTGCGATGCGGGCGGAGAGAAGCTGACGTTGAGCGCCCGCAATACCATGCCGGCAAATCCGGTGCTGCTGCCGGAAGCCGCCATCGACGGCAGCGAAGGCGCTTTCGGCGGTGCGGGCGGCATCGTGCGGCGGCGGCAGGCAGAGGCCGGGCAAGCGGCGGGCGAGCTGCGCTATTACGATCCGGCGCGAGACTATCAGCCGGGATTGCAGCGCGTGGACGGGCAGGCCCGGCCGGGGCTAAGCCGCGCGATGGAGTTCCCCGGCGTGCTTTCGGCCCAGACCGCGCGGACGCTGGTGAACGCCGCCGCCGAACGGGCGGGATCGGCCCGCGAAAGCCTTTCGTGGCGTGTCGCCGAACTCGATCCGATGCTGAGGCCGGGCGGTGTTGTGCGCGTGCCGGGGCACACCGGCCTATGGCATATCGATACATGGGAATGGGGCGCGCATGGCATCGAACTTGAACTGAGTCGCCTGCCGGGTGGCGGGACATGGGAAGCGCCGACCGATCCGGGCCGCTCCCTCCCCACTCCCGATCTGATCGCCATGCCAACGCTGATCGCAGCATTTGAACTGCCATGGGAAGGCGCCGGGAATGGCGATCTGCGGCAGGTCTATGCGGCGGTTTCGTCCGTATCGGCAGGGTGGACCGGCGCGGCGCTCTATGCCGATTTGCGGGGAGAACTGACGCCGCTGGGCGGATCGGGCACGCGGCGAAGCGTAATCGGGGCGCTGGCTGGGCCGCTTGGCCCCTCTACTGCGATGTTGCTGGAAACGGACGCTTCGGCGGAAGTCGATCTGGCATCGCCCGACTTCATGCTGACCGGTGCATCTGCCGAAGCGATCGCCGCTGGTGCGAACCGCGCGCTGGTGGGCGGCGAGGTGCTGCAATTCGCGGGCGCACTATCGCTCGGTGAAGGGCGGTGGCGGCTGCGCGGGCTACTGCGCGGGCGCGGCGGAACTGAAACAGCGGCAAAGACAGGCCATATGGCCGGGGCACGGTTCGTGCTGCGGGATGGGGGGCCGGTGCGGATCGATACGTCGGAACTCGGCGCATCGGACGCCGTGGCCGCAATTGGGCTGGCCGATGCAGAACCGGTTGTTTCATCGGTGGTCAACGCAGGGATAACCTTGCGCCCCCTCACCCCGGTCCACCCCCGCATGGAGACGAATGCAACCGGTGTGACATTCCGCTGGACGCGGCGCAGCCGGGGCGGCTGGAACTGGGCCGACGGTGTCGAAGTGCCGCTGAACGAACAGGCCGAAAGCTGGCTGGTGGGTGTCGGCCCGGTCGATGCGTCGCGCGCCAGCTGGCAATCCGACGAGCCCAGCCTGACCTTCACTACCGCCGAATGGGCGAGCGCCCTCGCCGCGCATGGCGGACAGCCGCTGTGGGTGCGGCAGGCCGGAAACCACGCCCTTTCCGACGCGCTGCTGCTGACCACCCTGCCCTGATCCCCTTCGAAAGGAAAACCGATGCCCGATCCAATCTCGTTCACATCCGCCAGCCCGCGCTTTGGCCTGCCGCTGCTGTTCGCCGCACAGGCGCAGAAGGAGTTCTTCGTCAATCAGGCGCATGCGCTGACGGACCTGCTGCTGCACCCGGCCATCGAAGGCGAAGCCAGCGTTCCGCCGCCCGATCCGGCTGAGGGCGAAGCATGGCTGGTTGCCATTGGCGCGTCGGGAGCCTGGGCTGACCGGGACGGCTGCCTTGCCTCATTTCAGGCGGGAGGCTGGGTTTTCGCGGCACCGCGCGATGGCCTGCGAGTGCTCGACCGATCAGCTGGGCAGGACATCCGCTATCACGGTGGTTGGTTGCGGGCTGAGACCCTCCCGGCCCCCGCGGGGGGCGCTATTGTCGATGGTGAGGCGCGCGATGCAATCGCTGCTCTGGTCGCGGCCCTGATCGCCGGAGGAATACTGCCGGCAGCGTGAGGAGGCTGTCAGGCTGCTACCGCCCGCTCCTGTCGGGTGGCTTCGGCGGCCGGGTAAAGCCGGATGGCGATCACCAGTGCAACGAACCCGACAGGCACCAGCGCAAGATTGCCGATCACACCGGTGGCGAGACTGCCGGAAAGTTCCGAAACGAGGCCCGCGACGAAAGGACCGAACGCAAGCCCGATCAGCGTTGCCCCCAGGAAGAAGATCGCGGTGGCCGTGCCCTTCATACCCGGCAGGACCAGTGCCTGACTGGCCGCCGCGGCTGCACCAAGCGCGGACGATGTCGCCATCTGGAGCAGGAAGCTGCACACGAGGAACACGGTAGAATCGGCAGTTCCATATCCCACGAGCGTGAGCGGCACCGGCAGCAACAGACCAACCCCCAGCACCAGCAAACGCCCGCTGGCGAAACGCCGGTGCAGCCGGTCCGCCAGCCAGCCGCCGCCCAATACGCCGAGGAACCCGCCCAGCGCGGCAGGCGCGCCGATCAGCAACCCCAGTTCCACCTTTTCGAACCCGAAAGTGCGCTCTGCATAGGGAGAGGCCCAATAGGTCACTGTGTAGCCGAGGTAGGAAACGACCGCATAGACGAGGACGATCGAGATGAAGGCGGCGCTGCGCCATGTCAGCGCGTAAGTCGGCGGATCGGCACGGCGCAGCGCACTGGCCCAACTGAACACGGCATAAGCGCCCACGCCGACGAACCAGAACTGTGCGGCATTGCCCGTCGCATCGCCCAGAACCCATGCTGCCAGCGCAAGCAGAGCCGCCACGGCAAGATTGACCAGAAGGCTTCTACCGCCGCGAGAAGCCGCACCGATCACGGTGAAGGGGGGAACGATCCGCAACAGTTCCGCCCCGAAGTTCTGCCACGCACGCGGGTCACCCTCGCTGGGGATACCCTCCATCGCACCGCGTGCAGGCTCGCGAAGGGAAACGACCCAAAGCGCGAGTATCAATCCGGGGAGGCCCACAGCGAGAAACGCCGCCTGCCAGCCGGCAAGGCCGAGGGGAGCGTCATGCGGCCACGCACGATTCCAGCTTTCGACGATCAGCCCGCCGATAACCAGCGACAGCCCGCTGCCGACGAACAGTCCCGCCGAATAGATTCCCAGCGCGGTTCCACGCAGGCGCGAAGGAAACCAGTCGGCGATAAGCGAATAGGCGCAGGGGCTCGCGGTAGCCTCCCCAATCCCTACCCCCACGCGTGCAGCAGCCAGCGCCGCGCCGTTGCGGGCCAGACCTGACAACGCCGTCATGCACGACCACAGCGCCAGACCGAGCGCCAGCAAACGCGTGCGGCTCCACCCATCCGCCAATCGGCCGAGCGGAATCCCGAACAGAGCATAGAAAATCGCGAAAGCCGTGCCGTAGAGAAAGCCGAGATCGGCATCCGTCAGCGCAAGGTCTGCCTTGATATCGTTCGCGAGGATCGAAAGTATCTGCCGGTCAACGAAATTGACCAGATAGACGACGAACAGGACGCCCAGTGCATACCAGCTATAGAGCGGGGCTTTCTGCTCTCCCTCTGGCACGGCACCGCCCCCCGCCATGGGTCAGATATCAGCCGCGTAACGCGTGCGGTCTTCCACTCCCGCCTCTTCGAAACCCGCGCGGCGCAGGCGGCAACTGTCGCACAGGCCGCAGGCCAGCCCATCGGGCGTCGGATCATAGCAGGACCAGCTCATCGCCGGGTCGAGACCCAGCCGCGCGGCTTCCTGCGCGATGCGTGCCTTGCCCCAGTGCTGCAACGGCGCGTGGATGGTGAAGGGATTTCCTTCCGCGCCCTCTTTTGTCGCCAGTCGCGCGGTTTCCGCGAAGCTGGCGATGAATTCAGGGCGGCAATCGGGATAGCCGGAATAATCCAGCGCATTCACGCCAATGAAGATGTCGTGCGCGCCAATCGGCTCCGCCCAGGCGAGCGTGAGAGACAGGAACACAAGATTGCGCGCAGGCACGTAAGTGATCGGGATGTCGCCGCCCACGCCATCCTTCGGCACATCGATATCGTCCGTAAGCGCCGAACCGCCAAAGCGCCGGAGATCGAGCGGCAGAACGACGTGCCGAGCGGCCCCCAACTTGCGGGCAATCTCCGCCGCAGCGTCAATCTCCCGCCGGTGCCGCTGGTTGTAATCGATGGTGAGGGCGTTGATTTCAAAGCCCTGCTCGCGGGCGATGGCGGCCGAGACCATCGAATCGAGACCGCCGGAAAGCAGGACGACGGCCTTTCTGGGCGATTGCGGTGAGTTCATGATGACCGGCTAGGCATGCGCGATCCGCCGGGCAAGCCCTCACGCGCGCATAGCCAGTGCCTAACAGACGCCGGTATGCCGCCCTTCCGCACTGATCGAGAACGGTGCGCCATCTACGATGCCCTGGCTCTGGATCTGGATCAGGCCGCTATTTTCCCGCCGGATCGAGGTGCGGCCATAGCCGTTGCCGCGGCAGGTGTACTGCACGACAACTTCATCCGCCCCATCCTGCACGATAAACCGGCTGCAACCGGGCTGGCGGTGGCGGATCTGGATGAATTCCTGCCCATTGCGCACGCAAACCCGCTGCTGCGATCCGTCCTCGCGAATGCGCATCGTCCAGCCGCCCTTGGTGAGCTGGCTGAGCATGGCCAGGTCCGCCGCATGGGCCGCGACCGCGCCAAAAACCAGTGCGGCAGCAACCGCACTCATGAGACGAAATGTTCGCAATGATCGGGACCCGTTCATTTGCAAGGAACTCCGCAAATCTACATCCGTGGTCTAGCACAGACAGCTTCTGCGCCCAAACGCCCTGTATCAGCGACGAATTGATTAATCCTGAATGGCGAACTCTCGCGAGCAGAACGCACAATCCACCAGAATCACGCCGTTATCGTCCCGCATGTCACGCCGGTCTTCCGCCGGAAAACGTGCCAGCACTTCCTCGAAATGCACGACCGAACAGCGGCATCCGCGCGACAGCGTGCCGAGGGGCTGCACACGAACCTCGCGCTCTTCATGAAACAGACGCCACAGCAGGTCCTGAAGCGGCAGATCGTTGTCCACCAGTTCGTCAGGGCGAACCGATCCGGCCATAATGGCAACATGGTCCCATTCCGGATGCTCTGGCCGCGCATGCAGCCGCGCACCACCTTCTTCGCCCTCTGCCAGATGCTGCACCAGCATTCCGCCAGCCACCGGGCGGCTGGCGCGCAGATCCACGGCAATGCGGATAAGAGTCGGCACCTGCTCACTACGCGCGAAATAGGCCTGCACCGCTTCCGTCAGGGACGCCCCTTCCAGCGGGACAACGCCCTGATAGCGTTCAGCCGTCGCGGATAGGTCGAACGTCACCGCGAGGTATCCGGTGCCGAACAGTTCCTCCAGCGATGGTTCGTCACCCAGGCCGGCAAGACGTTCCTCATCGAACTTCGCGTAACCGCGCAGTTCCCCGTCGCGATAGTCGCAGACCAGCAGGTCAACCGCGCCGCCCTCCGTCTGCGCCTGCAGGGTAAGCTGGCTGCCCTCGCGCTTCAGCAGTGCGCCCATCAGCCCGGTCAGCACCAGAGCCTCCGCCAGAAGCTGCTTTATCTCATAAGGATAGTCATGCGCCGCGAGGATGCGGCCCAGCACGGGTCCCATACGCACGATACGGCCCCTCGCCTGCCGGTCAGGCAGGGTGAAGCTGAGCAACTGGTCTGTACTGGCGGGATCGCGCAGGCGGTCAGGCGAAGTCATGCCGGCCATATGGGAACTGACCCCGCCAAGTTAACCCCGCAGGGTCAAAGCAGGCCAAAGCACCACAACAGGACGGACTTCTGCGCGTGGATGCGATTTTCCGCCTCGTCGAACACGACGGACTGCGCCCCTTCGAATACGCCTTCGCTCACTTCCTCCCCCACGTGGGCGGGAAGACAGTGGAGGAAGCGCGCATCGGGCTTCGCCTGCGCCATCAACGCCTCGTTGACCTGAAAAGGCGCCATCGCCGCCAGCTTTTCATGCGCGTGCTGCTGGCCCATCGAGATCCAGGTATCGGTCACCACAATGTCCGCCCCGGCGATGGCTTCCACCGGGTCACGGGTCAGAGTGATCTTCGCGCCTGCGGCCCGCGCCTGCTCCACAAATGACGGGTCAGGATCGTATCCCTGCGGCGTGCCCACGCGCACGTTGAACTTCATCAGGCCGGCCGCCTCTACGATAGAGTGCAGCACGTTGTTGCCGTCGCCCAGCCAGGCCAGTTCCAGCCCCGGCAGCGCCTTGCCCTGTTCCACGATCGTCAGCAGATCCGCGACGATCTGGCAGGGGTGCGAACGGTCGGTCAGGCCATTGATCACCGGCACAGTGGCGTGGCGAACCATCTCCTCCACCTTGGCGTGATCATCCGTGCGAACCATGATCGCATCGACCATGCGGCTGAGCACGCGCGCGGTATCAGCCACGGTTTCACCCCGCCCAAGCTGGGTCGTCGCCGCGTCCAGCACCAGCGAAGTGCCGCCAAGCTGGCGAATGGCGATATCGAAGCTGACGCGTGTGCGGGTGGAATTCTTCTCGAACACCATGCCCAGCACACGCCCGTCCAGCGGGCGATCCGCATCGGGCCGACCCTTCGGCCATTCGCGCCGCGTTGCCTTGCGATCCAGCGCGTCACTGATCATTGCGGCGAGCGCGTCACCACCAGCATCGGACAGGTCGAGGAAATGCCGCATCATGCACTCTCCGGAAGCGTATAGTCGGCCGATCCGGCTGAAAGCCTGTCGAAGAACTCGTCGATCTCCGCATCGCCGATAACCAGCGGAGGGAGAATCCGCAGGGTGTTGTCGCCAGCCGCAACCGTCAGCAACTGATGATTGTCACGCAGGTGCTGCATGAAGCCGCGCGGCTCCACCTTCATCTTCAGCCCCAGCATCAGGCCCTTGCCGCGCACCCCTTCGAATAGCGCCGGATAGTTGCCGATGAACTGTTCCAGCCGCGAACGAATGCGTTCACCCTTGGCGCGAACGTCGGCCAGAAACTCCTCGTTCGCGACCGCATCCAGCACCGCATTGGCCGCCGCCATCGCGAGAGGATTGCCGCCATAGGTGGACCCGTGCGTGCCGAAGGTCATGCCCCTCGCCGCCTTCTCGGTCACCAGGCACGCGCCCAGCGGGAAACCGCCGCCGATGCCCTTCGCGGTCGCGAGAATGTCCGGCACGATGCCGTATTGTTCATAGGCGTAGAACGTGCCGGTGCGCGCGACGCCGGTCTGCACCTCATCGAACACCAGCATCAGATCGTGCTCATCAGCAAGGGCACGCAAGCCCTCGATGAATTCCTGCGTTCCGGCGCGGATGCCGCCTTCACCCTGGATCGGTTCGACCAGGAAGCCCGCCGTATGCGGCCCCATGGCCGCCTTGGCCCCTTCCAGATCATTGAAATCGACGTAGCTGAAGCCGGGCAGCAAGGGGGCGAAGCCCTTGTGCATCTTTTCCTGATTCGAGGCGCTGATCGTGGCCATGGTGCGGCCGTGGAAGGCGTTGTTGAACGTGATCAGTTCAAACCGGTCCGTATTCCCGGCGTGCTGGTGATAAGCGCGCGCGGTCTTGATCGCGCACTCCACTGCCTCAGCCCCAGAATTGGTGAAGAACACCGTGTCGGCGAAGGTCAGATCGACCAGCCGCCGGGCGAGCTTTTCACCCTGCGGGCTGCCGTAGAGATTCGACACGTGCATCAGCGTCGCCGCCTGGCTCTGGATCGCGCCAATCAGGCCGGGGTGGGAATGGCCCAGCAGGTTGACGGCGATTCCGGCCGCGAAATCCAGATAACGCGTGCCGTCTTCAGAGATCAGGTGGCAATGTTCGCCGCGAACCGGGCGAACGTCGCACCGGGGATAGACAGGCATAAGGGGAGTGATCGACATGGCGGGCAATTCCTGCGGAATGGCGCGATAAGCGCAAACGGCGGCCCTCATGGGCCGCCCGCGATGTCCGTTTTATGGGGTTGGTATGGGCCGGTCAAACCACCGGCCCATAACCGAGGACATAAAGTCCCGCCGCTGATCAGCCCTGAACGGGCACAAGGTTGACCGCGGAGTATTTCCCTCGTCGGTCTACCTCGAGATCGAACTCGAAACGGTCGCCTTCATTGATGCCCGGCAGGCCGGAACGTTCGACCGCACTGATGTGCACGAACGCATCTTCCTTGCCATCATCACGCGTGATGAAGCCGAAGCCCTTCATGGAATTGAAGAACTTCACCGTGCCAGTAGCCTTTTCGCCGGTCAGCTCGCGCTGAGGGCTGGCAGCTTTCTGCTCCACGGCGATCACATCACCGACGACCTGCAGATCGGCCGCGGAAATCTTCCCGCCGCGATCAACCAGGTTGAACTGCAGTTCCTGCCCTTCGGCGAGACCTTCCAGCCCCGCACGCTCCACCTGGCTGATGTGGACGAACACGTCCTCGCCGCCTTCGTCGCGCTGGATGAAGCCGAAGCCCTTCTGGCCGTTGAAGAATTTTACCTTGCCCTGGCCGGTTCCGACGACCTGTGCCGGCATTCCGCCGCCACCACCGCCGCCGCCGCGCGGGCCACCCGGGCCGCGACCACCGCCGCCGCCGAAGCCACCGCGCGATCCGCCGC
>DATMGK010000014.1:0-9597 GCA_035555595.1 Croceibacterium sp. | reverse complement strand
GCCGCGCGAAGATGGCAGCGCTGGTCACGCTTTTCGTCAGCGCGGCTGTGGCGCTGTGGACGCTGTCATGGCCGTGGGTGATCTTCCCTCTGCTGGCGATGGTCGGGTCGGGCACATGGATCATGACCCGCGCCGAATAGCGCCGTGAAACCCCGTCTTCACCCGTAACAAGACCAGTGCCGCTTGAAATGTGGCGCGCCGCGCGTAAGTGCCACGCATGGCCAGCAAACCACGCACCCTGTACGAAAAGATCTGGGACGAACACGTTATCGAACGGCGTGAGGACGGCACCTGCCTGATCTTCATCGACCGGCACCTCGTCCACGAAGTCACCAGCCCGCAGGCGTTCGAATCGTTGCGGATGAACGGGCGCAAGGTCCGCCATCCGGAACTGACGCTGGCGGTGCCCGATCACAACGTGCCGACCACCGCGCGTCTGGACGCCGATGGCAACCGGGTGCCCATCGCCGATCCGGAAAGTCGCGACCAGCTGGCCGCGCTGGAGCGCAACGCGCCCGCATTCGGCATCCGCTATTTCAACGCCACCAGCCGCCAGCAGGGCATCGTCCACGTTGTCGGGCCGGAACAGGGCTTCACCCTGCCCGGCACCACGCTGGTTTGCGGTGACAGCCACACGGCGGCGCACGGTGCGCTGGGTGCGCTGGCATTCGGCATCGGCACCAGCGAGGTCGAACATGTGCTCGCTACGCAGACCCTGCTGCTGCGGACGTGGAAAACGATGGAAGTGCGCGTGGAGGGCGAATTGAGCCCCGGCGTCACGGCCAAGGACCTGATCCTGCACATCACCGGCGTGATCGGCACCGCGGGCGGCACCGGCCATGCGATCGAATACCGGGGCAAGGTGTTCGAGGACATGAGCATCGAAAGCCGCCTGACCGTTTGCAACATGAGCATCGAGGGTGGCGCGCGCGTGGGCCTGATCGCCCCCGACGAAACGACCTTCGCCTATATCAAGGGCCGCCCCTTTGCGCCGAAGGGCGAGGAATGGGATCAGGCCGTCGCGTACTGGAAGACCCTGCACACCGACGAAGGCGCGGTGTTCGACAAGTCCGTGGTGATCGACGCCAGCACCGTTGAGCCCACGGTGACGTGGGGCACCAGCCCCGAGGACACGGTGGCGATTGGCGGCGTGGTGCCCGATCCGGTGAGCTTTGCCGATCCCAGCAAGCAGAAAGCGGCACAGGCCAGCCTCGATTACATGGGCCTGACCCCCGGGCAGCGCATGGACGAAGTGGAAGTGCAGAACGTCTTCATCGGCAGCTGCACCAACAGCCGCATCGAAGACCTGCGCGCCGCCGCGGCTGTGCTGAAAGGCCGCCACAAGGCCGAGAACGTGAAGTGGGCGATCGTCGTCCCCGGTTCCGGACTGGTGAAGGAACAGGCCGAGGCCGAAGGGCTGGACAAGGTGTTCACCGAGGCCGGGCTGGAATGGCGCGAACCGGGCTGTTCCGCCTGTCTGGGCATGAACCCGGACAAGGTGCCTGCGGGCGAACGCTGCGCCAGCACCAGCAACCGCAATTTCGTGGGCCGTCAGGGGCCGGGTGCGCGCACCCACCTCGTCAGCCCGGCGATGGCGGCTGCGGCGGCCGTTACTGGCAAGCTGACGGACGTGCGCGAACTGGCCTGACCGGAAGGCCCACGGCTTACGTTTTTGCCAGAAGGGAAGGATGGCACGGGTTAGCCCCGTGCTACTCTCTCGCTCTCAGCCGTCCATTTGTATGAGGGAAGAGCCGAAGGGACAGCGCCCGCAGCCCTGCCCCCGCCGCCGCGCTCTCAGCTTGCCTTAGCGACCTGAGCGTCAGCCAGAAGCTGCTGCAATTCGCCAGCTTCGTACATTTCCATCATGATGTCGCTGCCGCCCACGAATTCGCCCTTCACATAGAGCTGGGGGATAGTCGGCCAGTCAGAGAATTCCTTGATCCCCTGGCGGATTTCCATGTCCTGCAACACGTCCACGCTTTCATAAGCGATGCCGCAGTGGTCGAGGATCGCAATCGCGCGGCTGGAAAAACCGCACTGCGGAAACAGCGGCGTGCCCTTCATGAACAGCACGACATCGTTGCCTTGGACGATCTGGGAAATGCGGGTGTTGGCTTCGGACATTGGCGTGGACTTTCGGTTCTGATCGCAGAATCAGTTGGGAACGGCAGTGGTCAGTTGCAAGGCGTGAAGCGCGCCGCCCATGCGGCCGCCCAGCGCCTCGTAAACCAGCTTGTGCTGTTGCACGCGGGTCTTCCCCGCGAAAGCCGTGGAAACGACATGGGCGCTGTAGTGATCGCCATCCCCGGCGAGATCGGTGATCGCCACATCCGCATCGGGCAGCGCGGCGCGGATCAGCGCCTCTATCTCAGCCGCGGGCATCGCCATCGCGTCAGGACTCGCTCATCAACTGGCGCTTGGCCTCTACCGCCTTTTCCTCCAGCGCGGCGCGCACACCGGCTTCGTCGACATCGACGCCCGCCGCGGTGAGATCGCCCAGCACCTTGCGGATCACGTCTTCGTCGCCCGCTTCCTCAAAATCCGCCTGGACGACAGCCTTGCGATAAGCCTCCGTCTCCTCTGGAGTGAGGCCCATCTTTTCAGCGGCCCACTGGCCGAGCAGGCGGTTGCGGCGGGCGGCGACGCGGAAAGCGGTGTCCGCGTCCATCACGAACTTCGCTTCCTCTCCACGCCTGCGATCGTTGAGGTCAGTCATGTTGTTCTGCCTTTCAAATCCGGACTGGCCACCACAAGCCGCCAGCCGGCGAATTTCCGTTCAGACGCGGTAGAAGATAACCCCGTCCTTCGACAAGCGCGACGGGCGCCCGGCGGCGAAAAATCAGGCCGCCGCCCCGGTTCCGCGCGCGATCCACGGCCGCGCGGCGGCGATCTGGCTTTCGTAACGGGCAATGGACCCGTCGTTTTCCAGCGTGAGGGCTACTTCATCCAGCCCGCGCATCAGGCAATGCTTGCGGAACGGATCAATCTCGAACGTGAAGCGATCCTGGAAGGGCGTCGTCACCGTCTGATGTTCAAGATCGATGGAGATCGGATCGGTTTCCGCGACTTCCAGCAGCCGATCCACCTGATCCTGGGGGAGAACCACGGTGAGGATGCCGTTCTTGAACGCATTGCCGGAAAAGATGTCTGAAAAACTGGGCGCGATCACTGCCTTGACGCCCATGTCGAGCAAGGCCCAAGCCGCATGTTCGCGGCTGGAGCCGCAGCCGAAATTGTCACCCGCGATGATGATCGGCGCGCCGGCGAATTCCGCCCGGTCGAACACGTTATCGGGATCCTGCCGCAGCGCTTCGAAAGCGCCCCGCCCCAACCCTTCGCGCGAGATGGTCTTCAGCCAGCGCGACGGGATGATCAGATCGGTATCGGCATTCTTCAGGCCAAACGGATAGGCGCGGCCTTCAACCGCCCGGACGGGTTCCATCAATCAGTCTCCGGAGGCTCGCCACTGGGGATCGGGCCGGGCTGCGGCGGCTTCTTCCTGTCCTTGCGCCGGTTGACGTAAAGGACCGCCGCAGCAACGGCTGCGGAGCCGATGGCGCCCGCGATGGCCGCCTTGCCGGTGGGAAATCGCTTGCTCATGCTGTTTCAATGGGATGCCCGCGCGAATGAAGCAAGTATCAGCGCAGAAATTCGCCTAGCCCGCTCCACAGCTTTTCCTTCTCGTGCAGAGGGACGAACGCGTTGGCGGGGCTGGATGAGGGCAAAGGCACAAGCGACAGACCGATCCCGCCGAGCTGGGCCATGCCGATGCGCGCGGAAGTGGCGCCATTGAACGCGACGGCTCGCAACCGGGGGAGCGATGCGGCGAGTTCCACCAGCGGATTATGCTCCGCCTCGCGAATCGCGGCATCGAGGCTGCCCTGCCGGCGGGCGGAACCGATAACATCCCACAGGCCGACCCCGGCATCGAGCAGCGCGTCCAGCCGCTGCGAATATTCAAGCGGTTCAAGGTCACGGCCAATAGCGAGGCCGATCAGGTGCCAGAAGCGATTGCGCGGATGCGCGTAGTACCGCTGTTCCGCCAGCGAGCGTTCCCCCGGCAGGCTGCCGAGAACCAGCAGGCGGACATCGGGGTCAATAACCGGCGGGAAAGACGATTTGCGGGACACCGCCCCTTATTATGGGTGTGGACCGACCATTTCATCAGGAAAACCGCAAAGGTGCTTTGGGGAGGGGTGCTTCGGGGAGGCGGGGCCGGAGACCCTGGGGGGATAGGGACCGGAAGAAGCCCCGCCTCGTTTCGAAGACTTCCTTTGGGTGATAATCCTGCAGCACGACCCGTGCCAGTTTCAGGCAATCACGGATTTGCGGGCATCATGATGGTTTACGCGTGGCTAACCATCTGACGACTTGTCAAAAACCCCGACACTTCAGGGTGACTGGCGCGTTAGGGATTGGATGCCTAGGGTCAGACCCCGGGGAAGCAGAAGGGAATTTCGATGAATGAGCAGCGCACCTCCGTGCTGGCATGGGCTGCCGAAAACGTTAGCGAGTTGACCATCGCAGCCGCAGTGGCGGCGGGGGTTTTCGCGGCGCTGTTCGGTCTGCGCGTGCTGCTGCTGCGCGCCGCCAAGCGGCTGACCCCCGACCATTCGCTGGCCATTGTTTTCGCCGACGTCGTGCGCAAGACCAAGGTATGGTTCAACGCCGCGCTGTCCGTCCAGCTTGTGCAAGGTTTCCTGCATCCGCCGCAGGATGTGGCTCGAACTATCTCCATCCTGTTCACAATAGCCGCCGCGCTGCAGGTCGCGATCTGGGCACGCGCGCTGATTTTGGGAATGATAGAGCGCCGCACGCTCGGGCACGAAGGGGATGCCTCCACCCTGACTAGTGCGATGGCGATCATCCGGCTGCTGGTTTCCATCACCGTGTTCCTGATCGCCGGGATCGTGATCCTCGACAACCTGGGCGTGAACGTGACCGCGCTGGTGGCGGGCATGGGCATCGGCGGCATCGCCATCGGCCTTGCGGCGCAGGGCATCTTTTCCGACTTGTTCGCCGCGCTTTCCATCATCTTCGACAAGCCGTTCCGCGTGGGTGATGTGATCACCTATCAGGGCAAGGAAGGGCCGGTGACGGGCCGGGTGAAGAAGATCGGCCTGAAATCCACCCGCATACTTTCGCTGACCGGCGAGATGAGGATCATCGGCAATACGCAGCTGCTGGCGCAGGAAGTGACGAACTATACCGGCCGCCAGATGCACCAGTTCAAGCTGCCCGTGGGCGTGACCTATCAGACCGATCCCGCCGTGGCGGCAGAAATACCCGCCCTGATGCGTGCTGAGGTAGAGCGAGCCGGCCATCACTTCGTGCGCGCCGCCTTCGTTGCGTTCAACGCCAGCTCGATCGATTTCGAGCTGTTGTTCGATGTCGAAACCGGCGACGCCGGCAAGGCGCGACAGGCGCAGCAGGACGTGGCACTAGGCATCCTGCGGACGTTCAACGAGCGCGGGATCGAATTCGCCTACCCCACCCAGACCAGCTTCACCGCCGCGCCAGACGGTCGGATGATCATGCCCTATCCCGAAGACTGGCCGTCAGCGGCCGACCCTTCCGCCAAAAGCTGAAGCCGCGCCGGCCCTGATCTTTACCGGAATGCCGAGAAACCGGACGTCGTTGCTCTCCGCGTGCGGAAAGCGGCGGGTCTGGCTGATCCCCGCGACCGCCTTGCCGTTCAACTATGCCATCAGCACATCTCTGGGGCACCGGCCTCAGGCTACCTCACCGGCAGCCCATCCGCTGGCCCAGGCCCATTGAAAATTGTACCCGCCGAGCCATCCGGTCACGTCGACTGCTTCACCAATTACGAATAGCCCCGGAAGGCGTTTCGCCTCCATCGTCTTCGACGACAACTCAGCAGTACTGACCCCGCCTACAGTCACTTCTGCCTTGGCAAATCCCTCTGTGCCATTGGGCTGGAAATCCCACTTCCCGAGCCGAAGTTCCACACCGCGCAAATCGGCGTCAGTCAAATTCGCCAGCGCGCCATCATGTCCCAGCCGGTCTGCCAAGGCATCCGCCAGTCTGTCGGGCAGCGCGGTTCGCAAAACGCCGCGCAGCGTGGCGCGGGGAGTCTGCTGCTTGCGCCGGAGCAGCCATCCGGATTCCTCGTGCGGAAGAAAATCGATCCCGATGGTTCCACCCGGACGCCAGTAAGACGAAATCTGGAGGATCGCCGGACCGGAGAGCCCCCGGTGCGTGAACAGGGCCGCCTCTCGGAACGAGGCATCCGTGCTTTGCGCGACCACTTCCGTCGCCACACCCGATAGCTTCTGAAAGAGAGCGTCGGCACCGCTGAGCGTAAGCGGCACCAGTGCGGGGCGAGGCTGGACAACCTTCAATCCGAAACTGCGCGCCAGTTCGTAAGCGTATCCGGTTGCGCCGATCTTTGGAATGGACGGACCGCCGGTAGCGATGACCAGCGAAGGCGCCTGAACCGTGCGTCGATCGGTCTTCACGGTAAACAATCCGCCACCGTGTTCGACATCACGGATGGCCTCGCCACAGCAGATATCCACCGCCGCGCCAGCACATTCGGCAAGCAGCATGTCTACAATCTGCCGGGCTGATCCATCGCAGAAAAGCTGCCCAAGGGTCTTCTCGTGCCAGGCGATGCCATGGCGTTCGACCAGTTCGAGGAAATCCTGCGGAGTGTACCGGCTGAGCGCGGACTTCGCGAAGTGCGGATTAGCCGAAAGGAAGCGATCCGGCGCAGTGTGGATATTGGTAAAATTGCACCGGCCACCGCCCGAGATCAGAATCTTCCTGCCGGGCTGGTCGGCATGATCGATGACCAAAACGCGGCGGCCGCGCTGCCCCGCCCGCAGAGCACACATGAGCCCTGCCGCACCACCGCCAAGAACCACCACATCGCAACTGCCGCGCATTCCAGCCAACCCGTCCAACCAAAGCCCTTGCGGGTCACAACCTTACGCGCTGCACCAGTCCGCCCGGAATGGCGTAAACCAAAAATGCCGGATTCCGTGACTTCGGATGTGTGGCGCGCCCGGCAGGACTCGAACCTGCAACTCCAAGCTTAGAAGGCTCGTGCTCTATCCAGTTGAACTACGGGCGCCCGGGCGGCTCATTAGCTGCGCTTTGCCCGGCTCGCAAACATCGATAGAGTGCGGTGATGACAAGAAGCGGCAGATGACCGGAGAAACGGGGATAAAGGCCGCCAGCGGGGCGGGCTTTCGCTACTTCCCCTATGTCATGGCCGCGTTCGTGGCGGTGCTGTTGCTGTCCAACCTGATCGGCGCATCAAAGCCCAGCTACATCTCACTGCCGGGCGGCACGCACTGGTCGTTCGGCGCGGGCGTGATGTTCTTCCCCATCAGCTACATCATCGGGGACGTGCTGACCGAAGTCTATGGCTATGCCCACGCGCGGCGGGTGATCTGGACCGGCTTTGCCGCGCTACTGTTCATGGCCTTCATGGCCGCCGTGGTGGTCGCCCTGCCCCCGGCTGCGGAATGGCCGGGGCAAGAGGCATACGAATTCGTGTTCGGCAATTCGTGGCGCATCGTGCTGGCATCCATGACCGCGTTCTGGGCAGGGGAGTTCGCCAACAGCTTCGTTCTGGCGAAGCTGAAAGTGCTGACAAACGGCCGCTGGCTGTGGATGCGGACGATCGGATCGACCGTGGTAGGACAGGGGCTGGATAGCCTGATCTTCTATCCACTGGCCTTCTATGGCCTGGTGGGCTGGCCGATTGATCAGTTGTGGCAGGTGGTCCTGTCACAATGGATCATCAAGGTATTATGGGAGGCGCTGCTGACGCCGTTCACCTATCTGGCAGTCGGTTTTCTCAAACGCCGCGAAGGGGTGGAGGTGTTCGATACGGACACCGATTTCTCCCCCTTCGCGAGGGCGCGCTGACGGACGCTCAGTCCGCCAGCAGCGCAATCGCGAGGTAGATCAGAACGAAGCTGCCGACCCCGAATATCGTGCCCAGCACGAATATGGCGCGGACGATCAGCGGATCGACGTTCAGATAGTCGGCAATGCCAGCGCAGACGCCAAATACCTTGCCGTTGCCCTTGTCGAGACGGAAAGCCCGCGCCGGGGGGCCGGAGTGGTTGCGGTCAACCCCGTTCATGCCAGGATACCCGCAACCGAGTGAACCTGCGCCGGGGTGTGGGCGAGACCGTTCGCCAGTAGCGTGCCGGTGATGAAAAGCGCGGCGAGCGCGGCCAGCCCGTGCTTCATCACGTTCGAGACATTCAACATCATCATCTACTCCTCATTTCTGGACCTGCCGGGCGGCCAATCCGCCGACACAGGACGCATTGCAGGAGCCGTGCCAAAATGACGAAACCGCGCAATTCAGCCACTTTCGGCGGAGCGATGTAAATTTCCGTCAATTGGCGAAACCGAAGATTAGCAATTTTCGCCAATTTTCGGTTTCAGGATGAGGGTGCGCTGGCAGCTCCAGCCATTGCCAGTGCGGGCCATGCCCCCTAACCCTCGCCCGCTCATGGCGCTCGACCGGATCATCCTTTCGCGTTTCCGCAATCATGCGGCGAGCCGGCTCGATCACGCATCGCAGATCAATCTGCTGGTGGGGGAGAACGGCGCGGGCAAGACCAACGTGCTGGAGGCGCTGTCCCTGCTCGCGCCGGGGCGCGGGCTTCGGCGCGCCGCCCTGCCCGACATGGCGATGGCAAGCGGCCGGGCGGTCGCGGCCGGGGGCTTCGCGGTGAGCGCGGAGCTTCATCGCGATGATGGCGACCCCGTTCGACTGGGCACCGGCACCGTGGCGGGGCGGCCGGGGCGGCGGGTGGTGCAAGTCAACGGTGCCGAAGCCAGCGCCGCATCGCTGGGCGAATGGCTGGCGATCGGCTGGCTGACCCCGGCGATGGATGGGCTGTTCACCGACAGCGCCGGAGCGAGGCGGCGCTATATGGACCGGCTGGCGCTGGCGCTCGATCCATCTCATGCGCGCACGGCATCCCGCTATGAAGCAGCGCTGCGCGAACGGAACCGGATGCTTTCCGATGAAGCGGGGGCGGACGCGCAGTGGTTCGAGGCGATCGAGACGCAACTGGCCGAAGCAGGCGCAGCACTGGCGAGCGGACGCGCGGCGCTGGTAGCGCGCCTTTCCGACGCAATGGATGCTGGGGACGGTGGCCCGTTCGCCCGCCCCGCCCTGACTTATGCGCCCGGCGGGCCACAGGACGCGGCGGCGCTGGCGCAGGAACTGGCACGCGGGCGAGCGCGCGATCGCACGGCGCAGCGCACGCTGACCGGCCCGCACCGTGACGAATTGATCGTGACCATGGCGGAAAAGGATATGCCCGCCGCCGCGTGCTCCACCGGCGAGCAGAAGGCCATGCTGATTTCCATCACACTGGCCCATGCGGAACTGGCTGCGCGCGGGAGGCCCGGCGTGCTGCTGCTGGATGAAGTGGCCGCGCACCTCGACCCGCTGCGTCGGGAGGCGCTGTTCGACCGGCTGCGTGGCGGCGGCGCTCAGGTGTGGCTGACCGGCACCGAACTGGCGCCGTTCACGGGCATCGAGGGGGAAGCGGCGGTGTGGCGCGTGGCCGGGGGCGCGGTGGAGCGGGTCTGAAGCCT
>DATMGK010000013.1:0-5162 GCA_035555595.1 Croceibacterium sp. | reverse complement strand
GGGGCGCAACTGCTTTTCAGGCGGATGGGCCTAGAAACTGCCCTTCACCGTCAGGCGATAGATAGCCGAAACAAACATCCGACGCCGCTCCACGAACTCGATCGCCGAACGATCGCGCAAGCCGGTCCACACCGTGCGGTCGAACATGCTCTGGCCGGATGTCAGGTTGAACACGTTCAGGTTCACCGTCAGGCCCAGCACATTCTTGTTCTCGATGAAGGCGTATGTGTAGACCGGCCCTTCATAGTCGTGGCCGACTTCGGACAGGCGCACATAGGGCTTGTACAGGTCCCATTCGAAACCGCCGCCCACCGCCCAATTGCTCGCCGGAATGTCATAGCGCAGCGCCACCTCGCCTTCCGCGTAATTGTGGCTGCTGAACGGCCGGTCGATTCCCGTCAGCGGATCACTCAGCGATGAATCCTCCAGTCGCCCGTTGGCGGTAATGCGCGCGCCCTTCCAGCCCAGCGGATCGAGATTGATCGTGGCATTGATGGACGCGCCATAAAGCGTTGCCCCGCCCGCGATATTGCCGATCGATTCCAGGCCGCCATCGACGGGTATGATGTCGATATAATCCTCGATATGCCGCCCATACACGCGCAGCGTGGCGGAACCCCAGGCTTGCAGGTTCTTCTTGATCTCCAGATCCGCTTCCCATGCCTGTTCGGGGACCAGGTCGGCATTACCGGCGTTGCCGTTTTCCACCTCCAGATCCACGTTGGCCAGAAAATCACCGAACGACAGCTGCCCCACCGTGCGCGCCAGCTTCAGCGAAACGTCCAGTCCCGGCCGCGCCGTCCATGCCAGCGTCAGCGAACCCTTGGGCCGCCAGAACTCGCGCGCCAGACCGCCCGGCCCCGTCTGCACCAGCTTCGAATATTCCGCCCCGCCGCCGACTTGCAGCGTCAGGCCGGGGGCCAGCGTGCGGTTATGCGTCAGGATCATCTCATAGCGATCCTCCGTCACCCCGCCCGTCGCACCGGGGAAGGGAATCGGCGTGAACACACCATCGGGCTGAAGAATCTCCAGCGAGGATACCGCGGAATACCGGTTGAACGCCGCTTCCGCGTCCATCTGCCAGTTTCCACCGATCATGTCCCAGCGGTACTCGCCCCGTCCGATATGCTCGCCACTTTCGCGCGTCTGGTCGAACCGGGTGCCGGTGGCCGGGCTGCCGTCCGCAGGGATCAGCAGCGATGTAGCCGGGCCGAAGAAGCGTTCGTATCGCTCGATCCCGATTAGCTTCAGCCGTCCCGGCCCCAACGCGAAATCCACGTCGCCGCCGATCTCGTAATCATAGCCGTCGTCATCATTGCTGAAATCGCGGAACAGGTCGCCCCCGCCCACGACATGCCGCCACTCGTCGTTGGAAGAATCGGTATAGGTCCGGCTGTAGGAAGCATTGACGCTGGCCACCAGCGATCCCGGCCCATTCCATTTCAGGCGGCCCGACAGCTTCGGGTATTCACCCACGAACTGGATCAGTCCCTCGCGCGTCTCGATCACGTTACCCGCTGCGTCGGTGATCGTGGTGCCCTCGCCTCCACCGGCACCGCCACGCCCCACGCCATGGCTATAGGCCGCCGACCATTCAACCCGCGGGCTGGAACCGCTCAGCGAGATTTCGCCGCTGCCATAACTGGTCTTGGCGTAATTGGGCCGCCAGATTGCCCTGTATTCGAACCGGCCGCCGATCTGGCCCGTGCCGGTGATGACATTGGCCACCTGCCCCGAAAGGCCCGGTATGCCCAGCGACGCGCCATCGACGATCTCGATCCGCTCCACCCGCGCGGCGGCGATCCGCCGCAGAACATCGAACACGCTTTCCGATTTGCTGGCCACCCGCTGGCCATTGATCAGTACGTTGCTGTTGGCCTGGCCCAGTCCCCGGCCCTGATCTTCCTCCGCAATGGAAAAGCCCGGCACCTGATTCAGCATGTCCAGCGCATTGTTCGGCGCGAAACGGGCAAAGTCCGCCGGGACATAGACCTCGCGAGTCGTCCCGTTTGAAACCTCGGTCGCCAGTGGCGGCGGCGCATCCCCGGATTCCTGCGCCATCGCGCAGGCGGGAAGTGCTGCAAAAACCACCGCGGCGGATGACAGGAGCAGTCCCCTCATTCGATTCTCCCCGACTACGAATGTAGTTACCAGGGTGTTCTATCTGCCTGATACGACCGGTGCAGCACGCTTCGACGGAGGGTCAATCCAGTCCGACGAACGGTTTTCCCGCATCCGCCATACGGTACGCCCTTGAACAAGCGCAGCCAAGGCGCGACATAGGCGCCGCTTCATGACGAGAGGACTTCCATGATCGATCTGTTTGGCGATTCCGGCGCCCAGGGAAAATTCCATACCGACCCCATGACCGGCGCTCTCGTGCCCGTGGTCGTCGAAAGCACCAGCCGCGGTGAACGCAGCTTCGATATCTTCAGCCGCCTGCTGCGTGAACGCATCGTGTTCGTAACCGGGCAGGTCGAAGATACGATGGCCAGCCTGATCGTCGCGCAGTTGCTGTTCCTCGAAAGCGAGAACAGCCAGGATATCTCGATGTATATCAACTCGCCGGGCGGCGTGGTCACGGCCGGCATGGCGATCCACGATACCATGCAATACATCAAGCCGAAGGTCCGCACGGTCTGCGTCGGTCAGGCGGCTTCGATGGGCAGCTTCCTGCTCGCGGCGGGCGAACCGGGTATGCGCGTTGCGCTGCCGAATGCGCGAATCATGGTTCACCAGCCTTCCGGCGGCGCGCGCGGCATGGCGTCCGATATCGAAATTCAGGCGAAGGAAATCCTGCGCATCCGCAAGCGGATGAACGATCTCTACGCCAAGTATACCGGCAAGACGCTGACCGAGATCGAAAAGGCGATGGACCGCGACACCTTCCTCGAAGCGGAAGAAGCGCTGGCCTTCGGCATCGTCGACAAGGTTTTCGCTCACCGCCCGAAGGACGAGGAAACCGGGGCCGAAACCGGCAGCGGCGGTGCCCCTGAATAACGGCTTCGCCCCGGAATCGGGCGGTAACGGACCGCCGCGAAACTGTAGCAATTTGGCAACCTTGCCTCTTCAGGCTGGCGCAAGCCGTGGGTGTTAAGGCTGTTACGATTGATATTGACACCTTCGGGGCTACATTCCCCGGGGCGAATCCCCCGACGCTCCAATTCCGGTCCGCGTCGGGGCCATGGACGAAAATATGACCAAACTCAGCGGTTCCGACAGCAAAAGCACCCTCTACTGCAGCTTCTGCGGGAAGTCGCAGCACGAGGTGCGCAAGCTGATCGCAGGCCCCACGGTGTTCATCTGCGATGAATGCGTGGAGCTGTGCAACGACATCATCCGCGAGGAAACGAAGGGCGGCATCGCCGGCAAGAAGGACGGTGGCGTCCCCACGCCGCAGGATATCTTCAACACGCTGAACGATTATGTGATCGGGCAGGATCGCGCCAAGCGCGTGCTCTCCGTCGCGGTCCACAATCACTACAAACGGCTGAAGCACAGCGGCAAGGCGGGCGACGTCGAACTGGCGAAGTCCAACATCCTGCTCGTCGGCCCCACCGGCAGCGGCAAGACGCTGCTGGCGCAGACGCTGGCCCGCACCTTCGACGTGCCGTTCACGATGGCTGACGCCACCACGCTGACAGAGGCGGGCTATGTCGGTGAGGATGTGGAGAACATCATCCTCAAGCTGCTGCAGGCCAGTGACTACAATGTCGAAAAGGCGCAGCACGGTATCGTCTACATCGACGAGATCGACAAGATCACGCGCAAGGCGGAAAATCCTTCCATCACCCGCGACGTTTCGGGTGAAGGCGTGCAGCAGGCGCTGCTCAAGCTGATGGAAGGCACCACCGCCAGCGTTCCACCGCAGGGCGGCCGCAAGCATCCGCAGCAGGAATTCCTGCAGGTGGATACGACGAACATCCTGTTCATCTGCGGCGGCGCTTTCGCGGGGCTGGAAAAGATCATCGGCGACCGTCTGCAGAAGCGGTCGATCGGCTTCGGCGCGCATATCGCCGATCCGCAGCAGGCCCGCGTGGGCGAAATGCTGCAGAAGTGTGAGCCGGAAGATCTGCTGAAGTTCGGCCTGATCCCCGAATTCGTCGGCCGCCTGCCGGTGATCGCCACGCTGCACGATCTTGACGTGCCCGCGCTGGTGCAGATCCTGAAGGAACCGAAGAACGCGCTGGTCAAGCAGTACGCCAAGCTGTTCGAACTGGAAGAGGTGGACCTCACCTTCACCGACGACGCGCTGGAAGCGATCGCTCGCAAGGCGATCAAGCGCAAGACCGGCGCTCGCGGCCTGCGTTCGATCGTGGAGGCGATCCTGCTCGACACCATGTTCGACCTGCCCGGCATGGACGACGTAACCGAAGTGGTCGTGGACAAAGACGTGGTCGAAGGCCGCAAGGAACCGGTCCGCGTCGTCTCCAGCGAAGGCAAGAAGAAAGAAGAAGCGGCTTAATCCTCAGATCCTCCCCGTTGCCTGGCAATGGGGAGGGGGACCGCCCGCGAAGCGGGTGGTGGAGGGGTAAAGCGTCAGCCACCGCGCTCCCGACACATAGATGCCACCCGGTCGGCCACGTCCGTCGGAGAACGCAGCACCTCGCTTGCCGGTATCCGCGCGACCTCTATCCCCTGCTCGCGCAGAAACGCATCGCGAAAATCGTCCCGTGAGGGCCGGTCGCCCATTTCATGCGAAATGCCATCTATCTCGAACGCCAGCTTGGCGGCAGCACAATAAAAATCGACCACATAACGCCCCACGGGATGCTGCCTGCGGACCTTCACACCGCCCGCCTTGCGGCGCAATTCCCGCCAAAGCAGAACTTCCGGCAATGACAGGGATCGGCGCAAACGCCGCGCGGTCGCGTAATCATGATCGGATTTTTCCAACGCCACCCCTCCACCACCGCCTATGGCGGCGGTCCCCCTCCCCATTCCTTCGGAACGGGGAGGATTAGTTGCCCCGCTCAACCAGTGCCATCAGCCTGGCAAACCGCTCTGGCGGCAGCAGTTCCGATGGCCGGTAATAGGCTTCAAAGGCCGGGATCCCTTCCGGCAGGGCCACCCACGGCATCCGGTTTCCGGTAAACACCACCGCATCCGGCCGGAACGCACCCGGCTCATCGAAAGCGCCCACGCGGATGCCCACGCCCGCA
>DATMGK010000012.1:0-61261 GCA_035555595.1 Croceibacterium sp. | reverse complement strand
GTTCGACCTTCAGCTTCTCGGCGTTGGTGATGAAGTAAGGCGAGAGATAGCCGCGATCGAACTGCATGCCCTCGACCGTTTCGAGTTCGGTTGCGAGGCTCTTCGCTTCCTCGACGGTGATCACGCCCTCGTTGCCGACCTTCTCCATCGCTTCCGCGAGGATTTTGCCGACCTCTTCGTCGCCATTGGCCGAGATGGTCGCGACCTGCGCGATCTCGCTGTTCGCCTCGACCGACTTGGCGTGCGCCTTGAGGTCCTCGACGACCTTGGTCACGGCGAGATCGATGCCGCGTTTGACGTCCATCGGGTTCATGCCCGCGGCGACGGCCTTCGAGCCTTCGCGGACGATCGCCTGCGCGAGCACCGTCGCGGTCGTCGTGCCGTCGCCGGCCTTGTCATTCTGCTTCGATGCGACTTCGCGGAGCATCTGCGCGCCCATATTTTCGAACTTGTCGGCAAGCTCGATTTCCTTGGCGACGGTGACGCCGTCCTTGGTGATGCGCGGCGCGCCGAAGCTCTTGTCGATCACGACGTTGCGGCCCTTGGGGCCCAGCGTAACCTTTACCGCATTGGCGAGCGTGTCGACGCCCTTGAGGATGCGCTCACGCGCGTCGCGCGAGAATTTCACGTCCTTGGCAGCCATGTGCTGTACCTTTCAGTTTAATGTTGAATGTTCAGGAAAGTTCAGGCGGTCGTGGCTGATCAGCCGACGATCCCCATGATGTCGCTTTCCTTCATGATCAGCAGGTCTTCGCCATCGAGCTTGACCTCGGTGCCGGACCACTTGCCGAACAGAACGCGGTCGCCAGCCTTCACATCGAGCGGGGTGACTTTGCCATCGTCGGAACGCGAACCGGTGCCAACGGCGACGACTTCGCCCTCGCTCGGCTTTTCCTTGGCGCTATCGGGGATGATGATGCCGCCGGCCGTCTTTTCCTCGGCCTCGATGCGGCGGACCAGTACGCGGTCGTGCAGCGGACGGAATGCCATGTCTATGGACCTCTTCCAGTTGGTGTTGAATGCGATTGGCACTCTCCTTCCAAGAGTGCCAGCGGCGGGCATATGGGTCCGCCGAACGGGGCCGTCAACAGCGCCACGCGAAGAAAGTTTGACGTGGAAAGGCGCTCAGGCGGCCAGCAGCCCCAGTCGCCCACGCCGGTGCCAACGCTGCACCATCAGCAGCGCCACCACGATCAGCCCCACCGCCAGCCCCATCCATATACCAAGGCCCGCCAGTGGCGTGAAAAAGCCCAGCCCGATCGCCGTGCCAAGTCCCGGCACCCAGTAACCGAACAGGGCATAGATCATCGGCACGCGCGTATCCCTCAGCCCGCGTAGCGAGCCCGCTGCCACCGCCTGCAAGCCATCGAACAACTGGAAAGCCGCCGCCACGACCATGAATTGCATGGCGAAGCCCATCAGCGCGGCATTCCGCGGCGCGTCGGTATCGACATAGAGGCCCAGCACCAGTTTGGGCGCAAACAGCATGATCGATGCCGTCAGCACCATGAAGCCGGTGCCAGCCACGATCGCCACCCAGCCCGCGCGCCCAGCCGCCGCATTGTCGCGTGCGCCATAGTGATAGCCGACGCGGATCGTCGCTGCTTGCCCCACGCCGAATGGCACCTGGAACGCCAGCGCGGCCACCTGCAGCGCGATCGCATGACCCGCCAGTTGGGATGCGCCGATCAGGCCCATCAGGAAGGCGGCCCCGCTGAACAGCCCTGCCTCCGCAAGGATGGTCAGCGCAACGGGTGCGCCGGTGCGGATCAGTTCCTTCAGGCGCTGCCATTCGGGCCGCCACCAGTTGCCGAACAGGCGATAGCGCCGCAGTTGCCGGTTCGCCTGAATGGCGATGACATAGGCCGCGAGCATGAACAGCGCGGTCAGCACACTGGCCAGCGCCGATCCGTTCAGGCCCATTGCCGGTGCCCCCAGATGGCCGAACACGAAGGCATAGTTGGCCAGCGCGCTGACCCCTACCGCCAGCCCGGTGATGGCTGTGGCGAAGATCGGCCGCCCCAGCGCTGAAACCACGCTGCGCAGCACATTGGCGAAGACCATCGGCACCATCGCCCACATGATCACGCCCATGAACCCGCCGGCCAGCTGGGCCACATGCGGGTCTTGCCCGGCCAGCAACATGATCTCGTGTCCGAACAGGCACACGATCATGCCGCCCAGGCCCAGCACGAGGCCCAGCCACATCGCCATGCGCGTGCTACGCCGAACCTCTCGCACCGCGTGGCGATGGCGGCCCAACTCGGCCGCGATCAGCGCGGCGACCATTCCTGTCATGCCGGAAAAGCACCACATCATCAGGCCGAACAGCGAAATGGCGAGGCTGGATGCTGCGAGGGATTCTTCGCCCAACCGGGCCACGAAGATCACGTCCATCGCGTAGATCAGCATCTGCAGCATGTTCGCAGCCGCCAACGGGGCCGCGATACGCAGCGTTGCGGCCATTTCTCCGCGCCAGGTAGAGGTCGACTCGTCAAACATGAAGCCGGCCCGGATAGGCGCGCCCGGCAACGGGGGAAAGCCATGCCTGTTGCAGCGTGCTGATTTCCCCTTGCCGCGTCATACCGGTCACAGGGGCCTTCCGCTCCGATAATTCAGGCGATATGGGACGCCGCGAAGACGTGAAGGAATTCCCCCATGCTCCCCATGAAGGTCGCTCCATCCGCCATTGCGCTGGCTCTGCTGCTCACCCTGTCCGCCTGCGGCGGCGGCGCTGAAGATACAGAGGCTGCACCCACGGAAACGACCGCTGCTGTCGAACCCGCTTCGGCAACCGGCGCCGCAGCCAGCGAAGCCGCCACGCCGGAACCGGAAGCGAGCGAAACTGCCGCCGCCACGCCGGAACCCACGCCCACCCCCAGCGCATCGGCTTCGGCCGCGCCTGTGGCCGCGGCCCAGCCGCCCGCGCCGCCTGCAGCTTTCGCCCAGTGCAAGGCCTGCCACGCGGTCGAACCGGGCAAGAACGGCATTGGCCCTTCGCTCGCCGGTATCTGGGGTGAGAAGGCGGGCGCGGTCCCCGGCTTCGATTTCAGCCAGCCGATGAAGGATTCGGGCCTCGTCTGGAACCAGGCCAATCTCGACAAGTACCTGGCCGATCCGCGCGGCACGGTTCCGGGCACCAAAATGGCGTTCGGCGGCGTGAAGGACGCGGGCAAGCGCCAGGAACTGATCGACTACATCAAGGGGCTGTAAGGCGTTGGCGCGCGCTGATCGGATAGAGATCAGCGCGCGCATCGTTATCGAACGGCCCGTCCCCGGCGTGCTGCACAGCCTGCAACAGGACGACGCGCCACTCGATCCGAAGACGTCGAAATCCGGCGAGCCGCTCGCTTTCGACCTCCCGTTGAATATCGAACGCACGCCGGGCGGCGGTGCGAAGTTCTTCGGCCCACAGGTCCGTCGTGAGGGCCCCCTGCGCCGCTTCGTCTATATTCGCATCGGCCAATCGGCGGGCCAGCACCTGTCGCCATGGAGCCGGCGGATGAAGATCGACATCCACGACATCGATCCCACCCTTCTCGACAAGGCAGCATCAGGCGGCGTTCTCGTCGGCACCATCGACGGAACCGCCAAAGACGGCAGCCCTGCCTGCGCGACGATCAGGCCTGTGCAATGGGCGGTGGTGTAACGAGGCTGCCAAGCGGCACAGTGCCTTTCAAACGAAAAGGGCGGCGCCTTTCGGCACCGCCCTTCGCTTGATCCGAAAGGATCGAGGCTGAATTACTTCAGTTCGACGGTGCCGCCGGCTTCCTCGATCTTCTTCTTGATCTCTTCGGCTTCAGCCTTGTTCACGCCTTCCTTGAGCGGCTTCGGAGCCGATTCAACGAGGGTCTTGGCTTCGGTCAGGCCCAGGCCGGTGATGGCGCGGACTTCCTTGATCACCTGGATCTTCTTGCCACCGTCACCGGTCAGGATGACGTCGAACTCGGTCTTTTCTTCAACGGCTTCGGCAGCGCCACCACCAGCCGGCGCGGCAACAGCCACGGCGGCAGCGGCGGAAACGCCCCATGCCTCTTCAAGAGCCTTGGCGAGTTCGGCAGCTTCCAGCACGGTCAGCTGCGACAGGTCTTCAACGAGCTTGGCGATATCGGCCATGTCAAAATACTCCGTTCAAATAATGGACCGGACACCATTGGTTGTCCGGGAATTCGAGAAGGGAAAAACCGCTTACGCCGCGTCCTTGGCACCATAGGCGCCGAATACGCGGGCGAGCTTTGCCGCCGGTGCATTGGCCAGCTGCGCCACCTTGGTGGCGGGCGCATTGACCAGACCGATGAGCTTGGCCCGCAGCTCGTCGAGCGACGGCATCGAGGCGAGAGCCTTGATTCCTTCGGCGTCGAGCACCTGGCTCCCCATCGCGCCGCCGACGATCTCGAGCTTGTCGTTCGTCTTGGCGAAGTCCACCACGGCCTTGGCAGCGGCGACCGGATCGGTCGACCATGCCAGGGCAGTCGGGCCGACGAGGAATTCGTCGATCCCGGCGTACTGGGTGTCCTTGATGGCGAGCTTGGCGAGGCGGTTCTTCGCAACCTTGTAGGACGCACCCGCGTCACGGACCTTCCCGCGCAGAGCGGTGGACTGACCCACCGTCAGGCCGAGGTTGCGGGTGACGACCACCACGCCGACCTCGTTGAAGACCGCGTTGAGGGCTGCGACCGATTCGGCTTTCTGCGAACGATCCATGCCTTACTCCTTCACTATGGCCGCGCGCGAACTGATGCGCGAAGCCGGCTACGTTGCCGCGCTGCCGAAGCGGCGCGGGCGAGTCCGTGATGGGGAAGGAGTTGCGCCGATAGCGCGAAGCGGCAGGCGCAAACGCGCTGCCGGAAATCTCTTTTCCCCGTCTAGGCTGGAAATTAAGGACCGGCAGACCCGGGCCACCAACTGTCTCGGACGGATGATCGGCGGGCCAGAAGCCTGCCGGATCGGGGCGGGCCATTGGCGAAACGGCATGCTTCTGTCAAGGGCGCGGACTGATGCCGCTGCCTTTCCGTCCCATGCTCATCGCGCTCCTGGCCATGCTCTGCGGCTGCGCCAGTCACCCAAGCTTGCCCCCGCCACCCCTCCCGGCGACGCGTGGGCTGGAGGTGCGAGTGGACGCGGAAACCGGTGTGCACAGCGTCGAACTGACTGTGCTCACATATAACATCGCCGGCCTGCCCTTTCCCAGAAGGAGCAACACGCGCGGGGCGATGAAGCGCATCGAGCAGGCATGGTCGAATGAGTTTCGCGATGGTCAGCCCGATGTGCTGCTGTTGCAGGAAGCCTTCGTGCCCAGTGCTACACGGTTGGCCGGGCAGCTGGGTTATACTAACGTAGTGCGCGGACCAAAGCGGCTCGACAAACCCGATCCTGCGCCTGAACGAGCGACGCGGGAGTTTCGCCAGAAGCGCCGGCTCACCAAGGGTGAACGGCTATTCGTCCTGATGGGATCGGGGCTGGTCACGGCTACCGACCTGGCGGTGACGCGCAAGGTCAATCAGGCGTTCGGCCGCCATTCCTGCGCCGGATACGATTGCCTGGCGAACAAGGGCGCCATGCTGATCGAGATTCCCATTCCGGGAATGCCGGAGCCGCTCTTCGTGCTCAACACGCATCTCAACAGTCGCAAGGCATCCGGAGTGGCGGATGAACGCTCGCTCTATGCCTACCGGCGGCAAGTCACGGAGATCAGGGAACTGCTCGACCGGGAGTGGGCCGGGCGAGGTCCGCTGATCTGGGCGGGCGACCTCAATGCACGCGGCAATCTGGACCGGTTCACGTTTCAGGAGGAACGCCTGCCGGGCGAACTCGCGCACCGCTATTGCGCCGATAACCCGCGCCATTGCGATGTGCGCATGTCGTGGGACAATGACGAGCCTTGGCTCGACACGCAGGACTTGCAGGGCTTTCTCGACGGGGAGTGGGTATGGATCAAGCCGGTGGCGATCGCCGCGCGGTTCGACGAGCCGGTACAGGGCAGGATGCTGTCTGACCACGATGCGCTTGAAGTGCGCTGGCGATTGAGCTGGCGACCGCGGACCGTGGAAGGGGCAGCGGGCGGGGCGGGAACCGTTCTATCGGGCGATCGCTGATACCGGGTAACCAACAACCGGAGAAAAGCTGTGGGCCGTCCTGTCACTATCGGGCTGGGAACTCTCGTTATTATCCTGATCGCGGTAGCGATATTGTTCTGACGGCGGTCAGATGTCCGCCAGTATCTGAAGGTCAAGCGGTGTATCGCACACCGTTTGACTCCTGCCTGTCCTATTCCTATATCCCGCCCATCGCCTGACCGCTTCGAGCAAGGCGAGCCCATGTGCGGGGGCTCTCCACGGAAGGAAGCGACGGGTTTTCCGCTCGATGCGTCATCAATGCTGCGGCTCCGATCCCGGAAGGGGCTCGGTGTGCCTGCGGCATTTTCGGCGTCTTCGGGTGGAGCCGACACCGCACGCGGCACGATTTTTGCCGGGCGCCACGGCTCCCGGCCTGACAAGCGAAGAGGCATCTCTCTCCTATGGCGAGCAAGGCGAAGGCCCCGGCAGTGGCCGGCAGCAAGAAGAAGCGCATCCGCAAGATCTTCGGCGACATCCACGAAGTGGTGCAGATGCCGAACCTGATCGAGGTTCAGCGCGAAAGCTACGAGCAGTTCCTGCGGTCGGACAAGTCGACCGGCTATGTCTCGGGCCTCGAAAAGACCCTTCGCTCCGTGTTCCCGATCCGCGACTTCGCCGGCACGGCGGAGCTGGATTTCGTTCACTACGAGCTGGAAGATCCCAAGTACGACACGGTCGAATGCCGCCAGCGCGGCATCACCTACGCGGCGCCGATGAAGGTGACGCTGCGCCTGATCGTGTTCGAAGTGGACCAGGAAACCGAAACCCGCTCCGTGCTCGATATCAAGGAGCAGGACGTTTACATGGGCGACATGCCGCTGATGACGGAGAACGGCACGTTCATCGTCAACGGCACGGAACGCGTGATCGTGTCGCAGATGCACCGTTCGCCGGGTGTGCTGTTCGACCATGACCGCGGCAAGACGCACTCCTCGGGCAAGTTCCTCTTCGCCGCCCGGGTGATTCCGTACCGTGGTTCGTGGCTGGATTTCGAATTCGACGCCAAGGACATCGTGAACGTCCGTATCGACCGCAAGCGCAAGCTGCCGGTCACCGCCCTGCTCTATGCGCTGGGCCTGGATAGCGAGGATATCCTCGGCTACTTCTACAACACCGTGACTTGGAAGCGCGGCAAGGACGGATGGGAAATCCCATTCGTGGCCGAACAGTGGCGCAACGCCAAGCCGGGCTTCGCGCTGGTTGACGCGAAGACGGGCGAGGAAGTGTTCCCCGCCGGCCAGAAGGTCAGCCCCCGTGCCGCCAACAAGGCGGAAAAGGACGGCCTGCAAACCCTGCTGATCCCGACCGAGGAAGTCTTCGGCCGCTTTTCCTCGCGCGATCTGATCGACGAGAGCACGGGCCGCATCTACATCGAGGCTGGCGAGGAAGTGTCGCCGGACAACCTCGAGAAGCTGGACCAGGCCGGTATCGACCAGCTCGACCTGCTGGATATCGATTACGTTTCCACCGGTCCGTGGATCCGCAACACCATGGCGGCTGACAAGGCCGAAAATCGCGACGAGGGTCTCGAAGCGATTTACAAGGTCATGCGCCCCGGCGAACCGCCGACCAAGGAAACCGCCGAAGCGCTGTTCGAAGGCCTGTTCTTCGATGGAGAACGGTATGACCTGTCGGCCGTGGGCCGCGTGAAGCTCAACATGCGCCTCGGCCTCGATGCCGAAGACACCGTGACCACCCTGCGCAAGGAAGACATCCTCGCCGTGGTCAAGGAACTGGTGAACCTGAAGGACGGCAAGGGCGAAGTCGACGACATCGACAACCTCGGCAACCGTCGTGTCCGCTCCGTGGGCGAACTGCTGGAAAACCAGTACCGCGTCGGCCTGCTGCGTATGGAACGCGCGGTGAAGGAGCGCATGTCTTCGGTGGACGTGTCCACCGTGATGCCGAACGACCTGATTAACGCCAAGCCGGCCGTGGCCGCGGTGCGCGAATTCTTCGGCTCCAGCCAGCTTTCGCAGTTCATGGACCAAACCAATCCGCTGTCGGAAGTGACGCACAAGCGCCGCGTTTCGGCTCTCGGGCCGGGTGGTCTGACGCGTGAGCGCGCGGGCTTCGAAGTGCGCGACGTTCACCCCACGCACTATGGCCGCATCTGCCCGATTGAAACGCCGGAAGGCCCGAACATCGGTCTGATCAACTCGCTCAGCACCTTCGCTCGCGTCAACAAGTACGGTTTCATCGAAACCCCCTACCGCACCGTCATCGACGGCACGGTGAAGGGTGAGGTGACGTACCTGTCCGCGATGGAAGAGCAGAAGCACACCGTCGCGCAGGCCTCGGCCGATACGAATAACGAAGGCGCCTTCACGGAAGAGCTAGTTTCGGCCCGTCAGAACGGCGAATTCGTGATGGCTCCGCGCGATCAGGTCACGCTGATGGACGTCAGCCCCAAGCAGCTCGTCTCCGTCGCGGCTTCGCTGATCCCGTTCCTGGAAAACGACGACGCCAACCGCGCGCTGATGGGTTCCAACATGCAGCGTCAGGCCGTGCCGCTGGTGAAGGCTGAAGCGCCCTTCGTCGGCACCGGCATGGAAGAAACCGTGGCGCGCGACAGCGGCGCGGCGATCGGCGCGACCCGCGCCGGCGTGGTCGATCAGGTGGACGCCACCCGCATCGTCATCCGCGCCAGCGGCGATGTCGATGCCGGCAACCCCGGCGTGGACATCTACAACCTGCAGAAGTTCCAGCGCTCCAACCAGAGCACCTGTATCAACCAACGTCCGCTGGTGAAGGTGGGTGACGTGGTGGCCGCGGGCGATATCATCGCCGACGGTCCTTCCACCGATCTGGGTGAGCTGGCTCTGGGCCGCAACAGCCTCGTCGCGTTCATGCCGTGGAACGGCTACAACTACGAGGACTCGATCCTGATCTCCGAACGCATCGTGAAGGACGACGTGTTCACCTCGATCCACATCGAGGAATTCGAGGTCATGGCTCGCGATACCAAGCTTGGGCCGGAAGACATCACCCGCGACATCCCGAACGTGGGCGAAGAAGCCCTGCGTAACCTGGACGAAGCGGGCATCGTCTACATCGGTGCGGAAGTGCATCCGGGCGACATCCTCGTCGGCAAGATCACCCCGAAGGGCGAAAGCCCGATGACCCCGGAAGAAAAGCTGCTGCGCGCGATCTTCGGTGAAAAGGCCAGCGACGTGCGTGACACCTCGCTCCGCCTGCCGCCGGGCGTGGCCGGCACGATCGTCGAGGTGCGGGTGTTCAACCGCCACGGTATCGAGATCGACGACCGTACCCGCGCGATCCAGAACGAGGAAATCGAACGCCTCAAGAAGGATAGCGAGGATGAACGCAACATCCTCAACCGCGCGACCTGGAACCGCCTGCGCGAAATGCTCGTCGGTCAGACCGCTTCGGCGGCGCCGAAGGGCATCAAGAAGGGCACCGAGATCACCGAAGAAGTGATCGACGGGGTTGAGCGGCACGAATGGTTCAAGTTCGCCGTCGCCGACGACAACATGCAGGCCCAACTGGAAGCGGTGAAGGGCCAGTATGATGAGGCCGTGAAGCGCATCAAGGACAAGTTCGAGGACCGCAAGGAGAAGCTCGAACGCGGTGACGAACTCGCCCCCGGCGTGCTGAAGATGGTCAAGGTCTTCGTTGCGGTGAAGCGCAAGCTGCAGCCGGGCGACAAGATGGCCGGACGCCACGGTAACAAGGGTGTCATCAGCCGCATTCTGCCGGTTGAAGACATGCCGTTCATGGAAGACGGCACCCCGGTCGACCTCGTGCTAAACCCGCTGGGCGTGCCTTCGCGCATGAACGTCGGGCAGATCTTCGAAACGCACCTCGGCTTTGCCGCGCGTGCGCTGGGTCATCAGGTAGCTGCGGCGCTGGAAGACTGGCGTGAGGCCAACCCGAACCCAGAGGCGTCGGCTCCGCCCGCTGCCGTGGTCGAAAAGCTGAAGGACATTTACGGCGATCAGTACCACGAAGAAATCGACGCCCGCTCGACGGCGGAGATCGTGGAACTGGCCGGAAACCTGAAGACGGGCGTTCCGATGGGCACTCCGGTGTTCGACGGTGCGCGCGAGCCGGACGTTTCCGCCATGCTGTCTAAGGCGGGGCTAGATACTTCCGGCCAGTCGACGCTCTATGATGGCCGTTCGGGCGAAGCATTCGACCGCAAGGTAACGGTGGGCATCATCTACATGCTGAAGCTGCACCACCTTGTTGACGACAAGATCCACGCTCGTTCGATCGGGCCGTACTCGCTCGTCACCCAGCAGCCGCTGGGTGGTAAGGCGCAGTTCGGTGGCCAGCGCTTCGGTGAAATGGAGGTCTGGGCGCTCCAGGCCTACGGCGCCGCCTACACGCTGCAGGAAATGCTGACGGTGAAGTCCGACGACGTGGTCGGCCGCACCAAGGTCTACGAAGCGATCGTCAAGGGCGACGACACGTTCGAGGCCGGCATTCCGGAAAGCTTCAACGTGCTGGTGAAGGAAATGCGCTCGCTCGGCCTCAACGTCGAACTGTCCTCGCTCGATAACGAAGAGGATGACGATCAGTGGCCGGAGGCAGCGGAATAACGGGGCCTTGGGGCGGCGGAAACGCCGCCCACCCCTCCGCCAGAGAATTTCACCCGCAAGGGATTTGAAAAATGAACGAACTGACCAAATTCACCAACCAGCTCGCCAAGCCGGAAACCTTCGACCAGATCCAGATCGGCATCGCTTCGCCGGAACGTATCCGCTCGTGGTCGTTCGGTGAGATCAAGAAGCCGGAAACGATCAACTACCGCACGTTCAAGCCAGAACGTGACGGCCTGTTCTGCGCCCGCATCTTCGGTCCCGTGAAGGACTACGAATGCCTGTGCGGCAAGTACAAGCGCATGAAATACAAGGGCGTCGTCTGCGAAAAGTGCGGCGTGGAAGTGACCGTGACCAAGGTCCGCCGCGAACGCATGGGCCACATCGAACTGGCCGCGCCGGTCGCGCACATCTGGTTCCTGAAGTCGCTGCCTTCGCGTATCGGCCTGCTGCTGGACATGCAGCTCAAGCAGCTTGAGCGCGTGCTCTACTTCGAAAGCTACATCGTCACCGAGCCAGGCCTGACCCCGCTGGAGAAGTATCAGCTTCTCACCGAGGATGAGCTGCTCGACGCACAGGACGAATACGGCGAAGACGCTTTCACCGCCGGCATCGGTGCGGAAGCGGTCAAGCACATGCTGATCGACCTCGACCTCGTGCAGGAAAAGGAAGACCTGCTGAAGGAACTGGCCGAGACCAAGTCCTCGCTGAAGCCGAAGAAGATCATCAAGCGGCTGAAGGTCGTCGAAAGCTTCATCGATTCCGGCAACCGCCCGGAATGGATGATCCTGGATGTCGTGCCTGTCATCCCGCCGGAACTGCGCCCGCTGGTCCCGCTGGACGGCGGCCGTTTCGCCACGTCCGACCTGAACGATCTCTATCGTCGCGTCATCAACCGTAACAACCGGTTGAAGCGGCTGATGGAACTGCGTGCGCCGGACATCATCGTCCGCAACGAAAAGCGCATGTTGCAGGAAGCGGTGGACGCGCTGTTCGACAACGGCCGCCGTGGCCGCGTCATCACGGGCGCCAACAAGCGTCCGCTGAAGTCGCTGTCCGACATGCTGAAGGGCAAACAGGGCCGCTTCCGTCAGAACCTGCTCGGCAAGCGCGTCGACTATTCCGGCCGTTCGGTCATCGTGACCGGCCCGGAACTGAAGCTGCACCAGTGCGGCTTGCCGAAGAAGATGGCGCTCGAACTGTTCAAGCCGTTCATCTACGCGCGCCTCGACGCCAAGGGTCTTTCGATGACCCTGAAGCAGGCGAAGAAGTGGGTCGAGAAAGAGCGCAAGGAAGTCTGGGACATCCTTGACGAGGTGATCCGCGAGCACCCGGTTCTGTTGAACCGCGCGCCGACGCTTCACCGCCTGGGCATTCAGGCGTTCGAGCCGGTGCTGATCGAAGGCAAGGCGATCCAGCTTCACCCGCTGGTCTGCTCCGCCTTCAACGCCGACTTCGACGGTGACCAGATGGCCGTCCACGTGCCGCTCTCGCTGGAAGCCCAGCTGGAAGCGCGCGTGCTGATGATGTCCACCAACAACATCCTCAGCCCCGCGAACGGCAAGCCGATCATCGTGCCTTCGCAGGACATGGTGTTGGGCCTCTACTATCTGTCGATGGACCGTGATGGTGAGCCCGGCGAGGACAAGATCCTGGCCGATATCGACGAGGTGCATCAGGCGCTTCATGTCGGCGCGGTTACGCTCCACTCGAAGATCACCAGCCGCGTTCCGCAGACGGACGAGGCCGGCAAGCAGTACATGATGCGGGTGGAAACCACCCCCGGCCGCATGCTGATCGGCGAATGTCTGCCGAAGAGCCACCGCGTACCGTTCGATACGATCAACAAGCTCCTCACCAAGAAGGACATCGGCGACGTTATCGATACCGTCTATCGCCACACCGGGCAGAAGGACACGGTGCTGTTCGCCGACGCCATCATGGCGCTGGGCTTCCGCCACGCTTTCAAGGCCGGCATCTCGTTCGGCAAGGACGACATGATCATTCCGGACTCCAAGGTGGAGTTGGTGGAGCAGACCAAGGCGCTGGTTGCCGATTACGAGCAGCAGTATCAGGACGGCTTCATCACCCAGCAGGAAAAGTACAACAAGGTGATCGACGCCTGGAGCCGTTGCGGCGACCAGGTGGCGAACGCCATGATGGACGAGATCCGCGCAACGCCGAAGGACGAGGACACCGGCCGTCTGAAGCCGATCAACTCGATCTACATGATGAGCCATTCGGGTGCGCGTGGTTCGCCCGCGCAAATGAAGCAGCTCGCCGGTATGCGCGGCCTGATGGCCAAGCCTTCGGGCGAGATCATCGAAACGCCGATCATCTCGAACTTCAAGGAAGGTCTGACCGTCCTTGAATACTTCAACTCCACGCACGGCGCCCGTAAGGGTCTGGCCGACACCGCGCTCAAGACGGCGAACTCGGGTTACCTGACCCGCCGTCTGGTCGACGTGTCGCAGGACTGTGTGGTCGTGGTTGACGATTGCGGCACCGAACGGGCGCTGGAAATGCGCGCGATCATCCAGGGCGGTTCCGTTATCGCCTCGCTCGGCGAGCGTATTCTGGGCCGCACCACGGCGGAAGACCTCGTCAACGCCAAGACCGGCGAAGTCATCGTGAAGGCGGGCACCCTGCTCGACGAACCGATGGTCAAGGCGATCGAGGAAGCCGAAGTGCAATCGGCCAAGATCCGCAGCCCGCTGGTCTGCGAGGCGGAACAGGGCGTTTGCGGCACTTGCTACGGTCGTGACCTTGCTCGCGGTACGCCGGTCAACATCGGTGAGGCGGTGGGCGTTATCGCTGCTCAGTCGATCGGTGAACCCGGCACGCAGCTGACGATGCGGACGTTCCACATCGGCGGCGCGGCGCAGGTCAACGAAACCAGCCATCTGGAATCGATCTCCGACGGCACCGTGCAGTATCGCGACATGCCGACCATCACCGACAAGCGGGGCCGCCGCCTGTCGCTGGCTCGCAGCGGTGAGTTGGTGGTGATCGACAGCGCCGGGCGTGAACGCGCGATCCACCGCGTGCCTTACGGTACCGTGGTGATGTTCGAGGACGGCGCCAAGGTGAAGGAAGGCGATCGTCTGGCCGAATGGGATCCGTTCAGCTTGCCGATCATCACCGAGCAGTCGGGTATCGTCCGCTATCAGGACATGGCCGAAGGCAAGACGATGGAAGAGCGTGTCGACGAAGCCACGGGCATCGCCCAGCGCGTCGTTACCGAATATCGCGCCACCGGCCGTTCCAAGAAGGAGGATCTGCGTCCGCGTCTGACCCTTCTCAACGATGCGAACGACGAGACGGAGGCGGCGCGTTACATGCTCGCCCCCGGCACCACGCTTTCGGTCGAAGATGGTCAAGAGGTTGAGGCGGGTGACATCCTTGCCCGCGCCAGCCGCGAAGCCGCGAAGACGCGCGACATCACCGGCGGTCTGCCGCGGGTGGCGGAGCTGTTCGAAGCTCGCATTCCGAAGGACAATGCGATCATCGCCAAGATCAGCGGCCGGGTGGAATTCGTCCGCGATTACAAGGCGAAGCGCAAGATCGCGATCGTGCCGGAGGAAGGCAACCCGGTCGAATACCTGATCCCGAAGACCAAGATCATCGACGTTCAGGAAGGCGACCACGTGAAGAAGGGCGATACGCTCATCTCCGGTTCGCCGAACCCGCACGACATCCTGGAAGTTCTCGGGGTGGAGGCGCTGGCCGAATACCTCGTGGACGAGATCCAGGAAGTCTACCGATTGCAGGGCGTGAAGATCAACGACAAGCACATCGAGGTGATCGTTCGCCAGATGCTGCAGAAGGTCGAGATCACCGATGGCGGCGACACCACGCTGCTGCCGGCCGAACAGGTCGATCTGGAAGAGATGAACGAGATCAACGCCAAGCTGTCGAAGGGGCAGGAACCGGCCAAGGGTACTCCGATCCTCCTCGGCATCACCAAGGCTTCGCTGCAGACCCGTTCGTTCATCTCTGCCGCTTCGTTCCAGGAAACCACCCGCGTGCTCACGCAGGCGGCGGTCGAAGGGAAGAAGGACACGCTGATCGGTCTGAAGGAAAACGTGATCGTCGGCCGTCTCATCCCCGCCGGCACCGGCGCGGGCATGAACCGGCTGCGCGTCACCGCCTCCAGCCGCGACGCCGCGATCCGCGCTTCGTGGAAGAAGGCTCAGGAGCATCTCATCATGGCCAACACGGCCGCTGAAGAGCATGCTGCCGAGCTGGAGCAGGGCGTGGAAGCTGCCGCTTTCGCGGATCCGCTGGCTGCGGTCGAAGGTCCGACCCACGGGACTGACGCCGATGCGGGCGAATACTTGCAGCAGGCCGAAGAAACGCTGGAAGCGCCCGAGGTGACTGCAGAGGAAGGCGCTCCTGAAGAGGAGTAAGCTTTTCCGAAGCTGACCAAACAAAAGCCCCGCCGGAGCGATCCGGCGGGGCTTTTTGCATCGGCCCACGGCGCGGCCCAGCCTGATCGCCGCACCATATTCTTTACCGGCTGAAAGACCGGTTGATGCCTGCCAATGCACCCCCAGATAACGCGGCAGATATTCTTCCGGAGCCATCCCGCATGACCGACACCTCCGTCCTCTTTCAGCCGTTCTCCATACCAAAGCTGAGCCTGCCGAACCGTATCGTCATGGCCCCGATGACGCGGAACATGGCGCCGAATGGCGTTCCGGCGCAGCCGAATGCGGAATACTATCGCCGCCGAGCGACGGGCGGGGTCGGCCTGATCCTGTCCGAAGGCACGGTGATAGATCGCCCCGCTTCTCGCAATCTGCCCGCCATTCCTTTCTTTCACGGCGAGAGGGCACTGGCTGGATGGCATGGGGTGATCGATGCCGTTCATGCGGCGGGCGGCAAGATGGGGCCGCAAATCTGGCATACCGGCGGTACTTCCGCATCCGACGCCACGTTCACGCGTCCGCCGCTCGATACACCTTCGGGCCTCAACGCGCCCGGAGAGGCTGTGGGCGAGCCGATGAGCGAGGAGGCGATCGCGGATACTGTCGCCGCCTTCGCCAGCGCCGCTGCTGATGCAAAGCGGCTGGGCTTCGACACGCTCGAAATCCACGGCGCGCATGGATACCTGATCGACCAGTTCTTCTGGCACGGCACCAACCTGCGCGGCGACCGCCACGGTGGTGAAACCATCGGCGAACGGTCTCGCTTCGCGGCGGAAGTGGTCGCCGCGATCCGCGCGGCTGTTGGCCCCGATTTTCCGATCCTGCTGCGCGTCAGCCAGTGGAAGCAGCAGGATTATGGCGCACGGTTGGCCTCCACCCCTCAGGAGATGGAGCAATGGCTGGGGCCACTGGTCGCAGCGGGCGTCGACATCCTGCACTGCTCACAGCGCCGTTTCTGGGATGCGGAGTTCCCTGAAATCGATGGCGAACAGGGCCTGAACTTCGCCGGCTGGGCGAAAAAGATCACCGGCGTCCCCACAATCAGCGTCGGATCGGTCGGCCTCAACACCGATTTCATCTCTACCTTCCAGGGTGCGGACGCCGGGGCATCAGGATTGGACGCGCTGGTGGCGCGGATGGAACGTGGCGAATTCGACCTGATCGGCGTGGGCCGCGCGCTGTTGTCCGATCCGGATTGGGCCGCGAAGATCCGGGATGGCCGGTCCGATGAACTGCGGGATTTCGATCCGGCCGCGCTGGCCGTGCTCGCCTGAATCGGCGCACGGCTTTCGCCAGCCGTGAAATCGCCTATGGGATCGGCATGACGACCGTCACCCGCTTCGCCCCTTCGCCCACCGGCACGCTGCATGTCGGCAATATCCGCACGGCGCTGCATAACTGGCTGCTGGCGCGCAAGGCTGGCGGGCGTTTCCTGCTGCGTATCGACGATACCGATACCGCGCGCAGCGAAGAACGCTTCGTAGATGCGATCCGTGCCGATCTGGCGTGGCTGGGGCTGGAGCCTGACGCGGAGGAGCGGCAATCCGCGCGGCTCGCGATATATGAAGCCGCGTTCGACAAGCTGAAGGCGGCGGGGAGGCTCTATCCCGCCTATGAAACCGCGCAGGAACTGGATCTGAAGCGCAAGGTCGCTTTGGGTCGGGGGCTGCCGCCAATCTATGATCGCGCCGCGCTGAACCTCTCCGAAGCCCAACGCGCGGAGAAGGAAGCGGAGGGTGTGGCGCCACACTGGCGCTTCCGGCTGGATCATGACGAGCCGATCGAATGGGTCGATGGCGTGCGCGGGCCGCAGCAGTTCGATCCGTCGCAGCTTTCCGATCCGGTCGTGCGCCGGGCGGATGGGTCGTGGCTCTACATGCTGCCCAGCGCGGTTGACGACGTGGACATGGGCGTGACGGACGTTCTGCGGGGGGAAGATCACGTCTCCAACACCGCCGTTCAGATCCAGATGTTCACCGCGCTGGGCGCCCCGCCGCCCCGCTTCGCGCATGAGGCCCTGCTGGTCGGGCGTGAAGGCAAGCTGTCGAAACGGCTCGGCTCGCTGGGCGTGGCCGCGTTCCGGGATCAGGGAATTGAACCGGAAGCGATTGTCGCCCTGCTGGCCCGGCTGGGCACTTCACAGCCGGTCGAACCCATCGTGGACCGCACGGAACTGATCGAAACCTTCGATCTCGGCACTTTCGGCCGCGCCCCGGCGAAATTTGACGAGGTGGAACTGGCGCGTGTGAACAGCGGCGTAATCCACCAGTTGCCCTATCCGCGTGTGGCGCCGTCCCTGCCCGATGGCATGGACGAACAAGCGTGGGTGGCGATACGCCCGAATCTGGAATGCGTGGGCGATGCGGAAAACTGGTGGGCGGTCGTCACCGGCCCGCTCGATCCACCTGCCTTCGATGACGAAACGCGCAGCTATGTGGCGCAGGCGGCACAGCTTCTGGAATGGGGCAACGATCCGTGGAACGCACTCACGGGCGCTCTGAAGGTGGAGACCGGCCGCAAGGGCAAGGCTCTGTTCCACCCGTTGCGGCTGGCGCTGACCGGCCGTGATGCAGGGCCTGACATGCATGCCCTGCTTCCTCTGATTGGCGAGGTGGAAGCGCGGCGCAGGTTGGAAAAAGCCGCCAGCGACGGCTGATCAGATCCCGCTTCTGGGGTGAATTACCACTTGGCAGGAGTGCGATCCCTCGCTACCGGCATGTTATACCATAACATTGCATTGAAGGTCCCTCCCATGAAGCCACTTCGCCTCGCGCTCCTCGCTGCGACGAGCCTGTCTATTTCAGCCAGTCCAGCTTTGGCGCAGGATGGATCTCCCGCAGAAAGCCGGGAGGAAACTCCCACCAGCGACGATTTTCATGGCCCGATCTATGTCACCGCCGCCGGCGTTGGCCGGCTGGACGTTCTGGCCGGCACATCGGTGCTTCAGGGGGACGATCTTCAGCGCAATCAGGCTGGCACGATTGGTGAGGTTCTGGCCCGCACGCCCGGCGTTTCGGCTACCAGCTTTTCCCCGGGCGCCTCTCGCCCGGTGCTGCGCGGGTTCCAGGGTGATCGGGTGCGGGTACTGACCGATGGACTAGGTTCCATCGATGCCTCCAGCACCTCCGCCGACCACGCGGTGACGATCGACCCTTTGCTGACCGACCGGATAGAAGTTTTGCGCGGCCCCGCCGTGTTGCTCTACGGCAGTTCCGCCATCGGCGGCGCTGTTAACGTGCTGAGCAAGCGCATCCCGCCCAGCGTTCCGGATGAACCGATCCATATCGACGCTTCCGCCGGGGCCGATACCGCCTACGACCTGCGCGAAGGCGCGGTGTCCGCCGATGTCCCGCTGGGCAAGAGCATCGCGTTCCACATCGACGGATCGTGGCGCAAGACGGGCGACGTCTCGGTTCCCGGCTATGTCGCTTCGGACAGCCTGCGCGCCCGCCTGCTGAACATGGCGGCAGAGGAAGAGGAAGAAGGCCATCTCGACGAAGCGGCCGAGTTCCGCGAAGGCGCCGACACGCGCGGCAAGATTCCCAACAGCGCCACCGAAACCTACAGTGTCGGGGCCGGGTTCGCCGTATTTTCCGGCGGCAGCGATCTGGGCGTGTCTTTCGGATACTATGATACCAGCTACGGCATCCCCGGCCTTCCCGGCGTCGGCCATGTCCATCATGACGAGGAAGAGGGCGAAGAAGATCATGATCATGAGGGCGAACATGATCACGAGCGCGAGGAAGGCCCGGTCACCATCGGTATGAAGCAATACCGCGTGGACCTGCGCGGCAACTTCGATCTGGGTTCGGGCTTCTTCGAAAAACTCAGCACGCGCTGGGGGTACAGCAACTATACCCATACCGAATTTGAAGGGGACGAGATCGGCACCGTATTCGACGTCGAAGGCGTCGAAGGCCGGATGGAACTGATCCAGGCCGAACGTGGCGGCTGGCGTGGGTCCACCGGCGCGCAATACTTCCATCAGGATTTCCGCGCCGATGGGGAGGAGGCGTTCGTTCCGCCGAACAGGACCGATCAATATTCGCTGTTCACCCTGCAGGAAATCGGGTTCGACCCGGTGGAACTGGAACTGGGCGGACGTTACGAACACACCGCCATCGACGCGCCAACATTGGGCCTGTCACGCGATTTCGATGCTGTTTCCGGCGCTGCGGGCCTGTCCTACACAGTTTCCGGCGACGTGCGGGTGGGCGTCAACGGCTCGCGCTCCGAACGCGCGCCTTCCGCGCAGGAACTCTTCGCCGATGGCCCGCATATCGCCACGCAGCAGTTCGAGATCGGCGATCCAGCCCTGGGCAAGGAACGGGCGTGGGGCGTCGAAGGCTATGTCCGCGGCACGCTGGGCGGGGCGCGCTTCAGCGCCAGCGTCTATCGCAACTGGTTCGACGACTTCATCTATCTGGCCGAAACCGGGGCGGAGGAAGACGGGCTGGATGTGTTCGAGTTCCGCCAGCAGGGCGCCGATCACTTTGGCGTGGAAACAGAGGTCAGCGTGCCCGTCTATCGTGGAGACGGCTTCACCGTGGTGGCCGATGCACAGGGCGATTATGTCCGTGCCACTCTGGCCGATGGCTCACCCGTGCCGCGTATCCCGCCGCTCAGCCTGCTGGGCGCGCTGGAACTGCAATCAGCGCGCTTCGATGCCCGCGCCGAAGTTCAGTGGTTCGACAAGCAGGACCGCGTTGCCCCACTGGAAACGCCCACCGATGGTTTCACTCATGTAAACCTGTCGCTGGCGTGGAAGCCGCTGCGCGGCAGCCGCAACGTCACCGTGATGCTGCAGGCGAACAACCTGTTGGACGCAGAAGGCCGCCGCCACGCCAGCTTCACCAAAGAATACACGCCGTTGGCCGGCCGCAACCTGAAGCTCAGCGTGCGGACCAGCTTCTGAGGTCAGCCTCCCGTCATTGCGCGGCGCCTTAACGGCCCGCGCAATGACGTGGCTTACACCTCGTCATAATGGAACGGGGCGATCACCGGCTCCGGATAGGCTTCGTATTCGATGCTCGGCGGCCGGTCGGGCGCCAGCCCATCGATAGACCGCAGCAGCTTCACCCCGCTGCGGTGCCAGCCCTCGTCATATTCGGAATAGAAGTTCACCACGCCGTGCAGGCTGGCGATCCGCCAGCGGTCGCCTTCGCGCACATAGCTGTTTTCGTAAGTCGCCTCGCCCCAGCGGCCCTCATGCCCCAGACGGCCGACCATCATCAGCGTGCGCCAGCGGCCTTTCGCGGTGCCTGCCGCGCTGTCGATATGCAGCACCGGCTGCAACTGCATGTGGTTGTACAACGTGCCATAGCCATAGGGCGGCAGATGGCGCAGATAGGCTCGCACCCGATCCCGCCCCGCGTAGATGCCCCGCCCGGCGATCTCCAGCGTACCGTTTTCCGCGAACAGGTCCGCCGCCTTGTCCCACAGGCCTTTGTCCACATAGTAGCCATAGGCGCCCTGCAAGTTCACCAGGTCGCGATAATCTTCCGCGGCGCGGGCGCGCTGTTCCAGCGCTTCGATGCGGGCCGTCAGCGCGGCGATGACGTCGGTCATATCTCTCCCTTTGGCTTCTACAGCTTCGGCAACGTCACGCCCTGCTGGCCCATGTATTTGCCCGACCGATCAGCATAGCTGACCTGGCACGGCTCGTTCCCCTTCAGGAACAGGAACTGGCACGCCCCCTCGTTGGCATAAATCTTCGCTGGCAGGGGCGTGGTGTTGGAAAATTCCAGCGTCACATGCCCTTCCCATTCGGGTTCCAGCGGGGTCACGTTCACGATGATGCCGCAGCGGGCATAAGTGCTCTTGCCCAGGCAGATCACCAGCACGTCGCGCGGTATGCGGAAGTATTCAACAGTACGCGCCAGCACGAAGCTGTTGGGCGGAATCACGCAGACATCGGTCTTGCGATCGACAAAGCTGTTGGAAGAGAAATCCTTCGGGTCCACCACCGCGTTGTCCACGTTGGTGAATATCTTGAATTCGTCCGCCACCCGCGCGTCATAGCCATAGGAACTGAGGCCGTAGGAAATCACTCCGTCGCGCTTCTGATGTTCCACGAATGGTTCGATCATCCCGCTGTGGCGGGCTTCGTTACGGATCCAGCGGTCGCTCAAAATGCTCATGCAGCAGGGATTCCGCAGTGGGCGGAATTGGGCAAGAGCCGTGTTGAGGCAGGGCGGACTTATCCCCCGGCCAGCAGGCTGGCATTGCCCCCGGCGGCGGTGGTGTCGATGGTCGTCACCCGTTCCGTGGCGAACCGCACGACATAGTTCGGCCCACCCGCTTTCGGCCCGGTGCCTGACAGCCCCTCTCCACCAAACGGCTGGCTGCCCACTACCGCGCCGATCTGGTTGCGGTTGACGTAGAAATTGCCCGCGCGGGCATGACTTTCGATCAGGCGGCGCGTGGCGTCGATGCGGCTGTGCAGGCCCAACGTCAGGCCATAACCGGTCGCGTTGATATCCCCGATCACCTGTTCAAGATCTTCTGCCGCGAAACGCGCGACATGCAGCACCGGGCCGAAGTTTTCGCGCTGAAGGTCGGAGATGGAACCCACCTCGATAATCGTCGGCGCGACGAAGGTGCCTTCGGCGCAGCACTGCGGCAATTCGCGCTGCCACACTGTGCGATGCGCGCCCTTCATGCGGGCGATGTGTCCCTTCAACGCGGACTTCGCTTCCGCATCAATCACCGGGCCCACATCGGTGGCGAGCACAGTGGGATCGCCGATCACCAGCGCGTCGAACGCGCCACGGATCATTTCCAGCATTCCGTCCGCCACGTCGTCCTGCAAATAGAGCACGCGCAACGCGCTGCATCGCTGGCCCGCGCTCTGGAACGCGCTGCTCATCACATCGCGCGTCACCTGTTCGGGCAAGGCGGACGAATCAACGATCAGTGCGTTCTGCCCCCCGGTTTCCGCGATCAGCGTTGCGATCGGCGCATCGCGGGCGGCCAGCGCGCGGTTGATCGCCCGGGCGGTCTCCGTCGATCCGGTAAAGGCCACCCCGGCGATGCGAGGGTCGCTGGTGAGCGCGGCACCGGCTTTTCCGTCACCGGGTGCCAATTGCAGCACATCCGCGGGAATGCCCGCCTCGTGACACAGATTCACCGCCAGCGCGGCGATCAGGGGCGTCTGCTCGGCAGGCTTGGCTATCACCGTGTTGCCGGCAGCCAGCGCGGCGGTGGCCATGCCGCTGAAGATGGCCAGCGGGAAGTTCCACGGGCTGATCGTCGCAAACACACCGCGCCCATGCAGGCGCAGCAGGTTCTGCTCCCCGGTCGGGCCGGGTAGAGGCTGCGGGGCTGAAAACAGCATCCGCGCCTCGCACGCGTAATAGCGCAGGAAATCGACCGCTTCGCGCACTTCCAGCACCGCGTCGACCAGCGTTTTGCCCGCCTCCCGCTGGCAGAGGCTGATCAGTTCGGCACTATGCGCTTCGAAAAGGTCGGATGCTTTTATCAGCAGGTCCGCCCGCGCCGCTCCGCCCAGCGCATCCCACCCCGGTTGCGCTGCCTCCGCCCGGGCTAGCATCAGGTCGATATCGGCAGGGGTGGCATCCAGCGACTGACCCACGAGCACGCGGTTATCCTGCGGAGAGCGGATTTCGCGAAGCGCGCCCTCGTTTGCAATGGCCGTTGGCGCGGCAGCCCACTCGCGCTGTTCCAGCGCGGCAAGCTCTGCCAGCAACGGCGCACGCACCAGCGGATCGGCCAGATCGACACCGGCGCTGTTGCGGCGATTGGGATAGATATCTGCGGGCAGCGGAATCGCCGGGTTCCGCTTCGGATCGATCCCGGCAAGATCGGCCACCGGGTTCGTCACCAGTTCCGCCACCGGCACTTCGGCATCGGCCATGCGATTGACGAAGGAACTGTTGGCCCCGTTTTCTAGCAGGCGTCGGACCAGATAGGCCAGCAGATCCTTGTGTCCGCCGACTGGTGCATAAATGCGCACGCGCGTGGGGTGGGCGCCCTCTTCCTCCGCCAGAACCTCGTAAACATCCTCGCCCATTCCATGCAGGCGCTGGAATTCGAACTCGCGCCCGTTGGCCAGCGCCTTCACCGCACCGATGGTATAGGCGTTATGCGTGGCGAAGGCCGGATAGATCGCATCTTCCGCCGCCAGCAGCTTGGCCGCGCAGGCGAGGTAGGAAACGTCCGTCGCCACCTTGCGCGTGAACACGGGGTAGTCCGGGTATCCACCCACTTGCGACAGCTTGATTTCACTATCCCAATATGCGCCCTTCACCAGCCGAACCATGATGCGGCGGCCGTGGCGGCGGGCCAGCGCGATCACCCATTCGCACAGCGGCACAGCGCGTTTCTGATAGGCTTGCAGCGCCAGCCCGAAGCCGTCCCAACCATTGGCGAACAGCACGTCGTCGGTCGCCAGCGCCTCGATAATGTCCATCGACAGTTCCAGCCGCTCGGCCTCTTCCGCATCGATGGTGAAGTGGATGCCCGCCTGTGATGCCGCCAGCGCCAGATCGCGCACGATCGGGAGCAGCGCCGCCTTCGCTGCGTCCGCATGCAGAAAGTCGTAACGTGGATAGAGCGCGGAAAGTTTGACCGAAATGCCGGGGCTGGCCCGCACGCCATCCTTCGCCTCGCCGGCCAGTCGCTGAATCGCGGCGGCATAGGACCGGCGATATCGCTCGGCATCGGCAAAGGTCATCGCCGCTTCGCCCAACATGTCGAAGCTATGGGTCAGGCCCTTTTTGCGTTCCGGCGCCGCCCGCTTCAGCGCCTCGTCGATCGTGCGGCCGAATACGAACTGACCGCCCAGGATACGCATGGCCTGCAGGGTCGCCTGCCGGATCACGGGCTCTCCAAGTCGCCCGACCGCCCGGCTCAGCGCCGCGCCCAGCCCGGCCTCTCCCCGTGTGCCGCCGCGCAGCACCTGCCCGGTCAACATCAGGGAGAAAGTCGCGGCATTGACGAAAGTGGAACTGGAATCGCCCAGATGGCCGGACCAGTCCACGTTAGCCAGCTTGTCATGGATAAGCGCGTCGGCGGTTTCCGCGTCCGGCACCCGCAGCAGCGCCTCTGCCAGACACATCAGCGCGATGCCTTCATCCGTGCCAAGGCCATAGCTTTGCAGGAAAGCATCCAGCCCGCTGGCTTTCCGCTCGCGAGCGCCTTCGATCAGCCGTGCGGCAAGGGCTGCAGCTTCGGAATGGGCAGCGCTGGCGGGGGCGGCCTGCCGCATCCGTTCGGCCACGCAGGTCTGTTCTTCAAGGCGATAGGCGGCGCGCAGGGTGGATCGGTCGATAGCCATGCCGCTGACTGCACCTGGTTTCATTGGTAATCAAGTGGAGGGTGAAGCAGGGCGAAGTGCGGGCTCCGAAATCGCGGTGTCTGTCACCCTGCTGCTTTTCTTAGCCCTCGACCCACCGATAACGAAAGGCATCGCCATCCCGCTCCACATGCCCGGCGGCGGTCCGGCGAAAATGGGCCGGGAAACACATCAGGTCTGTGTCGGCCGCACGCTCCATGGTCGCCTTGCGGACCTTGCTGGCCGTGGCCGGGTCCATGTCGAAGGCGAATGGCAGGTCATGGCGGATCAATTGAACCGGGTGATGGATCACATCACCCCAGAACAGCGCCGGTGGGCCGCCTGCCTGCGCGTTTATCATGCAGCAGCCGGGGGAGTGGCCAAAGGCGGGCTCCAGCCACACGCCGTTGTCGATCTCGCGGTGGGCGACGAAATCCTCGTCCACCAGTTCGCCCCGCCCGGCCTCCATCACCGGCACGATCGAATCGACGAAAGATTCCCAATGCGGCGCTTCGCCCCGGGGGTTGCCCTTGAAGTACTCGTAGTCACGCCGCCCGAACAGGTAGCGCGCCTTCGGGAAAGTCGGAACCCAGCGGCCGTTATCCAGCCGGGTGTTCCAGCCGACGTGGTCAAAGTGCAGGTGCGTACACATGACCAGATCGATATCTTCCGGCTTGAAGCCCGCGCGGGCCAGATTGCCGAGGTAATCGGTATCGAGCTGATGGACCGCCGGGACCAGCCGGTTCTTGTGGTTGCCGTCGCAGGTGTCGACCATGATCGTCAGACCGTCCAGTTCGATCACCCACGAATGCACCGCGAAAGTCATCAAGCTGCTCGCTGGGTGCGCGGTGATCTCGTCCGGCTGGTCGTACCATGTCATCAGCCGGCGCAGATCCGCGGTGGTGACGCCCGGAAGCTGGCTTTCCAGCGGCACCGGGCTTTCCATTTCGTTGACCTTATGGATGCGCATGCGACCCAGTTCGATCGGCTTCATTTCCATCTCTCCCATCCCCGGCGTTGCACCGTGAGAAGCCATGTTCTAGCCGACGATGCAGGGATGAGGAGAGGCAATTGAGACAAGGTAAGGGTGACAGCACGCACCAGGTCCATTCCCACGGCACCGTGGCGGATGCGATCGCGGCCATTCTGAAGCGCGAAGGGGTGGACATCGTCTTCGGCTACCCACGCAATCAGATCCTCGAAGCCGCCGCACGGATAGATATTCGCACCGTGATCGTGCGGCAGGAACGCACCGGGCTGCACATGGCCGATGCCGTCAGCCGCATGTCCAAGGGCGAAAAGATGGGCGTGTTCGTGATGCAGCAGGGGCCCGGCGCGGAAAACGCGATGGGCGGTGTGGCGCAGGCTTTTGCCGACAGCGTGCCGGTGCTGGTCATGCCGCAGGGTTATGCGCTCAGCCAGATGTATGTGCCCTATAACTTCAACTCCACGCGCAGCATGGCCACTTATGCCAAGCACGCGGAACCGCTGACCAGCCCGGATGAGGTGGTGCCCGTGCTGCGCCGCGCCTTCGCCATGCTGCGTAACGGCAGACCTCAGCCGGTGGTGATCGAACTGCCCTATGACGTGCTGAACAAGCCGTTCGAAGCGGCGTTCGATTATACGCCCGGCAAAGTGGCGCTGTCGCAGCCGGGGCAGGCGGATATCGATGCGGCGGCGGATCTGCTGATCGCCGCGAAGAATCCCGCGATCTACGCCGGTCAGGGTGTCTACTGGTCCGAAGCCTATGACGAGCTGCGGGAACTGGCCGAACATCTCGCCATACCGGTCATGACCAGCCTGCCGGGCAAGAGTGCGTTCGATGAAACGCATCCGCTGGCGCTGGGATCAGGCGGCAACGGCATCAATGGTTGCGTGCGGAAATGGCTGGACGAATGCGACCTGCTGTTCGGCATCGGGTGCAGCTTCACCGCCACTTCGTTCGGGCTGGCGATCCCGCCGGGCAAACGGGTGATCCATTCCACGATCGACCCGCTGGACATCGACAAGTCTGTGCCCAGCGAAGTGGCGCTGGTGGGCGATGCCCGGCTGACGCTGGCGGCTTTGACAGAGGCGGTGAAACGCCGCGTTCCGCAGCCGCGCGATGCTGCAGCTGTCGCGCAGCAAATCGTTGAAACAGAACACAAGTGGCTAGAGAAGTGGGAAGCCAGACGTTCGCAGCAAGCAAGCCCGCTTTCCCCGTATCGTGTGCTCCGCGATCTCTACGATACGGTCGATGTCGATAACGTGATCATCACGCATGATGCCGGAAGCCCGCGCGATCAGTTGGTGCCGTTCTGGAAATCGACGACGCCGCACAGCTACATCGGCTGGGGCAAGTCCACCCAGCTCGGCTATGGTCTTGGTCTGGCGATGGGCGCGCAGCTGGTTCATCCGGACAAGTTGTGCATCAACGTCTGGGGCGATGCGGCGATCGGCTTCACGGGCACGGATCTGGAGACGGCGGCGCGCGATCGCATTCCGATACTTTCCATCCTGCTCAACAACGAAGCGATGGCAATCGAATTGCCGATCATGCCGGTGGCCACGGAAAAGTATCGCGCTACCGACATCACCGGCGATTACGCGGCCTTCGCCCGGTCGCTCGGCTGCCATGGCGAGCGGGTGACGGAAGCCGACGAAATCGTCCCGGCGCTGAAGCGGGCGCTGGCCGCGATTGCGGCGGGCCAACCGGCGCTGGTTGAATTCATCACCGAACAGGAAACGGAGTTTTCCCGAGGATAACCGCGTCTTAACCACATCGCGCGATACCCGCCCCCACCTGGTCCTGGGGGCGGTTTGATGGACGACCTGCTGACGGAATTCGTCGCCGAGACGCGCGAGATGCTGGGCGCGTTGTCGAGCGAGGTCGTTGCGTGGGAAGCCGATCCGGCGGACCGCGCGCGCCTCGATACGATTTTCCGCTTCGTGCACACGGTGAAGGGCAATTGCGGCTTCTTCGATTTCCCCCGGCTTGAGGCGCTGAGCCACGCGGCGGAAGACGCGCTAGCCGATGTGCGCGCCGGCCGCCGCTCCGCCAATCGCAGGCTGGTCGATGCCGTGCTGGCCGTGCTGGACCGGATCGGCGCGATGATCGAGGATATCGAGCGCGGGCAGGACCATTCCGAAGGTGGTGATGAGGCACTGATCGCCGCGCTTGCCGTGGGGGCGGCCGAAATCGAAACGGTTGCCCCCGCGCCGGTTGAAGCGGCGACGATAAACGCCGCCGCACCAACCGCCGAACAGCGCACCATCCGCCTTCCGGTCGAACTGATCGATCAGGTGATGAGCGGCGTTTCGGAAATGGTGCTGGCCCGCAACGACCTGTCGCGGCGGATGCAGTCGATGGGCGGCGATACCGGGCTGGAAGCGCCGTTCTCTCGCCTGTCAGCCCTGCTTTCCGAAGTGCGCGACGCGATCACCCGCACGCGGATGCGGCGGATCGACGGGCTGTTCGCCACATTTCCCCGTCTGGTCCGTGACCTGTCGGCGGAGCTTGGCAAGCAGGTTTTCATCGAGTTGGAAAACGGCGAGGTGGAGCTGGATCGCGAGATGATCGAGCTGATCCGCGACCCCCTGCTGCATATAATCCGCAACGCCGTGGATCACGGCATTGAACGCCCCGCCGACCGGCGCGCGGCGGGCAAGCGAGAGGCGGGCATGCTGACAGTGTCCGCCCGGCAAAGCGGCAACACGATCCACATCGGTATCATGGACGACGGGCGCGGTATCGATGTCGACCGGCTGTCGGCAAAGGCGGTCGCTGCGGGCCTCCGCAGCGCGGAACAGATTGCGAGCATGAGCCGCGAACAGAAGATCGAACTGATCTTCGAACCGGGCCTGACCACGGCTGAAGCCGTCACCGCGATTTCCGGGCGCGGTGTGGGCATGGACGTGGTCCGCGCGAACATCGAGAAGTTCGGCGGCACGCTGGAAATCGAATCATCGCCCGGAGAAGGAACCCGATTCCTGATCCGCGTGCCTCTGACGCTGAGCATCCTGCCCAGCATCACGGTTGAGGCGGGTGGGCAGACTTTCGCGCTGCCACGATCCTATGTGGAAGAAATCGTCAGCGCCGCCGGTGGTGCGCTGGAATTCGCGCAAGTGGGCGAACGGCGCTTCGTTTCATTTCGCGGTCGCCGGATTGCCTGTGTTTCCCTGTCGGAAACCTTCGGTTTTGTAGGCGCAGTGGAAGAACCTTCGCTGTTCGTGATCCTGCGACTGGGCTGGGGCGACCTGTACGCGCTGGCAGTGGACCGGATCTTCGACCATCAGGAACTGGTCATTAAACCGCTGTCGCCCGGCATCATGCAAAGCGGCCTGTTCGTCGGCTGCACCCAGCTTGACGATGGCACCCCGGTGCTGGTGCTGGATGTCGCGGCGATCGGATATGGCGCAGGCGTTCCGCGTGAACTGCATCGGCCGGACACTGCCACTATGACTGTGCCTGCGGTGGAGCGCGAGGAACTGCGCGTTGTTCTGCTGCGAGGCGTCGATGGAGAACGGCGGGCGATCGCGATGAAGGCGGTGGAGCAGGTGGAAAGGGTCGCGGCCACAGCGGTCCGTCGTCCGGGCGCTGATGCGCAGGTGGTGCTGGGCGAGGATATCCTGCCGCTGGCAGGCATCGCCGCTGGTACCCCATTACCAGACCGGATCACGGTGCTGCGGTTGTGCGACGGTGACAGCCGGATCGCCTATGCCGCGCTGGAAATCCTGGAAATCGCCGCGCTGTCGGGCGGGCTGGCCCGCGTGGAAAGCCGCCCCGATCTGGCGGGCATCGCGCTGATCGAGGGTGAGGCGTTCGAAGTGATCGACTGCCACGCATTGTTCGCCCGGCATGCATATCTGGTGACGGGAGTGGGCCTGTCATGCCGGTTGGAAGGCGATGATGGCTGGATGCAGAACTTCCTTGGCCCGATCATAGAAGCCGCAGGCTATCGCATCGTATCTGGGGGGCAGCCAGCCGATATCGCTTTCATCACGTCCGAACATCCGGGCGCACAGCCGACAGCCGTTCCAGAGAATACCCGCCGGGCCATCCGCCTGACAGATCATCCGGGGCCAGCCGGGCAAGACGGCATCTACCGCTATGACCGCGCCGCCCTGATGGCCGCGCTGTTGAGGGCGGGGGAGGAACTGGCCGCATGATCGGAATGATGCTGGTCGTGGAGATCGACGGCTGCCGGGCGGCGATACCGGCGCTGGAAGTCAATTCGGTGATCGATCTGGCGTCGATAACGCCGGTGCCCCGCGCGGCGCCACACGTCGCGGGGCTTGCTGCCTTGCGAAGCAGGCCGCTGACGGTGATCGATTGCCGTGCCTCGCTAGGGATCGCCCCGCATGAAGCCGCACCAGCGGTGTGCCGTGCGGTTGTCGTCGAACACGAAGGACATCTCTACGCGCTGATGGTCGATGCGGCGAACGACATCGTGTCCCTGCTGGCGGAGGCTGAACCGCTGGGTGCCGATCCCGGCCCCGGATGGCGGGACATGGCAGTCGGACGGGTGGAAACCGAAGCCGGGGCGCTGATCCTGCTTGATGTCGCTTCACTGATCGAGGGACACGATCTGGGAGCCGCAGCTTAACCTAACCTTATCAATGGCAACGTAGCAAGGTCTGGAAGAAGCCAGGGAACGGGGCATCATGAAACACTGCCTGATCGTCGATGACTCGCGCGTTATACGCAAGGTCTCGCGCCACATCGTCGAAAGCTTTCAGTTCGAAGTGACCGAGGCGGAGAATGGCCGGGATGCGCTTGCCAAGTGTGAAGCGGCCATGCCCGATCTGATCCTGCTGGACTGGAACATGCCGGTAATGAACGGCATCGACTTCATCTCGGAGCTGCGGCGCAAGGAAGGCGGCACGGGGCCGAAGGTGGTGTTCTGCACGACCGAAAACGATGTCGCGCATATCCGCGAGGCGATCGAGGCCGGGGCCGACGAATACGTGATGAAACCATTCGATCATGACACGTTGCAGATGAAGCTGCAGCTTATCGGCGCAGCCTGAGGCACGCCGGTCATGGGTGCCGCGCCTGATATCGCGGTTCATGGATGGCCCAGACGTCCTACGATGGCCCCCGTCAGGGTCTTGATCGTTGACGATTCGCCTACCGTTCGCGCCGTGCTTTCGCGCGTGATCGAGGCAGAGGCCGATCTTGAGCTGGCCGCCGCGCAAGGGAGTGCGGAAGGGGCGCTTGCCCGGTTGGTCGAATGGGCACCGGATGTCATCCTGCTCGATCTCGACATGCCCGGGATGGGTGGGCTCGACGCAATTCCCCGCATGATCGAACTTGCGGCCCCGGCCCGCATTCTGGTCGTTTCCTCTCTTACAGTGCGCGGGGCTGAACACACTCTGCGCGCTCTTTCGCTGGGTGCCGCGGATACTCTGGCCAAGCCCCGTCCGGGTGAGTTCGACGACGAATATCGCGCCACGCTGTTACGCAAGATCCGCCTGCTGGGGCGCGTGGCCAAGCGGGCGCGCCTCAAGGCTCTGCCGCCGCTGCCCACGGCATTGAGGATTCACAAGGGAGATCGTCCCCGCATTCTTGCGGTTGGCGCCTCCACCGGCGGCATTCATGCGCTCGGCCAGTTGCTGGGTGCCCTGCCCGGCGCGGTATCGCTGCCAATCATCATAACCCAGCACCTGCCCGGATCCTTCATGGATGCGTTCGTGCGGCAGTTGCAGTGCGCCTCTGCCCGGACCGCATCGGTGGCGGTGGAAGGCATGCCCATCCTGGCCCGGCAGATTTTCGTCGCGCCAGGCGACGCACATCTGACCGTCGTGGCCGGTCGGGACGGCCAGCCGGTGGCCCGGCTGCACGATGGTCCCACGCCCAGCGGTTGTCGTCCGTCCGTCGATCCTATGTTCGAAAGCTGCGCGCGGCTTTTCGGCAGCAACGCGATGGGGATCGTGCTTTCAGGCATGGGCCGTGACGGCGCAGAAGGTGCAGCGCGAATCGCAGCCGCTGGCGGTACGATCATGGCACAGGATGCCGCTACCTCTGCCGTATGGGGAATGCCGGGAGCAGTGGCCAGTGCCGGGCTTGCTTCCGCCGTACTGCCACCCGATCAGCTTGCTTTGCGAGTGGTCGCCGCGGTGAGCGGCGCATGAGCGACCAGACCCGCAACGCGATCGGCATCGTCGCCGGGCTGCTGGAAGCGCGCACCGGCCAGAAACTGACCGCCGACCGGCTGTGGCGCGTGGGCAGCGCACTTTCCGGCGTTCTGCGCGAACAGGGGTTGGAAACGGTGGAGGACCTTGCCGATCGGCTCGCACGGCCCGGCCAGTCCGAGCTAGCTCGGCAGGTAGTCGAGGCGCTGCTTAACAACGAAACCTATTTCTTCCGCGATCGCGCCATGTTCGATCAGCTTTCGCTGCAGGTCCTGCCTGAACTTGCCCGTTTACGAGAAGGCAAGCGCAAGCTGTCGATCTGGTCTGTCGGCTGTTCGACGGGGCAGGAAGCCTATTCCATCGCCATGCTGTTTGCGGAGCAACGCGCACGATGGCGGGGCTGGAAGATCGAGATACTGGGAACCGATGTCGCAGGGTCTGTGATTTCGTCGGCGCGAGAGGGCAGCTTTTCGCAGTTCCAGATCCAGCGTGGCCTTTCCGTGGCTCAGATGGTTTCCTTTTTCGAAGAGACGCGCACCGGCTGGCGCGCAGGCGACGTGCTGCGCTCCACCGTACGCTTCGAAACGCACAGCGTACTCGATACGCCGCCGGAACCGGGCAGGTTCGACCTGATTCTGTGCCGCAACGTCCTTCTCTATTTCGACCGTGACACGCGCCAACGGGCATTTGACCGGCTGGCCATGGCACTGGCGCCGGATGGGTGCCTGATGCTGGGCGCGGGCGAAACGACGGTTGGCCAGACGGAACGCTTCGCTCCCCAGCCGCGTATGACCGGATTTCACCGGCTGGCCATGCCCATCCCCGTCGCTCCTCTCGCAGCAAGGGCAGGAGCCTTACGGTAAATCTCTGGTTACCTTACTTTAAGCAGTGCAGCCTAATCGGGGAACGTAGGGGTGTTACGGGACAGGAGTTCCCAGTTGTTACAAGCGATAGGCCTGAGGCAGGTTCCTCCGCCGGTGCTCGTCATCGCGCCTGTCGTCGTGCTTACGCTGATTTCCGTGGCGACAATGGCGATGGTGCTGGCCCGCACACCGGAATGGCCCTCCGCCGCGACGATCCTGATCGCGGGGGGCTCCGCCTACATCGCTGCGATGGTGCTGCTTGTGCGGTTCGGGCTGGCAAACATCGGTCGGCTCGAAGGGCTGGGCCTTACCGATACCCTTGCGCTTATGCCGAACCGGCGCGCGCTGCACATTGATTATGCACGTTATGGCGAAGGGCAGGCCAAGGCGCTGGCGATGATCGATCTGGACGGGTTCAAATCGATCAACGACCAGTACGGGCATTTCGTGGGCGACCGCGTGATCAAGGAATGCGCGCGCCTGCTGACCGAAATCTGTGGCGAGGAAGCACGGCCATATCGTCTGGGCGGCGATGAATTCGCGATCCTGGTGATCGGGCCGATCGCCGGGAACATTCTGGAAGGCATCTGCTATACGCTGCTTACCCGCCTGGCCCAGTCGATCGCCATCGACGAACGCAAGCTGACGATCGGCGCCAGCATCGGCCTGTCATCCAGCACCGGGCGCGAGGCACTGTCGTCGTCCGAATTGCTGCGTCGTTCCGACATGGCGATGTATGCGTCCAAGGAAGCAGGCAAGAACCGCTGCACCTGGTTCAGCAAGGATTTCGACGAAAACCGTGATCTGGCGCAGCAGGTGGAAGAGGATATCCGCGGCGCGCTGCAGCGGGAGGAGTTCCGGCTGGAATATCAGCCGCTGGTCGATGCGCAGGACGGGCATATTGTGGCCGTGGAAGCCCTGTTGCGCTGGGATCGGGCGGACGGATCGATTGTCAGCCCCACGCGGTTCATCCCCATCGCAGAGAAGTGCGGCCTGATCTATCCGATCGGCCTGTGGGTGCTGCGCAGGGCCTGCCGTGAGGCGCTGGACTGGGACGACATCAAGCTGTCGATCAATGTTTCGCCGGCGCAGCTTCGCAATCCGGAGTTTCCGGTCGAACTCGGGCAGATATTGGAAGAGACTGGCTTCCCGGCTTCCCGGCTGGAGCTGGAAGTGACCGAGACCTATCTCGTCGACGATCCACTCGTAGCCAATCGCAATCTCGACATGATCCGCAAGTTTGGCGTGGGTATCGCGCTGGACGATTTCGGCACCGGATATGCCTCGATCGGGTTCCTTCGGAACTTTCGCTTCGAAAAGCTCAAGATCGACCGTTCCATGGTTGTCGATGCGGTCCAGAACAATGGTTCGATGGCGATGATGGCATCGAGCATCGCGGTGGCGCGGGCCATGAACATGCAGGTCACAGCGGAGGGCGTGGAAACCGCGGCGCAGGCGGATCTCGTCCGCTCCGCAGGATGCGACCACATCCAGGGCTGGTATTATTACAAGTCGCTTGAAGCGGGAGAGATTGGTTCCCGCCTTGAACAGGCGCGCAAATATACGGGGGATGCGCATGGATATGTCGGATAACTTCGCCGGAGGGAAAGCCGACGAACTGGAACTGGATCGGGCGCGGCTGAGGGCCGGGGGCCACGGACAGGTCTGGCATGCGGAAGGCGTCACGGGGGCTTCGCCGGGGGGTTCTTTGGGCCGCAAGCTGACGTTGATGGTATGCGCTGCGGCGGGCGGTGGTCTGGTCCTGGGCCTTGCCGGTCTGGTGCTGCTGCGCAGCCTGGTAAACAGCGGCGGGGTGGATGATGGCCCGGTTCTGACCGGCGCCCTGCTCATTCTGGCCGTGGCGGCCATCGCCGCCATTTCTATCCGCATCGTCAGGACCGAGCTGATCCGGCCGATCGAAAACGTCTGTGCCGCGATGCGCGAGTTGGCGGAGGGCAACCGCGAGGTGTTTGTGCCGCATGAGGATCGGACCGATGAGATCGGCGCGATGGCCCGCTATCTGGTGGTGATCAGGAAGGCAGCCAACAAGTTCGACCGCATGCGGCAGGAACGTGAAGCCGCGACCGCCGAGGAACTGCGCAAGATGGCGGAACTGGACGCGGAGCGCCAACAGCTTCGCGGGCGGCAGGCGGAAACGCTGTTCAACCTTGCCGACAAGTTCGAACGCACGGTGGGCGACATCGTGAGCGGCGTGGCCGCAGCTTCGAGCCAGCTTCAGGCGACAGCCAGTTCCATGGCATCTGCCGCAGAACAATCGGCAATCCAGACGGGCGAGGTTTCATCCGGCCTGAACGAGGCATCAGCAGGCGTCACCGCCGCCGCAGCAGCGAGCGACGAGTTCGCGATGTCCATCGGTGAGATCAGCCGCCAAGCATCGACTTCGGCGGAACTTGCGCGTCAGGCCTCCACCGCTGCCGAACAGGCGGACATCACTATTTCGGCGCTGACGCTTTCCGCCAGTCAGGTGGGCGACATCGTGGAGATGATTTCAACCATCGCCCAGCGCACCAACCTGCTGGCGCTCAACGCCTCTATCGAAGCGGCGCGCGGCGGCGAGGCGGGGCGCGGGTTCGCGGTGGTGGCCGCGGAGGTAAAGGAACTGGCGACGCAGACCGGCAAGGCGACGGAGGAAGTCGCCACGCAAATCCGCGCGATTCAGGGAACGACATCGGCCAGTGTGGAGGCGCTGCGCGCAATCGCGTCACAAATCCAGCAGCTTGAGGCGACATCGGTTTCGATCGCGGCTGCGGTGGATCAGCAGTCCGTCGCCGGGCAGGATCTGGCCCGCAGCATCGATCTGGCCGCTCGCAATACAGAAGACGTTTCGGGCAGCATCACGCAGTTGCGCGAAACCTCTCTGGCGACCGGCGCAGCCGCCAGCCAGGTTCTTTCCAGCTCGACCGAGCTGGAGCAGCAGGCATCGGTGCTGAAGACGCAGGTGCAGGAATTCCTGACCCACGTTCGGGCGGCCTGAGGCCACCTGCAAGACTGGCCCCTGTTACACGGAACCGCTCGCCACAGGCGCCGCGCTGTGCCAAGCATGGTGCTGATAAGACGCCCGTGGGAGGGGAAATGAAGACAGGAGTTGTTGCGTTCGGCGCGCTGCTTGCGCTCGCCGGTTCGGCCCATGCACAGGTTCAGGCCCCGCCAGCCGGCGCGCCGCCGGGACGCCCGGCCATGCCGGTCTGTGCACCCAATCCCGGTGAGCCGGTGGAATGCCGGAATCGCAATGCCGCCGATCAGACACCGGCCTTCCCGCAACAGACTCGCGCACCCTTCACCCCGTCCAATATCGATCTGAAGGTAGAGGCGCTGGCCGAAGGGCTGGAGTTTCCGTGGGGCATGGCGCTGCTGCCCGATGGGCGGTTCCTGGTAACAGAACGCGCCGGACAGATGCACATCGTTTCCGGCGGTCAGCTTTCGGCACCGGTCGCAGGCCTGCCGCCGGTTCAGGTGCAGGAGATTGCCGGGCTGGACGATGTGACGCTGGACCCGGACTTCGCCCGCAATGGGCGCATTTACTGGAGCTATGTCGAAGCGCGCCCAGCGGGCAACGTATTGGGCGTGGCGCGCGGGCGGCTGGTCGACGGACCGGCTCCGCGGGTGGAAGACGTCAAGGTCATCTACCGGCAGGAACCGGACCTGAAATCGGAGCATGGCAACTTCGGCGCGCGGTTGCTGTTCGACAAGGAGGGCATGCTGTTCGTGACGCTGGGCGACCTCGCGTCCGATCCGCTGCGCCCGTATATCCAGCAGCTGGACAGCGGCATCGGCAAGATCGTGCGGATCACCACTGACGGCGCGCCCGCACCGGGCGGTCCCTTCGCCGGTCAGGCAGGTGCACTGCCGGAACTGTGGGCCTTGGGCTTCCGCAACCCGCTCGGCCTCGCCTTCCGGCCGGGCACGGAGGAGCTGTGGGAAATCGATGTCGGCCCATTCGGCGGCGATGAGCTGAACCGGATCGAGCCGGGCGCAAACTATGGCTGGCCGGTGATCAGCTATGGCCTGGAATACAGCCGCAAGCAGATGAGCGGCGGCACCGTGAAAGACGGGATGAAGCAGCCGGTCTATTACTGGGATCCGGTGATCTCTCCCTCCAGCCTGGCGTTCTATTCAGGCGACATGTTCCCGCAGTGGAAGGGCAATGCCTTCGTCACCTCGCTCAGCCAGGCGCATCTCGTGCGGCTTGTGCTGGATGGCGACAAGGTGGTGGGTGAAGAACGCCTGCTGGCAGACCGTAAGGAGCGGTTGCGGCAGGTCATGCAGGCGCCCGACGGCGCGCTTTACATTCTGACTGATGGGCGCGAGGGCAAGATTCTGCGAGTGACGCCAGGCGGATAGTCCTTTCGGTCGATCCATCCTTACCCGGCGGCCGCGCGTTCCTCTGCCAGAATGCGTTCGACCCGCCGGGTATAGGGCCTGAGGCCGAGGAGTTGGAGGGCGATGCCCAGCCCGCCGAACAGCGCCGCGCATGTCACCATGGCGTAGCGTAGCTGCGATTCGTCCTGGAACAGGTAGTCGGTGAACAGCGCCACCGCGATCGGCCCCAGTCCGCCACCGATCACCGCGATCGTGAACAGGTGCAACGCCGTAAGCTGGCCCCGGAACTCGTTCGGAGTGACTGTCTGCAAGGCAGCCACCGCGCCGGGCGAGCCAATGCCGATGACGACGACCCCGGCAGCGGACAGGCCAAGGGCGAGCCAGGGGGTAGGCATCAGCAGGGCGGCGATGGTCAGCGGCAGGCTGACGACGGCGCCCAGTATCGACAGTTTGATCATGGCGCCGGGATCGCGCGCGGCCATGCGCTCGCCCAACCATGCGCCGCCGATCAGGCCGACCGGCGTCAGCGCGAGGCTGATCGTGCCCATCAGCGGCCCGATCACCTCTGGCCCCCAGCCGAAGGTGCGGCTGTAAAACGGCACGCGCCAGTTCAGCAGGCCCATCGTTTCGATCTGCAACAACGCCACGCCGAGGTAGAACGGGGCATAGATCGCCCTTTCGCGCCAGAGATAGCGGAACACGTCCAGCACCGGGGGCTTGGCCGTCATCTCCCGCCCGCGACGGGCAGGCTCTCGCACCGTCAGCATGACCAGCAGGGCCACCAGTATGCCCGGCGCGCCGACCAGCAGGAAAATCATCTGCCAGTCGCGCAGCACGATACCCGGCGCCAGCGTGAAAGTGCGCCCGTCGAACATCCCGATCAGCGTGCCCCCGATGATCAGCGAGGTGGCGGAGCCGAGCACGATGCCGAAATTGAAGATCGAAATGGCTGTCGGATACTTCTGCCGGGGCACGAGGTCGGAGATCATCGACAGCGCGCACGGCCCCTTCAGCGAAACGCCCGCGCCGGTCAGCCCGCGCATAGCGAACAGGCTCTTGAACCCAGTTGCGAAAGCGCAGGCGGCAGTGGCCGCGCTCCAAACGAAGATGCCGAAGGAGAGGATGTACTTGCGGTTCCGCGTATCGGCAAAGCGCGACATCGGCAGCCCGACGAGGCCGTAGAACAGTGAGAATGCAAGGCCGATCAACACGCTGATCTGCGTGTCGCTGAGGACGAGATCGCGCTTTATCGGCTCGATCAGCAGCGAGATGATGCCGCGATCGACATTGTCGAGCATGTTGACCAGCGCGATGACGCCCACCGCATACCACGCGGTTCGCGCCGGTGGGAAAGGCTGAGGCCGCTGCCCCACCGTGCTTTCCATGATCCCCCGTCCTCTCCAGCCCGGCGATTTGTGGCCGGTGCTTGCGGAGAGGGTCTAACGCCGGGATTCGGGATGGCAATGCGCTTGGTAAAGCGCGCGATTCAGTCGGCCGCGACCGTTTCCCTGGCCTCGGCAAATTCACGTTCCGCGAGGAAGCGTTCCGCATCCAGCGCAGCCATGCACCCCGTGCCCGCCGCCGTCACCGCCTGACGATAGGTATGGTCCATCACGTCGCCGCAGGCGAAGACGCCCGGAACGCTGGTTTTCGGCGTGCCGGGTTCGACCCACAGATAGCCGCTTTCATCCATCGCCAGCTTGCCCTTGAACAGGTCGGTCGAGGGGGCGTGACCTATGGCGACGAAGGCGCCTTCAGTCGCGAAGTCGCTCTCTTCACCCGTCACCGTGTCGGTGAGCCTGAGGGCGGTCAGACCGCCCGTCAGAGGATCGCCGAGGAATTCGTCCACCCGCTTGTTCCACAGCACCTTGATCTTCGGATTGGCGAAGAGGCGGTCCTGGAGGATCTTTTCCGATCGCAGCTCTCCACGGCGGTGGACCAGGGTGACATCGTCGGAATGATTGGTGAGATAGAGCGCTTCTTCCACCGCGGTGTTGCCGCCGCCAATCACCACAACTTTCTTGCCGCGATAGAAGAAGCCATCGCACGTCGCGCAGGCAGAAACGCCCTTGCCGCCCAGAACTTCTTCGCCCGGTACACCCAGCCACTTGGCCTGCGCGCCGGTAGCGATCACCAGCACATCGCCCACGTATTCGTCGCCGCTATCGCCCTTTGCGCGGAAAGGGCTACCGCCCGCGATGTCCACTTCGGTGATCGTATCCCACATCATACGGGTGCCGACATGTTCGGCCTGCGCCTGCATTTCCTGCATCAACCACGGGCCCTGAATAACATCGCGGAAACCGGGATAGTTTTCGACATCGGTGGTGATGGTGAGCTGGCCGCCGGGCTGAAGGCCCTGCACCACGATCGGCTGCATCCCCGCCCGCGCGCCATAGATCGCGGCGGTCAGTCCCGCCGGGCCGGAACCGATGATGAGCATCTTCGTGGTGTGGGTGGCCATTGTATCAAGAATCCCGTCCGTGTCTGCCGTGCTAGGTAGGCGGCAGAACGGGCGAGTCAACGCGGCGGGGAGTTTGTCCACGCCGCGTTGATGGGGGGTCCTCGCGTTTCTAGCGAGTGGCCAGCCAATCCCTGATTTCTCCTGCAAGTCTGGGACCGTTTGCGAGAACCTGGCGCAGGGACACTATGCGACGTTCGACGGGACGGCGTTCGTCGGCGGGAGAGCTGGCGGCCAGGCGTTCGAGCTTGCCGATCATGGCCGGATCGCGCGAGGTGGCGGCAAGGCCCGCGATGTAGCCTTCGCGGCCGCCGGAATCGAGCAGGCCATCCACTTTCGTGCGGTTAGCGAGGGCGAAATCGAACGCGAGATCGGCGTTGCCGGCGGCAACGGCAGTGATGATCGCCGCGCTGCTGGTGCCCGCTTCGCCTGTGATGGCGAAATCAAGGGCGCGCTGCGCCAGCGCGGGATCGGTCGCGGCGCCGAGCAGGCGGTAGAACGCCTGTCGTTCGACCTGCGTCGGCGCATTGCTGGCCAGCCGCATCAGGGCATCCCACTGCGAGGCATCGGCGTTGCGGGCGACGATCGCCAGCCATGTCGTCTTGAGCGGCCCGTCAAGCGAGCGCGGGTCGCTTTCCAGCGCGGCGAAGCGGCGGCGCGCCTCATCCACCACGGCGGGATCGCCCATGTCGCCCAGTTCTGTGAGCAGATCGGCCCGCAGATCCGTATCCGCCAACGATTCGCCGGAACGCGGGTCGAAACCGAGCTGGCGGAGGCGCGGCAGCCATGCAGCCTGCGCCAGAGCAGCGACGCGATCCCGCTCGCCCTCGTCAGCGAAGCCGTGGACTGCACCCCAGCGGCTTACAGCGCCCTGTGCCACGACGGGATTGGCGTCACCCGGCACGGCGGAAAGCAGATCGAGCGCAAGGCCGATCGGCTGATAGCCCGCCTCTGCCAAAGCAAAGTTATCGCGCACCAGCCCGATCTGGTCGATCGACGCGAGCGTGGGCAGGGCCTGTGCCAGTTCGCTAACCATCGCCGGGGTATAAAGCGTGCGGAAATAACCAAGCTGGCCACCATTGACGACAACGGGACCGCATCCGGGAAGATCGAGCGAGGCGCGGCCATCGAGAACCTGCCGCGTCGGCTCTGCCCCGCCCGCGCTGATCAGCAGCGGCACGCGCCAGCGCTGCGGATTGGGGGCGACCTGATCCTTGCGATCGCGGCTGAATTCGCTTTGCGACAGGGTCAGCGCGGTGCGCCCGTCAACGCATTGCGCCTCTGCCCGGACCAGCGGGATGCCCGGCTGGAGGGTGAAATCGTGCGCGATATCCGTGATGCCCACAGCGCCGGCCCGTTCAGCCGCGTGCCACAGATCATCGCTGACCGTATTCCCGTACTGATGCTGGCGGATGTAGGCGCGGATGCCGTCGCGCCATACGTCTTCGCCCGCATAGGCTTCGAGCATGGCGATCACCGCTTCGCCCTTCGAATAGGAGATGCTGTCAAACGCCTGCGCGGTTTCCGCCACGGTGCGGATGCGCTGCACAACCGGGTGAGTGGTGGAATAACCGTCCAGCGCCATGGCGGATTCGCGGCCAGCCACGCGGCTGAGCAGCGGATACCAGTCGGGCTTGAACTTCGCCGCAGCCTTGGTTTCCATCCAGCTGGCGAAACCTTCGTTCAGCCACAGATCGTCCCACCAGGCCATGGTGACGATATTGCCGAACCACTGGTGCGCGATTTCGTGCGCCTGCGCGGTGTACATGTAGTTTTGCGTGGCGGGGCTGGTGATCGCCGGATCGATCAGCAGGAATTTCTCGAACGTGAGGATCGCGCCCCAGTTTTCCATCGCGCCGAAGAACTGCGATTCCCCGGGGGCCGCGACATTGTCCAGCTTTGGCAAGGGGTAGGGAACGCCGAAGTAATCGGTGTAGTATTCCAGAACCGGCGCCATGGAATCGAGCGCATAGCGCGCCTGTTCGCCGCTGCCCGTGGGGCTGACGATGCCCATATCCACCCCGCCCGGCCCCTTTGCCGACAGACGCTCAAAATCTCCGAGCGCAAAGAACAACAGGTAGGAGGACATCAGCGGGCTGGTCTGGAAAGTAACTTTGCGCTGGCCGCGCGCCTGCGGCTCCTCATTTACGATCGGCATGTTGCTGATCGCCATCTGACCGGTGGGCACGGTGGCGGAAAGATCGAATGTGGCCTTGTAGGCCGGTTCATCGAACATCGGCGCGAAGCGGCGCGCGTCGGCGGCTTCGAACTGGGTGAACAGGCCGCGCACCGTCTGACCGCTACGCTTGTCGGGATAGTCCAGCGCGAAGAGGCCCATGGCCTGCGTGTTGATCTTGCCGCTGTAGTCCAGTTCCACCCGGTAACGACCGGGCGCGAGCGCGGTGGGCGCGGTGAGGGTTACTAGCTGGCGCTGTGTATCGAGCGCGATGGAGAGCGGAACAGCTGGCCCGGCATCGCTGCCAAGCAGCCGCGCGGCCGTAACATCAAGGTCGAGCGCGTGGAGAGTGACGGTGCGGCCGCGTTCAAAAAGCTCGAGATCGATTGCAGAATGGCCGGTGAAGGTGAACGCCTGCGGATCGGGCTTGATGTCGATGCGGTAGTGCAGCGGGCGAGCGTTGCGCGGCAGATCGCTGGGCGTGGTTTCCGGCAGCGGGGCGAGCGTCAGGCCCGGGACTGCGGCATCAGTGGCCGGTGCTGGAATAGTGGCGCAACCGGCAAGCAGCAGCGCAGAAAAAACGATCGCGGGAAATCGGCGCAAGAGGGCGGGCTCCGGGAAATGGTATCCGAGGTAACCGCCTTAGGATCAGTGCAGCTTAAAGGGAAGCTTGAAGGGAGCCCGTTCAGGCCAGAGGCATACGCAGTTCAGCGACGAGCCCGTCAACCTTGCCGCCCGACCCCATGCGGTTGGCGAGGTGCAACGTTCCGCCGTGTTGTTCGGCAATTGCCCGGGCCAGTGTGAGGCCGAGGCCCGCTCCGCCCGTTTCCCGATTGCGGGAGGCTTCGCCGCGCGCGAACGGCTCCATCATCGCAGCGATGTCGCCCGTTGCGATTCCGGGACCATCGTCCTCTATCCGCACGAGCGCCCATTGTCCGTCCCGGGCCACGGAAACCCGCGCGCGTTCGCCGTACCGCAAAGCGTTGCCGATCAGGTTGCGCAGGGCACGCCGCAGCCAGGTGGCGCGCAGCGGCATGGCCAGACGTTGGGTATCCTCCAGTTCCACCGGCTCGTTCATATCCTCGTATTCTTCGACCACCGAGGCGACGAGCGCGCCCAGATCGGTCCGTTCGATCGGATCACTGGCGCGACCCACGCGGGCGAGCGAGAGGATGTCGTCGAGAGAGCGGGTAATGTCATCGATGGTGGCGGCCATCTTCGTCCGCTCCCCAGCATCCTCCACGGATTCGATACGCACGCGCAGGGCGGCGAGCGGGGTCTTCAGATCGTGCCCAATCGCGCCCAGCATCACATCCTTTTCATCGAGCAGCCCGGCGATGCGCGCCTCCATCGCGTTATGCGCAGCGATCAGGCGGCGGGTATCGTCAGGCCCGGTAGGCTCAAGCTGTCCGTCCACCTCGCGCGTTTCGGCGAAATGTTCGAGCCGCCGAGTCAGCGCGGCCAGCGGGCGGGTGATCCGCCTGAGCAGCAGGGCTAGCCCGCCAACCAGCACGATGTAGAGCAGCGCCGTCTGCGTGATCAGCGATCCGATCTGCTGCGGCCCACCCGTGGAAACGGGCACGCGGGAAACAAGCCATTCGCTCGACCCTTCGCGCTGAAGCGCGCCGACGATCATGTCGCCCTGGCTCCATTCGCTGCGGCGGCGCAGGTCCGGCCGTTCCTGCAAGCGGCCCATGACATAGGCATCTTCACTGATCGGCCGGGTGACGACTTCCAGCTGGTCGGGAACGATTCCCTGTTCCACCAAGATGGCGCGCAGTGCTTCTTCGCGCTGGGTCTGCCGTTGCTCGCCGGGCTGGATCGGGTTCTCCGTAGTGCGCTGAAGTCGCAATCGCCGCCACTGTGGCTGGCCTTCAAACCGAGGTTCGGCCACGAGCTGGAAAGCCAGCCCGCTGATCGCGCCCATTTCACGCCGCTGTTCGGCCGCGCGGTATTGCAGCACGGCAGAGATCGTCTGCGCCACCAGAAGAGCCAGCGCCACCGAGAGCAGCATCTGGCCCAGCAGGCTTTTGGGAAGAAAACGGCGCATCGGCTGTCAGTTGTGTTCGGACGGCAGGCGGCGGACTTCCGCAGCGAAGCGGTAGCCGCCGCCCCACACCGTCTGGATCAGCTTGGGATCGCGGCTGTCCTTTTCGATCTTGCGCCGCAGACGGCTGACCTGATTGTCAACCGCACGATCGAACAGGTGCGCCTCACGCCCCTGCACCATGTCGAGCAGGCGATCGCGATCGAGCACCTGCCGCGCGTGAGTGAGGAAGGCGATCAACAGGCGAAATTCCGCCGAGGAGATCGGCACAACCGTGCCGTCAGGATCGACCAGCCGCCGCTTCAGCGGATCGAGCTGCCAGCCTTCGAATTCATAGACCGCATCTTCTTCAGAGGTATCGGCCACAGCCTTGCTGGCACGGCGAAGGACTGAACGGATGCGGGCCACCAGTTCGCGCGGCTCGAACGGCTTGACCACATAGTCGTCCGCCCCGATCTCCAGACCCACGATGCGGTCAGTCGCTTCACCCCGGGCGGTAAGGAAGATCACCGGCAGGTTGCGGCTTTCGCTGAGATGGCGGCACAGCGACAGCCCGTCTTCCCCCGGCATCATGATATCGAGCAGGACGAGATCGGGCATGTCTTCCGAAAGCGCGGCGCGTGCCTTCGCCGCATCTTCCGCCTGCCGAACGGCAAAACCCTGTCGCGTCAGATAATCCGCCAGCGGTTCGCGAAGGCTCGGCTCGTCATCAACGAGGAGGAGCCTGATCTGCGCCGATTCGCTCATTCCGGGAAACTGGCCCCTTCGCCCTTCAGCCGGTGCGGCCACAATCTGGCGCAGACGGCACTGTAACTATTTTCAACATCCTCTTTCGGAGGTTGTAGAGCAACGGGACGCCTTCCTGAAGGGGAGCAAAGGAACCGGGCGCCCCGCCACTCGTGAACCCCTGATTAGGCGGATAATGTCGCACCCTTGTGCCGTGAAACGCGAAAAATGTCGCAATTTGTCTCGCGATCAGCGCGGTCTCCCTTGCGTCCCCTCACCCGCAGTGATGAACAAGGCCGCAGCCGTGCCGGAAACATCGGCAGTGTGCCAGACGCCGGCCGGATTGATCGCATACTCGCCCGGTGTCAGCGTGGTGCGGACTTCTTGTCCTTCTATCTCCTGTATCAGCGTCAACGAGCCTTCGGTGCAGACAACAACCTCATCCCCCAACGGGTGCATTTCCCAGACGGACCAGCTTTCCACGAAGTGGAAGAAGGAGACGAGGCGGCCCTCCCCGCCATCATCAGCGTGGCGCGCGCCATAATCGGCGTACCACTGCATCGCCCGATCATCGCGCGGGAATTCCGGCTGCGGAACCGCGACGGCGCCTTTGCCCAGGTGAATGGGGTAGTGTTCCAGCCGCTTGGCTTCACCCATCATACAACCCTTTCACAATGGCTGGCAGGCATCGTCCAGCCATGCCAGCGCCGCCCCGTCGAGTTGGGGGGCCAGCACTTCGCGCACGCGGGCGTGATAGGAATTCCACCAGCTGATTTCCGCGGCACTCAACAGCGAGCGATCCACCAGAGTCCTGTCGATCGGGGCGAGCGTGAGCGTTTCGAAGCCGAGCCATTCACCCTCCGCGCCCGGAATCTGGCGCGGTTCGACCAGCACGAGATTTTCGATGCGGATGCCGTAGTCGCCGGATTTGTAATAACCCGGTTCATTCGACAGGATCATGCCAGCCATCAGTTCCTGTTCGGTCCCGGCCTGCCCACCGCGCGCCTTTGCGATCCGCTGCGGCCCTTCGTGAACCGCCAGGAACGCACCGACGCCGTGGCCGGTGCCATGGGCATAATCGATGCCTGCCAGCCACAGGAACTGCCGCGCCAGCGTATCCAGTTGCGATCCGCTGGTGCCGGTCGGGAAAGTTTGCTGGGCAAGGCAGATATGCCCCTTCAGCACCCGTGTAAAACGGTCGCGCTGTTCCGCAGACGGGTCGCCGGGCCCGACCCAGACGGTGCGGGTGATGTCGGTGGTGCCATCGGCATATTGGCCGCCGGAATCGACCAGATAAATGCTGCCCGGCGCGATGGTTAGGTTGCTATCTTCATCCACCCGGTAATGCGGGATGGCGGCATGAGCACCCGCGCCTGAAATGGTGTCGAAACTGAGATCCTTCAGCGCGCCGGTGCCCTCACGAAAAGACTCGAGGCGGGCGGCGGCGGACAATTCGCTCACCCCACCCTTCGGCCCTTCGATCGAAAGCCAGTGGAGGAACCGGGCAATGGCCGCCCCGTCCCGCGCCTGAGCTGCTCGATGGCCGGATTGTTCAGCGGTGTTCTTGATCGCCTTGGGCAAAATGGTGGGATCGGTGAGTCGCACCGGCTGCGCCCCGGCCGCCTCCAGCGCGGTGAAAATCGCCGCAACGGAACGGTCAGGATCGACCGCGACACGCTTCCCGCCCAGATCGCTCAGTGCCCGCGTAAAATCATCGCGCGGACGCACCCGCACTGCATTGCCGAGATGCGCGACAACCTCTGCCGGAACCTTGCCGGGGGCGATGAACCAGTCCGCCGTGCCATCCGCATGGGCCACGACATAGGAAAGCGCCACCGGCGTGCGATCCACGTCCGCCCCGCGAATGTTGAGCAGCCACGCCACCGAATCGAGCGCGGAGATCACCGCCGCATCCAGCCGCCGCGCTTTCAGCCATTCGCCCACATCCGCGCGTTTCTGCGCGCTGGAGCGCCCGGCCAGTGCATCGTCCTGCACGAAAGCGGGGGCAGGCGAGGGTTCAGGCTGATCCTGCCACACGGCGTCCACCGGGTTGCGATCCACCGGCACAAGTTGCGCGCCGACATCCGCCAGTGCCCTGGCAGCGGCGTTTGCCCAGCCGGAGGTATGAAGCCACGGATCGAAACCGATTCGCGCGCCTTCGCCCGCGTTTTCCGCCAGCCAGCCGGCCAGCGAATCCTGCGGTACGGATTTGTATTCGTAAAGCCGCCCGTCCACCTGTTCCCGAACCTGCAGGGTATAGCGGCCGTCCACGAAAATCGCCGCCTTGTCCTTCAACACCGCCGCCGTGCCCGCCGATCCACCGAATCCGGTCAGCCACGCCAGCCGCTGGGCATAGGCGCCGACATATTCGGACAGGTGTTCGTCGGAGATCGGGATGACGAAGCCATCCAGCCCCTGCCGCGCCAGTTCCTTGCGAAGGGCGTCCAGCCGGGCTTCATGGGTTTGCATCAGCATTGTTGCGGTCCTTTCGGCACCTACATAGATGCGCGACATGGACGATACCACACCCGCGGCTGCGCCGCTCGCCGCGAAACAGCCCCACAGCTTCACCCATCATGGCATCACCGTGGCCGACGATTACGCCTGGCTGCGCGATCCCGGCTATCCGGAAGTGACCGACAAGGCCGTGCTGGACCATCTGGCGGCGGAAAACGCCTGGTTCGAATCGCGCATGGCGCCGCATCAGGGCACGATCGATTCGCTGTTCAGTGAAATGCGCGCCCGCATCAAGGAAGCGGACAAATCCGTACCGCAGAAGGATGGCGACTGGCTGTACTGGATCGAGTTCGAGGAAGGGGCCGAATACAAGAAGTGGTGGCGTAAGCCCGTGGCGGGCGGGCCGGACGAGTTGCTGCTGGACGAAACGGCGCTGGCGGCGGGCAAGGAATACTTCCGACTGGGCGCGATCTCCGTCAGCAAGGACGGGTTGCGGCTGGCCTATTCGGTGGACGACAACGGATCGGAACGCTTCACCGCGCGTATCAAGATTCTGGCGACGGGGGAACATCTGCCGGACGAGATACCGGGCACCCTGTCATCGCTGATCTGGGTCGCGGATGACCGGGGCCTGATCTATTCGCTGGCGAACGAGAATTGGCGCACCGACAACGCGCGGCTGCACTGGCTGGGCCAGCCGATCGAACAGGATGTGGAATTGTACCACGAGGATGACGAGGGTTTCCGCGTTTCCGCATCGCTTTCCGCCAATGAAAACTGGATCATTCTTTCCGCCGGGGACCATGAGACGAGCGAGGTCTATCTGATCCCGGAAAGTGATCCGCTGGCCGCGCCGAGCCTTGTCCGCGCGCGAGAAAAGGGCGTGGAATATGACGTGGACGAGCGTGAGGGCACGCTGTTCATCCATACCAACGACACGCACGAAAACTTCCGGCTGGCCACGGCGCCTCTGGACCGGCCGGGCGAATGGGCGACGCTGATCGAAGGGTCCGACGCGTTCTACCTGACCGGGTTCGAGCTGTTCCGCGATTTCTATGTAATCGAAGGCAGGCTGGGCGGGCTCGACCGGCTGGAAGTGCGGTATTACGACGATCCGGCGCGGATCGAGCCGGTGGAGTTTCCCGAGACGAGCTATACCGCCGGGTTCGGCAACAATCCCGAATACGACCAGACCGTGCTTCGCGTATCGTATGAAAGCATGGTCAGCCCGGCCAGCACTTACGATTACGATGTTGCGACGCAGGGGCTGACGCTGCTGAAAACGCAGGAAATCCCATCAGGATACGACAAGTCGCTTTATGTCACGGAACGACTGGAAATAGCGGCGCGCGACGGCACGCCTATCCCGGTTTCGATCATGTATCGCAAGGATCGGCGGGAAGCAGGCCCGCTGCATCTCTATGGTTATGGCGCTTACGGCATTTCCATTCCGCCGGGCTTTTCGACCACGCGGCTTTCGCTGGTGGATCGCGGTTTCGCCTATGCGATCGCCCACATCCGGGGCGGCGACGATCTGGGGCGGGCGTGGTACAAGGCGGGCAAGCTGGAACAGCGCACCAATGCGTTCAACGATTTCGTGGACGTAGCGAAAGGTCTGATCGAGCGCGGTTTCACACGGGCGGGCCGGGTCAGCATATCCGGCGGATCGGCCGGCGGCGAGCTGATGGGCGCGGTCATAAATTCGGACCCCGAACTGTGGGGCGCGGTGGTCGCGCATGTTCCGTTCGTGGACGTATTGGCGACCATGCTAGACGCCAGCCTGCCGCTGACGCCGGGCGAGTGGCCCGAATGGGGCAACCCGATAGAGGATCGCGCGGCCTTCGAACTGATCCGCAGCTATTCCCCCTATGACAACGTGCGGGCGCAGGCTTACCCGCCGCTGCTCGTCACCGCCGGGCTGAACGATCCGCGCGTGACATACTGGGAACCGGCGAAGTGGGTCGCCCGCCTGCGCGAGTTGAAGACGGGCGACCACGATCTGTTGCTGAAGACCAATATGGGCGCGGGGCATGGCGGCAAGTCCGGTCGTTTCGAATCCTTGCGAGAAACGGCTGAGGAGTTCGCCTTCATCCTGTGGCAACTGGGGATACCTGCTTGAGCAACCGCTTCGCCACGACCTTCACCGCGCTGCCCGAACACATCGACGAGAACGGGCACGTCAACAACGCGGTGTATCTGCGCTGGATGGAGGAGCTTTCGACCGCACACTGGCTGCGCGACGGCGATCCGGCGCATGTGGAAGCCTATGCGTGGTTCGTGCTGCGGCACGAGATTGATTATCGGGGCAATGTGCACGAGGGCGCGGTGGTGGAAGGGGTGACAGAGATCCTCGAACCCCCGGCGGGCGCGCGGTTCGACCGCCATTTCACCTTCACCGACGCCAGCGGCAAAGTGCTGGTGCGGGCCAAGACGACATGGGCGATGATCGACCGCAAGACCCGCCGCCCGCTGCGCGTTCCGGCAGAAGTGGCGGCGCCGTTTCTACCGTAAGGGGGAGCATAACGCTCCCCCTTACGGCGTTACGCCAGCGCTTCCGCAATCGGGAGCAGATCGTAGCCCAATTCTGCCGCGACCGCCGGGTAAGTCACCCGGCCAGCGTGGACATTCAGCCCTTTTGCGAGATGCGGATCGGCGCGCATGGCCTGTTTCCAGCCCAGGTTCGCGATCTTCAGCGCGCGGGGCAGCGTGGCGTTATTGAGAGCATATGTGCTGGTGCGCGCCACGGCGCCGGGCATGTTGGCCACGCAATAGTGGACCACTCCATCGACCACGAAAGTCGGGTTGTCGTGCGTGGTGGGGTGGCTGGTTTCGAAGCATCCGCCCTGATCGATCGCCACATCCACCAGCACCGATCCCGCCTTCATGGTGCCCAGCATGTCGCGCGTGACCAGCTTGGGCGCGGCCGCGCCGGGGACCAGCACGGCGCCGATAACCAGATCCGCCTTCGCGACCATTTCCGCCAGATTGGCCTGATTTGAAAAGCGCGTCTTGGCCCGGCTTTCAAAATGAATACCCAACCGTTCCAGCTGATCGGGATTGTTGTCCATGATCGTCACGTCCGCGCCCAGCCCAACCGCCATCTGCGCCGCATTGAAGCCGACCACGCCGCCACCTATCACCAGCACCGTGCCCGGCATCACGCCCGGCACACCGCCCAGCAGCACGCCGCGCCCGCCATGCGCCTTTTCCAGCGCGGTGGCTCCGGCCTGAATGCTCATGCGCCCGGCCACCTGGCTCATCGGCTTGAGCAGCGGCAGCGTGCCGCCGGGGCCGGTGACGGTTTCATAGGCGATGGCCGTGACGCCGGACCGGACGAGATCGGCCGTCTGATCGGGATCGGGCGCGAGGTGGAGATAAGTGTAGAGAATCTGCCCGGGGCGGAGCTGCGCGCGTTCCTGCGCCTGCGGCTCCTTCACTTTCACCACCATCTCACATTCCGCGAAGATCGGTTCCGGCCCGTCGACAATACTAGCGCCCGCCGCGACATATTCGGCATCGCTTGCGCCGATACCCAAGCCTGCACCGCTTTCGATCCATACCTGATGGCCGTGCTTGTGCAGTTCCTTGGCGCTTTCCGGAGTAAGCCCGACGCGATATTCCTGATTCTTGATCTCGCGCGGGCAGCCGATCAGCATGGCGGTTCTCCTAAGGGCATTTTGTTACAAGTGAAACTGGCGAAGGGCAACGCGCTACAAGATGAACAAACGCGATGTCGGAATAGGGGTCTGCGCGGTGCTGGTGGGGGCATCAATCGCCCTACCGTTGGGGGTGATGCTGGGCGCAGGAAAAACAGACACCAGCACTGCCCCGTCCCATGGCGGTTCACCAAAGACCGGGGCAACAACGCGCGCGATATACTCGCCCAAGGTGCTGAGCGATCCGGCTTTCCTGGCGCAGCAGCGTAGAGGCGTCGCCGCGCTGGAAGAGCACTGCCACGCGACGGGCAAGATGTGCGCGGAGGCGCGGGCGGCGCGAAAATGGCTGACGAAAAATGACGACAGCACAAAGCCCTAATCGCCCCATCACTCCGCCTTGAACAACGATAGGTCGATTGAATCGCCCACCGCCTTCAGCCCCGCGTCGCTGCCATGAAGGTGATCGCCCATGTGATAGCCTTCGCGCATTGACTGCGGATCGGCCGGATCGGCGAAAGCGGTGTCCAGCCGCACGGTGGCGTCGAAAGTGCCGGAATTGAGGATCCAGTCATTGATCCGCTGACGCGCAGCCTCCCCCTCTTCCGACCAGTAGCTGGCGCCCTTGTAAGGGCCGATCGGGCTACCGATCACCTTGATGCCCTTTTCATGCGCGCGGGCGACGATCTGCTTATAGCCCGCGATCATCTGTTCAACGGTGATCTGCGGCTGATCGATCGGCAGTCCGCCCACTCCACCGCGCTGCGGACCGAAGCGGTTGCCGATGTCGTTCACCCCTTCGAACACGATGATGTATTTCACGTTGGGCAGGCTGAGCACGTCTTCGTCAAAGCGGCTGAGCGCGCTTTCGCCCATGCCGGGGCTGAGCACGCGGTTGCCGCTGATCGCCTGATTGGCGACCGCCCATTCCTGCCCGGCGGCCTGCAAGCGGTTGGCAAGAATATCCGGCCAGCGGTGGTTCGCGCCGGGCGTGGAGCCGACGCCATCCGTGATCGAATCTCCGTAAGCCACGATAGTGCCGTGCGCGTCTGGCGAATCGACATCCACACCTGAAAGGAACGCGCGGAACTGTGCCTTCGACACAGGTTCGAACGCCTTGCCGACGAAATTGCCGGGTGGGGAAACGGTCAGTTCATCGCTGCCCGTCAGGTGGCAGGTGCAGGGCCCGGTTTCGCGCGGCAGGAAAATCTCCACCTTCATGCGCGCCAGATCGGGCACGTCGAGGTCCACCGCATCGCTGATGAAGGGAGCGCCGCGCGGGATCACCGCGCCACCTTGCCCCCCGAACGTGAGCGTGCGCGCGGTGCCGGCAATCTCCTTACCGGCATCGTCGATCCGCACGATACGCGCCGCCCCGATTTCCAGCGGGACGGAACCGTAACGGTTGGAGAAGCGCACCCGCACCTTCGTGCCGCCTTCGCTGATACGCAGGATCTGGCTGAGAGTGACATTGTCATAGCTGGCGGCAGCGAAGGGGCCTTCGGTGCCCAGCGGCGCGTGTGGCGCGGCCGTCCAACTCCCAACCCAGCGAGCCTGTGCGTCGGCCGGGGTGAAAGCGAGCACGAGCGCGGTTCCCGCGATCAGACTGGCGGCGAGCTTCATCGGCATTCCTCCCTGTGATTTCTTTCGCACGCCTATAGCCGCAGGCCCCGCAGAGCGCGAGCGCCGTTCAATCGCGCGGCTTCCCTCGTGCCGAACGGCGGCGACGCCAGCCCAGCCACATCGCGCAACTGCCGAACACCGCGCAGCCCAGAGCCAGCACGCCCGCCGCGACCACCGCCGAACCCACGAACACCGCACCGGCTATGGCGACGACGATCTCGAAAAAAATGTCGAGTACGTCCCTCATTGCAGGGGTGAACGAGCGGAACGCCAGAAAGGCACCCACGAAACGTTTGCAATCATCAGAGCGGCTTCAGACCATTGTCTTTGTTAAGCCGGGCACAACCGCGCAATAATCGTCTTCAACCTGCTGCATCTAACCTGGCGACGAAGTCCAGCAGATCGGCATTGAGGGTTTCCGGGTGCGTCGTGCACATACCGTGTGGAAGGCCGGGATATATCTTCAGCGCGCCGTCCCGCAGAAAGCCGATCGCCCGCAGCGCAGCATCCTTGTAGGGCACGATCTGATCGTCATCGCCATGCAGGACCAGAACCGGCACCTCGATTGCCTTCAGGTCTTCGGTGAAGTCGGTTTCTGAAAAAGCCTTGATACAGTCATAGTGCGCCTTGGCGCCGCCCATCATTCCCTGCCGCCACCAGTTCCAGATCACGCCCTGATCGACCTTCGCATCGGGACGGTTGTAGCCATAGAACGGGCCGCTGGGCACATCGAGGAAGAACTGCGCCCGGTTGGCTACCAGCGCCGCGCGGAAACCATCGAACACCTCCAGCGGCAGGCCATCGGGGTTGTCCGCCGTCTTCAACATGATCGGCGGAACCGCGCCGATCAGCACCGCGCCCGCCACCCGGCCCGGCTTCGCCCGCGCCACATAACGCGCCACTTCGCCGCCGCCGGTGGAATGGCCGATATGGACCGCGCCCCGCAGGTCCAGCGCATCCGTGAGAGCCGCGACGTCGGCGGCGTAAGTGTCCATCTCGTTGCCGGTATCGGTCTGGCTGGAACGACCATGGCCACGCCGATCATGCGCGACGACGCGATAGCCCTTGCCGAGGAAGAACATCATCTGCGCGTCCCAATCGTCCGCGCTGAGCGGCCAGCCGTGATGGAATACGATCGGGCGGACGTCTTTCGGGCCCCAGTCCTTGTAGAAGATTTCGGTTCCGTCGGGTGTCGTGATCACGCTCATATCGACCTCCTGCTGCCGGGCACATGTCGCGTTGGTAAGGCGAGCTTGCCGCGGGAAGATGACAAACGGAAATCTGGCCGCGAGGTTCTCGACTCGGGCGGCCGTGTTGTCAGGTTACAGCGCACGCAGGCTGCTGTCGCCGCGCATGTCGGATAGCAGGTTCAGCGCGGCGGCGGGGCAGGCATGAGGCCTCGAACCGTGCGGCGGGCGAACTTCCACTGCCCTTCCCGGCGCACCAGTTCATCATCATATTGCGCCATCATCGCAGCGCGCGGTTGACCGCTCTCTGCGGGGACCATGTAGAGCGATTGGGAGGTTGCCGTCGCGCTATCCGGCCCCGTGAAGTCCACCACTTCGTTGAAGAACAGGTGGTAGTTCGGATCGCCAAAGCCCGAGGCGTTTTCGGCAAAGACGCGGCGCATGGCCTCCCCCGCCGCCTTGCCTGAAAGCGGCTGGCCACCGCCGCCCGCGACATAGACCCCATCATCTGCGAACAGCGCAGCGAAGCCGTCAAAATCGCGGGCATCCAGCGTGCGGCCGTAATCGACCAGCAGACGATGGATCTGGGCGCGATCTTCCGTGCGATCAGCAACCGATGGCTGGCAGGCGACGAGCAGCGCCGCCGCCCCAAGCCCGCCCAGACCACGCGGGGTCAAAGCGGGTTGCCGTCGCGGTCGCGATAGATGTCGCGGCGGCCAACGTGGTTGGCCGGGCCGACCAGCCCGTCTTCCTCCATCCGTTCGATCCACTTGGCGGCGGTGTTGTAGCCTACGCCCATCTGACGCTGGAGCCACGACCCCGATGCCTTCTGGTTTTCGAACACGATCTGGCAGGCCTGCCGGTACTTGCGTTCTTCCGGATTGTCGGACGCGGTGAGATCGTCATCATAACCCAGGAAGCCGCCATCCTCCGGCTCTTCGGTAACGGAATCGACGTATTCGGGTGCGCCCTGTGCCCGCCAGTGGACAGCCACCCGTTCCACCTCCTCGTCACTTACGAACGGACCATGGACGCGCTTGAGCGGGCCGGAGCTGGGTTTATAGAGCATATCGCCCTTGCCCAGCAGCTGTTCCGCGCCCTGTTCGCCAAGAATTGTGCGGCTGTCGATCCGGCTGGTGACATGGAAGCTGACGCGGGTGGGCAGGTTGGCCTTGATGACGCCGGTGATGACGTCGACCGACGGGCGCTGCGTCGCCATGATAAGGTGAATACCCGCCGCACGGCTTTTCTGGCTGAGGCGCTGGATCAGCACCTCTATCTCCTTGCCGACGGTGACCATGAGGTCGGCAAGTTCGTCCACGATCAGCACGATCTGCGGCAGGACCGGATAATCGAGCTGTTCTTCCTCCACCAGTTCCTCGCCCGTATCGGGATCGAAGCCGGTCTGGATGCGGCGGCCAAGCGGCTTGCCCTTGGCGATGGCCGCCTTCACCCGTTCGTTGAAGCCGCTGATATTCCGCGCGCCGATGTCGCTCATCATCCGGTAACGGCGCTCCATCTCCTCCACCGCCCATTTGAGCGCGCGAACGGATTTGGCCGGTTCCGTAACAACCGGCGACAACAGGTGTGGGATGTCGTCGTAGATCTTGAGTTCCAGCACCTTCGGATCGATCAGGATCAGACGGCATTCGGACGGCGTGAAGCGATAGAGCAGCGACAGCAGGATGGTATTCAATCCCACCGATTTGCCCGAGCCGGTCGTCCCCGCGACCAGCAGGTGAGGCATGGCCGCAAGGTCCGCCACGATCGGTTCGCCAGCGATATCCTTGCCCAGGATGATCGGCAGGTTGCCCTTGTGATCCTGGAACGCCTCGCACGCGGCCAGTTCCTTGAAGCTGACCATCTGCCGGTCGGCATTGGGCAGTTCGATGCCCATCACAGTCTTGCCGGGGATGGGGGACACGCGGGCGCTGATGGCGCTCATGTTCCGGGCTATATCTTCGGCCAGACCGATCACGCGGCTGGCCTTGATGCCAGGCGCGGGTTCCAACTCGTACATCGTCACCACCGGACCGGTACGGACGGCGGTAATTTCGCCCTTTACGTTGAAATCGTCGAGCACGTTTTCCAGCAGGCGGGCGTTGCGTTCCAGCGCCAGTTTATCCAGCTTCGGCCCGCTATCCCGCGGGGGGTCGGTCAACAGGTCAAGCCCCGGAAGCTGACAGCTTTCAAAAAGATCCTTCTGCTGCGTTTTCACAGCGGGCTTCGCCGGGCGCGGGGGCTGGCTGGGATCGACGATTTCGGGCGGCCTGCGCGGGGGAGTATCTGCCTCCGCCACGGGTTCCGGCCGGGCAGCGACGCGGCGATCCTTGCGCGGGGCCGGGGCATCATCCCCATGATCGGCGTCATCGGTCCACGGCGTGCGGCGCAGGACATGCGGCAGGCTCATCAACCGGGCCCAGTCGAACGCGAAGATACGGCCCGCGATAAATGACCCGCCAGCCAGGCAGAGCAGCCACGCGGCGGCTATGGCCCAGAACTGCCCCGCTTCCGGCAGCAGCCCGGCGATCGCGCGGATCGCGCCCGCCCCGAGCAAGCCCGCGATGCCGCCCAGCGAAGCGGGCAGGTTGCCCCACCCTTCCGTCGCCAGCGTAAGCACGGTGGAAAGCAGCACCATGCCCAGCAGCAACACCATCACAGTACGCCACCAACGGCGGCCATGCGGCGTCTCTTCTTCCTCCGCATCGCGCCACAGCTTGCGCGCGAAGGCATAGAGCATGGGCAACAGCAGCGCGGAAACAAGGCCGAACAGGAACAGCGCCCGCTCCGCCGCCCAGGCCCCGGTGCGGCCCATCCAGTTACGCACTTCTTCACCAGCGGCGGTGGAAGCGGAAGGATCGGTCTGGGTGTAGGAAACCAGCGCGAGCGCCAGAAACACAGTCGCAGCGCCCAGCACCACGGCACCGGCAAGCTGCGCCGCGCGAGTGAGCGAACGGCGGAAAGCCGCGCGCCAATCAGCGCCCTGCGACCTCGTCATCGCGCGTGAAGCCATGATGTTCCCTTTACGTCCACTGGCCTGCATCATCCTCTTCGCGGGACTCGGCGTCAAGAATCGGGTTTCTGCGCTGGATTTTCCGCTTTCGCGGGAATGACGAGCGTCAGGAAAGGGCGTCTATCGCGGCCCAGCGTGGCCAACCGAGTTCTTCCGCGCGGGCGGCGTTCATGCCGCCCAGTGCGATGACCGGCGCTTTGCTGAGTGCGGCGAGTTGGCGAAAGCCATCCGCGCCGAGCGTTTCCGCACCGGGATGAGAGCGTGTCGGAAACACCGGCGAGAGAAACACGCCGTGCGCCCCAATATGATCGGCGGCGGCGATTTCTGCCGCGTCGTGCGCTGTAGCGAGGCGGAGGGCGGACGCAGGGACGCCCCCCAGAGTGGATGCCGAACCATAGAAGCCATCAGCTTCCCAGCGCCCGCCCAAGCTGCCGGACACGATCACCACATGATCGAAGGAACGCGCGACCAGCGCCAGGCGGTCAAACCGCGAGCGGCGAGGTGCATCGTCCAGATGGTAATGGCGGAATACGAAGCCCGATCCGCGCGGCAGGCGGGCCAGCGCGCCTTCAAGCATGGCATCGTTCCGCTGGTCCGAGAGCAACCATAGCATCGGCAGGGTCTGGCGTGCGCGCATCGTGACGCTATAGCGCGGCCGATGGAAAGCGCAGCCACCCGCCTTGCTGATATCGAAGATCGTATCGCCCACGCCTGCCACATCGCGGCGCGCGGGGCAGACGAAGTAACACTGATCGCCATCAGCAAGACTCATCCCGCACAAGCCATCGTGCCGCTGATCGAAGCGGGCCAGCGCGTGTTCGGCGAGAATCGCGTGCAGGAAGCAGAGAACAAATGGCCCGCGCTGCGCGAACGCCATCCGCAGGTGGAACTGCATCTTGTCGGCCAATTGCAATCGAACAAGGCGGATGAAGCCGTGGCCCTGTTCAATGCGATTCACTCGCTCGATCGCCTCAGCCTTGTCAGCGCGCTGGGCAAGGCGATGAGCAAGGCCGGACGACAGGTGCCGTGCTTCGTACAGGTCAACATCGGGGCCGAGGCGCAGAAGGGCGGATGCGCGATTGCCGATCTGCCCGCCCTGCTGGCCGAAGCGCGTACGGCCGAAATTCCTCTGTCCGGCCTGATGTGCGTGCCACCACTGGGGATCGAGCCCGCGCCGTTCTTCGCCATGCTGGACAAGCTGGCGCGCGACAACGGGCTGGAAGGGCGCAGCATGGGCATGAGCGGAGACTTCGAAACCGCGATCATGCTGGGCGCCACGCATGTGCGCGTGGGCACGGCCCTGTTCGGCCAGCGCGATTGATCAGCCGGGGTAAAGCACCGCCCGGTATTCCTGATCTTCCAGCGCCCGCCCGGCGCCCCGCGCCACGCAGTTCAGCGGATCGTCCGCGCGGATCACGGGCAGCCCGGTTTCCTGCATCAGCACCGTATCTATGCCCGCCAGCAGAGAGCCGCCGCCGGTCAGCACGATGCCGCCCCCCATAATATCGGCGGCAATTTCCGGCGCAGTTATTTCCAGCGACCGGCGCACCGCCTCGACAATCTGGCTGACAGTTTCGGCCAGCGCCTCCACGATCTCAGCCTCGTTGACGATCTTTTCGGTGGGGACGCCGCGCACCACGTCGCGGCCGCGAATGCGGGCTTCGCGCGGTTTCTCCCCATCGGCCAGCGTGGCTGCGCCGATCTCGAACTTCACGCGTTCGGCGGTCGCTTCACCGATGACCAGATTGTGCGCCCGGCGAACATAGGCGCTGATCGCCTCGTCCATCTGGTCGCCCCCGATACGGACGGAAAGGCTGACGGCCAGCCCGCCCACCGATAGCACACCGACCTCCGTCGATCCGCCGCCGATATCCACCACCATGGATCCGATCGGGCGCGTGACGGGCAGGTCAGCCCCAATGGCGGCAGCCATCGGTTCTTCGATCAGCCACACGCGACGCGCGCCCGCGTTGGACGCGGCATCACGGATCGCGCGGCGTTCCACCACGGTGGAGCCGGAAGGAACGCAGATTGCCACTTCCGGGTGGCCACGCAGCCGTTCACCCGCCGCAGCCCGCGCCTTGACCATGAAGTGCTTGATCATCTGCTCAGCGATTTCGAGATCGGCAATCACGCCATATCGCAGGGGGCGGATCGTCTCCACGTTGTCGGGCGTCTTGCCCATCATCAGCTTGGCATCATCGCCCACGGCGCGAACGCTGCGGATGCCGTTGACCGTTTCCATCGTCACGACAGACGGTTCGGCCAGCACGATGCCGTGCCCCTGCACATAGACGACCGTGTTGGCCGTCCCCAGATCAATAGCCAGATCCGCCGCGCGCAGCGGGAAAAACCCCATGAAAGACATTAAGAACCCGTTTCAACCCGGCGCGGATGCGCCATCTCTGGCGGATCAAGCCCCTTTCCTGTCTGTCGTGTGAACCGCACTGGTCTGCACGGCCCTGAACGACAGGCGGTGGCGGGAAGGCGTTCAGCCGAGATTGCCGCTTGTAAAATCAGGGCCGCTCTAGCGGTTCGATGAATGTGCTGGAACGCAAGGTCCATCGAAGCTGGTCCGACGTGGCGCCCGGCACATCGTTGACGCGCCGCAGGACTAGCTCGCCATGTTCCGGCGGGCGGGCCAGATTGCCGCCATCGGTCAGCGTTCCCGGCACCGTGCAATAGAGCGAACCCGCAGCCCCTTCTGTAACCGGTTCTTCAGCGGCAATCCGTGGCGCGGAATAGCCTGTGAAAAGCGTGGTCAGGCGCACGCTGTCGATCAGCGGATCGTTCCAGACCAATGCCGCGCGGTCGAACTGGCGCGCGGCAAGAGCATCGGCATAGAACCGCGCAACGGTGGCGCAATCGCGGCTCTGCAAATCAGGGAAGTCATCGACCTGCGCGGGGCGCCCGGCAGACTGCACCGGCTCCGTCACGGTGGGCGCAGGTTCAGTCCCGACAGGCGCCTCCGAAGGGGCGGAGGCTTCTTGCGGGGAGGAATCGCAGGCGGAAGCCAGCAACAGCGCGGCCAGCGCGAGGGAGGCCGCCGGACGGATCATCCCGCGCGCACCAGCGTACCCGCGCCCCGGCTGGTGAAGAATTCCAGCAGCATCGCGTGGCCAACGCGCCCGTCCAGCACAACCGCGGCTTCACACCCGGCCTCGACCGCGTTCACGCAGGTTTCCAGCTTGGGGATCATCCCGCCGGTAATCGTCCCGTTGGACTTCAGGTCAGCGATGTCCGCAGGCGTAAGGTCCGTCAGCAGATCGCCGTTCTTGTCGAGCACGCCCGGCACATCGGTGAGCAGGAACAGCCGCTTGGCGCCCAGTGCACCGGCAATGGCGCCCGCCATGGTATCGGCATTGATGTTGTAGGTATGCCCATCGTCACCCGCCGCGATCGGCGCGACCACGGGGATCATTCCGGCGCGGCTGGCGGTTTCCAGGATCATGGTATCGATCGACTGAGGTTCGCCCACGAAACCGAGATCGATCGCCTGTTCGATCTGGCTATCCGGGTCCTTGATCGTGCGGTTGACCTTGCTGGCGGTCATCAAACCGGCGTCCTTGCCGGAAATGCCGAGAGCCTTGCCCCCCGCCCCGGCGATCCAGCCCACCAATTCCTTGTTGATGGCACCGGACAGGACCATTTCGGCCACTTCGGCAGTCGCCTTGTCCGTCACCCGCAGGCCATCCACGAACGTGCTTTCGACACCCAGCTTCTTCAACATCGCGCCGATTTGCGGACCGCCGCCATGGACCACGACTGGGTTGATGCCGACAGCCTTCAGCAGCACGATATCTTCCGCGAAATCGCGCGCCGCCTCTGGATCGCCCATCGCATGGCCGCCGTATTTCACAACGAAGCTGCAACCGGCGTAGCGCTGAAAATAAGGCAACGCCTCGATCAGCGTTTCCGCCTTGGCGAGCTTCGATTTATCCTGAGCAGCAGTCATGGCGGAGCGCCTTAGCCGTTGCCATGACCGCTGCATAGGTCCGTAAAGGCTGCTCGCAACAAGGCTTCTGCGCCTGTTTACGCGCCCGCGTTTTCCGCAGTGAGCATGCGTTGCAGCACAGCCACGCGGTGCCGCTCTTCGCGCCACTCACGTTCAGGCTGGCCAGAGATCAAACCGAGCAGGGAGGCAAGCTCCCGCTCCCGATCGGCAAGGGTGGTTTTCGTCGTCATCCCACACTCCTTTCGTGGGATCGACTCCTCCGCGCCGCGCCGGTTCCGGCTGCCGGGCCTATTTAACGAACTGCTGGATGGCGTAACGGCACGGTTCCTGATCGCAATCGATCATGTGAACGAGGATGGTGTAGATGCCATCCTTGTTCGGCCGGGCGGAAACGATCGGGAAATCATCGACTTCAACGTCGGTATCGATTTCCCGCCCCGCCGCATCATAGAGCGTGAGATCGATATCGCTGCAATCGGTGTCGCAGGCGCCGATCAACTGGGTTTCCATGCCCGCACCGATGCGAATGGTCAGCCGTTCGCTTGCCCCATCATCGAGGGAGCCTTCATGGGTGAAACCGCCGTAGTGATACCCGTTCTCGAAATAGGTTTCCGCCGCCGCGTCGATCAGCCTCAGCACCTGTTCCGACCATTCGTCAGCAACCGCCGGCGGAGCAAACAGCAATCCGGCGACTACCGGAACAAAAGAGATCACGCGACGCATGTGGAAATCCCCCGTTGATACTGCGCGACGCTCATCCCAATCGCCCGCTACTGTCAAGGAGGATCAATCCCGGTGGAACGCGATTTCTTCCCTCTCGACCGATTCACCCTATGCCGCTAAGCGCCGCGCGATGACGGACTATCCCAGGACGGCGCACCTGATGCGCCGCGGCGCCGAGTTCCTCGGCAGCGAACATGCGATCCTGTGCGGGGCGATGAGCTGGGTTTCCGAACGGAACCTGGTCGCCGCGATCAGCAATGCCGGTGGCTTCGGCGTGATCGCCTGCGGGGCGATGACGCCCGAACTGCTGGATGCGGAAATCGCCGGCACGAAAGCGCTGACGGCAAAGCCGTTCGGCGTGAACCTGATCACCATGCACCCCGACCTGATGGAGCTTATCGAGGTCTGCGGCCGTCACGGCGTGGGCCACGTGGTGCTGGCAGGCGGCATCCCCCCTAAGGGTAGCGTGGAAGCGATCAAGGCATCCGGCGCGAAAGTGATCGTGTTCGCGCCCACG
>DATMGK010000011.1:0-2086 GCA_035555595.1 Croceibacterium sp. | reverse complement strand
GCCAAACGCGGGCGGTTCTGGCTGAACCACGGATCGTGCATCCGGCTTCGGCCGAAATATCCCTGGCACGTCTGGTCCTACGACTTCGTTGAGGGTCGCACCCACAATGTTCGCAAAACCGGATCCTGTCGATCATCGACGAGGCGGGCCGGGAATGCCTGGCGCTGCCGGTAGCACGCAAGCTCAAGAGCGATGACGTGCTCGCGGCCTTGGCTGAGCTGTTCGTCACGCGCGGGCCGCCAGCGCATATCCGGTCCGACAATGGGCCGGAATTATTGCTACCACCGTACAGGAATGGCGGGCGAAGGTCAGCGTGAAGACACTCTACATCGCGCCCGGATCACCATGGGGAAACGGCTATTGTGAATCGTTCAACAGGTCGCTGCGCGATGAGCTGCTCAACCGCGAGATCTTCTCAACCGCGAGATCTTCTACTCGCTGGCCGAGGTCCAGATCCTGATCGAGGCATGGCGGCGGCATTACAACATCGTCCCGCCGCACAGCTCGCCGGGATACCGGCCACCCGCGCCAGTGGCCGTTCCATTGAGGTGACACGGCGAAAGTGGTCCAGATATAATGTTAGTATTTCCGGCGGATTTTCCTTGAAGAGGAGTTGCGTCGATGAAGAAGCAACGGTTTTCCACGGAACAGATCGTGGCGGTCTTGAAGCAGGCGGAACTGGGTCTGCCGGTGGCGGATTTGATCCGTCAGATCGGGATATCGGAGCAGACGTTTTACCAGTGGAAGCGGCAATATGCGGGCCTGGAATCGGATCAGGTCCGCGAACTGAAGCAGGTTGTCGAGGAGAATGGGCGGCTCAAGAAGCTGGTCGCGGAGCTCAGCCTGGACAAAGCGGTGCTGCAGGATGTGCTGTCAAAAAAGTTTCCAGGCCGGCGCTCATGAAGGAAGTTGTAGCCTATGTGGCGACGTCCCACGGCTATAGCGAGCGCAAGGCCTGCAAACTGACGCGGCAGTATCGTTCGGCGCAGCGCAAATCAAGCACACGGGATCCTCGAACGGAGGTCCGGCAGCGGATGCACGAGATCGTGGCGACGCGGATCCGCTACGGCTATCGACGGGTGCATATCATGCTGAAGCGCGAAGGGTTGGTGGTAGGCCGCAACGTTGTTTACCGGCTGTATCGCGAGGAAGGGCTGGCGCTTCGCACTAAAAGGCCGTGTCGGCGCAAGATGGCGGTGCACCGCGAAGCGCGATGTCGGCCGACACGGGCGAACGAGGCCTGGACGCTTGATTTTATCCATGATGAGCTGAGCAGCGGCCAGAAGTTCCGGGCGCTGACGGTGGTGGATATCTTCACGCGGGAGGCTTTGGCGATCGAGGTTGGGCAGCGCTTGCGCGCTGAAAATGTGGTCGAGGTGCTCAACTGGCTGGTGAGGCAGCGGCGAGCACCTCGATATCTGTTCGCCGACAATGGCAGTGAATTTACCGGGCATCTGGTCGATTTATGGGCATATCATCATGGCGTGCGGATCGACTTCTCACGGCCTGGGAAACCCACAGATAACGCATATATCGAGACGTTTAATGGGTCGCTACGCGACGAGTGCCTGAACGTGCACTGGCTCGATACGATCGCCCAGGCGCGGCATCTGATCGAAGCCCGGCGAGGAGAATATAATGACAGTCGTCCTCAAGCAGCGCTTGGCTATCTACCCCCGTCGGAATATCCTGCCGGGGCAATAACTTCGATGCCCCCGATTGGAGGCAACGACGCCGGAAACTAACGCGGCTTCCGGACCACCAACCCCAAGCACTTCAATCATCGAATGCACTAACAATCCCCTCGGACCACTCGGTGGGGGCCAGTCAGTGCTCAGCTTCGTTCTCGCTATCATGCAAATTATTCATAACAGGGGAGATCGATTGGGAGCGAACCGGCCATCAATCGATCGAAAATCGTGGTCGTTTGCGCTCTGATTGATTGTCCCGCGACCTGCCGCTCGTGGAAGCCGTTCCCCGCGCGCCTGAAAGACGGGGGCTGGCACTTTTGCTGAATGGCATCTGTGGACGCCCCTTCAGATGCAAGCAGTAAATGGGGGTGTGTTGGCACGTAATCGGATGCTGT
>DATMGK010000010.1:0-4736 GCA_035555595.1 Croceibacterium sp. | reverse complement strand
ACTACTACCAGCCCGAAGCCTACGTCCCGCGCAGCGACACCTACATCGAGAAGGAAAGCTCGGTGAACGAGGCGATCGACCGGATGCGCCATTCGGCCACCCGCGCGCTGCTGGAACGGGATGACGTGATCATCGTCGCCTCCGTTTCATGCCTGTACGGCATCGGTTCGGTCGAAACCTATTCGGCGATGATCTTCGATCTGAAGAAGGGCGAATCCGTCGATCAGCGGGAAATCATCCGCAAGCTGGTGGCCCTGCAATACAAGCGTAACGACGCCGCCTTCGCGCGCGGCATGTTCCGCGTGCGCGGCGACAATCTGGAGATTTTCCCCAGCCACTATGAAGACATGGCCTGGCGCGTCAGCTTCTTTGGTGACGAGATAGAGGAAATCAGCGAGTTCGATCCGCTGACCGGGCAGAAAGGCGCCAGCCTCAATTCCGTGCGCGTTTACGCCAACAGCCACTACGTCACCCCCGGCCCGACGATGAAACAGGCGGCAGAGGCGATCCGTTTCGAACTGGCCGAGCGGCTGAAGGAATTGCACGCCGAGGGGCGCCTGCTGGAAGCCCAGCGGCTGGAACAGCGCACCAATTTCGATCTTGAGATGATCGCCGCAACCGGCAGCTGCGCGGGCATCGAAAACTACAGCCGCTTCCTCACCGGCCGCTTGCCCGGTGAACCGCCACCGACTCTTTTTGAATACCTGCCGGATAACGCCCTGCTGTTCGTGGACGAAAGCCACCAGACGGTGCCGCAGATCGGCGCGATGGCGCGGGGGGACCACCGGCGCAAGCTGACGCTGGCCGAATACGGTTTCCGCCTGCCCAGTTGCATCGACAACCGCCCGCTGCGCTTCAACGAATGGGACGCGATGCGCCCGCAGACCTTCGCCGTTTCCGCCACGCCCGGAAATTGGGAGATGGAGCAGACCGGTGGCGTTTTCGCCGAACAGGTCATCCGCCCCACCGGCCTGATCGATCCGCCTGTAGAGATCCGCCCGGTGGAAGATCAGGTGCAGGATTGCATCGCGGAATGCAAAGCCACCGCCGCCAAGGGATACCGCACGCTCGTCACCACCCTGACCAAGCGCATGGCAGAAGACCTGACGGAATTCATGCACGAACAGGGCGTGCGCGTACGTTACATGCATTCCGACGTGGAGACGCTGGAACGCATTGAGCTGATCCGCGACCTGCGGCTGGGCGTCTATGACGTGCTGATCGGCATCAACCTGCTGCGCGAGGGGCTGGATATCCCCGAATGCGGGCTTGTGTGCATTCTGGATGCCGACAAGGAAGGTTTCCTGCGCAGCGAAACCAGCCTGATCCAGACCATCGGCCGCGCGGCCCGCAACGTGGATGGCAAAGTCATCCTCTATGCCGACCGGATTACCGGCAGCATGGAACGCGCTATGGCCGAAACTGAGCGCCGCCGCGAAAAACAGCGCGAATACAACGCCGAACACGGCATCACGCCGCAAACGATCAAGCGCCAGATCGCCGACATCATCGCCGATACCGCCAGCCGCGACGGCGTGGTGGTCGATACCGGCGATGACGAGGTCAACAACCTCGTCGGCCACAACCTGCGCGGCTACATCGAAGACCTCGAAAAACGCATGCGAGCCGCCGCCGCCGATCTCGAATTCGAAGAAGCCGGTCGCCTGCGCGACGAAATCAGAAGGCTAGAAAACGAGGAACTCGGCCTGCCGTACGGGGAGAAGAAAGCGCCGATGGTAGGACGCAGCAACGAGGGCAAACCCGGCACCCGCAAGACACGATACGGCAAGACGCAGCGGAAGTGGGGGCGGTGATTGACTAATAGTGCTATACGAACTATTAGCAAAAATCGGTCGTTAGGGGCTTACAGATGCAGATCGAGATCGACTTCGAAGTCTTCAAGGCACTGACCGCTCTTCGGCATCACGAGGAACACAGCTACAACGAGGTACTGCGTGAGCTGCTAGGTTTGGACTCTGTCGGAAGCCCTCAGCAAGGGGCTAAGGTTGCAACAACCAATCACGAAAGCAGGCACTCACCCATGAGTGCTGTCAGCGGATTATCGCTTCGCGGTCTCCTTCTCCCGAACGGAACTCAGCTAAGGGCAACTTACAAGGGAAGCATGCACCTCGCTCGGATCGAAAATGATAAATGGGTAGCCGCAGACGGCAACACATACACCAGCCCCTCAGCAGCTGCTTATGCGATTTCCAATACCAATGTGAATGGCTGGAGGTTCTGGGAGGCCAAACAGCCAGGTGACCCGGAATGGCGAAAGCTTGAAGCCCTTTCAAAGGGCTCGAGATGAGCGAGGATATTGACAACTTTTATCCTGTCCTTCATATAGGACATGCATTCCAGCTGGCGGAAACAAGTGCGTTCCACCGTTGGCTCGGCTCGCTTTCCGATCGCCGGGCGAAAGCCCGCATTCTCGATCGTCTCAAGCGAGCATCGAACGGCAATTTTGGCGACGTGACGCCTGTGGGCTCCGGCGTTTCCGAAATGCGGATCGATTACGGGCCGGGTTATCGCGTTTACTTTTTCCGGCGCGGTAAGGAACTTGTCATCCTGCTGTGCGGAGGTGACAAGAAAACGCAAAGGACCGATATCGCCAGCGCGGTTCGCATGAAGGATGAGATCGAACGCCGTGGTCGAGACAAGACCGTTTGACGCAGCGAACTACCTCCAGACTGAGGAGGACATCCTCTATTATCTTGAAGCGGCGATGGAGGGGAGTGATCCCAAACATATCGCCAGTGCCATTGGAGACGTAGCGCGCTCAAAAGGCATGACCGAAATTTCCAAGAAATCCGGATTGGGTCGACAAGCACTCTACGCAGCGCTGTCAGAGAACGGCAATCCAACTCTCGAAACGCTTACTGCTGTGCTTGACGCACTTGGGCTGGAGCTATCAGTCAAAAAGAAAGCTGCCTAGCCATGCACCACAAGCGTCATCGCTCACGTAGCCGTCGGGCCGGGTGCAAATTGTGCAAGCCGTGGAAAGCCAACGAGGTAAAAACCGAAGCTCTTGGTGGAGAGAAGTTCGGCGATCACCGGCGTCGGCATTACGGATGAACCGCAGTTCCGCTTCCAGGCGTAGCTGAAACAGTCGACATCCGCGTCCTTACGGCTTGAAACCGCACCAAGCCCCAGCCATCAGCCCCGCATGTCATTGCGCTTGTTATGCATAGTTCCGCTCTTGCTCGTGCTTGCCGCTTGCGGGGGCAGCGGCGAATCCGGGCAGGCGCAGCGGATTTCGCTGGATGATGCGCGCCACACGGCCTCAGAGCCGCTGCTCTCGCCGGATACGAAAAGCGCGGTGTGGACGGTGGCGGAAAACGGGCGATCGATCGATTTCGGCGTTTCCGGCCAGCTTCCGTTTCTCACGCTCGCCTGCGCGCTGCGCGAAACCCCGGTTCAGCTTCGCCTGATTCGGCATGTGACGGCTCGTCCGGGCGAGAAGGCGCTGTTTCCGGTGATCGGCAACGGCACGATCTCTCGCTTCAAGATCGACGCGGTTCTGGCGGACAAGGAATGGCGGTGGGAGGCTGCGCTGCCTGCCAGCGATCCTTCGCTGGATGTCTTCACCGGCCCGCGAGAGCTGGAGGCCACCCTGCCCGGCGGCGGCAGCGTTCTGATTCCCGGCAGCCGCATTCCCGGCGAATTCGTCGAATGGTGCCGCGCTGGTGGCCGCGTTCAGCAGGTGGAGGCGGCCGAACAGGCCGCTGCGGGCAAGCCTAGTCCGCCAGCCCGGTAAGCATATCACGCGTCAGCACTTGCGGCAGGACTTCACCGTCCTTGCCCGGCGCGTACCAGAGATAGAGCGGCACACCCGCCGCACCGTGAGCGGTGAGGAATCGGGTGATCTCCGGATCGCGCCGCGTCCAGTCGCCCCGCATCGCCACTACACCCGCTTTTTCGAACGCGGCCTTCGTCGTCTCGCGCTCTATCGCAATGCCTTCATTGACCTTGCAGGTCAGGCACCAGTCAGCCGTGAACCATAGGAACACCGGCTTTCCTGACGCCCGCGCTTCGGCCAGCGCCACCTCGCTGAAAGGCTGCGCGGCAAGCAGGCCAGCCTCGTCAGCCGCAGGGGGCGCGAACAGGCGCGGCATGAAGACGCCCGCCAATACAGCGACGGCAAGCGAGCCCGCCGCCATGACCGGCAACCGCCTGCCCCGCCCCGCCAAAGCAGCAACCACGCCCAGCGCCACAACGAATGCCAGCGCCGCGAAACCGGGCCCGCCCAATCGCCATGCCAGCCACAGCAGCGCCAGTGCCGTCAGGCCCATCGGCACCGCCAGAACGCGGCGGAATGTATCCATCCAGCGCCCCGGCTTCGGCAATATCCGCCTCAGCGCCGGGATATAGCCCAGCAGCAGGAATGGCAGCGCCAGCCCCAGCCCCAGCGTGGCGAACAGCAGCAGCCCCTGCCACCACGGCAGTAGCAGCGCCGCCCCCATCGCCGCCGCCATGAACGGCCCCGTGCAGGGGGTAGCCACGAAGGCCGCCAGCAGCCCGGTGGAAAAGGCGCTCGCCCGCCCGCCAGACCGCGTGAAGGAGAAGGACGGCACTTCATACAGCCCGGCGAGATTGGCGGTGATCGCCGTAGCCAGTACCAGCAACGCCACGACCACGCCGGGTTCCTGCAACTGGAACGCCCAACCGATCTCGCTGCCCGCCGCCCGCAGCGCCAGCAGCAAGGCACCGATCGCGAGGCAGGCCGCGATCACGCC
>DATMGK010000009.1:0-12686 GCA_035555595.1 Croceibacterium sp. | reverse complement strand
GGCGATCCAGGAAACGGTTGGATTGGCCCGACGCGGCCATGATTTCCTTGCGGCCCATGTTGGTCAGCTGGTCCACCTTCTTGCCGAATTCCGGCGAATTGGCGTCCTGCGCGACAAGGTCGGTGACGAAGGCGTCCACCTTTTCGTCCAGCTTGCTCTTCTTTTCCTCGCTCACCGGAACCAGCCCGGCGGCACGCTCCGGCCCGACCACGGGCACCGGGTCGGGCGGCGTCAGCTCAAAATCGGCCGCCGCCTTGGTGGCTGTCGTGGTCTGGTTACTCGTCGCCATTCGCTGTCCCCTTCCGGCAAGCTTTCACTGTATTAGGTGGGCAAGACACGGTGTTCAAGGGAAAGGGTGCCGCAAGCCGCGATACAGCGGAAGGGGAAATCGATCAGGTGCACGTGCCACATGGCCGCTCTGTCGTGCTATGGTGGATGGGCGCCGCGACGGCGCGTTTCATGAAAGGATCACCGCCATGCCTGCCGAACTGCTGGTGCTGGGCCTCGGGGCCGTTCTGCTGCTCGTCCACATCATGATCGCGGGCAACCTCCGCACGCGACAATATGGCACCGCGTGGAACATGGGTGCGCGGGACGGGGATAGGCCGCCGCTCGATCCCGTTCCGGCCCGCCTGCTGCGGGCGCAGGCCAATTATCAGGAAACGTTCCCCATCGCGGTGGTCGCCCTGATCGGCGCGGTGCTGGCTGGCAAGACCAGCGATCTTACCGCCATAGCCGCCTGGGTCTGGCTGATCGCGCGGGTGATCTACCTGCCGCTATACTGGACAGGCGTGCCCAAGGTGCGGACGCTGGTATGGGCCGTGGCCACGCTGGCGATCGTGCTGGTGTTGGGGGTGCTGCTGTTCGGGTGACCGGTTCGGGGTGGCTTTCGACCCATTGCGGATAGACGCCGCCGACTTATAGTCAAACGATGCTTTGGTGGGATTGGACCGCGCGGCAACGACTGGCGCTGTTGGCTGCGGTACTGGTTGTTGCGCTTACGCCGTGGCTTCTTCTCGGCCTCTTGCCTAACGGTTCATACAATGCGGGGGTGGTCGCGGGCGGCACGGCGCTGTTGGCCATTCCGCAAATGGTCGCATGGTCTCTGTTCGTTGGCCTGAAGACAGGCCGGATGCCCGTTCGCTTTGACGGCGAGGATCGGTTCAAGTCGCCAACATGGTTCTGGATTTTCGCCGTAATTCACGTGGCGCTACTAATCCTCTTTGTGTGGTTCTTTCTTGCGGTTGTTTTCGATCTGCCCAAGCTTCTGCCCTAGCATCCGCTTTCCACCTCAAAGCCGACGCCTAAGACCTTCCGTTCAGCACCATCCGGACCTCCAGCTCAAGCCGCCAGGTGCAGCGGCTCGATCTCGCCCGAAAGGTACAGCCGCTTGGCTTTGGCGCGGCTCAGCTTTCCGCTGCTGGTGCGCGGCAGGGTGCGCGGGGGCACCAGTTCCACCACGCAGTTCATGCCGGTGATGGAGCGTACCTTGTCGCGGATCGTGTCGCGCAGCTTGATCCGTTCCTCGGGGTCGGAAACGCGGCAATGGACCAGCACGGCGGGCGCTTCCTCGCCGTTTTCCATCTCGATGGAAAACGCCGCGATGTCGCCGTGGTTGAAGCCGGGGAGCTGTTCCACCGCCCACTCGATATCCTGCGGCCAGTGGTTCTTGCCGTTGATGATGATCATGTCCTTCGCCCGGCCGACGATGAACAGGTATCCCTTGGCCATGTATCCCATGTCGCCGGTGTCCAGCCAGCCATCGACCAGACATTCCGCCGTCGCTTCCGGATTGCGGAAATAGGAATGCATCACGCTGGGGCCGCGGCACCAGACTTTGCCGATCTGGTGGTCCTTCTTCGGCTTGCCGTTTTCGCCCCGGATTTCGACATCCATGTCGGGCAGCGGCTTGCCGCAGTTCACGATCGCGCGATAGCGGGCCGGGCGCGACAGGTCGCGGCGCGTGCCGGAAAGGCGTTCTTCCTCAACCAGTTCCACATGGATGCCTTCCCCCGGCGGCATCACGGTCACGGCCAGCGTCGCTTCGGCCAGGCCATAGCTGGGGGTGAAGGCAGTGGCCTTGAACCCGGCTTCGGCAAAGGCGTTGACGAAGTTCTGCATCACGTCGGGCCGGATCATGTCCGCCCCGTTGCCCGCCAGCCGCCAGCGCGACAGGTCGAAGCGTTCGGAAACGTTCGACTGGCTGGAAATGCGGCGGGCGCAGATGTCATACCCGAACGTGGGCGAATAGCTCAGCGTCGTGCCCTGGTTGCGGCTGATCAGGTCCAGCCAAGCCAGCGGGCGGCGCGCGAAATGTTCTGTCTTCAGGTAATCGATCGAAACCTGATTGGCGATCAGCGACAGGAAACAGCCGACCAGCCCCATGTCGTGATACCACGGCAGCCAGCTTACCACGCGGTCATTTTCGCCGATGTTCATCGCCGTGGCGTGGCCATACAGGTTGTGCAGCAGAGCCCGGTGGGTCACCGCCACGCCGGTGGGGAAGCGCGTCGATCCGCTGGAATACTGCAAGTAGCAGATGTCATCCGGGCTGGCGGTCGGCAGTTCCACCTCGGGCGCTGGGCGCAGGGCAAAGCTTTCCCAGTCGGCGCTTTCGCAATTCTGCCGCGCGGCGGCGGCCCCGGCCATTTCGGCGATTTCCGCCGGATAGAGCAACAGCTTGGGATCCGCGCTTTCCAGCTGGACCACCAGTTGCTCGATATAATTTTCCTTGCCGCCGAATGTGGTCGGCAGCGGCAGCGGCACCGGCCATGCACCGGCATAGACCGCGCCGCAGAACAGCGCGGCGAATTCCGGCCCGGTTTCGGCGATCAGCGCCACCCGGTCGTCCTTGCCCACGCCGCTGGCGATCAGCCGCCGGGCCATCTCCAGCGCATCGTCGCGCATCTCGCTATAGGGATAGGCGCGTTCCAGCACGCCGCGCGCGTCGTGGAAATTGAGCCCCTTTGCGCTGCGGGCCGCATAGTCCACCGCTTCGGTGAACGTCGCGAATTCCGCGCGAATCCGCGGCAGCGGGCAATCATTGGGAGTGGGTACGAATTCCGTCATGTCGTGTTGGCAATCCCCGCCATTCGTGCGCTCTTCACGCCCCTGACCGTCGCCAGCAGGCCACCGCGAAGTCCGCGGCCCCCTCATCAAACTTTCCCATTTGTCAACGACTGTGGCACGAATATGGCCATGACAGGCGATACACAAGCGGCGAAACGAACGCGGCGCGCGCCAAAGCCGATTGACGCTGCGCGTTTGGAGGAACTGGCGCTGGCCTATGTCGCGCGTTTTGCCACCAGCGCGGCAAAGCTCGAAGGCTATCTGGCGCGCAAACTGCGCGAACGGGGCTGGGCGGGGGAAGGCGATCCGCCTGTCGCCCGGCTGGTCGCTCGTTATGTGGAACTTGGCTATGTCGATGATGCGGCCTTCGCCCGCGCCCGCGCCGGCAGCCTGCTGCGCCGTGGCTATGGCCCGCGCCGCATCGGGCAGGCGCTGGGTCAGGCGGGCATCGATGAAGATACCCGCGCGGATGTTCGCCCGGATGAGGGGGAAAAGCGCCTCGCCGCTCTCACTCTGGCAAGAAAGCGCGGATTCGGGCCGTTCGGACGAAAAGAAGATGCGGAACGCCCGATCGACCGCGATCGGCGTGAACGTCAATTGGCGGCCATGCTGCGCGCGGGGCATACTCTCGACACCGCGCGCGAAATCGTGGATGCCCTCAGCCAGGACGCAGCCGAACAGTGGGTTGCAGAGGCCCAGGAAGAACATTGATCCCATGCGCGCGCTGATGCTCTCGTTACTGCTGTTCCTCCCCGCCTGTTCGCAGGCCGCCGAACCCGCGCCAGCGCCTGTCGCGCAGGCATCGGTCCATCCGGAATCGGGGCTGGAGGTGATTCCGCTCACCGTCACCACGGCGGATGGGAAAAGCCACGCCTTGCGGGTGGAGGTCGCGCGTTCGGGGCAGGAACAGGCGCGCGGGCTGATGTTCCGCACTCAGATGGGCGCGGACGAAGGGATGCTGTTTCCCTACGATCAGCCGCGTGTCCTCAGTTTCTGGATGAAGAACACGGTGCTTTCGCTCGATCTCGTGTTCATCGGGCCGGATCGCAGGGTGATAAACGTGGCCGATCACGCCGTGCCCTATTCGGAAGCCGCCATCACTTCGGATGCGCCCGGCATCGCCGTGCTTGAACTGAATGCGGGGCGCGCGGCGCAGCTGGGCATCACCAGCGGCGCGAAGGTCGATTGGTAAGCTTGCGCGGGCATACCGCTTGGCGCTAGTGCGCGGCCCATGGGAATCCTCATGAAGATCTTCACCTGGTGGGATGGCGCCACGATCGGCACCTCGCTGTTCAGTGCCCGCAACGGGGAACGCGTCGGCACCGATGCGCAGGGCAACCGCTATTACCGCTCGAAGAAAAAGAGTGGCAACGGGCGCGAACGGCGCTGGGTGATCTACGCAGGGGCTAACGATTCCAGCCGCGTCCCGGCTGAATGGCACGGGTGGCTGCATCATTCGTACGACGATCTGCCGGAAAGCCACCTTGCTCCGCCGAAGATATGGGAGGCGGATTATTCGCCCAATCCCACCGGCACCGCCGCCGCCTATCGCCCGCAGGGCGCGTTGGAGCGGGGTGGGAAGCGCGCCCGTTCCGCCGCAGATTACGAAGCGTGGACGCCCGACGCGTGAGGGTGGCCGCGGTCATCGCGGCCACGGCTTTGCTGGCTGCCTGCAGCGGCGCCGCGCCAGAGCCGCAGCCGGAAGAAACCGACGTTCCTGAAGAACTGGCAGGCGCGGTTCCGCCCCCTGCGGCCACGGGCGCGGGCACACCGATGGAACAGCGCGTGGCCACGCTTGGCCTGCTTAACAAGCGCAATAACATCACCCGCGACATAGAGATGAAACCGGGCGAGGCGCGCCGCGTGGGCGATGTCGTCATCCGCCTTTCGGCTTGCGAGCGCACTCCGCCGTGGGAAGATCCGCCGGAAACCGGGGCATTCGTGCAGGTCGTGGTGAACGAGCGCAAGGATGCCGATTCGCCGCTTGAATGGCGACGCATCTTCTCCGGCTGGCTGTTCCGTAATTCGCCCAGCCTCAACGTGGTCGAACACCCGATCTATGATGTCTGGGTCAAGGACTGCAAAATGACTTTCCCGGGTGAAGGGCCTGCGGTCCCGTCGGATAATGGTGCTGCGCCTTCCGCCCCCGCCGCCACGCCGTCTCCCACGCCCACAGCTTCGGCCACGCCGGAACAGCCGGCCGAATCGCAGACCGAGGCATAGATTTCCGGCAGCGCAGGCGCGGGTCCCTCACGGGCAGCGTCGGCCAGCCGTTCCAGATAGGCTTCCCGGCTCAGCGGTATCGCCCCCAGCGTGGCCAGATGTTCGGTCATGAACTGGCAGTCGAGCACGCGATACCCGCCGGTCTTCAGCAGGGCCACCAGCCACGCCAGCGCCACTTTCGATGCGTCCGTCGCCCGGCTGAACATGCTTTCGCCGCAGAAAACGCGGTCGAATCCCACGCCGTAAAGCCCGCCCACCATCTCGTCCCCGGCCCAGCATTCGATGGAATGGGCGTGGCCCGCCGCATGCAGTTTGCGATAACTCGCGGCGATGCGGGTATTGATCCAGGTCTCGGGATGCCCCGGCCGGGGCGCGGCACAAGCCTCGATCACTCCGGCGAAGTCGGCATCGCAGGTGACGCGGAACCGGTCCTGCCGGATCGCCTTGGCCAGCGATCGGCTGGGGCGAAACGATTCGATGGGAATCACCGCCCGTTCGCGCGGCTCCACCCAATAAACTTCCTCGTCATCCCGCCCATCGGCCATCGGAAAGATGCCGCTGCGATAGGCGCTCAGCAGCAGGTCCGGCGGGATGATGGAGGAAACAGGGGCGTGCATCGCTCACAGCTAGGAATTTTCGCCCGCCATTGCGAGCATGACGGTTAGCGTAAGCAGGTCGCTTGCCAACCCCGCCGCCCGGCTATAGAGGCCACCCCGCCCGCAGGAGTGTAGCTCAGTTGGTAGAGCATCGGTCTCCAAAACCGAGGGCCGTGGGTTCGAGTCCCTCCACTCCTGCCAATACTTCGGCGCAGATTCGTCTTTTTCGCGGATCGTGCCGTGCCAAGGGCTGGCACGCTTTCCTCCGTTGGCGCGAAGAATCCGAATGGCGGAAGATCAGTCAATCGGAACTTTCGACCGGCAAGTTTCTTAAGATCGAGGTGGTTCTAGCGACCGCTCCGACCATAGTGGACACTCGACGTCCTAGCGATCAGGAACCGTTGGCAATGGGACGGCGCGTTCGCCCCTTTGATCGCGCAGTCGATACTTGCTCGCGTATTCACGCCGCTGTTTCGTCACTTCGTACAATACGATGCCCGAGCTGGTCGCGAGATTAAGGCTCTCGATCATTCCGAACATTGGTACGCTGATGCACATCTCGCTTCGCTCAACGGCCAGATCGCTTAACCCTCTCGCCTCGTTACCGAACCAGACGGCGAGTTTGGCGTGTTCTGCAAAATCCACTTCATGTAGGTAATTGTTGGTCTTGCCCTTCACGTGCGGGGACGTTGCGACGGACACAAACCGATTTTTCTCAAGGTGGGCGAGGCACTCCTCGGTGCTGTCAAATCGCTTCACAAAGGTCCACTTCACAGCGGACACCGAAAGTTTGGACAGCTTTGGCTCGCCGCGCAAATCTTGCCAATCGTCGGACAGAACATGGCGAGGGTCCACGACGTAAACCTTCTCTGCACCTAGAGCGTTCACGTTGCGAATGACTGTGCCGATGTTGCGCGGATTCTCCGGCTCTTCGATTACGACGATCAGGTTCTTGCAGCGGAACGCCTTGATCTCGTCGGCCCGCGCACGGGCGGGCCTTTTGACCTCTACCTTTTCGTCTTCTGTCACTTAGCTTCTCCGTTGAGCTGGCCGAGATAACCTAAGATCGGAAGAGGAGCCAAGCAGGGGCATCGAGTGTCCGCTATCCATCTGTGTCAGACATTCAAAATCTGAAGCCTTGGCGCATTGCTGACGCGACATCTGGCACGATCCAGCACGGCCCAAGAACCATCGTGCCAGCTTGGCGCGATGCGGAAATTGCTCAAAAATGGCTGGGTCCTACCGTTTCCAGCTCACCACTCCTGCCAGCTTTACGGCGTAGATTTGGCGAACTTTCCCGGATTGTTCCGCCATGGTTAGCCAAATCGGGGTGTGCATCAGCTTTTTGTCGAAGGCGAGCGGGGCCTGCAGCTAACGCATATTCGAACATCGGTTTCAAATTTGCCTTACTGGTCACGGCGGGGTCAGCGTACTGTCTTGGGAATGCCATCAGCAAAGTAAGGATGGGACAGCCTTTCCGCCCAATGTGAAATAGCCGGGTCATGGGTGGTTGCTGCAAAGTTCATTGCGGCCTTGGGGCCTTCAGGAATGTGTGCTGGTCCTATCGTCCATCATGAAGACCCCTCTATGGAGCCTTCCAAAACGGCTGTGTCGCCGGTTACCCCACTGCTTTTCACGCGATACTGCCAGTATTGACCAGATCCGGCAGCCCTCGCGTTAAAGGTGTCGCCGGCTCGAACATTGATGCCTGAAGATGGCGTGCCCCCAGCGTAGCCAAACACGTCTACGCTGCCGACCCGTTGGCGAATGTATCCCCCTGAAATCGGCGTCAGCTCGCTCGGACAAACTACATCACCGATTGTTACATAGTTGTTCCCGGTATTGCTGTTGGAAACGCAGGCGGTCTGCCCGGTCAGCCTAACATTCTGGATTACCTTGCCGATATTTACGTCGCGCGCGTCCGCGCGCACCTGCAACGAAGCAGCGCCGAAAGCGATATCCTTCTTCAGCTGGTCAATGATAATCGTACCGATGTGGAGATTGACAATTTTGTTGATGTTGGAAACGGTAGATGCGCCTGCTGTTGCCTCGCCTGCCCCCGTGCCATTTACGCGTAGAGAGCCAATTCTGATATTGGTCGGCCATTCTGCCGCATTGTTACCGCTACCGACCAACTGGATGCCCTGATTGCGGTTGTCGCGGCTATCGATTGAATCAACCAGCACGTCACGGTTGAAGTTCGAGAAGACAGCGGCGGAGCGGAAACGGCGGGAGCGGATCGAGCCGATTCGGGTGGCGCCATAGCCGTTAAACCCATCGACCGCGCAGTATAAGTTTGTCGTGGTTGATTGTTCGATATCGACCTCTCGCACCATATCCTGGATCTTCGCGAAGTATTTTGCTGTTTCCTGTGGTGTGCTGTCTGCGTCGTAATACAGCGCACGGCCGATTCGATAGTAACCCTGATGGCTTGAGCGACCGGTGACTGTGCCCCCGGCCAGTCCGCTCATCCCGTGCGAAAGAATAGTAGGGTCGGCATAAGCCAATCCGAGATCGCCTGCTGTGTATAAAACGAGATTGCCGGTGCCAGCGCCGGTGTTCTCGACGCTGCCGGAGATGCGGCCGAAATGGATATTATATCCTGCCGACACGCACCACAGTGCGCAGTATTCTTCGGTCGAAACTGACAGTTCGCCCACAACCTCATCGATTACTATGTCGTGCGGATGCGTGGTGTAGCCCGCACCTGTCGCGTGCTGGTAAATGCCGCCTGAATTATAGTGGTCGTTGAAGTTGGCCCAGTGGGCCAAGAACGCGCGGCCGATATTAGTGGATGTACCAGCGTCGATTTTGCGGCCACGGATGTTGTGGCTGTCACCGGCTATGGAGAAGCCATTGCAGTTGGTGTGTCCGCCTTCCAGCACGAACTCACCGAAGTGGAAATTTTCGATTCCTGCGCCCGTATCCCACCGCCCACACAGCACATGCGCTCGGTTTGCTGTGCCGCTGGCGGCAGCGGCAAGCCTCAGGTATGTGCGCCCTATGTGCTTCAGGTTATTGCCGGGGCGAAGTACACTAATCCCTGCTGTCGATGGCTGGATAATGCGTGTGTTGTCGGATACCCATGTAATGTCATGTGGGGTAAACGATGCGCCAATCGTGTAATCGTTTGGACCGGTCAGTAACGCGCGGTTGTTCGCCGCAGCGTAATCGGCTGCTGCCTGAATATCCCCGCCAAACATTTCAGGTGTGATGTAGCGGACGGCCGTTTCCACGCTTCCTCCGATCTCGCTCAAATGATCGCTCCGTTCTTGACGTCTTCACCCGATGCCAGATCACCCTTGGTGATTTGCTTGCAAGTTAGGCCGTAGCTTTCGATTGTATTAAGCCGAATTTCCGTCTCTCCAACGACGATGAGGCGGTTTCCTTTGTTAGTGGCGCTCATCGTGGCGTCACGGCCGAGCCGACAATAATATCTGGCGCCGCGTGCAGTCTCGCTGTCATTGGGCGCCGCGACAAGTGAGGTGGTATATTTAGGAAATTTTGAGCAAGGACGGCGGCAGTTTTCCTTTAGAAAATTCTGAAGAGTGCGATCTTTCAAGTTAACATTTCTGAACCCGTAAGAGTAGACGGTAAAGTTGCGTGCGACAGGGGGCCGCGATGGCGGGTGATGCGCTTGATTTCCTGTGGTGGATGCGCTGGCTCGATGCACGGCGCGTGCGCGGTTATGCGGTCATCATGGGCATGGCCAGCGCGGCGCTGCTGGTGGTCTCGTGGTTTGATGCGCAGGGTCCGCGCGGCAGCGATTTTCTGGCGTTCTGGGGCGCGGCGCGGGCGGTTCTGGAAGGGGTTCCGCAAGCCGCTTACGATCTTGCGTGGCAGGAACGGGTGCAGACCGGCGCTGGGTTCGATGAATGGTACGCCTTCGTCAATCCGCCGCCCTTTCTCTTCGCCGCCGCGCCGTTCGGCGCGCTGCCGTTTCCGCTGGCATGGATCGCATGGAATGCAGTGACTTATGCCGCGTGGTGCTGGGCGGGAGTGCGAGCGTTTCCCCGGTTGTGGCCGCTGGTGCTGGTATTCCCCGGCGCGCTGATTGCCGCCGGGCACGCCCAGAACGGATTTCTCACCGGGGCGCTGCTGGTTGGCGGGGTGGCGCTGCTGGACCGGCGGCCGATCGTGGCCGGGGCCTTGCTAGGCGCGCTGGTCATAAAGCCGCACCTCGCTCTGCTGATCCCGTTCTGGCTGGCTGCGGGGGGACGCTGGCGCGCGTTCATCGCCGCCGGAGTGAGTGCCGTGGGTCTGCTGGCGCTGTCGTGGCTGGCCTTTGGCGGCGAGACTCTCATCGCCTACACCACCAGCTGGGATGCCAGCGCGGCTCTGATGCGGTCCGCCGATACCGATTTCCTCCTCAGGATCGCCACCCCCTACGCACAGCTGCGAATCTTCGGCGGGGAATCGTTCGCCACCGTGGCTGCGGCGCTGCTGGTGCTCTTGGCGATCGGCTTGGCCATGCTGTCATGGCGCCGCTTCGGGCAGGATGGCATGGCGACCGGCGCGGCTATGCTGGCGGCTACCTCGCTCGCATCACCCTACTTGTTCAATTACGATCTGCCGTTCCTGATCCTGCCGATTCTGTGGCTGGTCGATCGCGGGCTGCGCGACGGGTTCCGCCCGTGGGAGAAGGCGCTGCTCGTCGCGCTGTGGCTGGCACCCTATGCCACGCGCGCCGTGGCGCTTCCTCTTGGCCTCAACCTGATGCCGCTGGCCTGCGCGCTGTTGCTGTGGCTGGTGTGGACGCGCGGGGCCTCGCGGGCCGCTGCCGGGCAGGCGGCCGCCGCCTGATCGCGTGGCGTGCCCTTGCCATCGCTCTGCGGCCTCGCTACATCCCCCGCCGACTTCCGACATCGGAGCCTCTCAGCCCCTCCCGGTTCCGCCGGGGCGGCGGTAAAGTGTATCCTGGGGCTTCGTGGCGGAAGAAAGTGTTTTCAAACTGCGAGGCTTGAACATGGCCAAGACCAGCCCTGTCGAATTCCTCCGCCAGGTTCGCGCAGAAGCGAGCAAGGTGGTGTGGCCGACCCGTGAAGAGACGGTGAAGACGGCGATCTTCGTTGGCGTGCTGATGGTGATCCTGTCCGCGTTCTTCCTGGGCGTCGATTCGCTGTTCGGCGTCGGTGTGCGCTGGCTGCTCTCGCTGGTGTGATGCTTCGGCGCGTCGCCCACCAGGTTGGCGACGCGCGATTTTAACAGACAGACTTCGGGAAAGAGATAATGGCAGCCCGCTGGTATATCATTCACGCCTATTCCGGCTTCGAGAACAAGGTTCGCGATTCGATCATCTCGGAAGCTGAACGGCTCGGCCTTTCCGATGGCGTGGAATCGGTCGAAGTGCCGACCGAAACCGTGACAGAGGTGAAGCGCGGCAAGAAGGTGCAGGTCGAACGCAAGTTCATGCCCGGCTACGTTCTGGCCAAGCTGAACCTGACTGACGATGTCTATCACCTCGTCAAGAACACGCCCAAGGTCACGGGTTTCCTCGGTTCCGGCAGCAAGCCCCAGCCGATCAGCGAGCGGGAAGCAGCGCGCTATTTCGGCGGTGTGGAAGAAGCCAAGGCCGCGCCGAAGCGCGAAGTCCACGTCGATTACGAGATCGGCGATCAGGTCAAAGTGCTCGACGGTCCGTTCGCCAGCTTCAACGGCGTGGTGGAAGAACTCGATTTCGACAAGAACAAGGTCAAGGTCAGCGTTTCCATCTTCGGCCGTGCAACGCCGGTGGAACTGGATTTCGAACAGGTCGAACTGGTCAAGTAAGGCCGCTTCGCCCCTGCTCCGGCAGGATCAGGTTGAAGTTGCTTTTTCGGGCGCGCTCCCCTAACGGCGCGCCTTCCCGTATTCGTGCGGGATTCCATGCGGGAGGGCTCCGGCCCGTTTGTACCGCTTACCATGAGCGGGCGTTGCAAAGGCGCCTGCGACAGTGAGAAAGGAGGCCAGCAATGGCCAAGAAGATCGAAGGCTATATCAAGTTGCAGGTGCCCGCGGGCGCTGCCACGCCTTCTCCGCCGATCGGCCCTGCGCTCGGTCAGCGTGGCGTGAACATCATGGAGTTCTGCAAGGCGTTCAACGCCGCCACGCAGGAACTCGAAAAGAGCATGCCGATCCCGACGATCATCACCGTCTATGCGGATCGCAGCTTCACGTTCGAAACCAAGACTCCCCCGGCCACCTTCCTCATCAAGAAGGCCGCCAACCTGAAGTCGGGTTCGAAGGAACCGGGCAAGGTATCGGCCGGCAAGATCGCGCGCAGCAAGCTGACCGAAATTGCCGAAATGAAGATGAAGGACCTCAACGCGAACGACCTCGAAGCGGCTACCCGCATCATCGAAGGTTCGGCCCGCGCGATGGGCCTCGAAGTGGGGGAGGGCTGATTCGATGGCCAAGCTGAACAAGAAGCGCAAGCTGATCGCTGAAAAGCTCGATTCCGAAAAGCTCTATGGCTTTGAAGAAGCGCTCGCCGTGCTGCGCGAATTCGCCAGCAAGAAGTTCGACGAAACCGTCGAAGTGGCGATGAACCTGGGCGTCGATCCCCGCCATGCGGACCAGATGGTTCGCGGCATGGTTTCGCTGCCGTCGGGCACGGGCAAGGACATGAAGGTCGCTGTGTTCGCCAAGGGTGACAAGGCTGACGAAGCGCTTGCCGCCGGGGCTGACAAGGTCGGCGCCGAAGACCTGATGGAAGACATGCAGGCCGGCAACCTCGATTATGACCGCGTGATCGCCACGCCGGACATGATGGGCGTGGTCGGCCGGCTCGGTAAGGTTCTGGGCCCCAAGGGCCTGATG
>DATMGK010000008.1:0-24961 GCA_035555595.1 Croceibacterium sp. | reverse complement strand
TAAGGTGAGTTTTCAGCTTCAGGGCAAGGAACACCATGGTGAGGCTCTTGCCCGATCCCTGCGTATGCCAGATCAGGCCCCTGCGATGCTCACCAGCCGCAACGCGCTCCACCGCCTTGTTGACGGCGCGAAACTGCTGGTAGCGGCAGATTTTCTTGATCTTGTTCCCGCGCTCCGGGTCCACCTCGAACACCATGAAATGCGCCAGCAGGTCGAGCAGGCGGGACGGCTCGCACAGACACCAGAGGTCTTTGGCGAGAGCATCGGGGAAGTCATCGCGGCTGCGCGGCCATGCGTCTGGCCACGGGCCGTAGAACTGCGCTGGCGCGCCGGTCGCGCCGTATTCGGTTTTCATCCCATCGGTGATGATGTTGAAGGCGTTGGGGTAGAACAGCCGGGGGATGTCCCGCTCATACTGGCGGATTTGCTCGTGCGCCTCATCGCCCGTGGCGGTGCCCTTCAGCGGGGATTTGGCCTCGATCACCACCAGCGGGATGCCGTTCACGAACAACACGATGTCCGGGATGCGCGGGCGCTGCGCAGCAACGCGGAACTGGCTGGCGACGTGGAAGCTGTTGCGGCTGGGGTTCTTGAAGTCGATCAGCGCAATCGGGCTGTCGCGGTTCTCCCCGGACAGGCGACGGGAATATCGAATGACTCACGGTGACGGTTTCAGAGCTTTGATCCTATGATCGTAATACGCCGAAAAAACTCATGCGCTATTTTCTCTCAACCATCTTCTTGTAAATCCATGCCGCGTATTCCAAGTCTTCTGGACCTTCATAAGCTATCGCCGCCGACTGGAAGAGAACTCGTTCAATGCGGGATGTTGTCGTGAAGCCATCCAGGCTGAAAAGGCCAGATGGCGCAGGGTCGTTGTCCTGCTCCCAGTTCCATGCTTCGCGAATGACCCTAAAATCATCATCGTTCGCGCCCCCATCAAGCTTGAGCACGTCTATGATTGCAGACCGCAGCGAAGGTGGTTGGTAGATTGTCGCCTCCGCCCTCGAAGGTTGGGCATTTTCCTCGGTCTCTCGCTTCTTCTTCTGGTCAAACTCGAACTCTCGCTGCTTCTGGTCAAAGAAGCGAATGAGATCATCCAAAACGGCGGAGACCTTATCGGGGTGTCCTCTGGCTGCTTTGCGCTCTTCGGCTTGGCGAAGTGCTACACATTCCAAAATCGCCCAGTTCGGCGGATTGGCAGGCGAACCGCCTATCGCGAGTGCGACATACCTATAGTCACCCTCTCCGCCCGGACCAGCGTCTTTGACTGACTGGTTGAACATCTCCTCGGCGTTCTGAACCGAGTAGCCAGCCCCATACCGCTTATTCCTACCCACGCACCGAGCCCCCCTCTTGCCATAAATCATCGGAAGAACAGGCAATGGGATACCAAGTAGATGTAAATACGAAGTGACCGAACGATGAGTTGAGGATCACGTTTCCGGGTCGCCTTCTGATACCGTGTTGAGCAGATTGGTTGCCTGCCGCATCGCATCATCAGCGAGATGACTGTATCTCGCTGTGGTCGATACTTGGGTGTGGCCAAGCAGCCCGCCGATAATCGGAAGCGAAGTTCCCCTAGATACCAGTGCGGATGCGTAGGAATGTCGCAGGTCATGGATGCGAAGTCCCTCGATACCTGCCTCCCGGCAAACCGCAGAGAACGTCTTCTTGATCTCGGTCAGAGCTTCACCGCTTCTGCCGGGAAAGATGTAATCGCCATTAGAATGGCGGCGAGCACGCCCAAGGATATTCATCGCAGACTTGGAAAGCGGGACGCGGTGAAGTCTTCGCTGTTTCGTGTGGGCGCTTGGCTTGATCCATGCTTCTTGCACAAAATCTATCTGCTCCCAGCGAGCCTTCAACACCTCGCCCCTGCGGGCTCCCGTCAACAGCAAGAAGTGAAGCGCGAGAACGGACGGTGTGTCCTGCCGATTATCCAACGCGGCAACAAACCGCGCCCGCTCAAGATCGTCTAGATAGCGCTGGCGGGGTGGCTCGCTGTTTTTCTTGATGCCCGTGACCGGGTTGAATGTGGCGAGTTCCCACCGGATGGCCATATTGAAGGCGTGGCGGATGCTGGCGATGCAGCGATTAGCCTGCACTGGTGTGGTTGCGCTGATCGCAAGATGAAAGGCATCCACATCGCCGGGCCGAATATGCGAGAGCCGCCGTCGCCCTAGTTTGGGTAGGATCAACCGCTTCCAAAGGGAACGCTCATCCTTCTGCGTGCTCTCGGCCTTGCGAGGCAACACCAGCTTGTCGTAGCGTTCCCAAAGCTGCGCCAATGTATATTCGGCACGAGCAACCTGTTGCTCCTCAAGCGGGTCATCGCCTGCATCTACACGTAGCCGCAACTTCGCTGCCGTTTGCCGGGCAGCGGCAACGGACCATGCAGGATATTGTCCGATGGTCATTCGCCGATCACGACCCCGCAGGGTGTAGTTGAAAATGAAGGCCGTGTGGCCCGATGCCGTTTTCCTGACACCGAAACCGACTACGGTTGTGTCACGTTCGATTTTCTGCCCTTCTTTCGGATTAGGCATATCCCGGATCAGCTTGTCAGTTATGCGCGGCATCTCATGTCCGTCCCATGTCCGTCCGAATGACGGATTGAGTGTCAAAAGCCGTGCTTGAATGACGTGGCGTGTCCCGCGATCACATGATGATAAATGGCGGATTTCCGCCATATTACGCGAGAAATGGCAGAAAACCGTGATATTCTGGCACCTTACCAGACCGCACTCTTAATCAGCGGGTCCTAGGTTCGAGCCCTAGTGCGTCCACCACCCTCCTCTCATCTTTATATGCTCAATCCGGCAGCGCATACGCGATGAAGTAATCGCCCTGCGGCGTTTCCATGAAATGGTGGCCGCCTGCCATGATCACCAGATAGGCCTTACCGCCCGCTTCGTAGATCATCGGATTGGCCTGGCCGCCTGCGGGCAGATGTACCTTCCACAGCTCCTTGCCCGTGCGGATATCGATGGCGCGCAGGAAGTCGTCGGTGGTGGCGGCGATAAAGATCAGGCCTGATGCCGTGATCACGGAGCCGCCATTGTTGGGTGTGCCGATGGTGATCGGCAGCATGGACGGGATGCCGAACGGCCCGTTGCGCTCTGCGGAGCCGAATGGGCGGTCCCAGATGGTCTTGCCGGTCCGCAGGTCCATCGCGCGGATCCAGCCATAGGGCGGCTGCTTGCACAGGATGCCGGTCAGCGGCACGCGCCAGCCCGCGTTTACGTCAACCGCATAGGGCACGCCTTCCTGCGGACCCGGACCTTCTGCGCTGCCACCCTTGCGACGGGGGTCGCCGATCGGGAACAGTCCGGCAGCATCAGCCTTGGCGCGCGGGATCAGGCGGTTGTAGTTGGGCGTGTCGTTGTAATTCGCCACGATCACACCCTTCACCGGATCAATCGCCAGACCACCCCAGTCGGACCCGCCGTTATATCCGGGGTACTCGATCCAATGCCGGTCTGCTGTCGGCGGGGTGTAGATGCCGCGATAATCGGCAGCGCGGAACTGTATCCGGCAATAGAGCTGGTCGAGGGGGGACATGCCCCACATGTCGCGCTCGGTCATATCCGGCTTGCGCAAGGTGGCGAAGGTGGAGAACGGCTGCGTCTTCGCGCGCTGGTCCGGCTCCACCCCGCCCTGCGGTGCAGCGCGCGCCTCTACTGGGTGCAGGGACTGGCCGGTACGGCGATCCAGCACATAAATCTCGCCATGCTTGGACGACAGCAGAATGGCGGGAACCACCCCGTTCGCCGTCGGCATGTCGAACAGCGTGGGCTGCGTACCCAGGTCATAATCCCACACATCGTTATGAACGGTCTGGAAATGCCAGCGCGGCTTGCCGGTCTGCACATCCAGCGCCACCAGAGAGGTCGAATACGCATCCTCTGCCGGGCGGCGCAGGCTGCTGTAGTAATCAGCGCCCGAATTCCCCATCGGCAGGAACACAAGTCCCAGGGCCTCGTCCCCGGCGGCCACTGTCCAGCTGTTCGGCGTGCCCAGCGTATAGTGAATGCCGTTCGCGGGCTCCTTCGTCGTTTCGGGCGACATCATGTCCCACACGAAGCGCAATTCGCCCGTCACGGCGTCCACACCATGTATCGCGCCCGAGGGCGCCCAGCGCCGCTGGCCGTCCAGCACCTGATGCCCGGTCACGACCACCCCCTGCACGATGACGGGCGGCGATGTGATCGAGGCGGACCCGGGGATGAACGCGCCCTCCCACAGGGTCGGTTTGAAATCGACCTGGCCGTTATTGCCGAAATCCGTGCAGGGTCTTCCAGTCGTCGCGTCCACGGCGATCAGCCGCATGTCGAGCGTGCCTTCGATAATGCGCGCCGCGCACTGCTCGCCCGCAACGGCGCCGGGCTTCGCGAAGTAGGTCACGCCGCGGCAGCCGGCGGTATATGGAACATAGTCGGCCGTTACGCCGGGATCATAAGACCACTTCTCCTTCCCCGTGCGCGCGTCGAGGGAGATGATGCGATTGAGGGCGGAACAGAGATAGAGGCTGTCACCGATCTTGATCGGCGTTGTTTCCGCGCCAAACGCCTTCTGGTTGTCACCCGTGCGGTAAGTCCACGCGACCTTCAGGTTGCGGACATTCTCCGGGGTGATCTGCGTAATGGGGGAGAAGCGTTGCGCACTGTTCGTGCCGCCCCAAACGGGCCAATCGGCGCCCGTGCTTTCCGTGGCTGGATCCCTCACTGCGAACGATGGGGAATCCGGCACCACGCCATTGGGCAGGCCATCGGACGAAAGCCCGGCTGTGACAAAGAGCGCGATACCGATCACTGCCGCGCCGCCAATTCCAATCGCGACGGTGCGCCCCGCCCCTTCCTGCTTTGTGGAAAGCAACGTCAGCATCACCGGAACCAGCAGAACCAGCGGGGCGACCACTCGCGGCACCAGCGCCCAGCCGTTCAGCCCCACTTCCCACAACGCCCAAGCAATCGTGGCAAGCACCACAAACAGGTAAAGCCACGCACCCAGCGCCCTCTGCCCGATCAGCAGGATGCCCGATGCCAGAAGCCCGATCCCGGCGATAAAGTAATACAACGAGCCTCCCAGCATCAGGAGCCTCATCCCACCGAGTGTCAGCGCCAGCCCTATCAAGGCAAGAACGACGCCCATCACCACGGTTGCATAACCGCCAGCAGTATTAGGCCGCTTGAACCAACCCATCTTGCGCCTCCGTCATGAAAGCCCCGGACGTCGGATGTGGGATACAGGCGGGAAACGCTCCAATGGGGATTCGGCTCCAGCCTCAGCGCAATTGAGGATCGAAATGCGGATTCCCGAGTAATGGCTTATGCATGGACACCGCTTTCCCAACTGGCCCGATCCCGGATGTGGCGCTGAATGATGGCCATACTCTCCCCGCCATCGGGCTCGGCACTTACACCCTTAACGGATCAGGCGGCGCCGCCGCGATGGCGTCAGCGATACGGGAAGGCTACCGGCTGCTCGATGCCGCTTTCAATTATGAGAACGAGGGCGCGCTGGGTGAAGCGATCAGGATATCGGGCGTCCCGAGATCGGAACTTGTACTCGCATCGAAATTGCCCGGCAGGCATCACCGCCACGCGGAAGCTCTCGCCACCATAGACGAATCGCTCTGGCGTGCCGGGCTCGAGTATTACGACCTCTATCTGATCCACTGGCCCAACCCACGGCAGGGCCACTATGTCGAGGCATGGCGCGCCCTGATCGAAGCGCGTAAGCGCGGCCTCGTTCAATCCATCGGTGTCAGCAATTTCCTGCCTGAACACATTGATCGCCTCATCGCGGAAACAGGCGTGGTTCCGGCGGTAAACCAGATCGAACGTCACCCCCGCTTCCAGCAGTGGGGCCAGATCGCGTTCGATAGGTCCCACTCTATCGTGACGCAGGCGTGGAGCCCGCTGGGCCGGGGCAGTCTGCTGGACGATCCAGTACTGTCGGAAATCGCCACACGGCACGATCGAACCGTCGGCCAGATCGTTCTGCGGTGGCAGGTTCAATCCGGCTGCCTCCCTCTGCCGAAATCGACATCTCCTGCGAGACAGGCCGAAAATCTGGCCGTGTTCGATTTTGAACTTTCGACAAACGACATGACGGCCATCGCCGCTGTGGACCGGTCGGACGGTCGGCTGAACAATCAGGATCCCGCTATTTACGAGGAGTTTTGAAGCATGGGCGACCGCTCTATCGCCGTAATCGTCGGCAGCATTCGCGAAGGGTCATTCAGCCGGCAACTGGCCCACGCCCTTCTCGACAGGGCTCCCGCCGGCCTTTCAGGCAAACTTGTGCAGATCGATGATCTGCCGCTCTACAATCCTGATCTTGACGATGGCACGCCCCCGGCCGCGTGGACGCGCTTCCGCAACGATGTGCGCCCGGTTGACGGCCTGCTGTTCGTCACTCCAGAATATAACCGCTCCGTCCCCGGCGTTCTGAAAAATGCGATCGACGTGGGCTCCCGCCCCTATGGCAAGAGCATCTTTTCGGGGAAGCCGGGCGCGATCGTCAGTTGTTCGCCCGGCGCGCTTTCCGCTTTCGGCGCCAATCACCACCTTCGGCAGTCACTCGTTTTTCTCGACGTTCCCGTGATGCAGCAGCCAGAGGCCTATATTGGCAATATCGACAAGCTGCTGGGCAAGGATGGCGGCATATCGGATGCTGGCACCGACAAATTCCTTGCCAATTTCATGAAAAAATTCGCCGAATGGATCGAACGCCACAGCTGATTTCAATCAGCGCGGCGTTGCGATCCGTTTCCGCAGGTTCCCGTTCCGCAGCAGAAAAGCGGTTCCATAGGCAGCGGCCAGTACCGCTACCATGGTCAGCGGGCCCGCAGCGTCAGCTATCGTTGCACCCATCTGGTTGAAGCGAACGAACAGGTGCATGGCCACCGTTGCGGGCGATAGCCACGCCAGTCCCTGCAACCAGCCCGGCATGGCGTCCAGCGGCCAGGCGAAGCCCGCCAGAAACACCAGCGGCACCGATGTCGGCAGCAGAACCTTCAGCGCATCATCGCCATTGCGGAAGAAACTGCCCACCCACAGGCCCAGCGCGGCCACGGCCATCGCGAACAGCGGCACCGAAATAAACAGCGCCGCCACGTTTCCAGCACGCGGAATATCCTGCGCCCAGTAAATGAAGCCGAAATAGAAGAACGCCGCGAATACGCCGATCAGGGTGCAGGCCGCCCACTGGCCCAGCGCACCGGCCAGCGGCAATGGCCGCTCACCGCGCCGCCGCCGCTCCGCGATCAGGCGCGCGGCCGCGAACAGCAGGGTCTGTTGCAGGATGATATTGGCCACGGATGGAAAGATATAATCGCGATAGCCGCCGGTGGTGTTGAACAGCGGCTGCACGGCGACTGGCTGGATACTCGCCTGCTCGCTCCCCCGACTTGCCTGCACGTCTTCCAGCGCATCGGTCACGACTTCCGCCAGCCCCAGCCCGATGCCCTCCGCCCGCAACAGGTAAGTGCCATTGAGCCACAGGCCGATGCCGGTTCCGGGCCGCTGCGTCAGCGCGTTACCTGAGAAACCGTGCGAAATAAGCAGAATGCCCTCGGCCTCTCGATTTCGCACGGCCGCTCGCGCTGCCTCCATATCCGGCGCTTCTCCGGCAAGCGTGATTTCGCGTGTGTCACCAAGGTGACCGATCAACCGCCGTGACAGCGCGCTGCGATCTCCGTCCACCACGACCAGCGGCAGCGCTTGCGCCGCCTGATGCTCGTAAGGTGCGGGATAGTAGAAGGCGTATAGCAGCACGGAGAGGATGGCGACGGCCATGATGTCCCGCGTGGTGACGATGGTGAGCAGCGTCTGCTCGAAGGCTCCGCGAAAGGTCATGCTGCCCTGCCCGCGCGCCTGATGAGCAGCGTGGCCGCGCCTCCTGCGATCAGAGGGTAGAGTAGCAGCGCTCCGGCGGCCCGCAGCGCTGGCCACGCCGATGCACCCAGCACCTGATCCATCTGCAAGGCGATGTAATGCGTCAGCGGCAGCACATCGCTCCACGCACGCGCGATCCACAGACCACCGGTCAGGGGCAGGGAAGCACCCGAATAAGCCAGAGCCGAACCGGCGATGATTACCGCTCCTGAAAGAGAGGTCGAAACCTCCCGCGTCACAGCCAGCAGGAACAGGCCGAGCGCGGCGGTAGCGGCAAACAGCAGGAACATGCCGCCAACGATCGCCAGCACGCTGCCGTTCACATGATAACCGCGCGCCAGCACCAGCCACAGCATCCACAATGCGCCCCACACTGTGCCCGCCAGCACATGCGGCGTCAGCCTGCCCGCCAGTTCAGTCATCGGTCGCCGCGCGCTTCGGGCGAAACCGGCAAGGGATTTGTCCTGCACCAGCAGGCCGGCGGAACCGATGCAGGTGACCGCAATCAGCAGATGCAGCACGCCCGGCCCCAGCAGCAGCCCCAGATACCACTCCAGGCTTGCACCCGGATTGCCCAGGATCGTCACCTGCACTCCCGGCAGGGCCGTCCGCAGCGCGCCTACGCCCTCGATCTGGCGGATATCCGGCGCTTCCCCCAGCAGCGTCGCTTCCACCGCTACGCGCAGATAAGTGGATGCCAGCGCTCCGGTGGAAAGAAACACCGCCTGATACAGGATCTCAACCGGCGACTCCCCGGCCCCGCGCGTGCCGACGCCCTGAGGAATGATCAGCACCGCCACCGCCTGCTCGCTGCGGACCATCGACAGCGCTTCCGAAAGATCGGGCGTGCGGGCGACCACGGAAAGCTGGGGTGTCGCGGCTACATTGCTCACGATCTGGCGCGACAGGGCGCTGCCATCCCGGTCCACCACCACGGTTTTCAGCGGATAGGGTGATCCGGCGAAGATCATCGCCGCCATCGTGCCCAGCAGGATCAGCGGAAAAAGCGTCAGCAGAAACAGGTCGAGCGGCGTGCGGACGATACGGGCCAGTTCCTCGCCGAAGGCCGTTCGAAACGCCGTCATTGCGGCCAGTCGAACAGCACGCTCATACCCGGCCGCAGCCCCTCTGCGTTGCCGACCGGTTTCAGCTTCACCTCAAAGGCGCGCACGTCATATCCGGTCGATTGCCGCGTCGCGCGCGATGTGGCGAAGGCTCCCTGCGGGCTGATATGCACGATGCGGAAACGGATCGTGCGGTCCAGCGCAGGCACCCGGCCCGCCATTTCCATACCCGCCTTCAACCCGTGATAGTCATCCTCGCGCACGTTCAGCCGCACCCAGGGATTGTCCACATCGATGATCTGGAACGCGGGCAGCAGCGGCGTGACGATCTCGCCCGGCTGCAACAGCCGCCGGGCAATCTCCCCGTCGATCGGCGCGATCAGCCGGGTTTCCTCGTTCAGCGATGCTGCCGTGGATACGCCCGCCGTCGCCGCGCGCACCTGAGCATCGGCTACGGCGCGGTTCTGCGTCCGCGTGCCGGCGCGCGCCTTGTCGTACTGCGCCTTTGCCGCTTCCGCCGATCGTGCCGTGGCATCGCGCGCGGCATGGGCCTCGTCCCTCCGCTGGGCCGCGATCACCCCTTCCGCGAAAAGCCTATCTGCCCGCCCGGCAGTTACGACCGCCAGATCCGCATTCGCCTGCAATGCCTGCCAGGTTGCCCGCAGAGACGCCACGTCCTCGCTCCGCAGCCCCTCGTCCGCGATGGACTGAAGCGCCCGTGCGCTATCCAGCGCCGCCTGCGCCTGCTGCTCGCCATTGGCAATTTCCGGGGCGGACAAGGTCGCCAGCAATTGCCCTTTGCGGACATGCTGCCCCTCCTCCACATGCAGCGCCTCCACGCGGGCCAGCGCCTTTGTGGCGACGTTCACCTCATCCGCATCAACCTCACCCTGAAGCTGTGCCGCGGGCGGACGGCTCGCGAGCCACAAACCCACCACGATCAGCACCGCGATTACCGCAATGCCTATCCAGATCAGCCTGCGCGCACGCGGGCCTGGCCGTTCTTCCGACATGTCGGCCTGTTCCTGCACCACCGCATCCTCGTCGGTCATGGCTGGCTCCCGGTGTTGAGGCGCACATCGGCACGCGCGAGATAATCGGTGAAGCCATCCAGTTGCCCGGAAGCGGCCAGTAATCCCGCCAGCGCCAGATCATACTCATAGGCCGTGGCGATCCGCTGGGTGCGCGCAGCGGAAAGCGCAGCCTCCGCCCCCAGAACCGCAGTCAGCGTGCCCTCCCCTTCGCGAAAAGCAATCTGCTGCACCCGCAGGTTTTCCTGCGCGGCGGCCTGACTGCTATCGAGCAGTACGAAAGATCGCCGTGCCGCCTCCACCAGATCCCACGCCCGCAGGGTGGCGCCCACCGCGACATTGCGCGCCTCGCGCGCAGCTTCGCCCGCCGCCGCCGCATTGGCCCTCGCCGCTGCGAGCGCATGGCCGCGCCCAACGTTGGACAACAGCGTATAACGCACCCCCACGCCAACCACCCAGTCCGGCTCTGTCGGCAGGGCGCTGTCACGATTGAGATTGTATTCCCCGAACGCGAAGGCCTGCGGCAGATAGCGTGATCGCGCGATGTCCACTCCTGCGTCCGCAACCCGCACCGCCGCATCGGCCTGCCGCGTCTGCGGAACGTCCACATCCTGCCCGATGAACGACGGCGCGGGTTCGAGTGGCTGAGTGAGAACGAACAGCCCCGTGGTGGGCCGCACGGCATCGATTTCCAACAGGCGCGCCAGATCGCTCCGCGCACTCTGATGTGCCATCAAGGCCCGCTGATAGGCACGCTCGGCCGTATCCCGCGCCACCTGCGCCTCCAGCGTGCGGGCGCGCGGCACGAAGCCTGCCGCCTGCAGCTTGCGCGTATCATCCAGCAACTTGTCCAGCGCATCGCGGGTCTCGCGTGCGGACTCTTCCAGAGACTGCGCCGTCAATTGCCCGAAATAGCTGCGTATCAGGTCGAGCCGGGCCAGATCGCCCGCCTGCGCCGCGCGCGCTTCCGCGATCTGCGCCGTTGCCGCCGCGCCACGCTTCACCGCCCCGATGGCGCCGCCGGTATAGAGCGGCATGACCGCCTGCACCGTCGGTCGGAAAACATCGTCGCGATAGCGATAGGAAAGTTCATCCGGGATCGCTGCGAACAGGCCCGGTAACGCCTGCGATATGCGCCCGATCACATCGCTGGCGATATCCTGATATTCCGGCGGCAAGGTTCCCGGCAGTCCTGAAAGAAACCCTTGCGTATCGTCCAGCGCCTGCTGCCGCGAACCTGTCAGATCGACCGACAGTGTCTTCTGATACTCGATATACTGCGCGGACACCGAAACCACCGGGCGGTTTAGTGTATCTACGGCAGCCGCCGTTTCCCGCGCGGCGCGTGTGGCATGATCGGCGCCGCTCAACGCTGGCGACACACGCTCCAGGCGGTGGCTCGCGGCTTCGAACGTCATGGCCGTTCCGGAAGGCTCGGTCTCCTGACCGCTGGCGCCGCCCGCCGTAATCATGGCGATGCCGAAGGCGCATAGCGGAACATCCACAAGCCACTTGCGCGAAAGCGACGAAAGCGAGCCGTTGCCCATATGCTCTTGTGCGAAAATCGCGTGCGAAGTGCAACTTGGCGTTTGCTGTCATCAGCTTTGCGCTGCGAAACGCACACCCTCCTTCCCCTTGCGCCCCCGCTTGGTTAAGCGGTCGGAGAAAGAAAACTGGCAAGGAGATCGGTGTTGAGCATTCTGGAAGGCCGGGTCGTCGTGATCACGGGGGCCAGCTCGGGAATCGGTGAGGCGTGTGGCGTCGCGTTCGCGGAAAAGGGTGCCAGCGTCGTTCTGGCCGCGCGCAGGACGGATCGGCTGACCTCGCTGGTGGAACGCATCGAAAGTGCTGGCGGACAGGCTCTCGCCGTGGCCACTGACGTTACGGACGAAGCCGCCGTGGACAATCTCTTCGCGCAGGCGGTGGAACGCTTCGGCACTGTCGACGTGCTGATAAATAACGCTGGGGTGGCGGACAGCACGCCGGTCGATGAAATGGGCCTCGATCTCTGGCACAGGGTGATCGACACCAATCTCACCAGTTGCTTCCTCTGCGCCCGTGCGGCCTTCCGCGTGATGAAGGGCAAGGGGCGCGGCCGGATTATCAGCGTGGGCTCCATCTCCGCACGCGTGCCGCGTCAGGATAGCCCTGCCTATGCCGCCAGCAAATGGGGGCTGGATGGCCTTACCCGTTCGCTCGCGATCGACGGGCGCGAACACAATATCGCCGCCTCTATCTTTCATCCCGGCATCGTCGCCACGGAAATCGCCCCCGGCGCGGTAAAGCTGCCTGATGATCTGGCCGCTTCGCCCCGCGATATTGCGGACGTGATCGTCCACATGGCCGACATTCCCGACCACCTGAATTTCTACGAAGGCATGGTGGTGCAGAACAAGATCCCGTTCCTCGGCCGGGGCTGACCGCACAGTGGCCGCGGACCTGCGCTGCTACAACATCGCCGATTTGCGCGAATGCGCGCGTCGGCGATTGCCGCGCGGGATCTGGGAATATGCCGAACGCGGGGTAGAGGACGAGACGGGAATGGCGCGCAATCGCGCGGCGTTCGATAGCGTCACGTTCATCCCCCGCGTGCTGCGCGGCGTGGAAACGGTTGACCCATCCACAGAGATTTTCGGCCGCCGCATACCGCTGCCGCTCGCCATCGCACCAACCGGGGCCGCCGGTCTGCTATGGCATATGGGCGATCTGGCCCTTGCCCGCGCCGCCGCGAAAGCGGGCGTGCCCTTCACCATATCCAGCGCCAGCACGATGGATCTGGAACACATCGCCGCTGCCGGCGGCTGCCAGTGGTTCCAGCTCTATCTGTGGGAAGACCGCTCGCTATCCTATGCCGTGGTGGACAAGGCGCGAGATCTGGGGTGCGAGGCTTTATTCGTAACCCTCGACATGCCGGTCCCGCCCAACCGCGAATACATCCAGCGAAACGGGTTCGGCACGCCGTTCAAACTGAACGCCCGCAACACACTGGATGTGCTGCGCCACCCCCGCTGGCTGGCCGGTGTGATGGGTCGCTACGCGATTGACGGCGGCATTCCTTCGCAGGCGAACCTGCCAGACCGGCTGCGTGCCAAAGTGACCAAGGGCGCCCCCCCCGGTGCGCTGTTCAAGCAAGACGACCTCGATTGGGACGGGCTGAAGGCATTGCGCGATCGCTGGCCCGGCAAGCTGGTGCTCAAGGGCGTGCTCCATCCCGAAGACGCAGCGCGCGCACTGGCAATGGGCGCCGACGGCATCGTTGTTTCAAACCACGGCGGGCGAGCGCTGGATTCCTCCATCGCAACAATGTCCGCCCTCCCCGCCATCGTCGCGGCGATAGGCGGTAAGATGACAGTGCTCCTCGACAGCGGAGTGCGTCGCGGCAGCGATGTAGTGAAAGCCGTTGCCCTGGGCGCCGACGCCGTATTCGTAGGCCGCGCCCCTCTCTACGGCCTGGCTGCCGCAGGCGAAGCCGGCGTCACCCGCGCACTCGACCTGCTCCGCACGGAAACAACCCGAACCATGGCAATGCTGGGCGCCCGCCGCGTTGCAGAGATTGATCGCAGCCTGTTGGCCTGAGTAATTATCTAGGCCGTAAACCCATTAACTTCGACCTAGGCGGACAGGGCGGCAACTCGCTTGGCGAAGGTGCTTTGAGTAGCTTGAACCAGTCCGAGGTTCGGGTGGTAACGGAACCCGGAGGTGGTTTCCTGCGCGGCCCTCATCGCTAGACAGGCTTCGGCTCGCGCTTCCTCACTTCGGGTAAAGTGATGAAGCAGGATCGCGCGGGCTCCATGAGCACGATACCGATCGACCGGGAACATCGGGCGATCCTGATGAGCGTCCAAGACCTCCAACGCTCGACCGTATAGCTCTTTGGGTCCGGCTTCCACAATTAGGCATCCATAATCCAAGTAGGCCTGTGTTCGAAGGAATGGGCTTCGATGCTCTCGTTCAAGAGCCGCTTCATACGACGCAAGGGCACCGCCGATATTACCAAGCGCCAGCATCGCTCGCGCTCGATCGACATGTGCTTGAGCTATGTCGAAATGCTCACCTAAGTCGAAGTATCGCTCGATTAATTCCAGAGCCACCGAAGGATAGCTTTCCGCGAGGTAAGACGCCTGTATTCTTAGGTACTGTGACTTGTCACGTGCTCGTCGCAGACGCCGCTCGAAGCTGGCTTCGATATCAGTATCCCAAGTAGCGTTGCGGTACCAATCGTCTCGCGCCACGGCGGCCCTCCTCATCGAAACGGTGATTACAGAAGTCGTCTTCCGTTGCCCACCAGAACATGATTCAGCGTTGGCATGAGCCGATACGACCTGACCGACTTCGAGTGGCGCAAGATCGAGCCGCTGCTGCCCAATAAGCCACGGGGCGTGCCGCGCGTCGATGACCGCCAGAGGCTGAACGGCATCTTCTGGGTGCTGCGATCCGGAGCGCCATGGCGCGACCTGCCCGAGCGCTATGGTCCGCGCACCACCTGCTACAACCGCTTCGTGCGATGGTGAAAGGCAGGCGTATGAGACAGGCTTATGCATGCCGTCACCGCCGCGCACGACGGCGCTATCCAGATGATCGACAGCACCTCCGTTCATACCCATCAGCAGGCCGCGACGGGAAAAAGGGGGTGCAGATCACTGCCTCGGTCGATCACGCGGCGGGCTCACGACCAAGATCCACGTCGTCGTCGATACGCAGGGCCTCCCAATCCGGCTCGGCCTGACCGCCGGGCAGACGCATGACGGACAGATTGCCGACACTCTGCTCGACCAACTCGGGCCGCGTAATCGGCGCTGGAAGCCATGCTTCAGCAAGCGGCTCTACCGCGAGCGCAACCTGATTGAGCGGTTCTTCTCCAAGCTAAAGCACTCCGGCTGATTGGCTATTATTTGTGCCGAGCGCTGCTTGCTGATCCGCAGGCGAACAAGAATCAGCCGCCTGCTCGCACGCAATAAAAAAGGCGACAGGATGACCTGCCGCCTCTTTAATCTCGATGCAGCTCGATACTACGGGCTGGTCGGGATTTCTTCATCGCTGTCGGAAGCGATCACGCCGATCACGCCAGCGAGAACAACCAGAGCCAAGATCCAAGCCCAGCTACCACCGCCGATGGCCTCAGCGCCATCAACCGACGAAGCGGAACGTGCAGCCGGAGCAGCAACAGCTGCCGTCGAGCTGAGCACGAGGCCCGCAGACGCGAGCGCAATAAGCGCTTTACGAATAACCATGTACTGCCCTTCCGTATTACTCGCCGCACAAATATCACGGCATTTCAACGCGTCAACCCTCGAAGTGCGATCCATTCACGAACCGCCTGACATTCGGCCCCGGTAATCGCATAGGCATTCAACGAGAGAACGCCAACCGGAAACTGAATATCTGTGGCGCTATTTGGTCCGTAAAGTTTGCTGTTTTCTTAAGCGCACAGCCTCCGTAATGCGGCGCGACATGAAGAGTTCCGCCATATTGGCGATTGTTGTGGCGACTATGGCATTCGCGCAACAGTCAGCCGCACAAACGCCCGATGCCATCGATCCGCTCGTCGTGCAGGACGCGCGCCTTGCATCGATCGCCACCCGGATGCTGGTCGCGAACGATCATCTGTGCAGGCAGCATATGCCCGTTACAGGTATCGTCCTCCACAGCAGCGATCAGTATAAAGGGGGCGTCGCGCAAGGGGCCTTCCGCAATGGCAATATCGCCGTTGAAGCGGTTGTCCCCGGTTCCGCTGCCGCCATCGCCGGGGTTGAGGCGGACGATGGCTTAGCCGCCATTGCGAATGGTCCGGTGAGCGAGCTTGAAAGCCAGGGTCAGGCACCCTTGCGTGATTCCGCCTATGCGGCACTTGCCGATCTGCACGGGCAGCGTGAAATCGAAATCACGGTACGGCGCGAGGGGGTTGAGAGCCTCATCCGCATGGCGCCGCCACAGGGCTGCCGCGCACTCGTAGAGGTATTGTCCGATCGCGGAATCAGCGCCCGTTCGGATGGCAGGGTGATACAGGTCAGCTACGGCCTCGCCTCTGCGGCAGATGACAGCCAACTTGCGGTAATCTTCGCCCATGAGATGGGCCACCTGGTTCTAGAGCACCGCCGAAGACTCACAGCCGCCGGGGTCGAGAAAGGCTTTCTGGGTGAATTCGGCAAGAACCGCCGCCTCAACCGGCAGGTAGAGGTGGAGGCAGACAGAATCGCCGTCCACCTGCTCGCAAACGCAGGTTATGATCCCGCCAGCGCCGCAGCTTTCTGGCGTACCAGACTTGGGAGACGGGCCGGCGGCGGGCTTCTCCGCAGCGGCACCTACCCCTCACCCGAAGCGAGGGCCGCCCTGTCGGAAAGCGAAATTGCCGAATACTTGACCGATCGTGAGCGCCCCAGCGACGCCGCACACCTGATGTCGCTGCGCGATCAGCCCTTCGATTGATTCGCCTTGCCTGCGAGGTGTTCAGGCGCCGCGCTGATATCAATATAGCGCCGGTCGTAATAAGTCAGCGGCGCGGCATTATCACGGTGATTGGCTGCAATCAGTTCGCCGATGAAAATGGTATGGGTCCCGAATTCGTGGCGATGGCGCGTTCGACATATAAGGCTTGATTGGGCTGTCGCGAGAACAGGTATCCCGTGCGACTCTTCCCACTCACCCACCACGAAACGATCATCGGCCCCGCAATTCATGAAGTGCTCAGCCACGTCCCGATTGCCCAGGCCCAGCACGTTCACAGCAAAAATATCCGCGCTCGCCAGCGGAGCGTGGAGCGAAGCAGATCGATTTACGCAGACCAGCAGCGACGGCGGATCGAAGCTGAGCGAACTGACGGCTGTGGCCAGAATACCATAACGTCCACCACCGTGGCCGGTGGTCACCGCATAAACAGTCGCCGCCACATGCCTCATGGCCGAACGGAACGAATCAAGAAGCTCCTCGCGGGTTTGTTCAGGGTCGGTCATCGCGGCTCTCAATGCGGCTCGACCGCTTTTCACGCAAGACGCAGCTTTGGCACGGTTGTCCGCAGCATTACGCCTTTGTGTGTCGACATCTCCCCGTATTGCACCCGTACCTCCCGCCTATTTCCAGTGTGACAAGCAGCCTTGCCATCACACTGAAATGTGATAATGGTCGAAATATGAGCAGTGCGATTATGATTGAGCGGGTTCGGGCCATTGTTGGTGAGGGGCGGATGACGCGGGCGGGATTGGCGCGCGCGGCGGGGCTGCATGCCAACACTTTGCGCGATTGCACCGATGAAGGCTGGAACCCGACGGCGGAAACGCTGGGGAAGCTGGAGCGGTTTCTGAGCCAGAATGACGACACGCCCGTGCTGGTGCCGATCGAGGAGATCATCGACGAGGCGCGCAACGGGCGGATGTTCGTGCTGGTGGATGACGAGGATCGCGAGAACGAGGGCGATCTGGTGATACCGGCGCAGATGGCGACGCCCGATGCGATCAACTTCATGGCCACCCACGGGCGCGGGCTGATCTGCCTGACGCTGACGGGTGAGCGTGTGTCGGCGCTTGGCCTGTCCCTGATGTCGCGCAACAACCGCAGCCGGATGGAAACCGCCTTCACCACCTCTATCGAGGCGCGCGAGGGCGTTACCACCGGCATCAGCGCGGGCGACCGGGCGCGCACCATCTCTGTAGCGATCGATTCCTCCAAGGGCGCGGACGACATCGTCACGCCGGGCCATGTGTTCCCGCTGATCGCGCGCGAAGGCGGCGTGCTGGTCCGCGCGGGGCATACAGAGGCGGCAGTGGACATTTCGCGCCTCGCCGGCCTCAATCCCTCAGGCGTGATCTGCGAGATCATGGCCGAGGACGGCACCATGGCACGGCTCGACGAGCTGATCCGCTTCGCCCGTCTGCATGGGCTGAAGGTCGGGACCATCCGGGATCTGATCGCCTATCGCAGAAAGCATGACCATCTGGTTGAAAAGCGGGCTGAAAACCGCTTCGTCAGCCATTGGGGTGGAGACTGGCGAGCCATCGCCTTCTGGAACAAGGCGACCAAGGAAGAGACGCTGGCGCTGGTCAAGGGCCACATCGACCCCTCACGGCCCACGCTGGTGCGGATGCACGCGCTGTCGCTGTTCGATGACGTCTTTGCCCGCGACACCGACCGGAACGGCCTGCTGGAACGCGCAATGCGTATTATCGGGGAGGACGGTTCCGGCGTGGTCGTCCTGCTCAACCGCCCTTCCCCCGACCATGCGACACGCGCGATCCGCCAGTTGGACCGGTCCGGACCAGGGGAAGCGCCCGAGGATGACGTCATGCCGTCAGAACAACGCGACTATGGCGTGGGCGCGCAGATTCTGGCTGAGCTGGGCGTGCGCGACATGGTCCTGCTGACCAATACCCGGCATTCGCTGGTCGGGCTGGAAGGCTATGACCTGTCCATCGTGGGCGAGCGCCCGATCGATCCGGCGTGATTGCCGAACGGCCTTCGGACCGAGGGCTGGAAACGGAGGCTCGCGATCCAAAATACGCGCATGTTGAGCTGGAGCGGCGCTGGCTGGTGGATGCAGCCCGCCGCCCCGCTCTTGAAAATGCGTGGGTAACGGTGATCGAAGACCGATACATCACCGGCACCCGGCTGCGATTACGCCAGATGATTCAACCGGATACGGGCGAAAGCCGCTGGAAGCTGTCAAAGAAATACGAGACGGAGCATCCGGAGGCGCGACCGGTCGTAACCGCCTATCTGACCGAAGCGGAACACGCGGTGTTTGCAGCACTGCCTGCGAGCGTGCTGCACAAGCGCCGCTATCATCTGCCGGTCGAGGGGCGCGTCTGGAGTCTTGACGTCATGGAAGGTTCGCTGTCCGGTCTGGAAATTGTCGAGATCGAGGCTGCCGATCCGGTTGAACTGGCCGAGCTTGTGCCCCCCGTGTGGGCGACTAAGGAAGTTACCGACGACGCCCGCTATCAATGCGGATCGATCGCACGCAATCATACCATTCCGGAGTAAAAATGGCCCGTTTTCTTATCGTTGAAGCCCGCTTTTACGACCATCTGAACGACATGCTGGTCGCCGGTGCGCGGTCCGCGCTGGAAAGCGCCGGGCATGGGGTGGATGTGCTGACGGTTCCGGGCGCGCTGGAAGTGCCGGGAGCCATCGCGCTCGCATCCGAAAGCGGGCAGTATGACGGGTTCGTGGCCCTGGGCGTGGTGATCCGTGGGGAAACCTATCACTTCGAAATCGTTGCCGGGGAGAGCGCGCGTGGCGTCATGGCGTTGACGATGGATGGCCTTGCGATCGGTAACGGTATCCTGACCGTGGAGAACGAAGCACAGGCGATCGTCCGTGCCGATCCGGCGCAGTTGAACAAGGGCGCAGGCGCAGCCGAAGCAGCGATGGCGCTGCTGGAATTGCGGGAGAAGTTTGTATGACAAGCCATTGGTCTATCGCCGGAATCCCGCTGGTTCTGGGCGGCAACGTGTTCGGCTTTACGGCCGATGAGGATACCAGCTTCGCCATTCTGGACCGGTTTTATGAGCACGGCGGCCGCATGGTCGATACTGCGCAGGGCTATTCCGTATGGGTGCCCGGCCATGTCGGTGGCGAGAGCGAGACGGTGATCGGCAAGTGGCTGAACAGCCGCGGCGTGCGCGCGGATATGCGCATTGCCACAAAGACCGGGATGATGGGCGAGCCCGGTGATCTGGAGCCGACGAAAGTGGCAGAGGAACTGGCCAAATCGCTCGACCGCCTCCAGACCGATTATGTCGATCTCTATTATGCTCACCGCGACGATACGCAGACCCCGCTGGAAGATATGGCCGGCGGCTTCGATGCGCTGGTGAAGCAGGGGCTGGCGAGGGAAATCGGCGCCTCCAACTATGACGCTGCCCGTCTGGGCGAAGCACGCCGCGTGGCCGCCGAAAACGCGCTGACGCCGTTCACCGTGCTGCAAAACGAATACAATCTGGTGGAGCGGAACGACTACCCGGCAGAGCTTCAGCAATTGTGTGTGGAACAGGGCGTGGCGATGCTGCCGTGGTTCGGGCTGGCGGCGGGTTTCCTGACCGGCAAGTACCGCACGCAGGAAGATCTGAAACGGTTCAATCGCGGATCGAGCATCGAACGCTTCTTCGACAAGGGCCTGACGATCCTGCCGGAACTGGACGCCGTGGCGGCGGAAACCGGCGCGAGCCAGGGCGCGGTCGCGCTGGCATGGCTGGCCCGCCAACCGGGCATCGCCGCCCCGATCGCCAGCGCCAGCAAGCCCGAGCAACTGGACATCCAGTTCGAAGCCCTGAAGCTGGAACTGACCGACGACCAACTGGCCCGACTGACCGCTGCCGGGGCGTAAAGAGACAGCGCATAGATACGCGCACAATACGGTGCAGTAAGGTTGCAATGATGGGCGCGGGCGTCGCGATGGCGCGCAAATAGCGCGCCATAACGGCGCTACCGCATATCGGTTGTGGAGCCCGCTGGTCCTATTTTCTCACATCACGATGTGCACATCGGTGACGGATATCGTGACGATCAAACGATACCCCTGACCTGAACGCTCCTGTCCTCCATCGCGGCGCGGACCGTTTGCAGGGCCTGGGTCAGCCGATCGATATCCGCCTCCGCGCCGAGGCACAGGCGAATGCCGGTGGGATCGTCATTCGGGCCGAAGGGAGCATCCGGAGGAGTCACCTCGACCCCCGATTTGATCGCGATGTCCGCAATGCGGCGCGCATGCGGCGCGGCCATTGGCAGCCAGACGTGGAGCGAATGCGGGGTGTGGAGTTCCGCCACGGCATCGCCGAGGATTTCCTGAGCCAGCGCCGTGCGGCGCGCGGTTTCGGCCAGCACTTCTCCCAGAATCAGATCCGCCGTTCCGTCTTCCATCCACTGCGCGAAAAGCAGTGCGCCCGCCGCCGAGGGGCAATACAGGCTGGCCTGCTGCGCGATCATCAGGCGATCCCGCGCCTCCCGATCGGCAGGCGGTAGAATGAACGCAAGGCGCAGGCCGGGCGCCAGCGACTTTGACAGGCTGGTGATGTGCAGCGTGATGTCAGGCGCGATCTCCGCGAAAGTGGGGATCGCTTCCGCCTTGCCGAAAGCGCGGCAGATATCGTCTTCGATGATGAGCAAGTTTCGCGCGCGCGCCACCCGCGCAATCTCCGCCCGCCGCGCGGCATCCAGCGTGACGGTGGTGGGATTATGCAGCGTGGGGATGAGGATCACGATCCGCGCGCCGGTTTCCGCCGCGACACGGTCAAGATCATCCGGGTCCATTCCGCGGCCATCATCGCGAATGCCGCGCAGGTCCCAGCCGCCATGCGTGGCGACGATGCGATTGCCCGGATAAGTGGCGACATCGCAAAGGATCGTATCGCCGGGACGAGCGAAAGATGAACAGGCCAGCATCAGCGCCTGCTGGCCGCCGTTGGTCTGGATCAGATCCTCTGCCCGAGCGTGGGGAACGGCGATCTTTTCCCTGATCCATCGCGCACCGGCCGCGCGCACCGGTTCAAGGCCCACCGCAGGCGTATAATCCACCAGCGCAGCCAGATCGGACCGGTCGCGCAGACGGCCAACCGTATCACCCAGCCGCGCGAGAACGGGCGCGAGAGGGGGAAGGTTGCGGGCCATGTCGATCAGGCCCAGCGGCTGCTGCAACGATCGCACAGAGGCGCGCGCCGCCACGAACGTGCCCCGCCCCACATGGCTTGCCACCAGCCCGGCCCGCTCCGCCTCTGTATATGCTTTGCTGACGGTTCCTACGCCGACGCCCAACCGAAACGCGAGATCGCGATGCGGGGGGAGCCGCGTACCTTCAGGCAGCGTGCCCGCGTCGATCGCGGAGCCGATGCTTTCCACCAGCCTGCGCCAGATCGGGCCGTCGCTGTTGTCAAGTTGCGGCAGCCAGTCAAATTGAACCATAGCAATATCCTCTTTGACTCTCATTGCATCAGTTCGCATAGGGCAATCAAGAGGACAATATGTATCATTCGCCTAATCTCCAGACCGATTTGCGGAATTTCAACCGTGGAAACGATGCGGGCATTCCTGCCAGCAGGCGCGCGGCCGTGCTCGCTGCTGCGCGGGGCGATGAAGCAGGCGAAAGCTGGGTTCATGTCGCATGGTTTGCTGCGGCGATGCTGTGCATGCCGGCGCTGATACTGGCGGGATATCTGGCCTGATCGCCAGGGGCGCGCGCCATTTCTGCGCGCCGCCCCTAAGCCCTGCCCCGTTACCAGATGCGGACGCGCTGCTCCGGCGGCAGGTAGAGCTTGTTTTCCGGCGTCACGCCGAAGGCATCATACCATGCGTCGAGATTGCGGACGGTCAGGGCGCGGAACTGACCGGGGGCGTGGCCATCGGTCGCGATCCGCTGGCGCAGGGCCGCGTCGCGCATTTTTGTGGCCCACGCCTGACCATAGGCGATGAAGAACCGCTGATCGCCGGTGAAGCCGTCTATTACCGGCGCTTCCTTGCCGCTGAGCGAGGCGCGATAGGCGTCGTATGCGGCGGCAAGGCCAGCGAGGTCGGCGATGTTTTCGCCCAGCGTCAGGTTGCCGTTGACGTGGAGGCCGGGCAGCGCCTCGTACTGGTCAAACTGGCGTGACAGCGCCTGCCCATTGCGTGTGAAGGTGGCCAGATCGGCCGGGGTCCACCAGTTGCGCATCACGCCGGTGGAATCGAAAGCGGCACCGGCATCGTCAAAGCTGTGACTGATCTCGTGCCCGATCACCGCGCCAATCGCGCCATAATTGAACGCCGCATCGGCGGAGGGATCGAAGAAAGGGCGCTGAAGGATGGCCGCGGGGAAATTGAGCGCGTTCTGCACCGGCAGGTTCACCGCGTTGACCAGTTGCGCGTTCATCCACCATTCGGCCTTGTTCAGCGGCTTGCCGATCTTGGCCAGTTGCTGGCGGTAATAGAGTTGTTCCGCGGCCTGTTTATTGGCGTAGGCGGTGGCTGGCGACAATTTGAGCGCGGAATAATCCGCCCACTCATCGGGATAGCCGACGCCGACCGCCATGGTCCGCACCTTTTCCTTGGCTTCCGTTTTGGTCGCCTCTGCCATCCAGTCCAGCGCATCGATACGGCGGACGAAGGCGGCTTTGATGTTCGTCACCATTTCCTGAATCGCCGCCTTGGCGGAGGCGGGGAAATACTTTTCGACGTAGATCTTGCCCAAGGCGTCGCCAATCACGGCATTGACGGCGGCGAGCGCGCGCTTGTCACGCGGGCGTGGCTGTTCGGCGCCGGTCAGTTCCTTGCCGAAAAAGTCGAAGCTCAGCCGGTCGATATCGCTGGGGAGGACGGCGGTGTTCTGGTTGATCTGGTGGAACGTCAGCCAGTCTTTCCAGGCTTCCAGAGGTTCGGAACCGACCAGCGCCGCCAGACGGGGCGTGGCTTCTGGCTGGAACACGTTGAACTTGCGCTGCCGCCCAAGTTGAGCAGCGTCGAAGAACGTGGCCCAATCCAGCCCCGGGGCCTTCTTCACGAAATCTTCTGGCGTCCAGATCTGGGTGGCTTTCGACCAATCGTCACTGTCTTCCCGCGTGGCGTGGGCGCGGGCGATCTTGACCTCCAGATCATAGATCCGCTGCGCCTTGGCTGCTGCGTCGGCAATGCCAGCCTCTGACAGCAGGTCCGCGATATATTTGCGGTAGGCCGTCTGATGCGCTCGCATCGAGGCATCAGACGAGAGGTAATATTCCCGCTCCGGCATCCCAAGGCCGCCCTGGAGGAGGTAGGGCATGACCTCCGGCTCTGCGAGGGCCTGGGTGACGAACACGCCGAAGAGGTTTTCGGTGTTCATGTCAGTGGCGTTGAGCGGGTCCACATCGGCGCGCAGGTTGCCGCCCAGCACGCGGGCGAGCGTGGACTTGTCGGCAATGGCGGCGATGCGTTGCAGGTCAGCCCGCAAGGGTTCCATCCCGAGACGGTCGATAGTGGGCGTATCGAGGAAGGCGTCGTAATAATCCTTCACCAGCGCGGCGCCGCTACCCGGTTCAGGCGTGGATTTTTCGAGCCCGGCGATCAGTTCGCCAAGGCGCTTTTCAGTCTGCTGATCGGCGATCCAGAAACCGCCGACGCTGGAGCGATCGGCAGGGATTTCCGTCGTCTTCATCCATCCGCCGTTGGCGTAGGCATACCAGTCATCGCCGGGGCTGGCCGACTTGTCCATCGACGCGGGGACGATGCCGAGCGCGGTGCCCTGAACGGGAGCGGCCTCCCCCTCTGTCTTTACCTTGCAGGCCACGGGGCCGAGCGTGGTGACGGTGCCGGCGAGCAGCAGGGCGGCGAAAATGCGTGAAGTAGCCAAGGCGAATCCCCTCAAGCGGCGCAACCGGTTACGGATGGAACCGCCTTAGGTCGCGCCAGATGATGAGGCAATAAACGCCGCTCGACCGGGATAAGCTCCCGGTCGAAGTGAAATTTGCGGATCAGAGCCGGCCGAAGCACCCTGCCCCGGCGTAAGCCGCGGCGTCGCCCAGCTCTTCCTCGATACGGATGAGCTGGTTGTACTTGGCCAACCGGTCCGACCGGGCAAGAGAGCCGGTCTTGATCTGCCCGCAATTGGTCGCGACGGCCAGATCGGCGATGGTTGCGTCCTCCGTCTCGCCCGAACGGTGCGACATGACGGCGGTATAACGCGCGCGATGCGCCATATCGACGGCCGCCAGCGTTTCCGTGAGCGTGCCGATCTGGTTCACCTTCACCAGCAGCGAATTGGCCAGCCCCTTGCCAATGCCCATGGACAGTCGCGCGGGATTGGTCACGAACAGGTCGTCGCCAACAAGCTGGACCTTGCCCCCGATCTTGTCGGTCAGCGCCTTCCAGCCTTCGAAATCATCCTCGCTCATGCCGTCCTCGATCGATTTGATCGGATAGTCCGCGCACAGCGCGGCCAGATAATCGGCCATTTCCGTGGGACTTAGCGACAGGCCCTCGCCGGAAATCTCATATTTGCCGTTCTTGAAGAACTCGGTCGCCGCGCAAT
>DATMGK010000007.1:0-7813 GCA_035555595.1 Croceibacterium sp. | reverse complement strand
GGCGCTGTCTCTCCCGCCAGAGGCGATCCGCATCAATCTCACGCGTATCGGCGGCGGGTTCGGGCGTCGGCTGCTGAACGATTACATGGTTCAGGCTGCCGCCATCGCCCGGCAGGTTCCCGGAACGCCGGTCAAGCTGCTCTATGCCCGGCGGGACGAATTCCGGCGTGATTTCTTCCGCCCGGCCGGATGGCACGGGTTCGGGGCCGCACTGGATGCGGATGGCAAGCTGCTGGGTTTCCGCGATCATTTCGTCACGTTCGGCGCTGACGGCAGGCCAACGCGCGCGGGCGATCTTCCCGCCACTGCGCTGCCTGCCGGCCTGATCGACAGCGTCCTGTTCGAACATTCGCTGCTGGCAACGAACCTTCCCGGCGGATGGCTGCGTGCGCCCGGCTCCAATGGGCTCGCCTTTGCGTTTCAGGGCTTCATGGACGAAGTTGCAGAGGCGGCGGGCAAGGATCTGTCCGCGTTCATGCTCGAACTTCTGGGCGATCCGCGCGAGATTTCCGGCGGACGCGGCGCCGCGTTCCTCACCGGGCGGGCCAGCGCGGTCATCGAAAAGGTGGTGGAGATGTCCGGTTGGGCTGACCGCGCCTCTTTGCCAGAGGGGGAGGGCAAGGGCTTTGCCTTCTTCTTCAGCCACGCGGGCTATTTTGCAGAGGTGGTCCATGTCGCCGTGGCCGACGGCAAGCCGAAGGTGCTCCACGTATGGGCGGCGGGCGACGTGGGCAGCCAGATCGTCAACCCGCTCAACGCCCTGCAACAGGTTCATGGCTCGGTGATCGAAGGGCTGGGGCAGGCGCTGGCCGGGCAGGAAATCACGCAGGTCGATGGCGTGGTGGAACAGGCCAATTATGACCGGCATCCCTTCATGCGTATCGATGCCACCCCGCGGATCGATGTGGAATTCGTGATCAGCGATTACCCGCCCACGGGCCTGGGCGAACCGGCTTTGCCCCCGGTGATCCCTGCGCTGGTGAATGCGATCCACGCCGCCACCGGCGTGCGCGTGCGCCAGTTGCCGGTGAAGCTGACGGCTTAGGGCCGAAGCGCCGCATCTCCGGCAGGGAATCGCGCGATAACGGGGCTATGCGTCATTTGACGTAAGCGGGCGTTTTTTGCCGGTGCCATAATCGATGTGATCCCGGCAGCCCGCCGGGGCGCAATACGTCGAAAGGGCCTCGCTCGGATGCAGCAGTTGGTCGCCAGGCTTCGTGGGTCGAAGCGCGATCCCTTCATCGTTTTTCTGGCCGCTGCGGCGGTGATCTTCCTGCTTTACTGGGTCATCCTGGGCCGCAGGGAAACGATTGAGGTGCCCACCGCCGTTCAGCAGAGTCTCTATTCCGATTACGCCCTGATGACGGGCCATGATCCCGATGATGAGGCAAAGACCAAGCTGATTGACGATTACGTCGCCAACGAACTGCTGTTCCGCGAAGCGGTGGAACGCGGGATGCACATGACGGATCTGACCACCAAGCAGCGCCTGATCGACCGCGTGCGTTTCATGATCTCCGGCGCACCGGCGGAACCGACCGAAGACACGCTGATGGCGTGGTATGCGGAACATCCGCGCGATTACCGGGCGGAACCATCCCTGACCCTGCGCCACGTATTCTTCGAACAGAAACCGGCCGATGTGGACAGCCTGCTGCGCACGCTGGAAAGCGGTGGCACCGTTCAGGGCAACGATTTCTGGATGGGGCGCGAACTCGACAACTACGGCCACTCCGTCATCCGCGCGATGTTTGGAGAGGAGTTTCTGGAAACCCTGTCGAAGCTGCCGGAAGGCAAGTGGGTCGGCCCGCTGAAATCCACACGCGGATGGCACCTTGTTCTGGTGACCGGCAAGGGGGACGAACGGCTGCTGTCCTATCCCGAAGCGCGTGACGAGGTTCGTCAGGATTACCTGACGGCAGAGGCCGCATCCATCGTCGCGAAGGAAGTCGCCCGACTGAAAGAGGACTATGCGATCCGTGTCGAATAGACTGCTGCTCCGCGCGCTGGCGTTCCTCACGGCGCTGGCGCTACTGCCCGCTCCGGCAATGGCCGATATCTTCCGGGTGGGCGACTATCTTCTCCAGCGCGGGCATGAACAGGGATCGTTCGAACTGTCCGCCTCCGTTCCCGAAGCGCTGGCCAGCAACGCCGCGCTCGGCCTTCCGGAACAGTGTGAGGAGGAACAGCGCGACCGCGTGATGGAGGCGACTACCGCGCGCTATACCATCATGATCCGTTGCGATGGGCAGCTTCCCCATGATGCCCAGATCGTCACGCCGTGGGGTGTTGATGGCGGCACATTCGCCTCTACTGCCGGTGAGAACCGCGTGCGTATGCCGCTTCAGGCCGAAGGCGGCGTGCTGAAACTTCCGCTGGTTTCCGGGGAAGTGCCCGCGCGGCCTCTGTCCCAGATCGCGACCTACTACACCTGGCAGGGCATCCTCCACATCCTCGGCGGGTGGGACCATCTGGCCTTCGTGCTCTGCCTCTGCCTGCTGGCGCGCGGTCGCTATCTGATCATGCTCGTCACCACGTTCACCATCGGCCACTCGATCAGTCTGGCGCTCGCCTTCTTCGATGTGATCCGCATCCCTGTTCCACCGGTGGAGGCGGTGATCGCGCTTTCGATCGCTTTCATGGCAAGGGAGGCGCTGCTGACGTGGAGAAGCGATGAACCCGCCAGCGAAAGCCAGCGGCGGCGGCAGCTTTCTGTCGTGGCGGGCTTCGGCCTGCTCCATGGCCTCGGCTTCGCCACCGTGCTACGCGAACTCGGCGTCGCTCCGGCGGAACGGGTCAGCGGCCTGCTGTTCTTCAACGCCGGGGTGGAAGTGGGGCAGCTTATCTTCGTGGCCTTCGTGATCGGCGTGATGAAGCTCGCTGGTTCCCTTTATCGCGCAGAGCCTGTCAGGCAGGCGGCGCTTTACGGGGCAGGCATCATCGGATGCTTCTGGGCTATCGAACGCGTGGCGGGCTTCAGTCTGGGCATCGCGTGACTTTCGTCACTTCCGTCCGCGCCACACCCGCCAGACAGGCGCTGGCGCGTGGCGATCTCGCGGCGGCCGCCCAGGCGGGGCAGGCTCTGGTCCGGGGCAATCCGGGATCGGCGGAAGGTTACTTCGTGCTCGCCATGGTCGCGCTGGAGGCGGGCCATCCTGACAAGGCGCTGCCGATGCTCGAACGGGCGCTCGCTTGCGGGCCAGAGGCGGAGCATCTGGCGCAGAAGGCCCGCCTGCTGATCCTGCTGCACCGCGATGGAGAAGCGGGTGAGGCTGCGCGCGAAGCGCTTGAACTGGCACCGCAGGATGCCCGCACGCTCGATACGATCGGCTGCGTGCTGGCGCGGCTCGGCGATCATGAAGGGTCTGTCGCGCCGTTCGAAGGCGCCATTTCAAAAGAACCCGCCAATCTCGATTTCCGCTACAATCTGGCGGCGGCCTGCGGATTCACCGGCAGGACGGATCAGGCCCGATCTCATTACGAGGCGATCCTGCAAAGTGATCCGGGCAATGCGCGGGTCCACTATGCGCTGGCCATCCTTTCCCGCCAGCGGCCCGATGCCAACCACATTCCCCGTCTTTCGGCCGCGCTGGCCGCGGCGGCCGTACCGAATGACCGGCTTCGCCTCAGATATGCCCTCGCCAAGGAGCATGAGGACATTGGGGAGGCGCAGGAGGCCTATCGGTATCTGGCGCAGGCCAATGCAGACCACAAGCGCACGATCGGCTACGATTTCTCGCACGACGAAGCGATCTTCGACGCGATCGAGGCCGCTTTCGCGGGCGATCTTCCGGATTCGCCCGGCCATCGCGATCCTTCGCCGATATTCATCGTCGGCATGCCCCGCACGGGAACGACGCTGGTCGATCGCATCATCTCGTCCCATCCCGCCGTGGGTTCGGCGGGCGAGCTCCAGGCGATGCCGCTGGCGGTAAAGCAGCTCGCTGGTACGTCCTCCCGGCAGGTGATCGATCCTGAAACCGTGGCGGCATCCATGCAGATCGATCCGGTGGAAATCGGCCGCGCCTATATCGAACGCGCCGCTCATCACCGCCCGGCTGGCACCCCGCGTTTCGTGGACAAGCTGCCGGCGAACTTCCTCTACACCGGCCACATCCTGCGCGCCTTGCCTCAGGCGCGGGTGATCTGCCTGCGGCGGCACCCGATGGACACGGTGTGGAGCAACTACAAGAACCTGTTCGCCAGCCAGTCGGCCTATTACGCCTACTCCTACGACCTGATGGACACCGCGCGATACTACGCGCGGTTCGATCGGCTGATGCAGATGTGGGAACGCGTGTTCCCCGGCCGGGTGCTCTCCTTTTCCTACGAAGCGCTGGTCAGCGATCAGGAGGGCGAGACGCGCCGCCTGCTCGACCATTGCGGCCTGCCGTGGGATCCGGCCTGTCTGGATTTCCACACCAACGCTGCTGCCGTCGCCACGCCCAGCGCGGCGCAAGTGCGGCGGCCGCTCAATGCCGATGCGGTTGGGCGGTGGAAGGTCTACCAGTCGGCATTGACCCCGATCAGCGACTGGTTTTCGGCACAAGGCATCGACATCGCCTGAATTGGCGCGCTGAATGCCGCGGCGTGTGGCTATCACGCCCTGTTGCACCCTCATTTCCCCTTTTTGCGCCGCTATCTCGCCGCAGCGTTCAGCGCATCTGACAAAGAAAAAGGCGGGGTGCCGAAACACCCCGCCTCCTCCTGCAATCGTATAGTCCTCAGAAGCTGGTGCGGCCTTCAATACCAACCACACGCGGCTGAAGCACTGCGTGAGAATAACCGCGGTAGATCAGGCCGTCATTGATCAGGCCATAGCGCGTCAGGTCATTTCCGGTGCCGGTGACAGCATACTTGTCGAAGATGTTGTTGGCGAAAATGGACATTTCCCAACCGTCTTCCGATTTATAGGTCACAGACGCCCGATGCAGCGTATAGGCAGGCAGCACCTCGCCCCCATCACGCGCACCTACTTCTGTAAGAATGGTGCCCGTATAGGTAGAGGTCCAGTTGATAGCCACGTCCGCATTGTCCAGCGGGATAGTGTAAATCGCAGAAAGCGCGCCCGAATTCTTGGTAGAACCTGGCAGACGGTCACCCGCGAATACATCGCCCGTAAGGCCGGAACCCTTCCTCGGGCTGATCAATCCTTCAACATCAGTTTTCAGGATTGCATCCAGGTAAGCGTAGTTTCCTCGAATGGTCAGCTGCGGAGTGACACGCGCGCTGAAGCTGAAGTCCACGCCCTGCGACCGAGCTTTACCGCCGTTGGCAGTAATACCGATGTTGCCATAGTAAGTGGAGCTGCCAAGCTGGATGCCATCCCAGTTAACGCGGAACACTGAAAGGCTAGTGTTGAGAATACCATCCAGCAAAGTGGCTCGAACGCCGATTTCGTGATTGAAGACTTTGTCCGGATCATACGCCAGTTCGTCGGGAAGGGCGCACAGGTTCTGAACAGTCTCGTCTATCGGCAAGATACAAGGAACAACCCGGTTCACGCCGCCCATGCGATAGCCTTTGCTATAGGTCGCGTAGACCATGAGGTCGGGCGTGAATTCGTATGAGGTATTGAATTTCCAGACAAAGCCGTCCTTGCTGGTCTCACCGCTACGAATGCGGCTCGCAGCGATCTCCAGGCTTGGATACGGCATACGATTGCGGCCGCTTCTGGTCATTGGAGTGTCAGAACCACCGGTAATGGAGGTTTCGTACTTGAAGTAACGACCGCCAACGGTGAACTGCCAGGCATCGGTCGGGCGGAAGGTCAATTCGCCGAACGCCGCCATCTCTTCTGTCTTCGTATCAGTAAAAGAGACATATTCGGCACCATCGGGGCGCACGAGACCATCGAAATAGCCATCGTAGATTATACTGCCTTCAGGGGAGGCGGCAAATTCCGCGAAGCCCGGAAGCGTTTCGATACTGTCGGACCGATACGTCATCTTATTGTAGAAGCCGCCCAGAACCCAGCTGACCGGGCCCCCGTGTGTGGAGACGAAGCGAACTTCCTGGTTGATCTGCTTGCGCGTGTTCTCGCCCGTCGAATAGGCTACGAATGACGGGAACAGTTCATAGTCGTAATCGAGATCGAGCAGCAGGTTCGTCTGGTCACCGCGCGACTTGTTGTTCGTCTTCGTCCATGCGCTCGCTGATACGATCTGGAAGATGTCGGCGATGTCTGCTTCGACTTCCAGGCTCACCAGGTGGGACTGGCGGTTGGACAGGCCGATGACGCGGTTGGCGTTTTCGTATTTGCCTTCACCAAGAATACCCGCGGTGTTGGACTGCGCTCCCTCGGTTTTCGTCTGCTGATAGATGTAGCTCAGGTAAGCCGTGACATCTGGCAGCGTCAGCCCCAACTGGTTGCGGGTAGTGAAAGTCCGTTCGTAGTTGACGTCCTTCTGCGGCGCGAAGTTGTCGAGCTGGTCCTGCAGGCTGCCAAGAGGATTGTCGACGTCGCCCGGCTGAGGAAGGGAAACGCCCGGTTCCTTAACCAGATAGGGATAATCGATGAAGCCCGGATCGTAGTAGTATCCGGTTGCGGTGCGGAACGCGAGAGTATCGGTCAGGATTGGCACGTTCAGGACGATATCGCCCACATAGCCAAGCCCGGATGAGTGGGCGACATCGTAGAGGCGACCGTGCGCTTCACCTGAGAAGCCAGAGGTGTCAGGACGCTTAGGAATGTAGCGGATGGCCCCGGCAAGCGTGCCGAGGCCATACAGCGTTCCCTGCGGCCCAAGCAGTGTTTCGACGCGCTCTATGTCGATCATCTTGAAATCGAGATAGAGCGGAACTTCGCCTATGTAGGTTCCCAGAGAGTTGCTGTAGTTCGAACCGGTCGCGCCAGGTCCGCCAGCTGTCAGACCGCGAACCACTACCGTGGCGGCGCCCCCTGGGCCGCTGGGCGTAATGGTCATGCCAGGCACGAAGGCGCCGAGATCCTTCACGTCGTCGATGCGCTCTTCCTGCAGCGTGGCGGCGCCCAAGGCGGAAATGTTGATCGGCGACTTGTTGATCGTCAGGTCGCGGCGGGTGCCCGACACGATGATAACCGAATCGTCAGTGGCTTCGGTAGTATCGGAGGCTTCGGCGGCAGCTTCTTCCGCGGCGTAGGCAGGAGTTGCGGCGAGCGATGCGGTGAGCATCGTCGCACAAAGGAGGCCGAACTTCAGTTTTGACGTGTCTCGCATGCGCTGTCCCTCGTGTTTCGAGTTTATGTTCTCTCCGGATCGGGCTCCCCAAGCGCGCGGCCGGTCGCCGGTACGGACTGTGTGTCCGCACGGTGATCCGGCATCCCGCCATCCCGTTTTCTCGTTGATTGCCCTGAAAGTTATGGGGCGCGCCGCGGATCGTTAATGGGGCGTTTGACGTAGCGTTCCACGACCCGCGCAAAGGGCCTGGCTACGTCAAATGCCCCATTGGGAAACAGGCGGGCCGCTGTGTAGCCCAAGGCATCAATCACGCAGTCTTAGCCACGCAATTTCGGTAGTTCCGCCAACGTTCCTCGCGTTGGGTCTGGATGGAGGAACCGCATGACCTCAGTGAGCGCCGTTACCGGATGGAGCCTTGCCATTGCGGCCGCAGCAGCGGCCGCCGTCGCGGGTCCGGAGGTTGGCGACATGGTGAACGCCGGTACGCCGCCACAGGCAATGTCGGCCGAAGACGATATGGGCAAGCCTCGTCCTCTGGAACTTCCGGATGATGTGAAGGCGAAGCTGTCGCTGGTTCCGGCGGAACAGCTGGCTTTCATCGAAGGGGGTCTGTCGGGTCGCTTCGTTGACAAGGATACCCTGTTCGAGCGGGC
>DATMGK010000006.1:0-13962 GCA_035555595.1 Croceibacterium sp. | reverse complement strand
CCTATAGTTAACGGTGCATCGCAGGGAAACCCAAAGGGAAATTTACCAATTCGCGCAACAAGGTTGCCGTGTCTTTTCCCCGATGCTAGCAATCGGGCCGTTCGGATACCTGCCACTATGCAGGTCTTCGGCTTTACCGGGCCCGCCGTTCTGCGGCCCCGGGCATGCTTACAGGTTGATGCCACGATGAGAAGCAAGAGCCATTTCGCCAACCCGCAGCCTACCGGCTGCGTTGCGGCGGCGGCTCCAGCGCAGACAGCTACCCTGCGCCTTCACCTCGCGGCAGACACGTTCCGCAGCACCACGTCCCCATGGGTCGGCGGTGCTCCCAGAAACTCCGCCCTGACAAACGGCGGAAATCACACAGAACGGCGCGCAATGGCACCGACACGGCCTCTTATGGGCCGGGTTCCGGGGCCAGCCCGCGCCTGGAGACTATTCAATGGCAACGCGCATGCTGATCGATGCGCGCCACCCGGAAGAAACGCGGGTGGCGGTACTCAAGGGAAATCGGATTGAGGAATTCGATTTCGAATCTGCTGAACACAAGCAGATCAAGGGCAATATCTATCTAGCCAAGGTTACTCGTGTAGAACCCTCGCTACAGGCTGCATTCGTAGACTTTGGCGGCAATCGCCACGGCTTCCTGGCCTTCAGCGAAATCCATCCTGACTATTACCAGATCCCACAGGCGGACCGGGAAGCTCTGCTGGCGGAAGAACGCGCCCACGCGGAAGAAGAAGCCGCTCTGCGCGCTGAAGAGGATGATTTCGAAGACGGGGATGACGGCGACGATACCGATCTCTCCAGCGTCGAGGAAATCGACACCAGCGAGAAAGACGACGTCGCGACGATAGAAGACGGCCATCTCGACGATGAATCCGGCGAAGATGCGTCGGATGACGACGCGGACGAAGGCGACGACGCCGGGGAAGAACGCCCCCGCAGCCGTGGCCGCCGCGGTCGCCGTCAGGGTGGCGGCAACTCGCGCGCCAAGGAAATGGACGACCTGAAGGCGAAGCGTCAGGCCCTGCGCCGCCGCTACAAGATTCAGGACGTGATTCAGCGCCGTCAGGTTCTGCTGGTGCAGGTCGTGAAGGAAGAACGCGGCAACAAGGGCGCCGCGCTAACCACCTATCTCAGCCTCGCGGGCCGCTATTGCGTGCTCATGCCCAATTCCAGCCACGGCGGCGGCATCAGCCGCAAGATCAATTCGGCCAGCGATCGCAAGCGGTTGAAGCAGATCGTGGGCGAACTTTCGCTGCCCCGCTCGATGGGCCTGATCGTCCGCACCGCCGGGCTTCAGCGCACCAAGACAGAGATCAAGCGCGATTTCGACTATCTCGCCCGCCTGTGGGACGAGATTCGCGAAAAGACGCTCGGCTCCAGCGCCCCGGCGATGATCCATTCGGATTCCGATCTGGTGAAACGCGCGATCCGCGACATCTACAATCGCGAGATCGAGGAAGTCGTGGTCGAAGGAGCCGAAGGCTACCGCGCCGCGCGTGAATTCATGAAGCTGCTGATGCCCAGCCATGTGCGCCGGGTTAAACAGTATGCGGACCCTGTGCCGCTGTTCCAGCGTTATGGCGCGGAAGATCAGCTGTCGGCGATGTACGATCCGATGGTCCAGTTGAAGAGCGGCGGCTATCTGGTCATCAATCCCACCGAAGCGCTGGTATCGATCGACATCAACTCCGGCCGTTCCACCAAGGAACACGGGATCGAACAGACCGCGCTCAGCACCAATCTTGAGGCCGCCCGCGAAATCGCCCGCCAGCTTCGGCTGCGCGACATGGCCGGGCTGGTGGTGATCGACTTCATCGACATGGAATACGGATCGAACGTCCGTAAGGTCGAAAAGGCGATGAAAGAGGCGCTGAAGAACGATCGCGCCCGCATTCAGGTCGGCCGAATTTCCGGCTTCGGCCTTATGGAGATGAGCCGCCAGCGCCTGCGCACCGGCGTGCTGGAAGCGACTACCCGGTCCTGCCCGCACTGCGACGGCACCGGCCTGGTCCGCACCGCTTCCAGCGCCGGCCTGTCGGCTCTGCGCCTGATCGAGGATGAAGCGGCCAAGGGCAAAGGCACCACGATCACGCTCTACGCTTCCACCGAAGCGGCCGTGTATCTGCTCAATGCCAAGCGCGGCGATCTTGCCGAGATCGAGGAACGCTACGACGTCACCGTCGAAGTCCTGCCGGAAGGCGAGGATGAAGGCGCGAAGATGCGCGTCGCCAGCAGCGGCCCGCGCCCGACCTCTGTCCCCCGCTTCGAACCGATCGTCGAGGAAGTCGAAGACGACATTCCCGAGGATGAGGACGAAGATATCGAGGAACGCGAAGAGCGGGAAGAACGCGACGAGGATGGTGATGACCGTCGCGGCAAGCGTCGCCGTCGCCGCCGTGGTGGGCGCAATCGCAACCGCAATCGCGAAGAAGGTGACGAAGAAACCTCGAACGACGAGGCCGGTGAGGACGCTTCCGAGGACTCCGCCGAAGACGCCGCCAAAGACGCGGAGGGTGAAGCCCACACCGATGCCGAGGCCAATGGCGAGGAACGTCCGAAGAAGCGTCGTCGCCGTGGCGGTCGCCGTCGGCGCCGGGGTGGCGAACAGGACAGCGCCGCCGAGGAAACCGAAGAAGGCAACGGCGAAGCACCCGATGCCGTAGCGGAACCGGCTGAGGAAGCGCCCGAACCGGCCTCGGAACCCGTCGCTGCCGAACCCGAAGCGGAAGAAAAGCCGCGCCGCCGCACCCGCCGCAAGAAGGTGGATGCGGAGCCCGTCGAAGCAACGGAAGAACCGGCAGTGGCGGAAGTCCCGGCTGAAGAACCCGCAGCCGTGGAAGCTCCGGCCAAGCCGAAGCGCACCCGGCGCAAGAAGGCTGACGTGGAAGCCGAAGCAGCGGCGGCCGAAACCGCCCCGGCCGAGATCGCCGAAGTCGCGCCGGAGCCCGAAGCGGCCCCCGCCAAGCCGAAGCGCACCCGGCGCAAGAAGGCTGACGTAGAAGCCGAAGCAGCGGCGGCCGCGGAACCGGCGGCACCCGCCGACGCTCCGGTCGAACCTCAGCCGGTTGAAGAAGCCGCCGTCGAAGGTGCGGAAACCGCTACCTCCCGCCGCACTGGCTGGTGGCAGCGCACCTTCGGCGCATAACACATTGCCCCTTAGCCACCGGCCCCTCACATGCGGCCGGTGGCTAAGGGCAAGCGCCCCAGATCGTCATTGCGAGCATAGCGGAGGAACTCAGGGCGATTAAACTCTACCCTGAGGAGAGATGCCTACGCAGGCACCGACCCCGGTATCGCCGTTCCCGGCTTCTTCGGAAAATCATGCAACTGCTTACCGGCCACGATAGCGCGGACGAGCCGCAGATCGTCGGGCTTGTCCACATCGACCGCCGCCAGACCATCCTTCGCCGGCACCAGTATCGCCGATACGCCCATGCGCGCGCCCACGCGGCGGATTGCCTCCGCCATCGACAGACGTCGGCGGAAATAATCGAACAGCGTCAGCCAGCCCAGCCGCGCGGCGATCCGCCACGGCCGCTTGCGTTCGCTTTCAATCATGCGCCAGTGGTCGATCGCGCGCCGCGCATTGGCGTTCGACAACAGAAACAGATTGCAGCCTGACCAGTCACCATCCGAAAGTCGCAGCCATGTCCGCCGGGTATTGGGCACTGCGGCTTCCACCCGGCGACGTTCGGCCAGCATCACGGCCACATCTGCCCGTTCCGGCACCGCTGCCACGAAATCGCGTATCCACCGGGGCGACAACAGCGGATGATCGCATGTCGTTACCAGCATCGGCGCGCCTGCCAGCGCAAAGGCGTGCGTCACGCTCTCGCTGGGGCCCGCTCCGGGCAAAACCACTTCCGCGCCGATCTCTTCCGCCAATGCGATGACCTGCGGATCGTCGGCCGAAACCAGAATGCGCTCACACCCGGCGCTTTTCAGGACCGACACGACCATTTCCAGCATCGCCACGTTGCCGATGCGCGCCAGCGCCTTGTGAGCCACGCCTTCAAGGCGGGACACCGGCTCCTCCTCGCCTCTCGATCCGGCGAGAACGAGCGCTGCGGGGAGATTCATTGATAAGGACATACGAACTCATCCATCCAAAATGGATGCCGCCCCCACCGGCACTCATACGACCAACAACAGCGCCCCGGTCGCAGGATGAACGCATGAACCGCGAAAATCCTTCCCGCGTCAGGGTCGGTCTTGCCAGTTTGGGGAAATTTTGATGCAGCGCAACATAAATGTAACATAGAACGCAGCAATCCCCGTCGCGTTCGGGCGCAAGTCGGGGCATAAGCGCCCTGCGATGACGCGGGTCTGCTTCCTCTTCAACCACGATCAGGTTCATCAGGTCGCCCACAGCCTGCCGATCGCGCTGGCGCTTGCCGAACAGGGAACGGCAGAGGTCACTCTGGCGGTTACCACCGACGCGGTCGAACAGCATTTGCGGCAAACGGCGGGCGCTGGGCTTTCCCGATGCCACATTGTCCGCCTTGGCATTCGCACACCTGTTTCGAAGCTTGCCGTGGCGGTTCTCGACGGAATGGTCCCTGCCCGCAAGATCGCCATCTATCGGGATAATCTCGATTTCTTTCGCGGGTTCGATGCGCTTGTCGTGTCAGAGAAGACCTCCCTCCTGCTCAAGGCCCGTTATGGCCTGAAAGACCTGCGGATCATCCACACCCGCCACGGCGCGGGGGACCGGGCAATCGGCTTTGGCAGGGAAAGCGCGCGTTTCGATCTGGTGCTGGTCGCCGGGCCCAAAATCGCCCGTCGGCTTGTCGCGGAAGCCGGCGTCACGCCTGAACGGATCGCCGTGGTCGGCTATTCCAAGTTCGACCTCTATGCTGATCGGACAGTAACCAACCCATTCCCCGATCCTTCGAAGCCGGTTGTGCTATACAACCCCCACCCTTCCCCGCGCCTCAGCAGCTGGTACAGGATGGGCCCGGCGCTGCTGGAGGCGTTCTATCGCTCCGGCCGATACAATCTGGTGTTCGCCCCGCATGTGATGATGTTCGCGCGCGATTGGACGGTGACCATCGCCCCGCCTTCAATCCGGCGGGTGCACAAGCCCGCGCAGCGCTATACCGATGCACCACACTTGCTGATCGATCTCGGCAGCGCGGCCTCAACCGACATGACCTACACCAATCTGGCTGACGTCTATGTGGGCGACGTCAGCAGCCAGGTCTATGAATTCCTCCACCGGCCGCGCCCCTGCCTTCATCTGAACGCGCATCATGTCGCGTGGCAGGGGAACCCGGACTATGCCCACTGGCGCGCCGGGCCGGTCGCCGTGCCGGGTGCCGACATTCTCGATGCGGTGGACAACGCCATGGCCACACACGGCGGCTATCTGGCTGCACAGCGCGATCTGCTGAACGACACGTTCTCCGTTACCGGGGAGCCAGCGGCCAGCCGCGCCGCTCATGCGATCACGGCATTTCTCGAAGGAAACCTTCCCGGCCATGACTGATCCCCTTGCGCAGATGTCCGGCCAGCCGCTCTGGGTCATGGCCAAGGGCTATGCGCCTGACGAAGGCGGGATGCAGACTTACGCGCAAGGCGTGGCCGAAGCGTGGGCAGGCGCGGGTGCGCAAGTCACGGTATTCACGCAGACGAGCCTCGGCCCCCGGCGAGAGCGTATTGGCGATATCTCGCTGATCGACATCGGACCGGGCAAGTCACCCACGGTCCCGCTCCGCTTCCTGCGCGCGATGCGGGCGGAACGGCGCGCCAGCGGGGCACCTCACTTCGTCCACGGCACCACCTGGCGCACCGCCATGCTGCCGATGGTCATGGGCCTGCCCTATGCGGTCACTTTCCACGGCCGCGAATTCATGGCTGATGGCATTGCCCGGCGTGCCGTGCAGGCCGTCGCCAGGCGCGCAAAAGCGGTCGTCGCCGTCAGCCACTATACCCGGCAACGTCTGCTGCAACGGCTGGCAGGTGCCGGGCCAGACCCGATCGTGGCGTGGAACGGGCTCAGCACTCCGCCGCCCTCCTCCACCCCCGCACCCGGCGGCGATGTGCCGCTGCTGTTCTCACTCTGCCGCCTCGAACCGCGCAAGAACGTCGCCGCCGCCGTCCGTGCCTGCGCCGCACTGCATCGCGAAGGCTTCGCCTTCCGCTACGTCATCGGCGGGCGCGGGCCGGAACTTGCGCGGATCGGCGCGCTGGTCAACGAACTCGGGCTTGCGGATGTGGTCGAGGTGGCCGGCTTTCTCGACAGTTCTCGCGTCACGGAACTCCATGCCCGCGCCCGGATATTCCTGCACCCTCAGGTAGAGGTAGAGGATGGGCGCGATTTCGAAGGTTTCGGCATCACCATCGCCGATGCCATGGCCGCGCAGACCGCCGTCATCGTCGGCGATAGCGGCGGCACGCCGGAATTGATCGAACAGGGCGTGACGGGCCTGATCGTCGACGGCACCCGTGATGACGATGTGACAGAGGCCCTGCGCTCGCTGCTCACCGATTCAGCCAGATGTGAAGCAATGGCCGCCGCCGCGCACGATCACGCTCTGAAAACCTTCCGCTGGGATCGGCACGTCCGCCTGATCGCCGCTGCCGTCAGCGGCTGAAATCGACCACCCACCAGCCGCGCGCCCGCGCCTTTTCCGTCAGCGCGGGATCGTCGGTGACGAACCACGCCTCGTCCGCCCAGTCCAGCATCGGGGCATCAGCGAAACTGTCGCTCACGAAGCGGACCTCCACGTCCGCCCGGTCGATTCGCTGCTCACCCATCCAGCGCTTCACCCGCGCGAGCTTCTCAGGGCCATAGCAATTGGCGGCAAGCTCCCCATCGGGCGACCACTGAGTCGCGATCACATCCGCGATATCCAGCTTGCGCGCCACGCGATCGGCGTAAAGGCCATAGGCTGCGGTGGCGATCACCTGCCGCCAGCCTTCTGCCCGATCCGTATCGATCATCTGCCGCGCGCCGGGGTGAAGCCGCGAAAGCCGGGCGGCCGCAAAAGCCTCCGCCACCCGCGCCAGCCGTGCGGCGTCCACCGGCCCCAGCATCAGCGCCATGCCCCGCCGCTTCAGCGTCGCCCGGTCGTACAGCCCCGCCTTGTGCCCCACCATCATCGCGATCCACGCAGGCAACAGCGGTAGTCGCCAGGGCGCGATGCGCGCGGCGGCGAAGATCAGGAACGGGGTGAAGGTGGAACCCCGCAGCAGGGTGCCATCCATGTCGTAAATCGCGATACGCATCGGCGCGCCCTGCCGCCGGTGCGCCGCCGGGGCAAGGGAAAGTCAGGAAAAACAGCATCTCGCGCGGGTGGGTTGCAGCGCGCGCAACAGGCGTTAGATAGGCCGCGAGAGCAAGGATCAGCAATGGCCACCTTCACGCTTCCGAAGAACAGCAAGATCACCGGCAAAAGCCGTGCCCACAAGGCTGACGGCGCCCAGCGCGTGCGCCGCTTCCGCGTCTACCGCTGGGATCCGGAAAGCGGGGAAAACCCCCGTTACGACACGTTTGAGGTTGATCTGGACCAGTGCGGACCGATGGTTCTGGATGCGCTGATCAAGATCAAGAACGAGATCGATCCCACCCTGACCTTCCGCCGTTCCTGTCGGGAGGGGATCTGCGGATCTTGCTCGATGAACATGAACGGGCGCAACGGCCTCGCCTGCACCACGGCGATGGAAGATCTCTCGGGCGAAATCCGCATCACCCCGCTGCCGCATATGGAAGTGATCAAGGACCTCGTCCCTGATTTCAGCCAGTTCTACGCGCAATACGCCTCCATCCGGCCCTGGCTGCAAACGGTCAGCACCACGCCCAGTGGCAAGGAACGCCTGCAATCGCCGCAGCAGCGGGAACAGCTCGACGGGCTGTACGAGTGCATTCTCTGCGCCTGCTGCTCCACCGCCTGCCCCAGCTACTGGTGGAATTCAGACAAGTTCCTTGGCCCGGCGATCCTGCTTCAGGCCTATCGCTGGCTGGCTGACAGTCGTGACGAGATGACGGGCGAACGGCTGGACCAGTTGGAAGATCCGTTCCGCCTCTATCGTTGCCATACGATCATGAACTGCGCGAACGTCTGCCCGAAGGGTCTCAACCCGGCCAAGGCGATCGCCGAAACCAAGAAGCTACTGGCGGAGCGCGCGGCCTGAGCGGACTTCTCGGCCGCTATCGCGCGCTTGTCGAAGCCGGGGAACTGCGGCCAGACCCGGAACAGGCCGCCGCCGCCCAGCGGCTCGATGCACTGCAACGCGATCTTGAATCCGCCTCCTCTGGCGGCTGGCTGAACCGCCTGCTCGGCAAGGCGAAGCGTGTACGCGGCGTCTATCTGTGGGGCGGCGTCGGCCGGGGCAAGTCCATGTTGATGGACCTGTTTCATGAAACGCTGGCCATTCCCGGCAAGCGGCGCGTCCACTTCCACGCCTTCATGCTGGAAGTTCACCAGCGAATGCGCGACGCACGCCAGAGCGAAAGCGGCGATCCCATTCCCGTCGTCGCCGCCGCCATCGCGCATGATCTGCGCTGCCTCGCTTTTGACGAGATGGTGGTGAACAACAGCGCCGACGCCATGATCATGAGCCGGCTTTTCCGCGCGCTCATCTGCGATCACGCCGTCACCGTCGTCACCACGTCCAACCGCCCCCCGCGCGATCTCTATAAAGACGGGCTGAACAGAGAGCATTTCCTGCCCTTCATCGCCCTGATCGAACAGGAACTTGATGTGCTCGCGCTCAACGGCCCGGTCGATTATCGGCTGGAACGGTTGGGCGGCATGGATACCTGGTATGTCCCGGCAGACGATCACGCCACCGCGCAACTGCGAGAGGCGTTCTATCGCCTCACCGATTATCCGCCGGAAGATGCGGCCAATGTTCCCTCAGCCGAAATCGATCTGGGCGGCGGACGCTACCTGCACGTTCCCAAAAGCTTGAAGGGCGTGGCCGTGTTCAGCTTCCGCCGCCTATGCGGCGAACCGCGCGGCGCGGCGGATTACCTCGCCGTGGCCCGCGCCTATCACACCGTGATCATTGTCGGCATCCCGCAGATGGGGCCGGACATGCGGAACGAGGCGGCACGCTTCGTCACCCTGATAGACGCGCTCTACGAAAACCGGGTGAAGCTGCTGGCCTCCGCCGCGGCGGAGCCGGAAGACCTCTATCCCGCCGGTGATGGCCACTTTGAATTCGACCGGACGGTCAGCCGCCTGATGGAAATGCAAAGCGCGGATTATCTCGCCGAAGGCCACGGCCGGGCCTGATCCACGTTTCGCTATCGGCGGTGTCAGGCGGCGGCGTGCCCCAGCCGTTCCTGCGCGCGGGTCAGCCGGTTCATCACTTTCAGATCGCCTTCGGAAAGCTGCAATGCCGCGTCGGCCCACAGGTCCACGATGCGCTTCAGCTCACTCAGCCCCAGCGGCGCGGTCAGCTTCATCGCCTTGCGCGCATTGACCAGCCCCGGATGCCGCCGTTCCGCCTTGCGGATGAACTCGCGGCATGCCTCCACCCCGTCACCGTCCTCCGTCAGATGATGCACCAGCCCCAGCTCGTACATTTCCTCGGCGGTATAGGTGCGGTTGGAAACGATCAGCCGGTCGGCCATCGCGCTGCCCAGCTTGCGCGAAAGGATCGCGTGCGCGCCCATGCCGGGAAACAGGCCGAACAGGATTTCCGGCATCCCGAAGGTCGCGCCCCGCTCCGCCACGATGTAATCGAATGAAAGCAGCGCCTCGAACCCGCCGCCCAGCGCCGCGCCCTGCACCAGCCCCACCGTCAGCATCGGCAGGTCCAGCGTATGCATGTTGCGATGCAGGATTTCCACGCAGCGATATCCGTATCGCGCCAGACCTTCCCGGTCGCGCGCGCGGATCAGCCGCTGGAACAGTTGCAGATCACCGCCCAAACAGAACACGCCCTGCGCGCGGCTGCCCAGTACCAGATAGCGCAGCGGCACCTGCCCCGGCCCAAAGTTTTCGCCGATCAGGCGCTGCCAGTGCACGAAATCATGAAGCATGGCCGGAGTAAAACTGGGGCGCCCACTGGGGCGCATGAAGGTCCACAAAGTGGCTTCGTCCGCGCTATAAAGACAATCCAGCTCGGCAAGTTCGAAAAGTTGCCTGTCGATTTCCAGGTGTTTCTGGCTTTCGACTATAAGATGCTCTTCACCACGCCCCATCCCAACGACAGATTGCCCGGAAGCAGCCTCGTTATCGACACGATCGAGATGGCCAGACTGGTTGTCCATAAACTGCGCCCCGTTACAACCATTTGACAAATCGGGCTTTTTTTACAGATTTAAGGATCGCCCGGACATCGCGATGCTAACACGGCTTCGACGCATGGCAATACAGTATTAACCAATATGTTCGGACGGACTTTTACCCCTTCCCCAAATGGCACATCTTTTTGCGCAATCAGCGGGCCACGGCACTCTCCCAACCCACTCTCGTCATTCCCGCGAAAGCAGGAATCCAAAGCGCAAAGGCGCTCCGGCCAAGCCACAAGCTGAGGGGCGTTAAACCAGCACTTCCTCTGCTGGCCCCTGGCCCAGAAACGCGAAGGGGCTGGCCGTCGCGCCATAGGCGCCGGCGCAGAACACGGCGACCATATCGCCCGCCTCCGCGCGGGGCAGCAGCGCCTGATCCGCCAGCCGGTCCAGCGGCGTGCACAGGCAGCCGACGACGCTCGCCTCCTCCACCGCTTCCGCGCCGAAGTGGCTGGCTATGGCCAGCGGATAATTACGCCGCACTACCGTGCCGAAATTGCCGGAGGCGGCGAGTTGATGATGCAGCCCGCCATCGGTCACCAGGAAAACCTGCCCCTGGCTTTCCTTCCGGTCCACGATCCGCGTCAGATAAACGCCCGCTTCGCCCACCAGATAGCGGCCCAGTTCCACGGCGAATTCCGTGCCGTCCAGTTCTCCGGGCAGCTCCGCAAACCTGTCCGCCAACGCCTCCCCCACCGCGTTCACATCCAGCGGCTGGTCACCGTGGAAATAGGGGATGCCGAACCCGCCGCCCATATTCAGGTGGGGCAGCGGTGCGCCGATCTCATCTGCCAGCCGCGCGGCCAGCGTCAGTGTGCTGGCCTGCGCTTCGGCCACCGCTCCCGCGTCCAGCGCCTGGCTGCCTGCGAAAACGTGCAGCCCCCGCCATTCCGCCCCAGCCGCGATCACCTCCCGCGCCAGCGGGGCAACGCGCGCCGCATCAACGCCGAACGGCTTGGCGCCGCCGCCCATCTTCATGCCCGATCCGCGCAGTTCAAAATCGGGATTGACCCGGATCGCCAGCCGGGGCTGGACACCCAGCCTCTCGCCAATCGCCAGCGCGCGCCGCGCCTCTCCCTCGGATTCCAGATTCACGGTCACGCCGTGGCGGATCGCCAGTTCCAGTTCCGCATCCCGCTTGCCCGGTCCGGCAAAACTGATCCGCCGCGCATCCTGCCCGGCGGCAAGCGCCATCTCCAGCTCCCCGGCGGATGCGATGTCGAACCCATCGGCGAGTTCTCTCATCAGCGTCAGCAGATCGCCGAACGGGTTTGCCTTCACCGCATAGTGAATCTTCAGCCGATCCGGCATCGCGGCGCGCAGCAGCGCCATGCGTTGCCGGATCAGCGCGGCCGAATAAACGAACAGCGGCGTTCCCTCACGCTCCGCCAGTTCGGTCAGCTTCCGCCCGTCAACGGCCAGTTCGCCCTCGATCGCTTCATAGCCTGCGGGTATGGGGCCAAGTGGCTTCATGACGTCACTTTCTTCAGCAGGGCGGCCCTGTCGATCTTGCCATTGGGGTTGGTCGGCATGTGGTCCACCCATACAATCGCGCCGGGTTGCATGAAGTTCGGCAATTCGCGTTTCAGCGCCGCACGCAGTCCGTCCTCATCGCCGCTTCCCCGCACGATCAGGCGGATCGCCTGCCCCAGTCTCTCATCCGGCACGCCCAGCGCCACCGCCTCGCTCGCCAGCCCACTGGCGATCGCCGCGTCCTCTATCTCCTGCGGGCTGATGCGGTTGCCCGCGCTCTTGATCATCGCATCGCGCCGCCCGGCGAAATAGAGCAGGCCGTCCGCGTCCTGCCTCACCCGGTCACCAGACCATACCGCCGTTCCGCCATAGCGTGACGAAGGCGGCGCGGGCCGGAACCTCTCCGCCGTCCGCTCAGGGTCGTTCCAGTATCCTTGCGCCACCAGCGGGCCACAGTGGACCAGTTCGCCCTCCTCTCCGGGCGTGGCCGGCTCGCCGTCGTCACCGATCACCAGCACTTCCGCGAAGGGGATCGCCTTGCCGATGGATGTTGGATGGCTGTCGGTCAGCGACGGGTCCAGATAGGTGGATCGAAAGGCTTCGGTCAGCCCGTACATGGGAAAAAGCTTTGCTTGCGGGAACTTGGATCGCAACGTTCGCACCAGATCGACGGTTAACGCGCCCCCGCTATTCGTCAGCCGCCGCAGTGGCGCCACCGCGTCAGCGGGCCAATCCTGCTCGACAAGTTGAACCCACAGCGGCGGGACGGCGGCCAGCGTCGTTACCCCATGCCGCGCCACCGCCTTGATGACGTCACGCGGGGTCAGGTAATCCAGCGGCGCTACGCTGCCCCCGGCGTACCAGGTCGATAGCAACTGGTTCTGCCCGTAATCGAAGCTCAGCGGCAGCACCGCCAGCGTCACGTCATCGCGCGCCATGCCCAGGTAATGCGCCACGCTCACCGCACCCAGCCACAGGTTCGCATGGCTCAGCATCACGCCCTTGGGCCGTCCGGTCGATCCGCTGGTATAAAGCAGCGCGGCCAGTTCGCCGGAGTCTGCCTGCGATGGCGGCAGCGAAAGCCCCATCGCGCGCGCTTCCTCCAGCGCCGCATCCTCGCCGATCGCCTCGCAGTTCTCCGGCAGGTCACCCGGTTCCAGCGTATTGAGCCGCGATGGCGTCGCAATGAGCAGGCTGCACGCGCTGTCTGCACCGATATGTGTCACTTGTGCGCGTTTTAGCAGCGGGTTTATCGGCACATACACCAGACCTGCCCTCGCGGCCGCAAGTGGCAGAAAACACGCCATTTCTCCCTTGGCCAGCCAGCTCGCAACCCGCGCCCCGCGCTGCGGAACCCGCGCCGCCAGCCATGCCGCCAGCTCCCCCACCCGCGCACGCAAATCATTCCAGTCAAACGCTTTTCCGCGCATTACCAGCGCCAGATCACCCCCCCGCCCCCGCTCCGCAAGGTGGTCCACCGGCCAGGCCACAGGATCAGGCAAATCTCGCATCCCGATCAGCTATCACCACCCGGAACGCGCCGCGCAACCTTGTTTCGCGCCACCGCCATCGCTAGGTGCGCGCGGACGAAAGGGCGCACGCATGTCCGGCAAAACGATTGCCATCGAAGAATTCGACGACACCGACCTCGCTCTGCGGGAAATTCTCCGCGACGTGCTCGCCTTGTCGCCCGAACGTGTGACGGGATTTTCCAGTGATACCGGGCTGTTCGGCCATCTTCCTGAACTGGATTCCATGGCCGTTGCGGGCCTTCTGACCGGTATCGAAGACCAGTTCGACATCGTGATCGAAGATGACGAGGTGGATGGCGAAATGCTGGAAACCTACGGTGCGCTGCTCGCGTTCGTTACCGCTAAACTGGCCGGATAGTCCCGCTTCAGCGCACGAACAGGCTGGCCAGTTCCACATGGGTCGACCAGCGGAACTGCCCCACCGGCCGCAATTCCTCCAGCCGATAACCACCGTCAACCAGCGTGCACGCATCGCGCGCCCAGCTTGACGGATTGCAACTAACATAGACGATCCGCGAAACGCCGCTGGCCGCCAGTTGCGCTACCTGCTCCCTTGCACCTGCGCGCGGCGGATCGATCACCACGCCGTCGAAACCACGCAATTCATCAGCGCGCATGGGATTGCGGAACAGGTCGCGATGCACCGCTTCCACTGCCAGCCCGGCCCGCCGCGCCGCAGCCCTGCAGGCGAGATGCGTATCG
>DATMGK010000005.1:0-6893 GCA_035555595.1 Croceibacterium sp. | reverse complement strand
GTCATTTCCGCTGAGGCGAGAATCCATCTGGTTAGCGGTTTAATTCGCTCTGGATTCCCGCCTTCGCGGGAATGACGAAAGAGAGTGGGGAATATTTAGCGGCCCGGTGCGTCGGCGGGGCGTTCGGTGTTGCGGGAATTGACGCCATAGACGCGTCGTCCGCCGATCCATGTTTCCAGCACCCGGGCGCGGCGCAATTTCGATGCGTCGGATTCCAGCGGGTCGATCTCCAGCACGATGAAATCGGCCTTCTCTCCCACAGCGAGGCGGCCGAAGCGCCCTTCCGCAAAACCGGCATAGGCGGCGCCTGCGGTGTAGGCGGCGAGCGCCTGTTCGATGGTGACGCTTTCTTCCGGATGCCAACCGCCGGGGGGCTGCCCTTCCGCGTCTTCTCGACTGATCGCGGCGGCGAGCCCGGCAAAGGGATCGGGCGCTTCAACCGGGGCGTCTGATCCGAAAGCGAGCGGCGCGCCAGCCGCGTGGATGGAACGCCACGCGTAAGCGCCGGCGAGCCTGCCCGGCCCCAGCCGCGCCTCTGCCATCGTGCGGTCAGAGGTCTGGTGGATGGGCTGCATCGAAGCGATCACACCATGCTTTCCGAACGCGGCGATGTCCGCCGGATCAACCACCTGCGCGTGTTCGATGCGCCAGCGGCGATCGCCGGAATAGTCGGCCGACAACTCGTCGATGGCCATCAGCGCCTCCGCATTCGCCTCGTCACCGATGGCGTGGATGGCGACCTGATAGCCTTCCATCCCCGCCCGGCTCATCAGGTTACGCAGTTGCGTGCCGTTTATCGTGGCGAGCCCGCGATTGCCCGGATCATCAGCATAGGGCTGCTTCAACAGCGCACCGCGAGAGCCGAGCGCTCCATCGAGCAACAGTTTGAGCCCACCCATGCGCAGGCGATCGTCGTAGAGCCACGGCGTCGGGCCGGAACCGCCGATCAGGCTCATCGCCTCTACGCTGGAGGCGTAGGACATGATGCGAATACGCAGCCGCCCGGCATCGCCCGCACGGCGGAAGGTCATCCAGTCTTCCAGGCTGGTGCCCATGTCGGCCACCGCCGTGACCCCCCTTTCCACGAGCATGTCCTGCGCCGCGTGCAGGGCCATGTCGCGATCACTGGCGCGGGGTGGCGGAACCTGCCGGTCGACCAGCGCCATAGCACCGTCGACCAGGACCCCGGCCGGATCACGCTTGCCGGGCTGGCGTTCAATCCGGCCGCCAACGGGATCGGCGGTGGAGGCGGTGACGGACGCGCTGGCCAGTGCCCGCGTATTGGCCCAGCCCGCATGGCCATCCACGCGTTCAAGCCACGCAGGCCGGTCGGAAACGGCCACGTCCAGTTCGGCGGCGGTGGGGAAGCGTCCCAGGCCCCAGAGTTCCTGATTCCAGCCGCGCCCGACGATCCACGGCCGTTCCGGGTTGGCTTCGGCGAATTCGCGAATCTTCTGCTGCGCTTCGGCCAGAGAGCGGGTGCCCGAAAGGTCCACAACCATCTGGCTGAGGCCGAGCGCCATGACGTGCATGTGCGCGTCTATCAGGCCCGGCATTACCGTGCGGCCACGCATGTTTTCACGGAATTCCGTGCGCGGGGCGCGTTCACCGGGTTCGACGAGTTGGGCCACGCGGCCTTCATCGTCGATCACGATCGCATCGAAGCGGGTGACGGTGCCGTTGCGATCAACACTGATGCCGTTGACGTTGTCGATCAGCGTATCGGCCAGCGCGGGTGAGGCAGATACGGCGAGCAGGGCACCGAGGAGGAATTTTACGCGGTGTTGTGTCATAGGCGCTGGATTCCCGCCTTCGCGGGAATGACCAAGGGTAAGTCTCTTCACGCGTCCACCTCCGGCAGATGGCGGATAAGGGCGCTGGTATCCTGACGGCCCCCTCCCATGGCCTGCACTTCGGCATAATAGCCATCGACCAGTTCGGTGACGGGCAGGCCCAGCCCAGCCCCACGCGCTTCGGACAGGGCGATGGCCAGATCCTTGCGCATCCAGTCGATCGCGAAGCCGAAATCGAATTCGCCCCGCGCCATGGTGGGCCAGCGATTTTCCATCTGCCAGCTTTGCGCCGCGCCGCCAGATATGGCCTGCAGCACGCGGTCCATGTCCAGACCCGCGGCCTGTGCGAAGCGGACCCCCTCTGAAAGACCGGCGAGCGTGCCGGCGATGCAGATCTGGTTGACAGCCTTGGCCGCCTGCCCCGCCCCGGTTTCCCCGATGTGGACGATGCGGGCGGAGTAGGTTTCCAGCACAGGCCGGGCGGCGTCCATCGCCTGCGCGGTTCCGCCGCACATGACGGATAGCTTGCCATTTTCCGCACCCGCCTGCCCGCCGGACACCGGCGCATCCAGCGCCAGCAGGCCAAACGTTTCCGCCTCTGCCGCGATGCGCCGGGCAATGCCGGGGGTTACCGTGGTGTGATCAACAAAGAGCGCGCCGCGTTCCATCGCCGCCAGCGCGCCATCGGGGCCGAGCACCACCTGCGCCAGATCATCGTCGTTGCCGACGCAGGTAAGGACCACGTCCTGCCCGGCGGCCGCCTGAGCCGGAGTGGCGGCCTGCGTCAGTTCCAGCCCATCCGCCGCATATCGCGCCAGCCATTCGGCCGCGCGAGACGCAGTGCGGTTGTACACGGTGACGGAGTGTCCGGCGCGAGCGAGATGGCCCGCCATCGGGCCGCCCATCACGCCAAGGCCGAGGAAGGCGATACGCTTGCCATTTGTCATGGCCGCCCACCTGCCGACTTCGAACCCGCAAAGCAATCATTGCGCGCGCTGGCTATTTCCCTTGTCATGGTTTTTCGGTTACGGCGCCGCGATGAACGAGACGGGAACGATCGAAACCCAGCTGGACCTGGCCCATGTGCAGGCAGCGGCGGAGCGTATCGCCGGCGCGGTGGTCCGCACGCCGACGATGTACAGCAAGACGCTGTCACGCATTACCGGCGCTGAAATCTGGCTGAAGTTCGAGAACCTGCAGTTCACTGCTGCCTATAAGGAACGCGGCGCGCTGAACGCCCTGCTGCTGATGGACCGGGAACAGCGGGAACGCGGCGTGATCGCCGCCTCTGCCGGAAACCACGCGCAGGGCCTGTCCTATCACGGCAGCCGCATGGGCGTGCCGGTGACGATCGTGATGCCGCGCACCACGCCGACGGTTAAGGTCATGCAGACAGAGGCCGTGGGCGGCAACGTGGTGCTGGAAGGCGAAACCTACGACGAAGCCTATGCCCATGCCCGCAGCATGGAACGGCAACTGGGGCTGGCGTTCGTACATCCTTTTGACGAGCCGAACGTGGCCGCCGGACAGGGCACCGTTGCCCTGGAAATGCTGGAAGACGCGCCTGAAATCGAAACGCTGGTGGTGCCGATCGGCGGCGGTGGGCTGATTTCCGGCATCGGCACCGTGGCCAAGGCGCAGGTGCCGCCGATCGAAGTGATCGGCGTGCAGGCCGAACTGTTCCCGTCCGCCTATGCGAAGTTCAAGGGCGAGGATCTGGACAGCGGAGGCGATACGCTGGCTGAAGGTATCGCGGTGAAGCAGCCGGGTACCTTCACATCCGGCATCGTTCAGCAGGTGGTGGACGACATCGTGCTGGTCAGCGAGTCGGACCTGGAAGAAGCGCTGAGCCTGCTGTTGCAGATCGAAAAGACTGTAGTGGAAGGCGCAGGCGCGGCGGGGCTGGCTGCGGTACTGGCCCACCGTGAACGGTTTGCGGGCAAGAAAATCGGGCTGGTGCTGACCGGCGGCAACATCGACACGCGCCTGCTGGCCAACGTGCTGCTGCGCGATCTGGCCCGGTCCGGCCGTCTGGCACGGCTGCGGATATCCTTGCAGGATCGGCCGGGCGCGCTGTTGAAAGTGATGCAGGAATTCGACGCGCACAACGTCAACATCCTGGAAATCTACCACCAGCGCATCTTCACCAACCTGCCCGCAAAGGGGCTGGTGACCGACATCGAGTGCGAAGCGCGCGATCGCGAGCAGTTGGACAAGCTGGTCACCGCGCTGCGCAAACGCGGATATTCTGTCGGGCAGGTGGAGCTGAACTGACCCGTAGCGGGACAGGCGGCCCCGCAACGGATCGCGGGTGTCGAAATTAACCCTGCTTTCCACCGGAATTGTGGTTAAAAGGTTTCGGTCGGGCGGCGGCAGGCCCTAGTCTGGCTGCGTCGCCCCGTTACGCAACGCTCGAAGGCAGAGAGGATCGCAAGAGACGTGACCGCCCCGGTTCGGTTTCCGCGCTTCTTTGTCACCAGCCCCGCGCCGTGCCCCTATTTGCCGGGCCGGACGGAGCGTAAGGTATTCACCGAATTGAAGGGTCCGCACGCCGAAGCGTTGAACGACGCGCTGGGCCGCATCGGTTTCCGCCGTAGCCAGACAGTCGCCTATCGCCCAAGCTGCGTCGATTGCCGTGCCTGCGTGTCGGTGCGGGTGGTGGCGAACGAATTCAGCCCGTCGTCCACACAGAAGCGCAACCTGCGCCGCAACGACGATATCGTCGTCACCGAATGTCGCCCGTGGGCCACCAGCGAGCAGTTCGAATTGCTGCAGCGCTACCTCGGCAAACGCCATCCTGGGGGCGGCATGGCCGCCATGGATGAGATAGATTACGCAGACATGGTGGAACACACTGCCGTGTCGAGCTTTATGCTTGAATACAGGGAACCTTCTTCGGACGGAGGGCCGGGTCGCCTTATCGGGGCGTGCCTGACTGACCGGCAGGGAGACGGGTTGTCGATGATCTATAGTTTCTACGACCCGGAACATGAGGCGCGAGCGGGGCTTGGGAATTTTATCATTCTCGATCACATCCGGCGCGCAACGGCGGCTGGCCTGCCTTATGTCTATCTGGGATATTGGGTCGATGGCGCGCAACGGATGCAATACAAAATCCGTTATCGCCCGCTTGAACGGCTTAGCCCTGCTGGCTGGCAGCGTTTACCCGAGGCAGAGCAGAACGCCCTTATCGCCTGCGTTTCCAACACCCCGCGCGAAGATGTCGCCTGCGTGCGCGGTGGCAGCAAGGATGGCGCCCCCGGCGGCCAGAAGCAATACAAGCTCGTCTGATTTGAAAACACGTCTTCTAGCCGCCTGTGCGGTATCCGTTGCCCTCGTCTGCAACCCGGCGGCCGCGCAGGAAAACCCCGTACCCCCAACGCTGGACGAACTGATCCCGGAATCCGCAGTTTCCGATCCTGAAGGCTGGGCGCAACAGGGCGTGCCGCAGACGGACGCGGCGGAGGATGAGGAAACCCTGCCGGATATCGATCCCGCATCTGCCCCCGATGATATTCCGGGACTTGATATTCCCTGGCCGGAAGACACTGAACTGTCCGAAATCGCCCCGCTGGAGCCGGAAGACGATATCGAGTTCGCGGACTTCAGCGACGCCTTCCCGCAAGTGCAAATGGGCGACGAGGAAAAGATTTCGAACGAGCTGGTGCTGGTGTTCCCTAGCGAGAGGTCACTGTTCCCGCACCACGATGAATTCATCGACCGGTTCAAGGCGCTGTCCACGATCGAAAGCCTCGACGCGGACGACAACCCGGCGCGGCTGGCGGCGCAAGCACGCGCCGATCAGGAACTGTTGGAACGGATGCTTCGGATCTATGGCTATTACGATGCTACCGTATTCCGTTCGGTAGGCGGCATAGCGCCGGGTGAGGACGAGGCGCGCGGCCGGGCGACCGTTCGCTTCGACATCGTACCCGGCACTCAATACACCTTCGGTCAGATCGATCTGGGCGATCTGGACGCGGCACCCGATTATCAGATGCTGCGCGATACGTTCGAGGTCCAGACCGGCGATCCCCTGCTGTCGGACAAGCTGGTGGAAGAACGCTACGATCTGGATCAGGCGCTAGGCGAAAACGGCTATCCCTTCGCGGCGATCTATGAACCCGATCTGCTGGTCGATCACGAACGTGAGGAAGGTGATCTGACCATGCTGGTCGCTCCGGGCGGCAAATACCGCTTCGGCGCGGTGACCAGCAACATGCCCGATTTCATGTCGGGAGAACATCTGGCGGATATCGCGCGGTTCGATCCGGGCGATGTCTATCAGCGCAGCCTGGAGATGGATCTGCGCAGCGCGGTGCTGGCCACCGGCCTCGCCTCCAGCGTGACGATGAAGCCGGTCGAAGTGACACCCCCGACAGCCACCGAACCCGGCACTGTAGATATCGCGGTGGAAATGACGCCGGCGAAGCTGCGCACGATCGCAGGCCGGGTCGGCTATGGCACCGGCGAAGGCTTCAAGGTGGAAGGTAGCTGGGAACATCGCAACATGTTCCCCCCCGAAGGCATGGTGCGCGCGCGCGGCATTCTGGGCACCAGCGAGCAACTGGCGGGCGTGACTTTCCGCAAGAACAACTTCGGCGGACGCGACAAGATTCTGACGCTGGACGCGTTTGCCAGCACGATTGATTACAAGGCCTATGACGCGCGCACGGTTTCGCTGGTCGGCAGTTACGAACGGGTCAGCACCATCCTGTTCCAGAAGAAGCTGAGCTATTCCATCGGGTTCGAGGCCGTGGCGACGGGCGAGCGTGAGCGCGACGCCAATGGCGTGCTGGGGCCCCGCCAGACCTTCTTCGTTGGCGCGCTGCCGGGCTTTGCCCAGCTCGATACCTCCGACGACCTGCTGGACCCCACGAAGGGCTGGCGGCTGGGTGCCCGGCTCTCGCCAGAAGTATCGCGCAGCAACGGGGTACAGAGCTTCTATCTGCGCGCGCAGGTCGATGCGTCATACTATCGCACGTTCGGGGAAAACGTGGTGATGGCAGGGCGGCTGAGGTTTGCCAGTATTCCGGGAACTTCGATCGCCAACATCGCGCCTTCCCGCAGGCTCTATGCGGGCGGCGGCGGATCGGTGCG
>DATMGK010000004.1:0-87749 GCA_035555595.1 Croceibacterium sp. | reverse complement strand
ATGTCGGGATCGGGATCGACCACGAACCACTGCTTGCGCGCTTCCATCGGCGTGCGCCCGTCGCGCAGATCCTCCACCAGCCAGGTGAAAGTCTGACTCGCCGCCGCGTCCAGCCGGGCGCCCGCGCCGCCGTCAATCGCGGCGCGCAGTTCGTCCAGGCGATAGTCCTTCGGATCGAGACCTTCCGCGCCGATGCCTTCCGCCGCTACCAGCAGCGAGCGCGCGCGATCCGCCGGCCACTGCATGACGGCAGGGTAAAGCAGCGCGGGCGGCAGGGTGAGCACCCGGCCGGTGGGAATGGCGGTGACAGCGCCGGAATCGCCAGTGGGCGACGGCTGCACGGGCTGGACCTGAGCGGATTGGCCCTGCGCCGCCATCGGCAGCGCGATGGCGCCAGTGAGACCAGCCAGAAGAAGAGTGCGCAACTTGACGTTCATTACGGAATTTGCCCTGTCTGCCGATACCGTCGGCGCCGGCCCGCCCAAGCGAGCCGGATTTTGCCTGTTTCGCCGCCCGGTATCAAGTCGCGCGCCTGACTGTCCGCTGAATCCGTCACCCGAATTCATCGCCTTGCGGCATCCGATCGGACGGAATCCTCGTCCTACCCCTTGTTTTCCGGCCCTATTCCGCCGGAGGGGGCGCCTGTTCCTGCTTGCCGTCGCCGAAGCCAGAGGCATGCCATGCGAGTCCCAGAGCGCCACCCAGCGCCGCCGCGATCGTCAGCGCAAACGCCATCCGGAACACGTAAAGCGGTTCCTGCTTCCTTCCTGATGGCCCAAGAACCATGCCGCACACTCTCCTGACTGCCGACTGCCGCTTGACCTAACGCCCGCGAACGCGCAAGCGCCAGCGCGAATTCCGGCCCTTTCCGCCCGCCAGGCAACCGCGGCGCGCCGGCCGGAGAATCGGAACAGGAGGACCCCGCCCCCATGACCCAGGTCGGCAAAAATTCGCTCGACACCCGCCGCACGATGGACGTTCGCGGCAAGCAGTACGCCTATTACTCGCTGAAAGCAGCCGCAGAGAAGATCGGCGACGTCAGCCGCCTGCCCTTCTCTATGAAGGTGTTGCTGGAAAACCTGCTGCGGTTCGAAGATGCTGGCTTCACCGTTTCCGTGGGCGACATTCAGGCGATTGCCGACTGGCAGAAGAACCCCACCACCGGGCAGGAAATCCAGTATCGCCCCGCGCGCGTGCTGATGCAGGATTTCACCGGCGTGCCCTGCGTGGTCGATCTGGCCGCCATGCGCGACGCGATCGCGAAGCTGGGCGGCGATACCAGCAAGATCAACCCGCTGGTCCCCGTGCATCTGGTGATCGACCATTCGGTGATGGTTGACGAATTCGGCCACCCGCGGGCGTTCGAACAGAACGTGGAGCTGGAATACCAGCGCAATCTGGAACGCTACGACTTCCTCAAATGGGGTTCCAAGAGCCTCGCCAATTTCAAGGCCGTCCCTCCCGGCACCGGCATCTGCCATCAGGTGAACCTGGAACACATCGCGCAGGGCGTGTGGAGCAGCGCGGATCAGGACGGGGCGCTGGTCGCCTATCCCGACACCTGCGTGGGCACCGACAGCCACACCACCATGATCAACGGCCTGGGCGTGCTGGGCTGGGGCGTCGGCGGGATCGAGGCGGAAGCGGCCATGCTGGGCCAGCCGGTTTCCATGCTGATCCCCGAAGTCGTCGGCTTCAAGATGACCGGCAAGCTGAAGGAAGGCGTGACCGCCACCGATCTGGTGCTGACATGCACCCAGATGCTGCGCGCGCGCGGCGTTGTGGGGCGGTTCGTCGAATATTTCGGCCCCGGCCTTGCCAGCCTGAGCCTGGCGGACCGTGCGACACTGGCCAACATGGCGCCGGAATATGGCGCGACCTGCGGCTTCTTCGGCATCGACGACAAGACGCTGGATTACATGCGCCTGACCGGTCGCAGCGAAGACAACATCGCGCTGGTCGAAGCCTATGCCAAGGAACAGGGCTTCTGGCTCGACCCCGAGGCGCCGGAACCCGTCTTCACCGACACGCTGGAACTCGACCTGTCGACCGTCGTGCCCTCGCTCGCAGGCCCGAAGCGGCCGCAGGACAAAGTCGCGCTGCCTGACGTGGACGACCTGTTCAACGCCGATCTCGCCAATGCTTATGGCAAGAAGGCCCCGGCCCGCACCCCGGTGGAAGGCAAGGACCACGACATCGGCGACGGCGACGTGGTCATCGCCGCGATCACCAGTTGCACCAACACCAGCAACCCGGACGTGCTGATCGCCGCCGGTCTGGTGGCGAAGAAGGCCAACGAAAAGGGCCTGAAGCCGAAGCCGTGGGTCAAGACCAGCCTCGCCCCCGGATCGCAGGTGGTGACGGATTATCTGGAGAAGGCCGGGCTGCAGGATCACCTCGACGCGCTGGGCTTCGATCTGGTCGGCTATGGCTGCACGACCTGCATCGGCAATTCCGGCCCGCTGGCCGAACCGATCAGCAAGGCGATCAACGGCAACGACATCGTTGCCGCATCCGTGCTGTCGGGCAACCGCAACTTCGAAGGCCGCGTCAGCCCCGATGTGCGCGCCAACTTCCTCGCCAGCCCGCCGCTGGTGGTCGCCTATGCGCTGAAGGGCACCGTGACGGAGGACATCGTGACCACCCCGATCGGGCAGGCGAGCGATGGCACCGACGTGTTCCTGAAGGACATCTGGCCGAGCAACGACGAAATCGCCACCCTGCGTTCCGGCAGCATCGACCGCGCGATGTTCGAAGCCCGCTATGCCGACGTGTACAAGGGCGACGTGCACTGGCAGGCGATCGACGTCACCGGATCGGACACCTATCAGTGGCGGCCGGGCAGCACCTATGTCGCCAACCCGCCCTACTTCGAAGGCATGAAGATGGAACCGGCGGCGGTCACGGACATCATCGGCGCGCTGCCGATGGCGATCCTGGGCGATTCGGTAACCACCGACCACATCAGCCCGGCCGGATCGATCAAGGAAGACAGCCCGGCGGGCCGTTACCTGATCGACCATCAGGTCGCGAAGGCGGACTTCAACTCTTACGGCAGCCGTCGCGGCAATCACGACGTGATGATGCGCGGCACCTTCGCCAATATCCGTATCCGCAACGAAATGGTGCCCGGCGTTGAAGGCGGCATGACCCGTTACAACGGCGAGACCATGGCGATCTATGACGCCGCCATGAAGCACAAGGCCGACGGCACGCCGCTGGTGGTGATCGCAGGCAAGGAATACGGCACGGGTTCCAGCCGTGACTGGGCGGCCAAGGGCACCAACCTGCTGGGCGTGCGTGCGGTGATCGTGGAAAGCTTCGAACGCATCCACCGCTCCAACCTGGTCGGCATGGGTGTGCTGCCGCTGCAGTTCGTGGATGGCGAATCGCGCAACAGCCTGAAGCTGACCGGCGACGATCGCTTCACCATCGAAGGGCTGGCCGACCTGACCCCGGGGCAGGATGTGGCCGTGCAGGTGACCCGCCCCAATGGCGAAAGCTTCACGTTCACCGCCAAGTGCCGGATCGATACCGCCAACGAGATGGAATATTACCGCAATGGCGGCATCCTTCAGTACGTGCTGAGGAAGCTGGCGGCCTGATCCGCAACGGACACGCATTCATCGGCGATTTATCGCGCAAGGCGCAGCACCCTTTCCAAAGGGAGAGCGCCGATGAATGCGATCCGTATACTTGCCCTGTCACTGGCCGTGGTGGCGATGCCGTGCTCGCTACCGGTTGCCGCTCAGACTCCGCCGGAGAATCCGCAGATCGATTACGCTGGCTTCGTCGATCTGGCGGGGGAACTGGCGGAATATCGGGACGGGCGACGCCTGCCTTGGGCCGAATTCGCGCGGCAGGCGCAGGCCGAAGGGGCGATCCTGCTGGACGCACGATCCGAGAGCGCCTTTGCCGCCGGACATATCGAAGGCGCGGTGAATCTGCCGCTGCCTGATTTCACGGCCGAGCGGCTGGCCGAGGTGATCGGGCCGAACACGGACCGCGCAATCTACATCTATTGCAACAACAACTTTGCCGACGATCGCCCGCCGGTGCCGATGAAGAAGGCGCAACTGGCGCTCAATATCCAGACGTTCATCAACCTGATCGGCTATGGCTATGGCAACGTGTGGGAACTGGCCGATGTGATCCGTACGGACGATGCGGGCGTGGAATGGGCGTCGCTTTAGCAGATACCTGCTATTTCCCCGCGTCGAACAGCCCGGTCTGCTGGCCGCTGGGTGGTGCGAGCCCGAGGTGGCGCCAGCCGCCATCGTTGAGGCAGCGGCCGCGTGCGGTTCGGGCGACGAGGCCGAGCTGGATCAGGAACGGTTCCACCACTTCCTCTATCGTATCGCGCGGCTCGGCGAGGCCGGCGGCGAGGGTTTCCACCCCGACCGGGCCGCCCTTGTAGATATCCGCGATCATGGAGAGATAGCGCCGGTCCATCGCATCGAGGCCGAGCGAATCCACTTCCAGGCGGGTCAGCGCCTTGTCCGCCAGATCGGCGGTTATCGTGGCCGCGCCGCCGACATGGGCGAAATCGCGCACCCGGCGCAGCAGGCGACCCGCGACGCGCGGAGTGCCGCGTGAACGACGGGCAATCTCGTGCGCGCCGCGCGGATCGATGGCGATGCCGAGCAGGTTGGCACCGCGCGTGACCACCCGTTCAAGCTCTGCCACTTCGTAGAACTTGAGCCGCACCGGAATGCCGAACCGGTCGCGCAGCGGCGTAGTCAGCAGCCCCTGCCGCGTGGTCGCGCCGATCAGGGTGAACGGCGGCAGATCGATCCGCACGGAACGCGCCGAAGGCCCCTCACCGATGATGATGTCGAGCGCGCGGTCCTCCATCGCCGGATAGAGCACTTCCTCCACCACCGGATTGAGGCGGTGAATCTCGTCAATGAACAGCACGTCGTGCGGCTCAAGATTGGTCAGCAGCGCGGCGAGATCACCCGCCTTGCCGATCACCGGCCCGCTGGTGGCGCGGAAACCGACGCCCAGTTCCTTCGCCACGATCTGTGCCAGCGTGGTCTTGCCCAGACCGGGAGGGCCGAAGAACAGCACATGGTCCATCGCCTCCCCCCGTCCGCGCGCAGCCTCGATAAACACACGCAGGTTCTCCCGCGCGGCCTCCTGCCCGACAAATTCGCCGAGCGACTTCGGGCGCAGGGCGGCGTCCTGATCCTCCGGCTGGCGCTGGGGAGAGAGGGGGACGGATTCGGTCACCAGTCGGCTCGCTGCTCTGAGGCTTCAGCGCAGTATGCGGTTCGAAGCGCCCCGCCAATCCAGACGCCTCCACGTTCCCAACACTGTTCCACGGTGTTCCGAAACGCGAGGAGTCCGCCAACAACTATCAGGACAAGTAGCAAGAGGCTGCCCCATATCTTCACCGCAGGGTTGAGCTTGATCTTTCCTTTGATGCCGCGGACGAACAGCATCACCCCGCCGCCCTCTTCAGCGCGACGCGCACCAGATCGTTCAGCCCGGCATCCTCACCCAGTTCGGCCTGGGCGTGGGCGACGGCGCTGGCGGCGATGGCGGGTTTGAAGCCGAGGTTTTGCAGGGCGGAGACGGCGTCGGCGCTGGCAGAACCGGCCTGTGAGACGGCGGCGATGGAGGCGCCCCCGCTGCCGCCGGGGAGAGCGCCCGCCTTGTCCTTCAATTCGTTGACGATGCGGCCCGCGAGTTTTGGCCCGACGCCTTGCGCGCGGGCGACCTGTGCGGCGTCTCCCGCAGCGCAGGCGTTGCGCAGGTCGTCAACCGTCAGCGCGGAGAGGATCGCCAGCGCGACCTTGCTGCCCACACCCTGCACCGTGGTGAGCAGGCGGAACCAGTCCCGCTCCGCCGCGTCAGCGAAGCCGAGCAGGCGCATGTCGTTTTCGCTGACCTGAAGGTCGGTGAAAACGGTGCAATCGTCACCCGCGATGCCGAGGGCGGACAGTGTCTTGCTGGAGCAATGGACGAGATAGCCCACACCGCGGACGTCGATCACCGCCCAGTCCGCCCCGGCTTCGTCCAGCCGCCCCGTCAGCTTCGCAATCATGGTTTGTTCCTGCCCGAGCGCGGCGGGTTTGGGAAGGGGCAGCAGGCGCGTGTCCCCGGCAGGTGTTGACACTGTTGACACAGTCCAGAGCGGAAGCGGCGATGTGTCACCCTGGCGTTACCTTGCCGTCACCTTCCCGCCACCTTGCGATGCGCTGTGAATGCCAGAGGAAAGTTCGGAAGCTGCCATGCCAAGGCCAATGGCAGATTGGCGCGATGTAGGACATGCACGCGCCAATATGGACAGGCGGCGCGAGTTCGGCCAATGCCTGCCGCCCATGAGCGTCAACACCTTCGGCCGCGTATTCCGGTTCACCACCTGGGGCGAAAGCCACGGGCCGGCGCTGGGCGCCGTGGTGGACGGGTGCCCGCCGGGGCTGGCGATCAGCGAAGAGGCGATCCAGCCGTTCCTCGACGCGCGCAAGCCGGGGACGAGCAAGTTCACCACCCAGCGGCGTGAGGCCGATCTGGTCAAGATCCTGTCCGGCACGTTCGAGGGCAAGACCACCGGCACGCCGATATCCCTGCTGATCGAGAATACCGACCAGCGGAGCAAGGATTATTCGGAAGTGGCCAAGGCATATCGCCCCGGCCATGCCGACTATGCCTACGACGCCAAATACGGCTTTCGCGATTATCGCGGCGGCGGGCGGTCGAGCGCGCGGGAAACGGCAGCAAGGGTCGCGGCGGGCGCGGTGGCGCGGCTGGTGATCCCGGAAGTGACCATCACCGGCTATGTCAGCGAGATCGGCGGCGACCGGATCGATCATGCGGCGTTCGACGCGGCGGAAATCGGCCGCAATCCGTTCTTCTGCCCCGATGCGGCAGCGGCGAAGCGCTGGGAAGAACTGGTGGATACGGCGCGCAAGGACGGCAGTTCGCTGGGCGCGGTGGTGGAATGCGTGGCCACCGGCGTGCCCGCCGGATGGGGCGCGCCGATCTATGGCAAGCTGGACGCCGATCTGGCTGCGGCGATGATGGGCATCAATGCCGTGAAAGGCGTGGAGATCGGCGACGGGTTCGCCGCCGCCGCCCTGCGCGGAGAGCAGAATGCGGACCCGATGCTGCCGGGTGAAAACGGCGCGCCGGAGTTTACGGCCAATCATGCGGGCGGCATCGCCGGGGGCATTTCCACCGGGCAGCCGGTGATCGTGCGGGTAGCGTTCAAGCCGACGAGTTCGATCCTGATCCCGCAGGACACGATCACCCGCGATGGTGAAGCCACGCAGCTGGCCACCAAGGGCCGCCATGATCCCTGCGTGGGCATTCGCGGCACTCCGGTGGTGGAAGCGATGATGGCGCTGGTTCTGGCCGACCATAAAATGCTGCACCGCGCGCAGGTGGGTTGATCTGGTTAACATACGGATGACGGTCGATTGATCGACTGATCCGATGTTAGCAATCGCAACAAGTCAATTTACTGCGGCGCAACACGCACTACATGACCCTTGCACGACGCAATTATTTCACCCAGCAAGGGAATGGAGCAAAGCAATGGGAATTATCGGCAGCACCATCAAGCCGTTCAAGGCAACCGCCTTCCAGAAGGGCAAGGACTTCTTCGACGTCACCGAGAAGAATCTGGCTGGCAAGTGGGCTGTGTTCTTCTTCTATCCGGCGGACTTCACCTTCGTGTGCCCAACCGAGCTGGAAGACCTTGGCAAGCAGTATGCGACGCTGAAGGCGCTGGACGTGGAAGTCTATGCCGTGTCCACCGACACCCATTTCAGCCACAAGGCCTGGCATGACACGTCCGACAAGATCGGCAAGCTGGACTATGCCTTCCTTGGCGACCAGCTGCACACCCTGTCGAACAACTTCGGCGTGCTGCGCGAAGAAGCCGGTCTGGCCGACCGCGCGACCTTCGTGGTCGATCCCGACGGCGTGATCCAGATCATGGAAATCACCTGTGAAGGCGTGGGCCGCAACGCGACCGAACTGCTCCGCAAGATCAAGGCGGCGCAATATGTCCGCAGCCACCCCGGTCAGGTTTGCCCGGCGGCGTGGGAAGAAGGCGCGGAAACCCTCGCCCCCTCGCTCGACCTCGTCGGCAAGCTCTAACGGTTTCGTACCCGCCTATAAAAAATAAGCGGGTCGCAAGGCGGCCCGGGCTCCTCCCCCCTTTGCCCGGGTCGTCTCTGCCCTCTCACAGGAGGGCATCACCAACTGAACAACAGGACAAGCACGATGCTCGACGCCGGCATGAAGGAACAGCTACGCCAGTATCTCGCGATGCTGCGCGAACCGATCGAGCTTGTCGCCTCGCTGGGCGATGATGCGAAATCGGCGCAGACACGTGAACTGCTGAACGAAATCACCGAGCTGAGCGACAAGGTTTCCGCCAGTTTCGATGGCGACAACGCCCGCAAGCCCAGCTTCGTCATCCGCCGCGCATCGGACGCGCAGAAGTGGGTGCGGTTCGCCGGGCTGCCGATGGGCCATGAATTCACCAGCCTCGTCCTCGCCCTGTTGTGGGCGGGCGGCCACCCGCCGAAGGTTTCGGACGAGGTGCTGGAACAGATCCGTGATCTGGAAGGCGACTATGCCTTCGAGATGTATTTCTCTCTCTCGTGCCACAACTGCCCCGACGTGGTTCAGGCGCTGACCCTGCTGGCGCTGGAAAACCCGCGCATCACGGCGACGCTGATCGAAGGCGGCACCTTCCAGGAGGAAGTGGACCAGCGCGGCGTTCTGGCCGTGCCCGCGACGTTCCTGAACGGCGAAATGTTCGCCAGCGGCAAGATGGGCGTGGAAGAGTTTCTGGCGAAGCTGGACACAGATGCCGTGGCGCGCGCCGCCGCGAAGCTGGGCGACAAGGAACCGTTCGAAGTGCTGATCGTCGGCGGCGGACCTGCTGGCGCCGCTGCAGGCATCTATGCCGCGCGCAAGGGCTTCAGCACAGGCATCGCCGCTGAACGTTTCGGCGGGCAGGTGCAGGACACGATGGGAATCGAGAACTTTATCTCCGTCCCCTATACCGAAGGGCCGAAGCTGGCGCGCGAGCTGGAAGCGCATGTGCGTGAAAACGGCATCGACGTGATGAATCTGGCGGCGGCGGAAACGCTGATCCCCGCCAAGCGCCCCGGCGCGCTGCACGAACTGGTGCTGAAGAACGGGGCGACGCTGAAAGCCCGCGCCCTCGTGATTGCCACCGGTGCGCGCTGGCGCAATCTGGGCGTGCCGGGCGAGTTCGAATACCGCAACCGGGGTGTGGCCTATTGCCCGCACTGCGATGGTCCGCTGTTCAAGGGCAAGCGCGTGGCGGTGATCGGCGGCGGCAATTCCGGCGTGGAAGCGGCGATCGATCTGGCCAATATCGTGGGCCATGTGACGCTGATCGAATTCGACGCGCAATTGCGTGCGGATCAGGTGCTGCAGGACAAGCTGCGCAGCCTGCCGAACGTGACGGTGCACACATCCGCCCAGACGACGGAAGTCACCGGAGACGGAGAACGGGTGAACGGCCTGATCTACAAGAACCGCGTTTCCGGGCAGGAACACACTGTCGAGCTGGAAGGCGTGTTCGTGCAGATCGGACTGGTGCCCAACACCGAATGGCTGAAGGATTCCGGTCTGGAGCTGACGAAGTTCGGCGAGATCGTGATCGACGCCAAGGGCGCGACCAATCTGCCGGGCGTGTTCGCGGCGGGTGACGTGACGACCGTGCCCTACAAGCAGATCGTCATCGCGATGGGCGAGGGATCGAAAGCGGCGCTTTCCGCATTCGATTACCTGATCCGGCATGAGCCGGTGAGCGAGATCGCGGAAGCGGCCTGAGCCTCCGAACTGCTTGCGCGATTGATCGAGTAAATTGGTCGATAAGCCGTGATTGATTTACTCGTTCAACCTTATCGGACTATCCCGTTTAGCGACTTCGCCACTGACTGATAGCCTTCTCTCACTCCGGCAGCATGGCGATTCGCCGTGTTGCCGGAAGGAGGAAAAATCCCCCTGAGAGGAGGAAGGCGATGGACGCGAAGACAGGATCAATTTCCGGCTGCCCGATGGGCCATGGCGATGGCGGCGTGCGCAGTCTGCTGGGCCGAACCAATCGTGACTGGTGGCCGGATGCGCTGCCACTCGAAATTCTGGGCCAGAACGGCGGTTCGCCCGATCCGATGGGCGAGGATTTCGATTACGCGGAAGCGTTCAATGCGCTGGATTACAACGCGCTGAAGGCCGATCTCCATGCCCTGATGACCGACAGCCAGCCGTGGTGGCCGGCGGACTATGGCCATTACGGCCCGTTCTTCATCCGCATGGCCTGGCACGCGGCCGGCACCTATCGCACGGCAGACGGGCGCGGCGGCGCCAGCAGCGGGCAGCAGCGTTTCGCCCCGCTCAACTCGTGGCCGGACAACGGCAATCTGGATAAGGCGCGGCGCCTGCTGTGGCCGATCAAGCAGAAATACGGGAAGAACATCAGCTGGGCTGACCTGTTCATCCTGACCGGCAACGTCGCCATCGAATCGATGGGCGGTCCGGTGTTCGGCTTCGGCGGCGGCCGCAAGGACGTGTTCGAGGTGGAGCGCGACACCTACTGGGGCGCAGAGGAATACTGGGTCGGCGACGAGAAGAACGAAACCCGCATCCAGCCGGACAAGAGCCTGGACCTGGAAACCCCGCTGGCGGCGATCCAGATGGGGCTGATCTACGTCAATCCGGAAGGACCGGGCGGCAACCCCGATCCGCTGCAATCCGCGCGCGACATCAAGGAAACCTTTCATCGCATGGCGATGAACCACGAGGAGACCGTGGCGCTGACAGCCGGGGGCCACACCTTCGGCAAGGCGCATGGCGCAGGTGACGCCAGCCTGGTGGGTGATGCCCCCGAAGGCGCGGACATCGCGTTGCAGGGCCTTGGCTGGACCAGCGGCTTCGAAAGCGGGATCGGCGAACACACCATCACCAGCGGCATCGAAGGCGCGTGGGTGAACACGCCGACTGAATGGTCGGAGAACTACTTCCGCCTGCTGTTCGACTATGACTACGAGCTGGTTCGCAGCCCGGCGGGTGCGAAGCAGTGGCAGCCGATCGACCAGAAGGAAGAAGACCTGGCCCCCGACGCTCACCGCGCGGGCCGCAAGGTGCCGACGATGATGACCACGGCCGACATGGCGCTGAAGATCGATCCGGAATTCCGGGCGATCTCCGAGAAGTTCCGCAACGATCACGAAGCGTTCAAGGATGCTTTCGCGCGGGCGTGGTTCAAGCTGACCCACCGCGACATGGGGCCGAAGATCCGTTACCTCGGCCCGGAAGTTCCGGCCGAAGACCTGATCTGGCAGGACCCCGTACCCAAGGGCACCATGCCTTCGGATGCCGACGTCTCCGCATTCAAGACGGCGATCCTCGGTTCGGGTCTGAGCGTTGGCCAGCTGGTCAAGGCGGCGTGGGCATCGGCCTCCACCCATCGCAAGAGCGACCATCGCGGCGGCGCGAACGGTGCGCGCATCGCGCTGGCTCCGCAGAAGGACTGGGCGGTGAACGATCCGGCGGAACTGGCCACAGTGCTGGCGAAGATCGGTTCCCTACGCGGCAATCTGTCGCTGGCTGACGCCATCGTGCTGGCCGGAACGGCAGCGGTGGAGAAGGCGGCGAAGGATGCGGGCTTCGCGGTGGAAGTGCCGTTCACCGGCGGGCGCGGCGACGCGACGCAGGACTGGACGGACGTGGAAAGCTTCGAACCGATGGAACCGGCCGCCGACGGGTTCCGCAACTACCTGAAGACCAAGCACACGGTGAAAACGGAGGAGCTTCTGCTCGACCGGGCTTCGCTGCTGGGCCTTTCAGTGCCCGAAATGACGGTGCTGGTCGGCGGGCTGCGCGTGCTGGGCGCCAACCACGACAACCGCCCGCATGGCGTGCTGACCAAGCGCGTGGGGCAGTTGACCAACGACTTCTTCGTCAACCTGCTGGACATGGACACTTTCTGGGAAGTGGTCGACGACAGCAGCGACGAGGAGTTCATCGGTTATGATCGCGGCGGCAGGACGGAGCGGTGGCGCGCCACCCGCACGGACCTGATCTTCGGTTCAAATTCGCAATTGCGGGCAACGGCGGAAGTCTATGCCGAGCGCGGTTGCGAGGAGAAGTTCGTGAAGGACTTCGTGAAGGCGTGGACCAAGGTGATGAACGCCGACCGGTTCGACCTGACTTACGCGAAGTATCACGCCTGAGGCGTCATCGCCTTCGTTTGAGGACGATGTAGAGCGCACCGTCGCCCCCGTGGCGGCGGTGCGCTTTCCTTATCGCCGCGATGCCCGATGCGTGCGGACCGGCGGCGAGCCAATCCAGCACCTTGGCGCGGATCGCACCGCGCCGATCGCCGCGATCCGCCGCCTCTGCCGGGCGCGGTTTGCCGGTGATGAGCAGCACCAGCCGCGCACCCATCGCCATGGCCTGCCCCAGCCCGGCATCCAGCCGCACATGCGCCTGCTCCAAATTGTGCCCGTGCAGATCGAGCGTGAAATCCGGCGCGATGGAAGCATTGGCGAGCTTGCGGTCCCACGAAGAATCAAGGCCGCGATCCTGCGAGAGAGGTGGCGTCTTGCCCCGATCCTCCGCCACAGGAGCCGGTGGAGCACGACGGGGCGCAGGGCGCGGAAGCTTGCCGGGGCGAGGCGGAGGTGGAGAGGGCGAAGCGGCTGTTTCATCCACGCGGGCACTGTCCACCGCCGGTATAGGATGAAGCGCCGTGACCGTGGCCGTCACCCGGCGCCACAGCGCAGCCTCTTCCGTAGTAAGCCCCCGTGGCGGCTTCATCGCGCGTTGAGACGCGCCAGCGTTCCCTTCGGCAGCAGCAGCAGGGCCTGCCCGCGCGTGCTCATTCCCCCGGCGATCGTGCGCGCCTCTGCGCCAGCACCCCAGAAGGTGTCAAAACGATTGGCGCCCTTGATCGCCCCGCCGGTATCCTGCGCAATCCACAGGCCGCTTGCCTCTGGTCGGTCCACGCGCAGAAACACGGGCGCGCCGAGCGGGACATAGGCGGGATCGGCCGCGACCGAACCGCGCGGCCGCACCGGCACTTCCAGCGCGCCGAGAGGACCATCGCCGGTCAGTTCGCGAAAGAAAACCCACGATTTGTTGAGGCGCATCAGCTCCGCGCCTTCCGCCGGGCGTTCTCGCAGATACTGCATGATGCCCTGCATCGAGCCGGGATATTGCCCCGGCCCTTCGCCGATCAGCCCGCGTTCGCGCATGACGGAACCTATACCGACATATTCCCGGCCGTTCTGCCCGGCATAGCCGATGCGGATCACGTCGCCTTCCGGCGTCAACAACCGGCCCGAACCCTGGATCTGCAAAAAGAACAGTTCCACCGGGTCCGCCGCCCATGCAATTTCCAGCGCGCGGCCGGACAGCGCACCGGCGTCTATTTCCGACCGTTCGTAATAAGGAACATAGCGCCCACTGAGTTCCTGCCGGCCGAGCGGCGCGCGGCCTGTACGCTCCGTAGCAGGAACATCATCCGGCCAACCACGCACGAGATCGGCGGGCATGCCATAGATCGGCACTTCATAGCCGGGCCGCCGTGTGCGCGAACCGGCGATTTCTGGTTCATAGTATCCAGTGGCGAAAGCCGCCCCATCGCCGATCTGCGCGGTTTCGAAATGTACGGCGAAGAACCGCGCCGCGTCCGCGCGCGGCCAGCCGGATGCGGCCGCACAAGCGGCCTGCCAATCATCCGCGCGAGTGAGGCCGCTGGCATCTGTGCGGCGGAGGAGCCGGGGGCAGCTTTCCACGAACGACGCCAGTGCCCGCGCGGCCCCGTCTGAGCTCAGCCCTAGCGTTTCCACGGCAGGGCCGGGACGGGCGCCGGTAAGCAGCGCAGTGGCGGGCGCAGGTTCCGGAGTGGGGACTGGCGCGGGAGTTGACCCAGGACTTGGCGAGGAAACAGGATAAGGGGAAGAGGGCCGCCCGCCTTGCGGGACCACCTGGCAACCGGCCAGCAGCGCCAGACAGGCGACTGTAGCGATGCGCGTCCAGCCGCCTGTGATCATGACGGAGATCAGCCTTCGTCGGTCTCGTCGAGCAGCCAGTCCGGCCCTTCCGCACCCACATCGCGGGAGAAAGTCCAGACGTCGTTGCTCTCGACCGCGTCATCGAGCGAACCGGCGATAACATTGCCGTCCTTGTCGCGCGTGACCGTGGCGATATCGGCAGTGAAGCGCACCGAAATGCGCGCCATGCGCCCTTCGAGCACGGCTGAATGCACTGCGGTGTCTTCTATCCGCACGAGACGGTTATCGAGCACTTCGCCAGCCGCTTCGCGGGCGTCGATAGCAGCGGCGAAGCTGGCATAGACATCGTCATCGCACAGTTCCCGCAGTTCTTCCCGATCACCGCGCCAGAACGCTTCGAGGATCATCGCGTAGGCAGCCTTCGACCCTTCCATGAAGGTGAGCAGGTCGAAGCGGCGGTCTGCCCCCGAAATATCGCGCAGGCCCTGTTCGACGGCGGGCGAGAACCCGGTCGCTTCGCGCTGGGCGGCTGGCATTTCGGCAACCGGTGCGGGCACGGGCCGGGGGACATTGCCGCCATCTTTCCGTTCAAACCGGGTGGGCACGGATTCTTCTTCATGTTCAGCCCGGCGGCCGAGCACTGAATAGAGCCTGAGGCCCAGAAAGGCCGCGATCATGGCCAGAATGACAATTTCGACGATCACTTCACTTGTCCGATCAATGGCCGGCAGCGGTCCCTGATGGGGCCGGTTCATGCGGCGTAGTCCCAATCGTGCCCGAAATAGGTGCCAAATACAAATGAACAACACCTTGCGCGCCGTTCGGTCCCTGAATCACGCGCTTTTTCCGCAGGCGTTGCGGGCCAGCCATGCGGATGCTAGCGCGCGGGGCACGATCCAACCCAATAATATCGAAAGTCGAAACCGCCATGGCCGATGAAGGCGACGTTCTCACCAACCTCGATTCCAACCCCGCCCACACCGGCAACGGCGCCGACAACGAACCTGTGGCCGGCCTGCTTTCACAGTATGTGAAGGATCTTTCGGTCGAAAATCCGCGGGCGCCCGATAGCTTCCAGTGGAACGAACAGCCCGCGCTGGACGTGCAGTTCAACATCGGCGCGCGCAAGATCAACGACGAGCTGAGCGAGATCGAGCTGAAGATCGGCGTGACCGCCAAGTCCAGCCAGGGCACCGCCTATATCGTCGAAGTGGCCTATTGCGGCCTCGTCGGCATGCGGAACATGAGCGACGAGCAGAAGCACGCGTTCACTTATGCAGAAGCGCCGCGCATCTTGTTCCCCTTCGCCCGCCGCGTGATCGCGGATGCCGTGCGCGATGCGGGCTTCGCCCCGCTGCTGCTGGACCCGATCGATTTCAACGGCCTCTACATCCAGCAGCTTCAACAGCAGCAGGTGCAGCCGGGCCAGGCACCGGTAGGCCAGGCCTGAGCCACCCCGGCCGCGGGTTAAGGCGATGAGCCTCGTCCGCAACGCCGGCACCATCGGCGCGCTGACGCTTGTCAGCCGCTTCCTGGGCATGGCGCGCGACATGTTGATGGCGCGCTATGTCGGGGCCGGTCTGGCGTCCGACGCATTTCTGATCGCCTGGCGGCTGCCCAACCTGTTCCGCGCACTGTTCGCGGAAGGCGCCTTCGCGGCGGTGTTCGTGCCATTCTTCAACCGCCGCATGGCGGAGGCGGAGAGCGAAGAGGAAGGCCGTGGCAGAGCGGCCGCCTATGCCTTCGCCAGCGAAGTGCTGTCGGTGCTGCTGCCGATCCTTATCGTCTTCACGGCGGTAATGATCGCGCTGGCGGGCCCGGTGGTCTGGGCCATGACCGGCGGTTTCCCAGATGGCGGGCCGGAAAAGTTCGCGCTGGCGACGCATCTGACGCGGATAACCTTCCCCTACCTCGCGCTGATCAGCCTGGTTTCCCTGCTTGGTGGCATCCTCAATTCGCTCAACCGGTTCTGGGTCAATGCCGCCGCGCCGATCCTGCTGAACCTGTGCATGATAACCGCGCTGCTGTTCTTCCGGGGCGAGACGGAGCTGGAAACGGCGGAAACGCAGGCCGTGGCGGTAACGGTATCCGGCGCGCTGCAATTGTTGTGGCTGTGGCTGTCATGCCGCCGCGCGGGCGTGCGGCTGAAGCTGTCGCTGCCGCGCCTTTCGCCTGATGTGAAGAAGCTGCTGTGGCTGATCGGCCCGGCGGCGCTGGGTCAGGGGGCGATCCAGTTCAACCTGCTGATTTCCACCTCGCTCGCCGCGCGGTATCTGCAGGAAGGGGCGGTTTCCTATCTCTATTATGCCGACCGGCTGAACCAGTTGCCGCTGGGCCTGCTGGGCATCGGCATCGGCACGGCGATCCTGCCCGCCCTGTCACGCCAGCTTGGCGGGGGCGACGATGCCGCCGCCAGCACTACGCAGAACCGGGCGCTGGAACTGGCGCTGTTCCTGGCCCTGCCCGCGGCGGTGGCGCTGATCATTTCCGCCGTTCCGCTGGTGCGCGGGGTATTCCAGTATGGCGCCTTCACCGCCGCCGACACGGCTGGCACCGCCGCGACGCTGGCGGCATTTTCGTTCGGCGTGCCGGCCTATGTGCTGATCAAGGTGCTGACCCCCGGGTTCTACGCCCGTCAGGATACGAAGACGCCGGTGCGGCTGGCGGTTATTTCCATGCTGGTGAACCTGGCGGGCAACCTGACCCTGATCTGGCATTTCAGCTATGTCGGCGTGGCGATCGCCACCGCCTTTTCCGCATGGGTCAATGTCGCGCTGCTTTACTGGACGCTGCATCGGCGCGGACATCTGCGACTGGACGCCCGGCTGAGGGCAAAGGTGCTGCGGATCGTGCTGGCCGGGGCCGCGATGGGCGTGGCGTTGTGGTTCCTCAACCCCCTGGCGGACGCCTATATGGCAGGCGGGCTGTGGCAGCGTGTCAGCGCCCTCGCGCTGCTCTGCGGATCGGGGGCGGCGATTTACGGCGCGGCATCGCTGCTGTTCGGCGCCTATCGCCCGAGCGAGTTGCGCGATGCGTTCCGCCGCCGGTAGCGCGATCGTGACTGTGGGGGTTTTCCGTGCAGCGAAATCTGCTATCGGCGCGGCCATGGCAGACACCGCTCCCCTTCAGCGTAAGCGCCTGCGCTTTCCGGCGCGTGGCCGGGCGGCCTGGCGATGGCGTGGCCGCGCCTGAAAAGCGCTGCTTGTCCGCCTGATGCGGGCAAGGTTCCATTCCATCGTAATTCCAGAAGGCCATAATCATGCGCGTTGTTTCCGGTATCCAGCCCACCGGCTCTCTCCACCTCGGCAATTATCTCGGCGCGATCCGTAACTGGGCGCGGATGCAGGATTCGCTGCCCGACGGCGGCCAGTGCCTGTTCTTCCTTGCCGATCTTCACGCGATCTCAATGCCGCACAACCCGGCGGAACTGCGCGCCGCCACGCGCGAGATGACGGCGGCGCTGGTCGCCTGCGGGATCGATCCGCAGCGTTCCATCCTGTTCAATCAGGCGCAGGTGCCCGCCCATTCCGAACTGCAATGGCTGCTGAACGGCACGGCCCGCATGGGCTGGCTGAACCGCATGACGCAGTTCAAGGACAAATCCGGCAAGAACCGCGAGGGGGCCAGCGTCGCCCTGTTCACCTACCCCGTGCTGCAGGCGGCGGACGTGCTGCTGTATCAGGCCACCCATGTGCCGGTTGGCGAGGATCAGAAGCAGCATCTGGAACTGGCCCGCGACATCGCGCAGAAGTTCAACAACGACTTCTGCACAGAGGACGCGCCAGCCTTCACCCTGCCCGATCCGATCATCCCGCCGGAAGCGGCCCGGATCATGAGCCTGCGTGACGGCACGGCGAAGATGAGCAAGTCCGACCCTTCGGAAATGAGCCGCATCAACCTGGCGGACGATCCGGACGAGGTGATGAAGAAGGTGAAGAAGGCCAAGACCGATCCCGAACCCCTTCCCAGCGAAGAAGAAGGACTGGCGGGAAGGCCCGAGGCGCTGAACCTCGTGACGATCTATGCCGCACTGGCCGACATCAGCGTGGCCGAGGTGCTGGCCCGGCATGGTGGACAGGGCTTCGGCGCGTTCAAGCCCGCGCTGGGCGAACTGCTGGTGGAATCCCTGCGCCCGATCACGGAGCGGTTCACCGCGCTGCTGGCAGACCGGGAAGCGCTCGATGCAATTCTCGCACGCGGCGCGGCGCAGGCACGGGAAATCGCCGGACCCACCCTTGCGCGGACTTATGAGGCGCTGGGGCTGCTGCGGAACTAAATAACCCCTTCAGGGCATGGTTAATGTCATGCCCTGAAGGCCTGCCCCAGTGGATGCGCGCAAGACGCTGGAATACCGCTGTTTTCCATCGACCAGCGTTCAACCGCTATTCAGCCCAACCACATTATGCCACGTTATATCGATAGCAGACCTGCGCCGGGTTGAGGGGCTTCGCCGGACTGCGCACCTGATGTTCGGAGTAACCTGGCCATGAATGCCTTCAACCCAACACGTTTCGGCGGCATCGGACACGGGATAAAGCTGGCTATTGTCACGCTTGCCCTCGGCGCGCTGGCTGCCTGCGCTTCTCCTTTCCGCGCGGATGTTTCCCGCTTCCAATCGCAGCTTCCGGCCCCGTCCGGGCAGACTTTTGCGGTTGTGGCCGACGACCCCGCGCTGGCGGGCGGGATCGAGTTCCGCAATTACGCGCAGCTCGTTTCCGAACGCCTTGCGGCGCAGGGCTATACCCCGGCCAGCGATCCATCCAGCGCGCAACTGCTGGTGCGGTTCGACTATGGCGTCGACAAGGGACGCGAGCGGGTGCGTTCCAGCGGGTTCGCCCGCGATCCGTTCTACGATTCGTGGTATAGCTACCGCCCGGTGGTCTATCGCACACCCAGCGGACCGCGCGTCGCCTACTTACCCTATCGCCCTTGGGGATGGGGCTGGAACGACAGCTTCTTCGGCGGAACGGACGTTTACAGCTATACCATCTACACCAGCGGTATCAGCCTGAAGATCGATCGCGCATCTGACGGTACGCGGCTGTTCGAAGGGCAGGCCGAGGCGGCCTCCACATCCAACCGCCTGCAATATCTGGTCCCCAACCTGATCGAGGCGATGTTCACCGATTTCCCGGGCAATTCCGGGGAGACTGTGCGAATTTCGGTCGCGCCGGAGAACCAGCAGGCCAAGGGTCAGACCCGCTAGATACAAGTGAAATTCAGCCTCGGGCAGTTGTCCGAGGCTGAATTTCATGTTTCCGCCCCGGCAGCCACTGCGCATGAATATGCAACGCCCCCTGCGCACGATTACCTAATCCCGGAAGGGGGCGATCGTAACTCGCCGCAGGCAAAGTTCGCGGCGGGAAGATGTCGGAAACCGTAAACAAGCCTCGCGACCCGGATTCGCCTAGCAGCAGCGCGACTCTGCCCGGCCTTCTTGTGGCCCTCGCCTTCATCGAGTTGAGCGGACTTGCGCTGCTGACGTTTCTGGCGTTGCAGAACGACGCCGAATTACCGCTTCTGGCGATCGTTCTGGCGCTGGTCTCCCTGCCTACCTTCGTGATCGCTTTGCGGATGCGGAAGCTGCTGCACGAGCGCAACGAGTTGGCAAGGCACCTGCACGGGACGACGATCTCTCTGGAAGCCGAGAAGGCGCGGGCCATGCAACTGGCCCACCGCGATGGCCCTACCGGGCTGCCCAATCGCACCCTGTTCTGCCAGCTTGCCGACGCCGCGCTGGCCAACGCAGCTTCCGGCGCGCCGGTGGCGATCCTGCTGCTGGATGTCGACAAGTTCCGCCGCATCAATGACCGCTGGGGCCATGCCGCCGCCGACACGCTGATTGCAGAGATCGCCCGGCGGATGACCCACATCCTGCCGACCCCGGATTCCATCGCGCGGCTGGGCGGGGACGATTTTGCCGTGCTGCTGCAGAAGGAAGACCTGAAGCACGGACTGGCTGAAATCACCGAGCACATCTTTGCAGAGATACGGCGGCCATTCGATCTGCTGGGGACGCCGGTGCAACTGACCGCCAGCATAGGCGCGGTGATGGCCCCGGACTGCGGCACTGAGCGGGCGGCGCTGCTTCGCAAGGCGGATGCGGCGCTCTATCGCGCCAAGCGCGAGGGCGGGAATCGCTGCCAGATATTCGTGCCATCCATGGATGAGACCAACGAATTGCGCACCGCGCTGGAAGCCGATCTGCGGGTGGCCATTGCCACCGGGTCCGGCCTGGGCGTGCATTTCCAGCCGGTAGTGGACAGTTCGCAGCATGTGGTCGTCGGGCTGGAGGCTTTCGCACGCTGGCACCATCCGACGCGCGGCTGGGTGCCCCCGCCCCTGTTCATTCCAGTGGCCGAGGATACGGGGCTGGCAGTTCCCTTGGGCGAATGGGTGCTGAGCGAAGCCTGCAAGGTGGCATCCGAATGGCCGGAGCTGGCGGTTGCGGTGAACGTTTCCGCCGCCCAGCTTCGCGATCCTAACCTGGTATCCAGCTTCACCCGGATCGTGCGCGCAGCGGGCGTCAGTCCGTCGCAGATCGAGTTGGACGTGGGCGAAAGCGTGCTGTTTGCGGAATCCTCCCGCTCGGCGCTTGCCCGCTTGCGGGCGGAAGGATTCCGCATCGCGCTGGACGATTTCGGCTGCGGACGCCCGGTTTTGAAGGAATTGCGCGGGCGCGAACTGGACAAGATCAAGATCGACGGCAGCTACATCCACGGCCTCGGCTTCGCGGCGGATGCCTCTGCTGCGGTATCTTCCGTCCTGCGGCTGGGCCGTTCGATGGGCGTGGAAGTTTCAGCCGAATGCGTGGAAACGCGCGAGCAGGAGCAGTTCCTGCGCGAAGCGGGATGCGAGCGGTTGCAGGGATTCCTGTTTTCCCGCGCGGTTCCCGCCCATCACCTGCGGATGGCGCTGGCGGGCTATCGCGACGAGAAAGCGGCTTAGCGCCTAAACCAGACGCGCGTGGCCGCCGGTCGAACCGAAACCGCCCGCGCCGCGATCCGTATCGTCGAGTTCATCGACTTCGCGCCAGGCCGCCTGCGTTACGGGGGCCAGCACCAGTTGCGCGATGCGATCACCGCGATGAATCGGAAACGGTTCCACCCCGTGGTTTATCAGGATCACTTTCAATTCACCGCGATAGTCTGAATCGATCGTGCCGGGGGTGTTGGGCACGGTAATGCCGTGCTTGAGCGCGAGGCCCGAGCGCGGGCGCACCTGTATTTCGTAACCTTCCGGGATCGCGACGGAAAAACCGCTGGCGACCGCGTGACGCGCGCCGGGAGCAAGCGTCAGATCTTCGGCCGAAACCACGTCCATTCCCGCAGCCCCGTGGGTTGCGTAAGCTGGAAGCGAAAGGCCATCGCCGTGAGGCAGACGACGGATACGCACCGCGACGGCATCAGCCATTGGCCAGCGCCTCTGCAATACGTTCAACCAGCCTGCGCGCCACACCCTGCTTGCTCATCGGTTCCCAATCCTCGGTCTGGCCTTCGCGCACGAGATGGACGGTATTATCATCCCCGCCCATTACGCTGTTGCCCGCGTGGTCAGGCTTTACGTCGTTGGCGACGATCCAGTCCACGCCTTTCGACTTGCGCTTGCGCTGGGCGTTGGCGACCACGTCCTCCGTCTCCGCCGCGAAGCCGATCAGCAGTTTGGGGCGCTGCCGGCTGGCCGACACCGTGGCGAGAATGTCAGGATTTTCCGCGAGCAGCAGCGCCGGAGGGGCAGAGCCGCGCTTCTTGATTTTCTCTTCCGCGAAATCCCGCGTGCGCCAGTCAGCCACGGCAGCGGCCATTACGGCTACATCTGCGGGGAGAGCCTGCTTCACCGCAGCGGCCATTTCCTCCGCCGTCTCCACATCGATGCGATCGACGCCGGGCGGGGTTTCAAGAACCACCGGACCCGTGACCAGCGTCACCCGCGCGCCCGCCGCCGCCGCCGAGGCCGCGATGGCAAAGCCCTGCTTGCCGCTGGAACGATTGGCGATGTAGCGAACCGGATCGATCGGTTCATGCGTGGGGCCGGCGGTGATCAGCACATGCCTGCCGTAGAGCGGGCGATGTTCCGGCGTTTCATCGAAATCAGGCTGCCCTGCCAGCGGATCGAAGGCCGGACGCCCAGCGTTTGGTTCCTCCGCCAGCGGTTCGGGCGCGAAACGCGCGGGATCGAGTTGATGATTGATCGCCTGCCGATCGGTCGGCGGAGCGGAACGGGCCGCGCCCTTCTTCGCCAGCACCGGACCATCGGTGAGGACAGGTTCCGGCAACGGGGGGCCGGGTTCGGGAAGCTGATCTGGCGGGATCGCCGCGAAGTCCTCTTCCCGATATGCCACTTCCTCCTCGCGGATACGGCGGGAGGTGCTGCGGGGAATGATCGAGGACAACAGGCCGGCAAGGCCGCCTTTCGGGGCTTCCGCCCGGGGCTCTGGCTCTGGCGTTTCTTCCGGCTCCAGCGCCTCCACATAGGCGGCGATTTCAGCCGCCTTCGCCCCGCCGAAGCCGAGAGTGCCAGGATCGAGGCCCAGCATGTCGGCGATTTCCAGCCAGACCATTTCCGGTTCCGGCAGGCGCCCCGCGCCGAATTCGCCGCAGGCCATCGGGCCTTCGTCGGGCTGCATGACCCTCACGCCCGCCTCGCGCAGCCACTGCACATTGCGGCGGGTGGCCGCGTGATCCCACATCCGCACGTTCATGGCGGGCACTGTGAGCACCGGCTTGTCGGTCGCGAGTATCAGCGTCGTGCCCAGATCGTCGGCAATGCCCGCGGCCATCTTGGCCAGCAGGTCCGCCGTGGCGGGGCATACAACCACCAGATCAGCCGAACGACTGAGCTGGATGTGACCAATCTCCGCCTCGTCCTTCAAGTCCCACAGCGAGGTATAGACCTTGTTGCCCGACAGGGCGGCAAGGCTCATCGGAGTGACGAACTGCGCGCCGCCATCGGTAAGCACACAAGTAACCTCACCCCCGCCCCGTTTGATAAGGCGGACGAGTTCACACGATTTGTAGGCGGCGATTCCCCCGCCCACGACCAGCAGGATGCGCGGCGCAGCCATGTGGTGTCGTTCAACTCCCACGGTTAGTGATCCACTGTTGCAGAGTTAGCCATGCAACCGGCCATAAACCAGCCCCCAGCAGGAAGAGGTAGGGACGCGATAGTTAAGGTTTGCCGAAATTGGCCCGCCCGGCGGACGTGTTTCAGATCAGCAAACCCCAGTGAGCCGCTGCCCAGACCAGCCCCCCACCTGCCAGTGCGGCGACGAGATAACCCGGCCAGCGGCGAGCGGTACGCCTGCGTTCCCACAACAGCTCTATTTCCGGCAGCGGCGGCTGTTCCGGCGCGCCGCCCTTGGCCGGGAAGCGATCCTCTATCCGGCGGATCAGGTCCGGCAGGCGCAGCAGGGTGCCCATATCCTCGTGAATACGACCGGCCAGCGCGGCCTCTGGCCCCAGTTCATCGCGAATCCACCCGGCGACATAGGGGGCAGCCACGTCCCACATGTTGATGTCCGGATCGAGCGAGGTGGCGATGCCTTCCACCATGACCATGGTTTTCTGCAACAGCAGCAGGTGCGGCTGCGTTTCCATGTCGAAATCACGGGTGATCGCGAACAGCCCGTCGAGCATCTGGCCGACGCTCAGTTCGCTGACCGGCTTGCCACGCATCGGTTCACCCACGGCGCGCAGGGCAGTCGCGAATTCATCGACCGAATGATAGCTCGGCACGTACTGCGCCTCGAAATGGATTTCCGCCACGCGACGATAATTGCCCGTGGTCAGGCCATAGAGGATTTCCGCCAGCCATTGCCGGGCACGGCGATCGATCCGGCCCATGATGCCGAAATCGATGGCAACGATGGTGCCGTCGGCCCTTACAAACAAGTTCCCCTGATGCATGTCGGCATGGAAGAACCCGGCACTGATCGCCTGCGTCAGAAATGCCAGAACCAGCCGCTTGGCCAGCGCGGGCAAATCATGCCCCGCGGCACGCAGGCGGTCGATATCGCTGAGCTTGATCCCATCGACCCATTCGATGGTCATCACCCGGCCGTTCGTCCGATCCCAGTCGATAGACGGAATGCTGTAGCCTTCGAAGCCCTTCATCGCATCGGCCAGTTCCGAGGCGGAGGCGGCTTCGCGCCGCAGGTCCAACTCGCGGCTGGTCCAGCGTTTGAAATTCGCGATCGTCAGGCGTGGGCGCAGCCGGCGCGCCTCGTCACCACCAATCGCCTCCAAATGCGCGGCGGCCCATTCGTAGGTCGCGATGTCTTTCGCCAGACGTTCACGAATGCCGGGGCGCAGCACCTTCACCGCGACCTCCCGCCCTTCGGCGGTAATCGCCCGGTGGACCTGAGCGATGGAGGCAGAACCGACCGGCACCGGATCGATTTCCGCGAATACAGCGCCGACGGGCCTTTCGAAACTGCGTTCGATCTCAGCCTCTATCGCCGCGTAGGGCACCGGCGGCAGGCTGTCCTGCAAGGTCAGGAGATTGCGTACAGCCTCATCACCAACGAGGTCCGGCCGGGTCGCCAGCGATTGCCCAAGCTTGATCGCCGCGGGGCCGATCGCCTGAAACGCGGTGGCATAGTCCGGATGGCCGGAAGTCCCCGTAAACGCGGCCCAACGCGCCAGCTTTGCCATGCGCTTGACCGGACCGGGCGCATTCGGATCACGCTCTATACCCACCAGCGCGCGGTGGCGCGCGAGTGTTATGCCCCATTTGAAGAGGCGCCAGATATGGGTTGAAGGACGCGTCACCCGATCAGGTCTTCCAACCCGAATGAATGGCGACAAGGCCGCCGAGGATCGGTTCCACCTTCGTCTGCGTAAACCCGGCCGTGTGGATCATCCGTTCGAATTCCGGCATCGGCGGGAAACGGCGGATGGATTCGATCAGGTAGCGGTAGCTGTCGGCGTCGCCCGCCACCGCCTTGCCGATCTGCGGCACCAGCTTGTGCGAATAGGCGTCATACGCCTCTTTGAAGCCTGGCCATTCGGTGGTCGAGAATTCAAGGCAGAAGAAGCGGCCGCCGTATTTCAGCACACGGAACGCCTCTGCCAGCGCGCGGTCGATATGGGTGACGTTACGAATGCCGAACGCGATGGTGTAGGCATCGAACGTGCGATCGGGATAGGCCAGCTGTTCCGCGTTCTGGCATGACCAGACCAGCGTATCGATCCCGCGTTCCACCGCCCGTTCAAGGCCGACGTCGAGCATGTCCTGATTGATGTCCGCCACGGTGACATCCGCCCCGCGTGCGGCAAGGCGGAAGGCGATGTCGCCCGTGCCGCCAGCCATGTCGAGAATCGCTTCACCCGGCTGCGGCTTCACCCGGCGGACGAACTGGTCCTTCCACAACCGGTGCATGCCGCCCGACATGGCGTCGTTCATCACGTCGTATTTCGCCGCGACGCTGGAGAATACAGCGCCGACGCGGCGGGCCTTTTCTTCCACGCCGACGGTTTCGTAGCCGAAGGATACCTGTTCGCTCATGCCCGGTCCTCTAGCGGCCGCCCCCCATCCGCGCCAGCCGCCTCTTTCCCCCGACCAGCCATCGCGCCCAGAACGATGCCCGCCAGAATCAGGGCCATGCCGACGAAGTGATAGGGATAGAGCCGTTCCCCCAGCAGCATGGAGGACAGGAATGCCCCGAACAGCGGCATCAGCGTTATAGCTTGGCCTGCCCGTGCCGGGCCGACGACGTCGGTGGCATAGTTGAAGATGAAATAGGACAGCAACGAAGGCAGCAGCGATACATAGAGGAAAGCCGCGATCACGCCGGGCCGCCAGTTGACGGGGTCACCCGCGCGCCATTCCCACGCGGCGAACGGGGCCATTGTGACCACGCCGATGAAGAACGTCACTGCCACGAAAGTGATCGGGGACACATCAGGGCGCAGGCGCAGCAGCACGGTGTAAAGCGACCACACGAGCACCGAACAGAGGATCAGCCCGTCTCCGAACCCGAAGTGCAGGTTCACCACATGCGCCAGATCGCCCTGGAACACGATCACGGCGACACCCAGAATCGACGCCAGCACGCCGAGATTCTGCCAGAGCGGCGAAAGCACGCGGAAGAACAGCCGATCCAGCAGAACGACCGCCGCCGGGGTCGCTGCCTGCAACAGCAGGGCGTTGCTGGCGGTGGTATATTGCAGCCCGGAATAGAGCAGGCCGTTGAAGGCTCCGACACCCAGCACGCCCAGCAGCAGCACCGGCTTCCACCCGGCGCGCAGGGCCTGCCGGTCCTGCAACAGCGGGCGAATCGCAAAGGGTGCGAGGGCCAGGCTCGCCCCGGCCCAGCGGACGAAGGCCAGCGTAAACGGCGGCACATCCAGCCGCACCGCCCGCGCCACGATCGAATTGCCCGCCCAGAACACCATGACGAGGCCGAGGAGGGCGAAGGCGACGGCCTGTTTGCGATCCGCGAACATGGCACGCGCCCTACCCCCTCAGGACACGGATGGCGATGACAGAGTGCGACCGAACCGCTAGTCGGCACCCATGCCAGAGCTGCCCGAAGTCGAAACCACCGTTCGCGGGCTGGCGCATTATCTGGATGGGGAGAGGATCGAACGCGCGGCCCTTTACCGGCCCGACATGCGCTTTCCCTTTCCTGAAGGGCTGGTGCAGGCGCTGACCGGCGCGCGCGTGACCGGGCTGGACCGCCGGGCGAAATATGGCCTGATCCATACCGATCGCGGCACGACGCTGGTTTTCCATCTGGGCATGAGCGGGCGCTGGCGGATCGATCCGGAGGAGCTGGGCAAGCACGATCATATGGTGCTGGAAACCGCCGGACACCGCTTCGCCCTGTGCGACCCGCGCCGGTTCGGCTTCGTCGACCTGGTCAATACGCCCGCGCTGGAACGATGGCCCGCCTTCGCGGCGATGGGGCCGGAACCGCTGGGCCCTGATCTGACATCGGAGCACCTGCGGCAGGCCCTTGCCGGACGCAAGCAGGCCGTGAAGCTGCTGCTGCTGGATCAGCGGATCGTTGCCGGACTGGGCAATATCTATGTGTGCGAGGCGCTGTTCCGTGCGCGAATCGATCCGCGCAAGGCGGGGGGACAGGTGAGCCGCGCGACGCTGGACCGTCTGGTTCCGGCGATCCGCGAGGTTCTGGAACAGTCGATCGGCGACGGCGGATCGACCCTGCGCGACTATGCGCGGCCCGACGGGGAACTGGGCTATTTCGCCACGCGCTTCGCCGTCTATGGACGCGAGGGCGAATCGTGCCAGCGCGACGATGGCGGCACGATCCGCCGCGTGGTGCAGGGCGGCCGTAGCACGTGGTTCTGCCCGAAGTGCCAGAAGTAGGCCGATTGCTTGACGATTCGCACCCCCACCGCTAAGGGCGCCGCTTTCCGGCGGGAAACCGCTGGCTTCCACGACGGTTTCAAAGATGATTCCGGCCGCGCGGACAGCGGCCTGAGGTAAGGATTGATATGGCCAATACGCCGCAAGCCAAGAAGCGCATCCGCCGCAACGAAAACCGCGCCGAAATCAACGGTGCGCGCATGAGCCGCATCCGCACTTTCGTGAAGAAGGTCGAATCGGCCATTGCCGGTGGCGACAAGTCGGCCGCCCAGACCGCGCTGAAGGAAGCGCAGCCGGAACTGGCCCGCGGCGTTGCGCGCGGCGTGCTGCACAAGAACACCGTGGCCCGCAAGATGAGCCGGCTGAGCAAGCGAGTCGCCGCGCTCTGATTCGCGCCGATTCGAACGCTTAACAAGCGTTAACCAAGAACGAAATTCGAACAGGGCCGGGCGATTTCGCGCCGGCCCTTTTTGCGTCTGCGAACTGGTGAGAATTATTTTCACCAAAACGCCCGAATCCCGGCGATTCGCCAGACTGTCACATTCTTTTCACAACGATTCAGTCAGTTGCACGGACGCCTGCGGGCTTGCGATGAGTCAAGCCGCTATATTTCACTTTTTTTATGGAGCGGCCCTTGCTCGCTGCGAGCAGGCGTTCATAACGACAGTCCGGTTGGGGCAGAGACTGCTTTGGCCGTCAATTTCGATACGTCGCTTGGGGGAGACCCGCGTTCCATGTGGATCGCGGGGCGGGGGAGCTTTTGCCCGATCCCGAGGCTGTCGTGAGTATTCAAACTAAGGCCTTTTCGGGAGGTGTCGGTTCAAATGATTCGGATGGGACCGCATGCTGGCCGGTCAGGATCGGCCAAGGGCAACGCTGTGGAAGGGCACGTGGAAGACCAGGAAGCCATCGATCTCGCAGCCGATTGGGCGGATATCAGCCAGGGACTGCGAAAGGATCTGGGCCACCAGCTTTTCAGCCAATGGATCCGGCCGATCCAGCTGGGCAGCTTCTGCAAGGACACGGGCACTCTGCACCTGTTCCTGCCTACAGAATTTTCCGCCAACTGGGTGCAGGACCGATTCCATGACCGGCTGTCGCTGGCATGGAAGATCGCCCGCAGCGAAGTGCGCACCGTGAAGATCGCGGTGCATCCGGGACGCCGCAAGCTGGCCGATCTGGACCTGCGCGGCGAGGATGGATTCGGCCACCGCGCGGCGAACGATGGCCCGGCCGGTGGCGCACTGGGCGCGCTGGCGATGGAATCGATCGGCGAGGACGGCTTCACCTCTTCCGTCGGGCTGGACCCTTCGCTGACTTTCGCCGCCTTCGTCGCCGGGACGACCAACGTGCTGGCCAAGAACGCGGCCGAGCGGATGGCCAAGGCGGAAAAGCCGCAGTTCAGCCCGCTCTACCTCAAGGCCGCGACCGGACAGGGCAAGACGCACCTGCTGCACGCGATCGGCCATGCCTATCTTCAGGCACACCCGCGTGCGCGCATCTTCTACTGTTCGGCCGAACGCTTCATGGTGGAATTCGTGCAGGCCCTGAAATCGAACGAGATGATCGAATTCAAGGCACGGCTGCGGGGGTTCGACCTGCTGCTGGTGGACGATATCCAGTTCATCATCGGCAAGGCGAGCGCGCAGGAAGAACTGCTCTACACGATCGATGCCCTGCTGGCCGAAGGCAAGCGGCTGGTCTTCGCCGCCGACCGCGCCCCGCAGGCGCTGGACGGGGTTGAGCCGCGCCTGCTGAGCCGCCTGTCGATGGGTCTGGTCGCCGACATGCAGGCGGCCGACATCGAACTGCGCCGGTCGATTCTGCAATCGAAGCTGGCCCGGTTCGCGCCGCTGGAAGTGCCGGCCGATGTGATCGAGTTCCTGGCCCGCACGATCAACCGCAACGTGCGCGAGCTGGTGGGCGGCCTGAACAAGCTGATCGCCTATGCCCAGCTGACCGGGCAGGAAGTGTCGTTGCAGCTGGCCGAAGAACAGCTGACCGACATCCTATCGGCCAACCGCCGCCGGATCACGATCGACGAGATTCAGCGCACCGTCTGCCAGTTCTACCGCATCGACCGCGCCGAAATGTCGAGCAAACGCCGCGCCCGCGCGGTCGTGCGCCCGCGACAGGTGGCGATGTATCTGGCCAAGGTTCTGACGCCGCGCAGCTACCCCGAAATCGGGCGCAAGTTCGGCGGACGGGACCATTCCACCGTGATCCACGCGGTGCGGCTGATCGAGGACCTGCGCAAGCGCGATGCCGACATGGATGGCGACGTGCGCAGCCTGTTGCGGCAACTGGAAAGCTAGGGTTCCTGACCCCAAGCCTGCCCGTTGCCGTTTTCGGGTGCCGACCTTAAAGGGGCGGCATGTCCCCCGTTCCGGCCGCGCTGCCACACAGCTTTATGGAAGCAGCCACACGCGGCGCACTGTGCAAGTGCCCGCGCTGTGGCGAGGGACGGCTGTTCCGCAGATGGCTGAAGCCCGTTGACCGGTGCGCGGCGTGCAGGATGGACTGGACGCCGCAGCATGCCGACGATTTCCCGGCCTATATCTCCATCTTCCTGACCGGGCACATCACCGTGCCTTTGCTGGTGACGCTGGTGCTTGAATACGACCTTTCAGCTCTGGCTGCGGGGGCGATTATCGTGCCGCTTTCCATCGCGCTGATGCTGGCGCTTATCCAACCGGCCAAGGGTGCGGTGATCGCCGCCCAATGGTGGTTGGCGCTGGGCGATTTCCGCCGCGAGCGGCCCACCCCGCCTGGCAACGAGCCATGAATTTGCCCCCTGATCGCCTGAACCGCTTTGCCCGCCATATCGTGCTGCCCGAAATCGGCGGCGCGGGGCAGGCTGTGCTGGCGCAGGCAAGCGTGACCCTGATCGGCGTAGGCGGGATCGGATCGCCCGCGCTGCAATATCTGGCCGCAGCGGGAATCGGATCGCTGGTGCTGGTGGACGATGACCGGGTGGAGGAAAGCAACCTTCAACGGCAGACAATCTATCGGGCCGAATCGGTCGGGCAAGGCAAGGCCGCAGCGGCGGCGAACTGGGGCGGCGCATTCGACCCCGCGCTGAATGTGCGTGCCGTCACCGAACGTATCACCGCCGCCAATGCCGCCGATCTGATCGCGGGGACGCATCTGGTGCTGGACGGCTGCGACAACTTCGCCACCCGGCTGGCCGTGTCCGACGCCTGCGTCGCGGCGAATGTGCCGCTTCTATCCGCCGCCGTGGGCCGATTTCAGGGACAGGTCGGCGCCTTCGCCGGGCATATGGCCGATCAGCCCTGCTATCGCTGTTATGTCGGCGACGCGTTCGATGCGGATGATTGCGATACCTGCGCGGAAGACGGGATGCTGGGCGCGATGGCCGGATGGGCGGGCACGTTCGCCGCAATGCAGGCCGTGCGCGTTCTGCTGGCCCCGGTTGGCGGCATGGGCGATCCACAATGGGGCAAGCTGCATGTGCTGGACGGGCTAGTCCCGGCGCTGCGGACGATGCGAATCGCGAAGGACCCTGAGTGCGGGGCGTGTTTCCGCTAGTAACTGGCCCCGTCGATGAAGCGGCGGGGGAGGTCGTGCCATAGCGACGGTTCGAACATCCTGAGATTGACCCCCATGCGGGGGTAATTCGGATCGAGAGGCGTCCAGTGCGTGATGCTGCCGCAAGTGGGGCATTGCCACGTCGCCAGCGTGCGATCTCCCTGGATATAGGCGACCCCTTCCCCTTCGACCGAGACTGCATCCGCCGCGCAATAATGCCACAGCCCCGCGGTGCGGCGGCACAGCGAGCAATTGCATTCCGAGACATCGCCGGGCGTTTCGCGCAAAGTCAACGTGATCCGCCCGCAATGGCAGCTTCCGTGATGATCAGTCATGCCAACATCTCCTCCACCCACGCGGGGACAAGATCGCTCGCCCGGCCCGGCCGCGTCTCATCAAACCAACCGGAGCCCTGGCTGCGTTCGAGATTGAGTTCCAGCGTCCGCGCACCGGCGCTGGCTGCCTGCTGCACGAAGCCCGCTGCCGGGTAGACCGCGCCGGATGTGCCGATGGAAACGAACATGTCCGCGCGGCTGAGGGCGCGGAAGATCTCGTCCATCCGGTAAGGCATCTCGCCGAACCAGACGATGTCAGGACGCAGCGCGATGGTGCCGCAGGCGGGGCACGGCGGTGTGTCGAGCAGCGTCCATTCCCAGTGATGACGGGCATCGCAGGCGGTGCACCAGACGGAAAGCGCCTCTCCATGCATGTGCAGCACGCGGCTGGCCCCGGCACGTTCGTGCAGATCATCGATGTTCTGGGTGACGATCAGCAGTTCCCCCGTCCATTCGGCATCAAGGCGGGCGAGCGCGTGATGGGCGGAATTAGGCAACGCCGCCTGCACGCCTGCCCGGCGTTCGTCATAGAAGCGCTGCACCAGTTCCGGATCGCGCCGGAAGGCATCGGGCGTAGCAACATCTTCCACGCGGTGATCTTCCCACAGGCCGTCTTCGGCGCGGAACGTGCGCAGGCCGCTTTCGGCGCTGATTCCCGCGCCGGTGAGGATCACGAGGTTGCGAATGCCGGTCATTGCCCGCATGAAGCACGCGGCTACGGGGACAAGCAATGGCACGCATCGGGATAATTGGCAGCGAAGGACGCATGGGGCAGGCGCTGGCCCGCGCGATCGAGGCCGCTGGGCATGAAAACGCCGGCGGCGTGGATCGCGGCGGCGATGTGGCCGGGCTGGCCGACCGCAGCGACGCGCTGGTGGATTTTTCCGCGCCATCCGCGCTGGAGGCCAATCTCCATGCCGCCATCGGTGCGGGCATCCCGATTCTGGTGGGCACCACCGGGCTGGAGGACCGCCACCACGCCACAGTCGATTCGGCATCGCTGGCCATTCCCGTGCTGCAAACCGGCAATACCTCTCTGGGCGTGACGCTGCTGGCCCATCTGGTGAAGGAAGCCGCCGCGCGGCTGGGACCGGAATGGGACATCGAGATTCTGGAAATGCACCACCGAATGAAAGTCGATGCGCCGTCCGGCACCGCTCTGCTGCTGGGCGAGGCGGCGGCGGAGGGCCGGGGTATTGATTTCCATGCCCCCGATGGGCCGGGCCGATACGGCCACACCGGCGCGCGTGAAACTGGCACGATCGGCTTCGCATCCCTGCGCGGGGGCACGGTTGCGGGCGAACACAGTGTAATTCTGGCCGGAGATCAGGAACGGCTGACCCTGTCGCACAGCGCGGAAGACCGCATGATCTTCGCCCATGGTGCGATTCGCGGTGCGGCGTGGCTGATCGGGCAGGCGCCGGGCCGCTATCGCATGGGGCAGGTACTGGGCCTTTGAAGAAAGAGCAGGTTTTCGAGTTCTTTCGCCGTCTGGCCGAGGATAATCCGGCCCCGGAAACCGAGCTGGAATACGGCAATGCCTATCAACTGGTCGTGGCCGTTGCGCTTTCCGCGCAGGCGACGGACGTGGGCGTGAACAAGGCCACGCGGCGGCTGTTCGCGGAAGTAAAAACGCCCGAACAGATGCTGGAACTGGGCGAAGAAGGGCTGAAGGATCACATCAAGACCATCGGCCTGTTCAATTCCAAGGCCAAGAACGTGATCGCCCTGTCGCGCATGCTGGTGGAAGAATACCACAGCGAGGTGCCTGACAGCCGCGAGGAACTGGTCCGCCTGCCCGGCGTGGGACGTAAAACGGCCAACGTAGTGCTCAATTGCTGGTTCGGGCAGGAAACCTTCGCCGTCGACACGCACATCTTCCGCGTGGGCAATCGCACCGGGATGGCGCCGGGCAAGACCCCCGAACAGGTCGAGGCGAAGCTGGAGAAAGTGGTGCCGCAGCCATTCCGGCTGCACGCGCATCACTGGCTGATCCTGCATGGGCGATATACCTGCAAGGCCCGCGCGCCCGAATGCTGGCGCTGCGTGGTGGAGGATCTGTGCGCCTATCGGAACAAGATACTGGAACAGCCCGTTGGCAAAGGCAGGCGGCCATCGGCTCCGTCATAGGGATGACATAGATACCCGCCGGGAGACAGATCATGACCAATCGCCTGATCGCTTTATCGCTGGTTACCGCCACTGCCGCCGCGCTGGCAGGCTGCGCGCCGGAACCCGGCACCACCCCGCGTAATAATGTGCCTGCCGCCACCGTGGCGGGGGAGCCTGAAAACTGCGTTTCCACCAACAGCATCAGCAACACCGTTGTGCATGACAACCGCACGATCGATTTCGTGATGCGCGGTGGCAAGGTCTATCGCAACACCCTGCCGGTGGCGTGCAGCCCGCTGGGGTTCGAGAAACGCTTTGCCTATCGCACCGTGAATTCGCAGCTTTGCAGCACGGATACGATAACGGTCCTGCAATCCGGCGGCGTGGGCGCGCCAACATGCGGACTGGGCAAGTTCGTGCCGGTGACGCTGACCCCGAACGAAGCGCGCTAGCTAACTGGCCGGAGCTGTTTCAGGATCGCTGTTGAAGGCGCTGATCACCTGCGCGGCGACCAGATCGCCGATCACGTTCAGCGCCGTGCGGCACATGTCCAGGAACCGGTCCACGCCGAGAATCAGGCCGATCCCTTCCGGCGGCACGCCCACGCCGGACAGGATCAACGCGATAACCGGCAGTGACCCGCCGGGCACCCCGGCCGTGCCGATGCCCGCCAGAATGCAGACCAGCATCACGAACAGCTGATCGCTAAGCGACAGATCCACGCCGAAGAACTGGGCGAGGAACAGCACTGTCACCCCTTCGAACATCGCCGTGCCGTTCTGGTTGGCGGTGGCCCCGATCGTAAGCACGAAACGCGAGATTTTCGGCGGCAGGCGAAGCTGGGTCTCGGCCACCCGCAGCGCGGTGGGCAGCGTGGCGTTGGAACTGGCGGTGGAGAACGCCATGACGCTCGCTTCCCGCGTTTCGCGGAAGAAGGCGACCGGGCTCTTGCGGGCGAGGAAACGCAGCAACAGCGGGAACACGCCGAACATCTGCAACCCGAGCGCCAGCAGCACCACGCCCACGAAGGCCGCCAGCTTCAGCAGCAGGTCCCAGCCGAACTGGGCCGAGAGATTGAACATGAAGCAGAAGATGGCCAGCGGGGCGAGTTGGATGACGAAGCCGATCAGCTTCATCGCCACTTCGAACACACCCTCCACAGCGTCTTTCAGCGTGGCTGTTCGGGGCGTCTGAACCAGCAGCAGCCCGATGCCGAAGAACAGGGCGAAGAACATCACCGCGAGAATGTCGTTATTCGACATCGCGGAAATAACGTTGCTGGGAACGATCGCGACCACCGCGTTGACCCCGGCTTCGCTTTCCGCCGAAGCGGCGACGATACCGCGAGCGCCCTCCCCACCCTGCGCCAGAAGTTCCTGCGCCGCGAGCGGGTCCACACCATCGCCGGGACGCAGCAGGTTGACCGCCGCGAGCGAGATCGCGACCGCGATGCTGGAGACGACAACGGTATAGACCAGCGTGGTGAGCCCGATGCGACGCAGCGCCCGTATCTCCCCCATTTCCGCAATGCCGACGACCAGCGCGGAAAACAGCAGCGGGATCACCAGCATGAACAGCAGCCGCAGGAATATCTGGCCGATCGGCCCGGTCACATAAGTCACCACAGTGCCGACCCAAGCCGCATCGCGCGCCAAAGTGTAAGTCAGCAATCCCCCAACTAACCCGGCGATGAAGCCGATGAGGATGCGGAGCTGGAGCTTGCCATGACCGGATGGGCTGGCTTCGCAGGCGATTTCGGCGGCGTCGCTAGTCATTCGGCGCACTCTTTCATGCGAGGCCGCCCATGTCGAGCGCGGCGACACACGGAGCGGTCAAGCCGGGCGCTATAGCCCCGCGAGCACCGCCAGCGTGATGCGCCGGTATATGCGGACCAGTGTATCCAGATCGTCCAGCGCCACGGCTTCATCGGCCTTGTGCATCGTCGCGTTGACGAGGCCGAATTCGATCACCGGGCACAGATCCTTGAGGAACCGCGCATCGGATGTGCCGCCGCTAGTCGATAGTTCAGGCGTAAGGCCGGTTTCCGCCGCAATCGCGGAAGCCACGATGGCAGAGAACGCGCCCGGCGGGGTAAGGAACGGTTCGCCGGAGATCACCGGCAGGGCCGAACCGCCGTGGCGCGCGGCAATGGCGTCCACCTGTTCACCAAGGCCAGCACCGCTGTGCAAATCGTTGAAGCGGATTGAAATGCGCGCCTTCGCCCGTTCCGGAATCACGTTGTGCGCCGGGTTGCCGACTTCCAGTTCCGTGATCTCAAGATTGGAGGACTGGAACCATTCGGTCCCCTCATCCAGCACCAGCGCATCGAGTTCGGCCAGCATGGCGACGAGGCGCGGGATGGGGTTATCGGCCAGATGGGGATAGGCGACGTGGCCCTGCGTGCCAGCGACTTCCAGAAACACGTTCACCGAACCACGGCGGCCGATCTTCACCATGTCACCCAGCCGGATGACCGAAGTCGGTTCACCCACCAGGCACAGATCAGGGATTTCTCCCTGCGCGCGCATCAGATCGATCAGAGCCCGCGTGCCGTGGATGGCAGGGCCTTCCTCGTCACCCGTGATGATGAAGCTGACGGTGCCGGCATCCGGCGGCACATCGGCCATGGCCGCCACCATGGCCGCCACCGCACCTTTCATGTCCACCGCGCCGCGCCCGTAGAGCAGCCCGTGCCGCCGTTCAGGCGCGAAGGCGCCGCTGGCCCAGCCCCCGCCGGGGGGCACGACATCGACATGGCCGGCGAAAGCAAAATGCCTCGATCCGGGGGGACCGCGACGAACCGCGAAGAGGTTTTCGACTGGTCCATCCGGCGCATCACCCGCGACGAAGCGATGAACATCAAACCCCAGCGGGGCGAGCATGTCCTGCAGCGCATCGAACACCGCCCCCCGCGCGGGGGTGACGCTTTCGCAGGCAATCAGCCGTTCGGCGAGGTCGGCCGCGTCCACCGCGTTACGCCACTTCGAACTGTTCGATCACCCACTGTTCGTCTTCGGCGGAATGAATCCATTCCTGCATCCAGGGATGTTCCCACATCGCCTGCATATAGGCCTGTGCGAAGCCGGGCACGCCAATGCCGTAAGTGACGAAGCGGGTGACGATGGGGGCGTAGAATATGTCGGCCGCGCTGAAAGTGCCGAACAGGAACGGCCCACCCTTGCCGAAGCGCGCCCGCGCCTCTGCCCAGAGGCCGAGGATGCGGACGATGTCCGCCCGCGCCTCATCCGTCAGTTCGATCGCAATACGTTTGCGCACGTTCATCGGCATCAGGCGGCGCAGCGGCAGGTAGGCGGAATGCATTTCCGCCACCATCGCCCGGGCCATGCCCCGCGCGGCATCATCCTTGGGCCAGAACCGGTCACGCCCGACCTTGTCGGCGAGGTATTCGAGGATCGCCAGCGAATCCCACACCACGACATCGCCATCCCACAACACCGGGACTTTGCCCGCAGAGGGCTGAAATTCCCCATCCTGACGCCGGGTAGCCTGCCAGTCGTCCCCATCGATGTGAACGGTCAGTTCCTCGAACGCGAGGCCCGACTGCCTGGCCGCAAGCCAGCCGCGCAGCGACCAGCTGGAATAGTTTCTGTTGCCGATAATCAGCTTCACACGCGGCCCCTGTCTGCCGTGGCGTGGCTTAGGGACCCTGTTCGAGGCTGGCAAGCCGCCTCGCCCAGTTACCATTCACCCGGCGGGGGTGCCAATTTGACACACGGCCCGTTGCAACGCTTCCCATGACCATTCAATCAGTGACATGGAGCAATCGATGTCCTATTTAGGGACTGCCGGGGTAGGATGATGAAACTATACAGGGGGCTACACGTGCCCATATCGCCGGCCAATATTCTGCAAGGTAAGACGATGCTGGGGCATTTTCGCCGCCGTTGGCCTTTGGCCGCAGTGCTTCTATTGTCAGCTGCCGGTGGTGGCGCTCTGCTGGGCGGCGGTGAATCGCCTGCCATTGCTGCAATCGGCGACACCATCGACGATCCGCTTTCTCTCATGGCCGACCGTTCGCCCGGCGCCCGCCCGGAAGGCGCGCTGTTCGCCACCAAGGGCGGCCCCGTCGTGCGCGATGCAGTGGATTCGGTGCTTCCCCGCGTCCGCGAACGCGATCCCGAACTGACCAGCGCCAGCGTGCCGCCCGTCCCGGCGGACGAAGTCGCCATGCTGGTGCCTGATCCTGTTGTCTTCGCCAATCCACCTGCCGAAGCAGCACCCGATGCTCCGCCTTCCAGCCCGACCTGGGGACCATTCCCCAACGGCGGCGGCACGCCCGGATACCTCGTCCCTATCGGTGGCGGCGGTGGCGGTGGTGGAACCCCGCCGGGCCCCGGCCCTGTCGATCCTGTGGATCCGACCCCGCCGGTGGTACCCGCAGTGCCAGAACCATCGACCTGGGCGATGATGATCCTCGGCTTCTTCCTGCTCGGCGCCACGCTCCGGGCACGGGGAGGGAGCCGACTGGTCCGCCGCACCGCCTGATCGGCGGCGGGATCGATACATGCAACGTCTGGGCTTCTTCATTACGAGTGCCGCCGTTGGTGCGGTGCTTGTAGCAGCGACAGCTTTTGCTGCGTCGAAGTTCGGGGCGGATTCGGCGCGAGAAGCCGCGGTTTCGGTGCCCCAGATCACCGCACCTCAATCCAATGCGCGCCAGTGGTATCCGCAGGGTCGTTATCCCACGCTCGCCCTGCCGGGCGGACGTGAAGAAACGGTGCGAAGCGTGCTGAACGTGCGCAGCGCCATGAAGTACGGCGATTTCATCTGGGACGAGGAAGGCGTGCCTGACGGCCCGGTTTGGGTCCGCGCCGATCTGGACAAGCAGATCATTTCCGTATTCCGGGGCGGGCACGAAATCGGCACGGCGGTGCTGCTCTATGGCGCCGACAGCAAGCCCACTCCTGCGGGCGTGTTCCCCGTGCTGCAGAAGGACGCGGATTATCATTCGCGCACTTACGACGCGCCAATGCCGTTCATGCTGCGCCTGACCGATGATTTTGTCGCCATCCATGCCAGCGACGTGCGCGCGATGGCTGCCACACATGGTTGCATTGGCGTGCCGATGGAATTCGCCCGCAAGCTGTTCGATCAGATGCAGATCGGCGACGAGGTGTTCGTTCTGAAGACCGCCTGACGCGCAGGCAGGCCCGCCATTCAGGTCAGCGCGTCGGCCAGGATGGCAGCGCGCAGGGTAGCGATGCCCATTCCCTTTTCAGCACTGGTTACATGCACCAGCGGATAGGCGGCGGGATGCTTGCGCGCTTCTGCCTCAACGCCTTTCAGCGTGGCCTCCAGTTCGCTCGCCTTCACCTTGTCCGCCTTGGTGAGAACAAGGCGATAACCAACCGCAGCCTCGTCCAGCATCTTCATCATTTCAGTATCTGGTGGCTTGATGCCGTGGCGGCTGTCGATCAGCACCAGAGTGCGCTTCAGCGGTTGCCGCCCGCGCAGGAAATCCCGCACCAGCCGTCGCCAGCGTTCCACCACCTTTACCGGCGCCTTGGCAAAACCATAGCCGGGCATGTCTACCAGCCGGAAACGCGTGGGATCGCCCACTTCGAAGAAGTTCAGTTCCTGAGTGCGGCCCGGCGTGACGGATGCGCGCGCGATCGCCTTGCGGCCCGTCACGGCGTTTATCAGCGAGCTTTTGCCCACGTTCGACCGACCGGCGAACGCGACTTCCGGATAGTCGGCTTCCGGCAGGAAGTTCAGCGACGGCGCGGATAGCAGGAAGTCCACCCGCCCGGAAAACAGGCGGCGGGCTTCCTCCTCCAGCGAGGCGGCTTCGTCGCTCACCCCTTGGCCTTGTCGCGCTCTGCCGCGCGCGCCTTATCCGCCGCTTCCTGTTCCGCCATCGCCTTCAGCTGGGGATGCTTGGAATAGAGGTATTTCTGCTGCGCCAGAGTCAACACGTTGGAGGTGATCCAGTAGATCAGCAGACCCGCCGCGAACGGCGCCATGACGAACATCAGCACCCACGGCATGATCATGAACATCTGCTGCTGCACGGGGTCCATCTGGGCCGGGTTCAGCTTGAACTGCAGCCACATCGTGACACCCAGCAGCACGGCCAGAACACCGATGCCGAGGAAGCTAGGCGGCGTGAACGGCAGCAGGCCGAACAGGTTCAGGATATGCAGCGGGTCTTGCGCCGAAAGATCCTTGATCCACAGCACGAACGGCTTGTGGCGCATCTCGATCGCCACCAGCAGCGTCTTGTAGAGGGCGAAGAAGATCGGGATCTGCAGGAAGATCGGCAGGCACCCGGCCAGCGGATTGACCTTCTCGTCCTTATACAGCTTCGCCATTTCCTGTTGCAGGCGCGGCTTGTCGTCCTTGTGCCGTTCCTGCAGCGCCTTCATCTTCGGCTGCACGGCGCGCATCTGCGCCATCGAGGCGAATTGCTTCTGCGCGATGGGGAACATCAGCGCCCGGACCACGACCGTCAGCAGGATGATGGCCACGCCGAAGTTGTGCGTGAGCGCATAGAGTTCGCGCAGCAGCCAGAAGATCGGATACATCAGCCAGCGGAACCAGCCCCAGTCGATCGCCAGGCCGAAGTTGTCGACACCGCCGTCCTCGTAATGGTCGAGGACTTTGCTTTCCTTGGCCCCGGCGAACAGCCGCGTGCTGCGCGTGACCTGCTTGCCCGCGCCGATCGTGATCGGATCGTAGATCAGGTCCGCCCGGTAGGTATTGCTGCCCAGCGCGCGAAATGTGCCTTCCACTCGCGCACCCTGTTGCGGGACGAGCGCGGAAAGCCAGTAGATGTCGGTATAGCCGATCCAGCGCGTCGCCCCGGCGGGCGTCACGGTGCCGGTCTCGTCAATATCGTCATAATCGGTGCTGAAATCGACCGAGCCGGCAAAATCCCCGATCGGGCCGGAATGGACGCTCCATGTATCCGGGCTGGCCGTGCGGCTGGTGCGGCTGAGGAAGGCATAGGGGCGCACGACGACCGGGCCGACGCCGGTGTTGGCCACCGTCTGTTCAACGGTGAGCATATAGAATTCGTCGATCGTGAAGCGAAGGGTGAAGCGCTGCCCTTCTCCATTATCCCACGTCAGCGTGACCGGCGCGTCGGGGGCCAGCGGGCCGCCCTCGACCTGCCACGGTGTGTTCGCATCGGGCAGCTTCACGCCTTCACCCACCCAGCCGAACTGAGCGAACTGCTGCGCGGGCGTGCCGGACGGCGAGAACAGGCGCACGGGGCCGCTGTCCTTGTCCACCGTCTGGCGATGCGTCTTGAGCACGATATCGTCCACGCGCGCACCGATGGGATTGATCGAACCGGCGACTTCTGGCGCCTCGATTCGCACACGGTCAGGCGCGGCGAGCGTGGTTTCCAGATCGCGCGCTTCTTCCGCAACGTCTGCCGGATCGGTCAGGCCGCCGTCACGCGTGGCGGGAGCGCCACTGCTGTTGCGGGACGCATCGGCGGGTGCGGACGCAGCCGTCGGCGAAGGTGTGGTCTGCGGATAGAACCGGCCCATCACGAAGTCGAAGCCGAGCAACAAGGCAAGGCTCAGCACGACGGCGACGATGAGGTTGCGCTGATTGGTCAAGATTCGATCCTAAGTGAGATTTCCGCCGCCCCGGTCAGGAATGCGACCCTAGGGCACCGGGTCATAGCCATGTCCCCCCCACGGGTGGCAGCGCATTAGCCGCTTGGCGGCCATCCATCCACCCTTGATCGCGCCATGCCGTTCCAGCGCCTCTATCGCATATTGGCTGCACGAGGGCTGATAGCGGCATGAGGGGGGTAGAATGCGCGAAGGGCCAAGTTGCCAGCCGCGCGCAACGAGGATCAGCAGGCGCTTCATTTGCGCGGACCGCCCCGGCGCCGGGGTGGATCGCCCTTCCCCTCTGCCGCGCGGGCGAGAGCGACGGAGAGTTCTTCACGCAGGCGGACGAAATCACGCTCAACACCGCCTTCCCGGCCAATCAGGACATGGTCGTGATCGGGCAGCCCTTCGCCGGGCAATGCGGCGCGCAGCAGTTCCCGGAACCGGCGCTTCATCCGATTGCGGACGACCGCGTTGCCGATCTTCTTGGTTACGGTGATGCCAAAGCGCTTGCCCAGCCCGCCGTTGGGCCGGGCCAACAGCACAAAACCGGGGCGCGCCACGCGCAGGCCCCGGTTGGCGGCAAGGAAATCAGCGCGGCGTTTAATGACCGCGATTACGGAAGAATTATCCGCCAGCTCAGGCGCAGAGCTTCTTGCGGCCACGCGCACGGCGGGCACGAAGAATCTTGCGGCCACCCGGAGTAGCCTTGCGGGCAAAGAACCCGTGCCGGCGCGCGCGGACGAGGTTGCTCGGCTGGAAAGTGCGCTTCATCGTTTTAGTCCTGAATCAACGAAAAACGGCCGCCATCCGGGCGGCCTACCGTGGCCGGGCAGCTAGGCCAGCGCAGACGTGAAGTCAACCCGCCAGCCGCCATCTGCATAGATCACACAAATGGACCCAAATCGCGTCTCGACATGCGTGGCGACGCCGTTATCACGCCGCGCGGACGGGGGAAACAGTGGTCGCACTGATATCGACGGTGGCCTATCTGGGCCTGGAAGCGCGCGCGGTTGAGGTGCAATGCCAGATCGCGCCCGGCTTGCCGAAATTCAATGTGGTCGGCCTGCCCGACAAGGCCGTGGGCGAAAGCCGCGAACGCGTGCATTCCGCGCTGGCCGCAATGGGGCTGGCGCTGCCGCCCAAGCGGATCACCATCAACCTTTCGCCCGCTGACCTGCCGAAAGAGGGCAGCCACTATGACCTGCCGATCGCGTTGGCTCTGCTGGCGGCGATGGGCGTGACCGATGCGGAGCAACTGGCGGACTGGGTGGCAGTGGGCGAGCTGGCGCTGGACGGGCGAATCGCTCCCTCGCCCGGCGTACTGCTGGCCGCAATCCACGCCAACGAGCAGGACAAGGGGTTGATCTGCCCCGCCGCACAAGGATCAGAGGCACGGTGGGCCAGCGGCGTTCCGGTAATCGCGGCACCTGATCTGGTCAGTCTGCTGAACCACCTCAAAGGCACCCAGCGGCTGGCCGATCCGGTTCCGGGCGAGATCGAACTGCCCGACCACGGGCCAGACCTGAAGCGGGTGAAAGGGCAGGAAATCGCCAAACGCGCGCTGGAGATCGCAGCCGCCGGAGGGCACAACCTGCTGATGGTCGGCCCGCCAGGCGCGGGCAAGAGCCTGCTGGCCAGCTGCCTGCCCGGAATCCTTCCCGAACTGACACCGGCCGAAGCGCTGGAAGTATCAATGGTCGCCTCTGTTTCCGGGACGCTGGAAGGCGGCCGAATCAGCCGCAACCGCCCGTTCCGCGCTCCGCACCATTCGGCCAGCATGGCGGCCCTGACGGGCGGCGGGCTGCGCGTGCGACCGGGCGAAGTCAGCCTGGCGCATCTGGGCGTGCTGTTTCTGGATGAACTGCCGGAATTCCAGCGCGCGGTGCTCGATTCGCTGCGCCAACCGCTGGAAACCGGCAAGGTCGATGTCGCCCGCGCCAACGCGCACGTCACCTTCCCGGCGCGCGTACAACTGGTCGCGGCGATGAACCCGTGCCGCTGCGGCCATCTGGATGACGCCGCGCTGGCATGCAGCCGCGCACCCCGCTGCGCCGCGGACTATCAGTCGAAAGTATCCGGCCCGCTGCTCGACCGTATCGACCTGCATGTGGAGGTGGAGGCGGTCAGCGCCGCCGATCTGGCCCTGCCACCGCCCGCGGAAGGTTCAGCGGAAGTGGCCTCGCGAGTCGCCGCTGCCCGGCAGCGGCAATCGGCGCGGGGGGTCCGTTCCAACGCGGAACTGGATGGCGATCTGTTGGAACAGCACGCCACTCCGGACGAGGGGGGCCGCCAGCTGATGTTGCAGGCGGCGGAGGCGATGCGCCTTTCCGCACGCAGCTACACCCGGATGCTGCGGGTCGCCCGCACGATCGCCGACCTCGCCAATGCAGACGAGGTCGGGCGAATCCATGTAGCAGAGGCGCTCAGCTATCGCCGAATAGCGCCTCGGGCCTGAAGGTCATTCCGCCAGGGCCACTTCCGTTCCCGGCAGCACGGTGTTGTGATCGGCAACGATCTTCCATGTCGCGCCGCTGGCCCTGCGCCAGACCTTCTGATTGGCGACGGGGATAGTTGCCTGGCCTCCGCCCTGTCCGGCACCGGTTGTGTAGCGGATGGTTGAATTGGTCACCGCCATGTCACCGCTGCTGGCCGCCCAGCCGGCGCCGGGTTCCAGTTCCATCGTCAGGCCCGGATCGGCCAGCAAAGCCTCTATCGCGGGACGGATCGCCTCCGGGCCCTTTGCGGGAGAAGCACCGGGGAGGACCAGCTCTGTATCGTCCTCATAATGGCGCATCACGCCATCGGCATCATCGGCCGCGATGGCATCAAGCTGCGCCTTTTCCGTGAGGCGCACGGTTTCCAGGGTATCTTCCGGGTCTGCCCCCGTACCGCAGGCTGCCAGCAGGATCACAGGCGCCATTGCCAGATATGGTTTGCGTATCATTCTCTCTCTCTCCAACGCATCGCGGCTTGAAACGCCGTCATCGTGGCTGGAAAGCGAAGGGGCTTTGACCATGCTCAATGGCGTGGTGCGGGTGGAGACTGTGGCCCCGATCAGTCGGTGCGGTCCTCCCAGGCGAGATCGCGCCAGCCCAGTTCACGCCCATCGGCGGCACGGATGCGAATCGGGGCGATTGCCAGCCGATCCCGCGAATCGACCAGCACCGGATTCGCCGGCACCCGCATGGTATGTTTTTCACCCCACTGGCGCAGCGCGAGCATGGCGGGCAGCAAATCGCAGCCCTTATCCGTCAGACGATATTCGACTTTGCGCCGATCATCCGTGCAACGCTTCCGCTCCAGAACGCCATGTCCGACCAGACGCGCAAGACGGTTGGAGAGGATGTTGCGGGCGATGCCCAGTTCGGCGGAAAACTCTTCGAAATGGATTACGCCGTGGAAGGCAGCCCGCAGGATCAGGAACGACCAGCGTTCCCCCATCACCTCCAGAGCGGGCGAAAGGCCGCAGCTTCCCGCCCGTTTCGTGTCCTCGTGCAAATCCGCCATCGCGGGAGGATGTAACGCAAACCCCGTGCAATGCCAGTGCGAGCGCCAACCCCTACGACTTGAGCAATCCCGCTTCGACCAGTTGCGATTCCAACGCATCCGCGCCGGTGAAGAGGTGCGCCTGCCAGCCCCTATCCTGCGCGGCGGCGACGTTGGCCGGATTGTCATCGGTGAAGAACAGGTCTGCCGGTACGCGACCCCAGCGCGCCTCTGCCAGCGCGTAAATATGCGAATCGGGCTTCGCACAACGCTCCTGACCGGAAACGACGACATCAGCGAACAGATCGAATAGCGGAGCCGTGGGGCGGAAACCCGCCCAGAACTCAGCGCCGAAATTCGTCAACCCGTAGAGCGGCACACCGTCCGCCGCGAGGCGACGGACAAGCTCGTGGGTGGCGGGCATGGGCCGCAGGGTTTCATTGAAGCGCGTGGAATAAGCTTCGATCAGCGCGCGATGTTCGGGAAAGCTGGCCATCCGTTCGGGCAGCATATCCGCCAGAGGGCGACCGCCATCGCTTTCAAAATGCCATTGTTCGGTGACGACATTGGCAAGAAACCATTCAAGCTGCGCCGAATCGGTAATCAGCTGTTCGAACAGGTAGCGCAGGTTCCAGTCATAGAGCACGCGGCCGATGTCGAATACGACCGCCGTGGGCCTGCCGGATAGGATGACGTCAGACATGGAAAAGGCCCCCGTGGTGACGGAGGCCTTCAAAAGTCCCACGCCCGCGGACATGCCGCGGGGTGAGCGGCATCAGCCCTGACGCGCCTTGAACCGGCGGTTGGTCTTGTTGATGACGTAAGTGCGCCCACGGCGGCGAATCACGCGGTTATCCCGGTGGCGACCCTTGAGCGACTTGAGGCTGTTGACGATCTTCATGGCCTGAACTTCCAAAAAATACAGCACCGGAGGTGGCCCCCGGTGCCGAAAATCACGGGTGGGGCCCTATGCGGCGTGGGCCGCCAAGTCAAGCATCGCCGCGAATCTCGCCCAGCTTGCGTTCCCATGCCAGCGCGTGCGCAACGATCTCTTCCAGATCGGCGTGCTGCGGCTGCCAGGGCAGTGTTTCCTTGATGCGTGACGGATCGGAAATCAGCGCGGCGGCATCGCCCGCGCGGCGCGGCGCAATCTCACGCACGAGCCTCATGTTCGTTACCCGATCGACGGCATCAAGCACTTCCAGCACCGAAAAACCGCGCCCGTAACCGCAGTTCATCGTCAGCGAACGGTCCGGCTGGTCGATCAGCGCCTCCAGCGCGAGGACGTGCGCGGCGGCGAGATCCGAGACATGGATGTAATCGCGCACCCCGGTCCCATCCGGCGTGTCGTAGTCCGTGCCATAGATCATCACGCGGTCACGCTTGCCCAGCGCCGCCTCCACCGCGATCTTGATCAGGTGAGTCGCCCCGGCGGTCGACTGTCCGGCACGGGCACGAGGATCAGCCCCGGCCACGTTGAAATAGCGCAAGGCGCAATAATTGAACGCATGGGCGACGGCGGTGTCTGCCAGCATCTGTTCCGTCATCAGCTTCGACCAGCCATAGGGGTTGATCGGCCGCTGCGGCGTATCCTCGCTAACTGCGGGAACATCCGCCATGCCGTAAGTGGCCGCGGTGCTGGAAAAGATGAAGTGCGGCACCCGTGCGGTTACCGCAGCTTCGATCAGCGCACGACTGCGCACCGTGTTGTTGTGATAATATTTGAGCGGTTGTTCGACCGATTCCGGCACCACGATGGACCCGGCGAAATGCATCACCGCCTGCGTGCCCTGTTCTTCGAAGATTCGGGCCAGCAGGTCGCCGTCTTCGATGTCACCCGGATAAAAGGGCACTTCATCTGGCACGGCGAAGCGGAAACCGGTGGTCAGGTTATCGATCACCGCCACGGGCCAGCCCTGATCCAGCAGAGCAAGGACGGCGTGACTGCCGATATAACCGGCGCCGCCGGTAACGAGGACGGGAACGGGTTTGGCCATAGATCGCTGCGCTAAGATGAGGCGACGGACCACGCAATGTCTTTTGCGGATAAACCCCGGCAACCGTCGTGCTATCAGTGCGTTTGATGATCATGAAACCCCTCGCCCTGTTCGCCGTGTTCGTGCCCGCCGCCCTGCTGGCGGGCTGCGCCACCCCCGCCCGCGTCTCGCCGGTAGAGGTGACCCGCTTCTCCGCCCCGCAGGCCACGCTTGGTTCCGGCACGATTTCCGTGAAACCCGGACCGGGAGAAACGCCCGATTCGTGGGACTATTCGGCTTTCCGTTCTGCCGTAGCCACAGAACTGGCGAAGCAGGGTTATACGGTGAGCGACAGTGGACAGCAGCAGGCACTGGTAACGGTCCGCCGTTCGACCGAGCGGCCCGCCACCCAAGGACGATCGCCGGTGAGCGTTGGCGTTGGCGGTTCGACAGGATCCTTTGGCTCTGGCGTGGGCATGGGTGTGGGGATCAATCTGGGCGGCAACAAATCGGCCGAGGAAATAGATACCGAGTTGCGGGTTTCCATCGTGCCGGCTGGCCAAGCGGACGCGATATGGGAAGGGCGCGCACGCTTCAGCGCCACGACCAACAGCGACTTCGCTGACCGGAACGCTGCTGCCAGCAAGCTTGCCGCCGCCCTTTTCGCCGGGTTCCCCGGTCGATCCGGAGAGACTATCGAGGTGGAATGAGCATCCCAGCCATTTCAATCGACGCCGCATTCGACAGCGGCAATATCGAAATCCTGTCCGTAAACGGCGCTGCGGCCCGGCTGCGGATCGTTCGCGACCACATGTCCGAATTCTTCCAGTGGTTCCATTTCCGCGTGGCAGGCGCCGCCGGGCGGGAACTGGAATTGAAGATCGTGGACCTCAACGCCTCCGCCTATCCGGGCGGGTGGACCGGATACCGCGCCTGCGTGTCGGAAGATCGCGGATACTGGGGCCGCACCGACACCACGTTTGACCCGAACGAAGATGGCGGCACGCTGACCATCCGTTATGCGCCTGCCAGCGATCTGGCGTGGTTCGCCTACTTCGCGCCGTATTCGCTGGAACGGCATCACGATCTGGTGTCCGAAGCGGCGGCGAGCGAAGGCGTCTCTTACCGCTGCCTTGGGCATAGTGTGGACGGGCGGCCGATCGACTGCCTCGAAATGGGTGAAGGCGAAGTGCCCGTGTGGCTGTTCGCACGCCAGCATCCCGGTGAAAGCATGGCCGAATGGTGGATGGAAGGCGCGCTGGAAGTGCTGTGCGATCCGGCCGATCCCGTCGCACGGCTGTTGCGCCAGAAATGCCGACTGCACCTGGTGCCCAACTGCAATCCCGATGGGTCGGTGCGCGGACATCTGCGGACCAATGCCGTCGGCGTGAACCTGAATCGCGAATGGCACGAGCCGAGCGCGGCCCGATCACCAGAAGTTCTGGCGATCCGCAACGCGATGGACCGGACGGGCGTGCGCTTCGCGATGGATGTGCATGGGGACGAGGCGATCCCGGCCAACTTCCTCGCCGGATACGAGGGCATCCCGTCATGGCGCGATGAACTGGGCGAACAGTTCTATCGCTATCGCGCGATCCTGGACCGGCGCAGCGCGGATTTCCAGACCGCCAAAGGCTATCCGCAGGCAGCGCCCGGCCGGGCGAACCTGACCATGAGCACCAACCAGATCGCCGAACGCTTCGGCGCCTGCGCGATGACACTGGAAATGCCGTTCAAGGACAATGACGACCTGCCCGATCCCGATCAGGGCTGGAGCCCGGAACGCAGCAAGCTACTGGCCCGCGATTGCCTCGCCAGTCTGACGGAGTGGCTGGAGGCCTAAGGGATATCGCCGGCCTCACCCCAAAAGGGCAGAAGCCGGCGGAATTTCTTTTACTGACGGGTGCCCGTTACCGGGATGGCGCCCATCGGGGACGCGACTTCAGCCTTCAGTGTGTCGCCATCGACGGAGCCGGTGTAGGCCAGTTCCACCGGCATATCGCCGAACGCCAGCGACCGCTTGAACGAGAAGTTCGCGCCGTCGACCTTAACGTCGCTGATCGTGCCCTGCATGGCAGGCATCGCCTGCCCGTCGGGACCGGTCATCGGTGCTTCCTGCATGTCCACGGTATAACCGCCGTCCTTCTCGGCGATCGTCAGTGTCGCTTCGAACTTGCCCATCTGGGTTTCAGCGACGGTCTTCCACGTCCCGACAGCAGGCGAACCGGCAGCCAGCGCCGCTGCGGGTAAAAGCGACGCGCCTGCGGCCAGCGCGGCGAATGCGAATTTCTTCAACATGATGGCATGCCTCCCAATCTCCAGCGCATCCAATGGTGCGCCTTGCCCACCAACTTACCGCCCCGATCCCCGCCGAACAATGCGATGATTGTCGCAGTGTCTGGCGGTATGGATTTCGCCAGTGCGGGATGGAAGGTTTGACTGGCGCGCCATTCGGGGCGATCGGGATATCGAGAGGAGATAGCCATGCCCGCCCTGCACCCAGAGATCGATCCCCAAGGCTTGCTCGAATATTCGGTGGTGTTCACCGACCGGTCGCTCAATCACATGAGCGTGACGTTCCAGCAGGTGATGCGGGATATGCATGCCACGCTGTGCGAGGTTTATGGGGCCGATCGCGCGGTGATCGTGCCGGGCGGCGGGACATACGCGATGGAATCGGTCGCCCGGCAGCTCGTTACCGGCGGCAAGGCCATGGTGATCCGTAACGGCTTCTTCTCCTATCGCTGGACGCAGATCTTCGAGGCAGGGTCGATTCCGGCGCAGGAGATCGTCCTGAAGGCGCAGCGCACCGGCGAAGGGCCACAGGCCCCGTTTGCCCCCGCCCCGATCGAAACCGTGGTCGCCGCGATCCGCGCCGAACAGCCCGACGTCGTCTTCGCGCCCCATGTTGAAACCGCATCGGGCATGATCCTGCCCGGCGATTACATCCGCGCGGTGGCCGACGCGGTGCATGAAGTGGGCGGCCTGTTCGTGCTGGACTGCATCGCATCGGGCTGCGTGTGGGTGGACATGCGCGAAGCGGGCGTGGACGTGCTGATTTCCGCCCCGCAGAAGGGCTGGTCCGCCCCGCCCTCCGCCGGTCTGGTCATGCTCAACGAAGCGGCGCTGGAACGCGCAAAGGCGGCGCAATCGACCAGCTTCGCGATGGACCTGCTGAAATGGAACGCGATCATGGAGGCCTATCTGGGCGGCGGGCACGCCTACCACGCAACCATGCCGACCGATGCACTGCGCGCTTTCCACACCGCGATGCTGGAAACGAAAGCCTTTGGTTTTGACAAGGCGCGCGATGCACAGTGGGAACAAGGCCGCGCCGTGCGCCTGATGCTGGAACAACGCGGTGTGAAGTCAGTTGCGGCGGAAGGTTTTCAGGCGCCGGGTGTGGTGGTCAGTTTTACTGACGATCCCGAAATCCAGAACGGCAAGAAATTCGCCGTGCAGGGCCTGCAGATCGCTGCGGGCGTGCCATTGATGGTTGACGAAGGGCCCGACTATCGCAGTTTCCGGCTGGGCCTGTTCGGTCTGGACAAGCTGAAGGATGTTCCGGCGAGTCTCGGCCGCCTGGCCGAAGCGTTTGACGCGGTGCTGTAACAACTGTCAGGCGGTGCGCGGCCCCCAGAGGATGATGGCCGCGCCCGCCAGGCAGATTGCCACGCCGATCAGATCCCAGCGATCGGGCTTCGCCCCTTCCGCCAGCCACAACCAAAGGAGCGCGGAGGCGATGTAGATGCCGCCATAGGCCGCATAAGTACGCCCGGCGTGTTCCGCGTCCACCAGTGTGAGCAGGTAAGCGAACAGACAGAGTGACGCGACGCCCGGCGCCACCCAAAGCGGCGATTTGTCCAGCCGCAGCCACGCCCAGAAGGCAAAGCAGCCCGCAATCTCCGCCAGAGCCGCACCGATATAGGCAAACGCGGTCATCCCGCGCGCGGTGCCAAGTCCAGCCCCGGAATGACGATCAACCGCCCGGATCGCGCTGCGCGGCAGTTTCCTCTTCAGGAGTGCGGGCGGGTGCCGCGGGGCCTTCACCCGGAGCAGCCGCCTGCTGCGCCTGAATCTGCTTCGCGGGCTTTATGTCGACGTCCTTTTCCGCCTCCGACATGCCTTTCTTGAAGCTGCTGATACCCTTGCCGAAATCGCCCATGACTTCGGAAATGCGGCCACGGCCGAACAGGACCAGCACCACAAGGGCGACGATGATCCAGTGCCAGAGCGAGAAACCACCCATTGTAAAACAACCTCCGTTTACGCCAGTCTAGCATTGCCACGGCGCGAGGGGAACGGACCTGTACGGCTGTGGAACTTGCCGCGCAGTGCCCGATTCGCAAGCCGCGCTCAGGGCTGCACCGCTACCCAGCGCACGGGCATGTTACCGGCCTGTGTCGCCAATGAAGAATTGGCGGTCCACAAAGTCCACGGACGACCGGCATAATCAGGCTGGAACCAGTCCCGTTCCAGCCACAGGTTGCGATCCAGCCGCGAGGCAATGTGGTAACGTTCCTCAAACCCGCGCGCGAGCTTGAGCACGGCCGGTTGTCCTGCATGCCCTTCGATCTGGTTGACGAAAGTGGTCAGTTCACTTTCCACCGCAGCCTCTGCCGCCGGATCGGCGCAATCGTGCGCGGGCTTTTCCAGCGCGATCGCGGGGGGCAGCGGGCTGGCGGCGCGCGGCACGATGGTAACGAAGTTGGCCGCCTGCCGTTCCGCCGGAACGCAGGGGTCATAGATGTGGACCACGCCGAAAGGCAGACCGCTCGCCCGCGCCTGTTCCAGATTGGCGGCAAAGGAAGGGTCGCGCCCGGAAGCGCCACGACTCGCCTCAAGATAAGCGAAGTCCGCACCGACCGCGCGCAACGCCGTGAGGTCCACATCGCCATCCGCGGCGCCGATCAGCACGCCCTGAACGGGGAAAGCATCGCGCGGGGGCGCCCAGTGGCGGCCCTGCCACCACAGCCATGCCCCGCCAGCCAGAGCCAGCAACAATACAAGCGCGCCAAAGCGCAAGCGCCAGGAAAAGGCGCGTTTCCTACCCATCCGATTCAGAAGCCTCCGTCAGGCCCTGATATGGAGCACGCAGATAAGCGTAAAGAGCCGCCGCGCCGTATCGAAATCGGTTTCGGCTTTACCCTCCAGCGCCTCAAGCAACTGGCGCGTGCCCCGGTCGTGAATCGCGCGGCGGGCCATATCGACCGTCTCGATCTCTCGCGGCGAGGCCTTGCGCAGCGCCTTGTAGTACGAATCGCAGATCGCGAAGTATTCACGCACCACCCGGCGGAACCGCGCGAGGCCGAGGCCGAGCGTTTCCGCCGATTGCCCCTGCCCATCGCCGATGGTGATAGCCAGCCGCCCATCGTCTACCGCCATCCGCAGCGACCACGGCCCGTTATGCCCGCGCGCAATGGCTCGCAGCGGGGTAAAGCAGCTTTCATGCGCCAGATCGCGCAAGGCAACTTCCCGTTCACGCTCAACCTCCGGACTGCGGCGGAGCAGCGTCGCTTCGTCGAGCATCAGGTCGGAGATGCGGTTATCGGCCATGCACGTTCTTCGCAGATGCGGCATGCCCGGGGCAAGCACGGAAGATTTCCGTCCATCCGAAAGCCTTGTGCTTGTGCCCGCAATCCACAGGCATCGACACCTACCTGCCACTTGCCGCCGGAGTCCCGCAGGCGCATCAGGGGCCGATGGCCACCCAGATTGCAGACCGCCCTACCCGTGACGCCGCCGCTGATGCCGGCCCCGTAGGCCGTGCGCTGCCTGCGAATCTGGAGGCAGAGGCTGCATTCCTGGGCGCGGTGCTGATCGACAACCGGCTGCTGGAAGAACTGCCAGTGCCGATCCGGCCGGAACATTTTTTCGAGCCGCTCCACGCGCGAATCTTCGAACGTGTGTCCATGCTGCTCGACAGGCAGATGGTCGTCACTCCGGTCACTCTGAAACCTTATTTCGAAACCGATCCGGCCATGACGGAACTGGGCGGCACCGGATATCTCGCGCGGCTGACCGCCGATGGACAGGGCCTGCTGGCCCCCCGCGAGCTGGCGCAGCAGATTTACGATCTGGCGCTGTTGCGGGAACTGGTCAGCGTAGGCCGCGAACTGGTCGAAGGCGCGCTGGACACGTCGGAAGAGGTCGAGCCACTGAGGCAGATCGAGCAGGCGGAAGCCTCACTTTATCGTGTGGCGGAAGGTGCGGCCGGCACGTCAGAGGCGGAAAGCTTTCGCGGGGCCACGCACAAGGCGCTGTCGCTGATTGAAACGGCGATTAATTCCGGCGGCCATGTTTCCGGCAAGACTACGGGCCTCACTTCCCTGAACGAGAAAGTCGGCGGTCTGCACGATTCCGACCTTATCATCCTCGCTGGGCGACCGGGCATGGGAAAGACCTCACTCGCCACCAATATCGCCTTCAACTGCGCCGACCGCCTGTTGCGCGATCAGCGTGACGGGATCGAAAAATCAGTCGGCGCGGCGGTAGCGTTCTTCAGCCTAGAAATGTCGAGCGACCAGCTTGCCACGCGCATCCTGGCCGAGCAGGCGGGGATTTCCAGCGAAGCTCTGCGCATGGGCAAGATTGGGCGTGATGATTTCCAGCAGCTCAGCTACGCCAGCCAGCGGCTTGCGGAACTGCCGCTTTATATCGACGATACCCCGGCCCTGACGATCGGCGCGCTGCGCACCCGGGCCCGGCGGCTGAAACGCAGGCACAATATCGGCCTGATCGTGGTCGATTACCTGCAGCTGTTGCAGGGCAGCGGTCGCGCGCAGGACAACCGCGTCAACGAAATCTCCGAGATAAGTCGCGGTCTGAAGACACTAGCGAAGGAACTGCAACTGCCGGTGATCGCGCTGTCGCAGCTGAGCCGCGCGGTGGAACAGCGCGATGACAAGCGGCCGATGCTGTCCGACCTGCGCGAATCGGGTTCTATCGAACAGGACGCGGACATGGTGTGGTTCGTGTTCCGCGAGGACTATTACATCGCCTCGCGAGAACCCAAGCGCCCGATCGAAACCGATGATGAAAAAACCAAGATCGCGCACGATACTTGGTTCCAGGAAATGGAGCGCGTTTACGGCCTGGCCGAACTGATTGTGGCCAAGCAGCGACACGGCTCCACCGGCAAGGTGCGGATGAAGTTCGAAGCGAAGATCACCCGCTTTAGCGATCTGGCCGATGGCGAATATCCGGGCGGCGATTTCGACGATTAAGCGGTAGTCTCGGCCCCATCGTCTTCGAGATTAAGTCGCCGGTTTACGGTGTAATCCAGCACGGCCACCAGAAACCAGCTCACCCGCCAGCGCAGCCGGTTCCACAGCGTCGCCCGTGCTTTCTGCACCTGCGGCGTTACTTCCAGCGAGGCGCGCAGATACCAGTCCACGAATTCGCGCATGCGATCGGCCAGCGCCGCGTCCTCTATCTTCAGCACGATTTCGAGATTCAGATAGAGGCTGCGCATGTCGAAATTGGCGCTGCCGAGATAGACCGCGTCATCCAGCACGATCAGCTTGGTATGCAGGCGGCACGGCGTGAATTCCCAGATGCGCGCCCGCGCGCGCAACAGCTTGCGGTAGAGCGCGCGAGCGGCGAGGCGCGGCACGCGGTGGTCTGAGCGCGCCGGAAACAGGAAACGCGCCTCACCATGTCGGGCGATCGCATGCAGCCGGCTCTGCAATTGGGGCGGAGGCGAGAAATAGCCCATGACCATGTCCAGCCGACTGCCTTCGACCAGATCATCGCTGACGTTGCGCGCCCAGTTCGACAGCTTCATGGCCGGGCCGCCGATCAACAGTTCCACCGGCGGGCGCCCGCCGTCCCAGTGTTGCGCCATATGCCGGATCGCGCGGAACTGGCTGCGCGGGTCGGTGGCCCAGTTCTCCAGCGCATCGAACCACGTCTCGATCCGTTCGACAACCGGACCTTCCACCGTGAATCCAAGGTCGGACCAGCCGGTTTCATGCGGCGGCGCGAAATAGCTATCCTCCACATTGAAGCCGCCCAGCATGGCCACTTTGCCATCCGCCACCACCAGCTTCTGGTGATTGCGGATCAGATACCGGCGCGTGAACCGCGGCATGAAGCGGCAATAGGATGCGCCCGCCTCTATCGTCGGCGCGAAGAAGCGATGGTCGGCGACCGAACCGAATCCATCAAGGATGATTCGCACATCGACCCCGCGCCTAGCCGCGGCGGTCAGCGCATCACGCACGCGCGCGGCGCTCTGATCGGTGGCGAAGATGTAGAAGGCGAGCTTGATCCGTTCCTGCGCGCCATCAATCATGGCCAGCAGCGCGGCCATACGCTCTGGCCCGCCGGGCTGGAACGACAGCAGATGCCCCTGCGCCTCGACCGAGAATGGCGGCGGGTCACAGAACCGCTCGGCGCTTGCTGAGTCTTCGGCCATCACGTCTTCCTAACAGGCTGCGTCTGGGGGAAAACCTTGACTCCGCGCCACTCCCCACTTAAGTGCGACGCTTTCCGAACAACCCGTTTTGCCGGAGTGCCCATGGCGCGCGTTACCGTCGAAGATTGCGTCGACAAGGTCCCTAACCGTTTCGATCTGGTTTTGCTGGCAGCCCAGCGCGCCCGGGAGATTTCCGGCGGTGCGGAACTGACAGTTGATCGTGACCGGGACAAGAACCCGGTCGTCGCCCTGCGCGAAATCGCAGAGCAGACCGTAAAGCCGAAGATGCTGCACGAAAGTGTTGTCCAGTCGCTGCAGCGCGTGCTGCCTGACGAAGAAGACGAAGCGGATGAGATCGGCTCGCTGAGCCAGTCGGCGGAGGCCATGCGCCTCTCCGCTGCGGCTCCCGCTCGCTCGACTTCGATCGGCGGCGATTACGACGGCTGATTGCGGTGTCCGGCGCCGGCCCTGATGGACCGGATGCGAATCGGCCCCAGTTTTTCAAGATGCCCGATGCACGCCCAGGCGTGCATCGGGCATCTTGCATTTCGGCACGTAGTTCAGAGCACCGGAAATGATGGCGTGAGGCAGGCGTGAGCGAGAAGACCCTGGCACCGGCAAACGGGCAGAACGATTTTGCCAGCAGCAACCCTCCTGAAGCCGAACCGGGCGCAGACGGCCACACGCACGAGACGCATTGCCTGAACTGCGGCACGGCGCTGATCGGTACGCATTGCCACGCCTGCGGGCAGCGTGGGCACGTCCATCGCACAGCGGGGGCGTTCTTTCACGATCTGCTGCACGGCGCGCTCCATTTCGAAGGGCAGACCTGGCGCACCTTGCCTATGCTGGCCGTGCGGCCGGGGGAATTGACGCGCCGCTACATCGACGGGGAACGTGCCCGTTTTGTCTCGCCCATGGCGCTATTCCTGTTTGCCGTGTTCCTGATGTTCGCGGTGTTTCAGGTCGTCGGCCTCACTGCTCCTACGGAGTTCAACACGGGCGCGGCCGACGAAATGAGCGAGGTTGCCCCTGAGGAAGCTCTGCGAGAACTGCGCGCCGCCCGTGCAAATCTGGGCGACGACAATCCTGCCTCTGTTCTATTGGACAGCCAGATAGAGAGGATGGAAGGACAGGCCGGGGAAGCCGCACCGGCAAACACGAACGAGAGCGGCGGTCATGGCAAACTGGCCAGCGTAAAGACCGGCTGGGCCTTCCTCGATCACGGTATCGAGAAGTGGCAGAAGAACCCGGGCCTGATGGCGTACAAGCTACAGGCGAACAGCTACAAGTTTTCGTGGCTGCTGATCCCGCTGTCCGTGCCGTTCGTATGGCTGATCTTCGCGTGGCGACGGCAGTTTGGGATCTACGACCACGCAGTGTTCGTCACCTATTCGCTCAGCTTCATGACCCTGCTGTTCGTGTTGTTGACCGTGCTGAGCGCGGCTGGCCTAAGCGGCGGGCTGCTGGCGCTAGCTTTCACACTGATACCGCCAATCCACATCTACAAGCAGTTGCGCGGCGCCTACTCTTTGTCGCGGTTTTCGGCCGGCTGGCGCATGGTCGCGCTCAGCATTTTCATCCTGATCATAGTGCTGCTGTTCGTAAACGTGCTGCTGCTTCTGGGCGCACTGGGATAGAGCCATTCCCGGAGAGGCTTGGATATTACGCTCCGGATACAAGCATCCAGCGTGATCGCCCACAGGCGGATCACGCTGGAAACTCTGTCAGCGCTGGGGCGGGTCAAGCCCCCTGAGGAGCTTCACCTCCGAACCGCTTGCCAGCCTTGGGGATCGAGGATCCACGCACCGGACGCGGCGTTACCGGGCCAGATGGCCTCTCCGGACGGTCGATCTTGCCATCGTCCAGAAGCTGCCTGATCTCGTCCCCGGTCAGCGTCTCATATTCCAGCATGGCCTGCGCCAGCAGGTGAAGCTGGTCCTGATGCTGGGTCAGCAGATCGGTTGCGCGCTTGTGCGCGGTATCCACCAGATTGCGGATTTCCGAATCGATCAGCTTGTTGGTTTCGTCGGACGCCATGGTCCGCTGCGCACCGCCCATGCCGAGGTAGCCCTCTTGCTGATCTTCGTACTGCAGCGGGCCCAGCTTTTCCGACATGCCCCACTTGGTGACCATGTTGCGGGCCAGGCTGGTGGCATAGGATATATCGGACGAAGCGCCTGAACTGACCTTGTCATGGCCGAAGATGATTTCTTCCGCCACGCGACCACCCATGCTGACCGACAGGTTCGCCAGCATCTTGTCCCGATGATAAGAATAGCTGTCACGTTCCGGCAGGCGCATGACCATGCCCAGCGCGCGACCACGCGGTATGATCGTGGCCTTGTGGATCGGGTCGCTGGCCGGTTCGTGCACCGAAACGATTGCATGGCCCGCCTCATGATAGGCGGTCATCTTCTTTTCGTCCTCGGTCATGACCATGCTGCGACGCTCTGCGCCCATCATGACCTTGTCCTTGGCGTCTTCGAATTCCTGCATCGCTACAAGGCGCTTGTTGCGCCGCGCGGCCAGCAGCGCCGCCTCGTTCACGAGATTGGCGAGATCCGCGCCGGAGAAACCGGGCGTTCCGCGCGCGATCGTGCGAGAATTGACGTCCGGCGCCAGAGGCACCTTCTTCATGTGAACGCTCAGGATTTTCTCGCGCCCGTCGATATCGGGGATCGGCACCACGACCTGCCGGTCGAAGCGGCCCGGGCGCAGCAAGGCCGGGTCCAGCACATCCGGACGGTTGGTGGCGGCGATGATGATGATGCCTTCATTCGCCTCGAACCCGTCCATCTCCACCAGAAGCTGGTTGAGGGTCTGCTCGCGTTCGTCATTCGAATTGCCGAGCCCGTGGCCGCGATGACGGCCGACCGCGTCGATTTCGTCGATGAACACGATGCACGGGGCGTTCTTCTTCGCCTGTTCGAACATGTCGCGCACCCGGCTGGCGCCGACACCCACGAACATTTCCACGAAGTCGGAACCCGAAATGGTGAAAAACGGCACCCGCGCCTCACCCGCGATGGCGCGGGCCAGCAGCGTCTTGCCGGTGCCGGGGGAACCGACCAACAGGGCGCCCTTGGGAATCTGTCCGCCCAATTTAGAAAAACGCTGCGGATCTTTCAGGAACTCGACGATTTCCTCCAGTTCCTCGCGCGCCTCATCAATGCCGGCGACATCATCGAAAGTGACGCGGCCCTGCTTTTCAGTCAGCAGCTTGGCCTTGGACTTGCCAAAGCCCATCGCGCCCGAACCGCCACCCTTCTGAACCTGACGCAGCGCGAAGAACGCCACGCCCAGAATCAGCAGGAAGGGCAAGGACTGGATCAGGATATAGAGCAGCAGGTTCGGCTCTTCCGATGGCGTGCCGGAAATCTGCACGTCCTTTTCAACCAGCAGCGCGGTCAGTTCCGTGTCGTTTGGCACGGGCACAGTGGTGAAGGTGGAACCGTTCTTTAGCTTGCCGACGATCTTTTCCGGCGCAACGCGCACTTCCGCCACGCTGCCTTCGGCCACGCGGTTGCGGAAATCGGAATAGCTGATCTGCGTTCCGGCCGCTTCGCGCGGCCCGCCGAACATCGAAACCACCAGCAACAGCGCGAGGAAAATACCCCCCCACACCAGCAGGCTCTTTATCCAGGGATTGCCGTTGCCTTCCGGCTCGCGATTCTCGCTCATCGTGGGTCCTTGAGTGTCCGTCTGCAATGTAGGCGCGCGATGGTGAATGGCAAGCTAACGCCGGGGTGCCGCACCGAAGTGGAACGCCTTGCTCCAGATCTCCTACACGGCGGCGGCGTGAAGTGGGGTATGGGCGGCTACCTCAATCCTCGCGCGGGCGGGCGAGCAACAGGGTTTCCGACAGGTCAGCGCCCTGCTGCCCGGTGATCTGGAACAACCCTTCGAAACTATCGTCGCTGGCGACTTTCTTCAGGTCAGCCGTCAGGTCAGCCCGCGTGACAAGCGGCACCAGCCCCCGCAACCCGGTATCACGCGCACCCGCGACTATGGCGACCAGCGCGCCGCCCGGCGCCTTGAAGCGCGCCACATAGCCGTAATCGCGATAGAACGCGGGAGAGGCGAGGCTGCGGGCTTCTTCACTCGTGTAGGATTTCTTCGCAGCGCTATCGATCAGTTCGTCGTAACTTTCGCCGATGTCGAACTGCGACCCCATGAAGGTGACGTCTTCCAGAAGAGACATACCGCTGAAAAGACCGACATAAATCACGTCGAAATAGTTCAGCATATCGGGTTGCAGTTCCGACGCGGCCAGCACGCTGACCCTATGCCCATTCTGGGCCAGGATGGGCACGATCTCGTCCAGGCCATAGGCCACCGAGAACGGCAGATAATTGAGGCCCATGTCTTCCGCCCGACCATAGCGATCCGGGAACAGGTCCTGCATGCGTTCGAGATCGGCGGCTGAGTTGACCCGGAAATCGCGGATCAGACGGCCTTCTTCCGGCCGCACAGGGTCGATTTCCCCATAGATGTAATAGTCGCCAAGGACGATCAGCTTGGGGCGCGGTGAATCGACGAAGGGCTGCCAGATCGCATTGACCGGAGAAGCCGAATTCGGGGCAAGCGCCCGGCCAAGGAAGAAAGCGCCGACCAGCGCGAGCCCCGCGATCAGCAGCATCCTGATCGGGAGACTCCGTTTACGTTCGGGCTCCTCGAGTTCGACAGCATCCTCGATGCCTGCATCGTCCGCCTGTCGCAGCGCATAAGTGCCCGAAGGCAGGATCAACCGCCCGCCATTCCCCTTTGCACCAGCTTCTGCGTAGTATTCCTCCAACCGCTTGCGCAGCCGGTGGACATAGACACGCACCGTGGCGTCATCGACGCTGGTTTCCGTATGGCCAAACACGGTTTCAGCGATTTCGGCCTGCGAGGCGGATGCCGTTCCCGGACCTCGAGCGGCAAGGAAATCGAACAGTTCCAGCAAGCGGCCGCTTTCGCCCAACACACCGCTGGCGCGGACCCGCCCGACCTCCGCATCGAAGCGGGCAGTTGCCGGTTCATCCCTGCTCAAGATGGCTAACCTTTCATCCCTTAAGCGCCCCTCCCCGGACGATGTAACGCCATGTAACGTGCGGATTACCGTAATTTACTGGGATTGGCGAGAGCCATCGGTTCTACATGGCAAGACAGGTATCTGACTTAAGCTTAAATAATCTAATAAATATATGATTTTTATGAATTATATCTCCCGCAGCAAAGCCTCAACTCAAGCGCTCGTGCTCGCGCCGCGCATCGGCGATGTAGCTTGTGGGGCGCATTTGGCCATCGTGCGGGGAGCACTCCGGTAGAGTAAGAACTCCTCGCGGCGGCGCAGCGGGTTCGCGCCGTCGCTCTTCGGCCCGCCCGTTTCTTTTGCATGGCGACGGGCGGGCCTTTTCTTTGCCGAAACTGCGCAGTCTGGCCGTTGCATATGATGTTCCCACCGTGCGGATTGCGCTTAGTTAAGAGCGGAACATCCCCTCTACAGACCTGTTTCATTTCCTGTCGCGCGCCCGGCACCACCTTGCAAATTGCAATCGTGGGAAAAGGAAGCGGTTTCAGTGATTTGAATCTTATCTCGTAGAAACCACTTGCCAGAGGCGGTGCTTCTATGTTGCACTGCAACAATCACATGATTCTGATGGATCACGCTGGGGACCGTCGGAATCTGTTCAAGGATTGCCGATGACGATCCACGATCCGGTCCTTGCCCATGCCGCACCGCCGCCGCCCGGTGCAGATGTGCGTTCAATATTCGACCATCGCTTCGATTCTTCATCTACACGCCGCATCGCTCTGGTAGGGACTTTTACTCCGCGCAAATGCGGGATCGCCACGTTTGCGACGGATGTATTCGAGAAGCTGGCGGAGTTTCATCCGGATATCGATGTGGATGTCTACGCGCTGGACGATCCGCGCAATCCGCTGATTTACAACGGTATTGCTGGCACGATCGCGCAGGACGACGCGCGAGCCTATCTCGCAGCGGCCAGAAACATCAACGAAAGCGGTGTAGATGCTGTGTGGGTACAGCACGAATACGGCATATTCGGGGGTACTGACGGCGAAATGGTGTGCGATTTCGTGGACCGGCTGGCCGCTCCACTGATTTTGACGCCACATACCGTGTTGAGCGAGCCCAGCCAGCGGCAGCGTGAAATCCTTGAGCATCTGGTCCGGCGCGCCAGCCGGATCATGGTGATGAGCCGCCATTCGCGCGATCTGCTGATCGAGCAATATGGCGCGCCCCACGATCTGTTGCAGATATTGCCCCACGGCGCGCCGGATCGGCCGTTCGGGCGATCAGCGCGGTTCAAGGACCAGTTCGGACTGGCCGGCCGCGATGTGCTGATGACATTCGGCCTGCTGGGCCCCGGCAAAGGCCTCGAGCGGGTGATCGAAGCCATGCCGGCGATTATCGCCCGGCATCCGAACGCCATTTATCGCATCGTCGGCGCGACGCATCCCAATTTGGTGGCGCATGAGGGTGAGGCCTATCGCGACAGGCTGCGCGCAGAGGCGGACGCTCTGGGTGTTGCCGGGCATATCGAGTGGGACAACCGCTTCCTCGATACTGACGAGTTGCTGGATCAGCTGGAAGCCTGCGACATCTACATCACGCCCTATTTCAACCTGCAGCAATCGACATCCGGCACGCTGAGCTATGCCGTGGCACTGGGCAAGGCGGTGGTTTCCACCCCCTATCTTCATGCGCGCGAGCTGCTGGCCGGAGATGCGGGAAAGCTGATCGAACCGGACAGCGCGGATGCGATCGCCGATGCGGTGAACGCCCTGCTGGATGACCGGGAAGCGCTCCATTCGCTGCAACGCCGGGCCTATGCACGGGGACGGCAGACGATATGGCCGCGTTTCGCCGATGGCGCCGCAGCGCTGATCGACGCGGCCGTATCGCCCGCCGCCCGCCCCGCCCCGGTTACGGCGACGCCCGGCCTTTCCGGCCTGTTCGGCATGTGTGACGGAACCGGCCTGTTGCAACACGCGATCGGCATCGTGCCGGATCGTCGCCACGGCTATTGCGTGGACGACAATGCCCGCGCCCTGATGCTGATGAACGTGGCCGCCAGCGTGCCGGAACGTGAAAGAAGCCAGTGGTGCCAGACCTTCGCCTCTTTCATCCAACATGCGTGGAATGCCGATCGGGGGGCATTTCGCAATTTCATGAGCTTTGAGCGGACCTGGCGTGAAGAGCAGGGTTCCGACGATTCCAACGGCCGCGCGTTGTGGGCGCTGGGGCAGACGATCGAAGCATCCACGGACGAAGATATTCGCGGCTGGGCCTGGAAGCTTTACGAAGAAACCCTGCCGCACGTCGCCCTGCTCGCTTCCCCGCGCGCGATCGCCTTCACGATGCTCGGCACTGCCTGCGTGCTGCGCAGCCTGCCCAGCCACCGCCCATCTCATGACGTACTGGCGCAAGGCGCTGACGTGCTGCATCGCCTGCTCGACGCCGCGCGCAGGCCCGACTGGGCATGGTTCGAAACCGTGCTGGGTTACGACAACCCCCGTCTGAGCCAGGCGCTGATCGAAGCCGGGCTGGTGCTGGAGAACCGGCATTATGTCGCGGCGGGTCTGGAAACGCTGGAATGGATCGCGGCACGGCAACTGGCGACCGGTGGCCACTTTCGCCCGATCGGCTGCGAGAGTTTTCATCACGAATGCACAGAGCCGTTGCCATTCGACCAGCAACCGCTGGAAGCGCAGGCGGCGATAGAAGCTTCCCGCGCCGCCTTTGCCGCCACACGCGACGCGCGCTGGTTCGAACATGCGATGGCGGCGTGGAACTGGTTCTTCGGCGCAAATGATCGCGGCGTGGTGCTGGCGGATCTCGTTACAGGGCGCTGCCGCGACGGCGTGACACCGCGCGGCGCGAACATAAACTGTGGAGCGGAATCCATCCTGGCCTTTCAACTGGCGCACTATTCCGTGCTAGCCCTCGCACGCGCAAATCGGCTCGATTCGGGGCGAAGTTCAGTTGGAGGTGATATTGGGGATCGAGCGCGGGTTGCCACACACTCCGTTGCAAATCCTTGACGAACGGCTGCACGCCGACCCCTCTCGCGTCGTCCTTCGCCCGTTCCATCTGGGCTGGCAGGCGAAAAATGCCGAGGGGAACCGCGCGCTCCGCCTGGTCAGGGATGTTGCCGCACTGAGCGAGGATCAGGTTCGCATCGAATACGAGCGGGTGCGGCAGGATTTCGTTGCGCGCCACTGGCAGACCGAGAACATGTTCGACGAACGGTTTGCGGAGGTCGAGGAGTCCCTTGGTCTCGGCGATGCGGACTTCTCTCGCACGCGCAGGCGACTGATCGGCGCGTTCTTCTGCCACGAATATACTTACGCGGCGGCGGCGCTGATGAACCCGTCCATCGTGCCACACCCGGACCAGAGCGGGATCGAGGGCGGCGCGGTGCGCTTCGCCATGTCGCTGCGCGCGGTGGGCGAAGGGCACATCAGTTCGATCGCTTTCCGAGAAGGCATCGCCAGCCCGGACGGCACGTTCACGCTGTGGCCGCAAAGCGCCTTCGCCACCTCCGTCGATCTGGACGACGCATCCCTGCATGACAGCGATGCCGGCGTGGTGGTGCATCGCCACCCCGACAGCAGCCTGTCGAACACCGTGATCTTCCCGATCACCGAACAGCAGGCGGGCGGTCTGGAAGACCTGCGGATGGTCCGGTTCGACCATGGCGGCGGTGATTACGAATGGATCGGCACCTACACCGCCTATTCCGGCCGCTCGATCCGGTCAGAGCTGCTGCGCACAGTAGATTTTCGCCGCTTCCTGCTGGAACCCATCGAGGGCAAGGCCGGGCGTAACAAGGGCATGGCGCTGTTCCCGGAGAAAGTGGGCGGCAAATACGCGATGGTCGGGCGGCAGGACGGCAAGAACCTGTACCTGCTGAAATCCGATCGGCTGGACCGCTGGAACAGCGAAGGCACGCTGTTGATGGAGCCCAAATATCCCTGGGAGTTCATCCAGATCGGCAATTGCGGCAGCCCGATCCTGACCGATGCGGGCTGGCTGATCTTTACCCACGGCGTAGGGGCGATGCGCAAGTATTCGCTGGGCGCCGCGCTGCTGGACCGGGACAATCCCGCCAAGGTGATCGGCCGTACGGCAGAGCCGGTGCTGACCGCCGTCGATGCCGACCGGTCAGGCTATGTGCCGAACGTGGTCTATACCTGCGGCGCGCTGAAAGTGGGCGAACGGCTGCTGGTGCCCTATGGCATTTCCGACAGTGCGGTGGGCTTCGCCACGGTGGAGATATCCGCGCTGCTGGACCTGATGGTTCCTTAGGGCGTTAGACCGGCATGATCCTGCAAACCCGAACTGTCGAGAAACCGTGGGGCAAGGACACGCTGCCCCCGCCGTTCGACACGCCCGCGGACAAGCGGATCGGCGAAATCTGGTTCGAGCCACCTGAGGCCCTGACGCAGTTGCTGGTGAAATACCTGTTCACCAGTGAGAAGCTGTCAGTGCAGGTCCACCCGTCCGATACGCAGACGCTGGCTGCTGGCCTTGGCAAGCAGGGCAAGGAAGAATGCTGGCTGGTGATCGACGCCGAACCGGGCGCGACACTGGGCATTGGTTTCAAAAGCGAAATCGGCCCGGACGAAATGCGCGCGGCGGCGCTGGACGGCCGGATCGAGGACATGCTGGTCTGGCATCCGGTCAAGGCGGGGGATTTCTTCTACATCCCGGCCAACACCGTCCACGCCATCGGCGGGGGCTGCTCGATCATCGAGATCCAGCAGAATTCCGACATCACCTATCGCCTTTACGATTATGGCCGCCCGCGCGAGCTGCATCTGGATGAAAGCATCGCCGTGGCGGAGGGTGAGCCGTATGACCCACGCCTCCACCGACATGTGCCGGAGAGCGGCGATGTGTCGCTGGTGCAGGGGCCGTACTTCCGGCTCGATCGCATCGATGGCACGCCGGATGACGCCGCAACGGTGCGCTATGCAGGTGCGCCGCTATTGGTCATTCCGCGCGCTGGCTCTGTAGTAGTGGACGGCGGGCTGGTCGCCCCCGGCCAGTGCGCGCTGGCATCGTCTATCGATGACGTGGAGTTCGCGCCCGATGGGACGTGTTTGATAACGCAGCCCTGCGACGCGGCGCGCTAGGTTACTTACCCTTCCACACCGGCGCACGCTTCTCCACGAAAGCGGCCATGCCTTCGGCCTTGTCCTCCGTAGCGGCGAGCATGTGGAACAGGCGGCGTTCGAGGCGGATGCCTTCATCAAGCGGAAGCTGCTGCGCGGCGTTGACCAGTTCCTTGGCCGCGAGAGTGGCCAGTGGAGGCATCGCCGCGATTTCAGCAGCAACGGCCATCGCCGTTTCCAGCAGATCGGCAGCCGGGACCACGCGCGCGGCGAGGCCGGCCCGCTCCGCCTCTGCCGCATCGATCATGCGGCCGGTCAGGATCAGGTCCATCGCCTTCGCCTTGCCGATCGCGCGGGTCAGCCGCTGCGACCCGCCCATGCCGGGAACGACGCCCAGCTTGATTTCCGGCTGGCCGAACTTCGCGGTGTCGGCCGCGATGATGAAATCGGCCATCATCGCCAGTTCGCACCCGCCGCCCAGCGCGAAGCCGTTGACCGCCGCGATCCACGGTTTGCGTACGGCATTCACCAGATGGCTCTGCCAGCGGGCGAACATATCGTCCGCGTAGAAATCAGCCGCCGGTTTTTCGGCCATTTCCCGAATGTCGGCGCCCGCTGCGAAAGCCTTGTCCCCTGCCCCGGTCAGAACCGCGCACCGCTGAGTATCGTCCGCCTCGAACGCGGCGAACGCGGCAATCAGGTCTTCCAGCACCGCACCCGAAAGGGCGTTAAGCGCCTGCGGGCGGTTGAGCGTGACGAGCCTGACCGGTCCGCGCGTTTCGACAAGGATATGGGCGTATCCGGTCATACCACTCCAAAAGCCAGCATAGCGTCGGCGACTTTCTTGAAGCCGGCGATATTGGCCCCCTTCACATAGTCGACATGCCCGCCGGGCTGGGAGCCATAGGCAAGGCAGCGATCATGGATGCCATCCATGATGTCGCGCAGCATAACCTGCAATTCTTCCTCTTTCCATGAGCGGCGAGAGGAGTTCTGGCTCATTTCCAGACCCGAAACGGCGACGCCGCCGGCGTTCGCGGCCTTGCCCGGCGCGAACAGCACCTGTGCGCTGCGGAAGAAATGCGTGGCTTCCAGATCGGACGGCATGTTCGCCCCTTCGGACACCGCGATGCAGCCATTCGCCACCAGCGCGCGGGCATCCGCGCCCAGCAGCTCGTTCTGAGTGGCGCAGGGCAGCGCGACATCGCAGGGCACGTTCCACGGCGTTTCGCCCGCATGGAAAGTCGCGCCCGGAAAGGCATCGGCATATTCGCTGATGCGGCCACGGCGGTGGGTCTTGTGGTCCTTCACCCACTGCACCTTTTCCAACGTCAGCCCATCCGGATCGTGGATGAAACCGCCGGAATCCGACAGCGTAATCGGCTTTGCGCCAAGGTGGATCAGCTTTTCCGCCGCATGCGTCGCCACGTTGCCCGATCCGGAAACGACAGCCCGCAGGCCAGCCAGATCGCGCCCGGAATGCTTCAGCATGTTGTCGAGGAAATAGACCGCGCCGTATCCGGTCGCTTCCGGCCGGATCATCGAGCCGCCGTATTCCAGTCCCTTGCCCGTCAGCACGCCGGTGAAGTGATTGGTGATGCGTTTATACTGCCCGAACATGTAGCCGATTTCGCGGCTGCCCACGCCGATATCGCCCGCCGGCACGTCAACATCCGCGCCGATGTGGCGATAGAGTTCCGTCATGAAGCTCTGGCAGAAGCGCATCACTTCGCGGTCGGACTTGCCCTTGGGGTTGAAGTTCGCGCCGCCCTTGCCCCCGCCCATTGGCAGGCCGGTGAGCGCATTCTTGAACGTCTGTTCGAACGCCAGGAACTTCAGCACGCTTTCATTCACGCTGGGGTGAAAGCGCAGGCCGCCCTTGTAGGGGCCAATGGCGTTGTTGTTCTGCACGCGATAGCCGCGCTGCACGCGAATGTTGCCGGCATCGTCTTCCCAGCACACGCGGAAGGAAACGACACGGTCCGGCTCTGCAATGCGGCGCAGGATCTGGGCGGTGTGGTACTGTTTCTTGTCAGAGATGAAGTCGAAGATGTCTTCGGCCACATCCTGCACGGCCTGAATGAATTCCGGCTGATTCGGATTGTGCTGCTGCACCGATTCCATGAATGTTGGAAAGTCGATTTGATCCGAAACTGCCATGCTGCCTCCCTTTGGCCCCGCCGATTGGCGCGGGCTTATGGACCTGCGATGGGCCGCTGCACAGAGTGAAATTGGTTACCGCGCTTGCCACGCGTAAACGCTTGCCTCACTCTTTGAAGCTATCGCTACTGGCGTTTCCAAACGAGGGGATAGGGAAGTGTCGAAGTTTCTGCCGCGCGTGCTGAGCGTGGCCGCTGGCGCATTGGCGTTGTGTTCACCATCGCTGATCACCGCCAGCCCCCCGGTCGCGAGCGAGAGCTTCCGCATAGGAACCGAAGGGGCGCTGTGCGAGGCGCAGGGCGTGATGCTGGGCAACGACCGATCGACCCTGTTCGATCGCAAATGGGCCCTGATCTGTAGCGACGTGGATCGCCCGGTCGGCACCGCCTATAGCTGGAAAGGATCCCCCGCCGTCGCCGAAAGGCTGGGGCGTGGGCGCGATATCGCGCTGGATTGTGACGAGGCGCAGGGTTCCGCCGAAGCCAATGTGCGGCGTTGCCGCGAACGGGGCACCAACCTTGAATGGATTAGCTATGCCGTCCGCGCGAACGGCTGGCTGCATGTCGTGGAAGGGCTGGCCGCATTCGACAGCGCCCTGCGGCTGACAATGGCGAATCTGGTGGAGGACCGCATCGTCCCCGGCACGCTGGACATCGCCACCATCGGCGGGACCGGATCGCTGGCACAGGCGCGTGCCACGCTGGGCGGTGGCGACCAGTTGATCGGCCAGGGCTATCGCCGCAACAATGCGGGGGAATATACCGAGGCGGAGGAATTTTTCCGCCCCGACCTGATCGCCAGCGACAACAATGACGAAGCCACGCTGGCCGAAAGGCGGCACGAGGCGACGGTCAACCGCGCGTTGCAGCTTTCGAACCTTGGCCGGTACGACGAAGCGACGCGCGCCTTCGCACAGGCTCGGGCAATCGGGCTGCTGGATCCCATTCAGGCACGGCTGCTGCGGAATTTAGAGGCGATCGACGCGCTCAATCGCGGCGATCTGGCAAATGTCGCACCAATCCTTGCGCGTCCGGTGCCGGAAGTGACGGACCGGCCCGAGGATAGCGACGGATCGCTGAATATCGACCGGATGCTGGCCGCAGGCATGAATTCCGGCCTCACCGCCGGGCTGACCGATGCACTGGGGCAGGACACGCGCCTGTCGCGGGCAGAGCGGGCGACCATTATCGACGCGCAGGCCCGCCAGATCGGCGCGAGCGCGCTGCGGCGGCAAGGCCGGGCGGAAGACGCGCTGGCGGAGCTGGCGACGGCGCGACGCACGATTCTGGATGTGAAGCAGGGCCGCGTGCTCACCGTGGCGCGGCTGGAAGCGCAGATCCTTTCCGAAATGGCATTGGCCCAGGAAGCGCGCGGCCGATACGCGGAAGCGGGATCGCTACTGCGCGAAGCGGTTACGCTGACAGAGCAACGCTATCCTGAAAGCGCATCGGTGGAAGCAGCGAGAGCCCGCCTGGCCGCCTATCTGGCGCGGCGCGGAGACCGAAACGAGTCGCTGGCGCTTTATCGAGAAGTCGTGGGCCAGGTTATCGGCCGCCGCGCCGGGTTGGTCGGCATCGAAAACCAGATGAAGCCTTACTTCACGATGCTGGTGGAAGACCTGCCGCAGCAACCGCAGCTGGTGAACGACCTGTTCCTGGCGGCTCAGCTGATAGAGCGACCGGGCGCGGCGCAAACGCTGGCCCAGCTGGCGCGCCAGCTTTCCGCAGGCAGCAGCGATGCGTCGGAACTGTTCCGCCGCGCCAATGCCGTCGATCGCGAATTGACCCGCGTGAACCTCTCGATCGCGCAGGCGCAGGCGGACACACCGGAAACCGCGCTGCTGCCCGAATTGCGTGATCGCCGGGGCCGTCTGGAAACAGCGCAGATCGAACTGCTCGACGCGCTGTCGGCTTATCCAGAATATCGTGCGCTGGCGCACAATTACCTGACCGCGGAAGAGATGCGGGCCCTGTTGAAGCCGGGCGAAGGTTATCTGAAGCTGATCCGGTTGGGCGGTGAAATGTACGCCGTCTATATCGCGCCGGACCGGTCCACCGGGTGGAAAGTGAACGCGAGCAGCCAGCAGGTCGCCGACCTTGTCGGGGCGCTGAGGGATTCGATTTCGCTGAGCATTGGCGGCGTAAACGCGACCTATCCGTTCGACGTAGACAGTGCGCGCGCGCTGCATGACGCCCTGTTCGGCCCGGTTGCTGCCGATATCGCGCGGCTGGACCATCTGGTGTTCGAACCGGACGGCGCGCTGCTGCAATTGCCGGTGAACCTGCTGATCGCCGATCAGGCGAGTGTGGATGCCTATCATTCGAGAGTAAATGCGGGCGGAGATGAATTCGATTTCCGCGGCGTGCGCTGGCTTGGCCGGGACACGGCGGTCAGCACCGCGCTGTCGCCCGCCAGCTTCCGCGATGCGCGGCGCGCGCCGGGATCGACCGCCGGGCGGGCCTACATCGGGCTGGGCCGCAACGAGCCGGTCGGGCCGGTAACAAGCGCGGCCCTGACACGCAGGGTCAGCGGATCGGTGGAGGATGATTGCCTGCTGCCGCTCTCCGCATGGAACCAGCCCATTCCCGATGACGAGTTGCAGCTGGCCGCCCAATTGTTCGGCGCGGACAATTCAAGCCTGCTGACGGGCGCGGCCTTCACCGACGATGCGATCGAACGGCGGCAGGACCTTTCATCCTATCGCATCGTCCACTTCGCCACGCACGGCCTTGTAACCGCACCGCGCCCCGGTTGCCCGACACGCCCGGCGCTGCTGACCTCGTTCGGCGGGGCCGGTTCCGACGGGCTGCTGGAATTCGCGGAAGTGTTCGATCTCGATCTCGACGCCGATCTGGTGATCCTTTCGGCCTGCGACACCGCCAGCCTTGCCGGGCTGGACGCCACCCGCGCTGCCGGGCTGGAAAGCGGCGGCGGGCAGGCGCTGGACGGGTTGGTGCGCGCGTTCATCGGCGCCGGAGGACGGCAGGTGATCGCCAGCCACTGGCCCGCGCCAGAGGAGTATGGCGCCACCCGACGGCTGTTCTCCTCCTTCTTCGAAAGCACCCCAGGCACCAGCCAGGCGCAGGCGCTGCGACAGGCACAGGCGCAGCTGATGAATGACGCGGAAACATCCCACCCGTTCTACTGGTCGGGCTTTGCCCTGATCGGCGACGGCGAGCGGTCGCTGTTCAACGGGTCCTGAGCGCGGCGCGCGGGCACATGGCGCAAGGGGACGGACAGACACGCGGCAGGGGCATCTTCTTCCGCGGGTGGCGCAGCATACGAGAGGCCGGTGCACGGCGGCTGGTGCTGACCGGCCTGCTGCTGGTCATGGCCCTGCTGCTGGCCCGGTTCAGCTGGAGCTACCCCGCATTTTCGGGGGCAGAACGGACCACGCCCATAACCGGGCAGGCAGAACAGGCGCTTTACGATGTGCGCAGCTTCATCTTCGCCCAGCAAGTGCCGCAGGACGAACGTATCCTGCTGATCGTCTATAACGATCAGACGCTGATCAATGCCCGCAAACGTTCCCCCCTCGATCGCGGACTGCTGGCCAAAACGCTGGAGAATATCGATGCGCTGGGGGCCAAAGCGATCGGCATCGACATCCTGTTCGACCAGCCACAGGACGAGGATGAAGAACTGATCGAAACGCTGCGCGCGATGAAGACGCCGGTGTTTGTCGCCTATGCGGAAACCGGGGTGAACAGTTTCGACATCCGGTACGAACAACAGCAGTATCTCGAACAGTTTCTGAAACGGCTGGAGGGGAGCAACGCCCACCCCGCGAGCATCGCGCTGGACGATGCGTTCGGCGTCACGCGGCGCTGGCCGCCATCCTACGCTCATCTGCCGCCCGTGCTGGGCCGCGCCATGCTGGCCGAAGCGGGACAAACCGCGAAGACCCTGCCCGGATACGAAGGCGCGATCCGCTATCGCCGTCCGGCGATGGATGCGGAAAGCGAGACCACCCCCATCTATGCATCGTTCCCGATCGACAATTTTGCCGATCCGGAACTGGCGGCCGCGTTCGGTTCCATCGTCGAGGGACGCTATGTCCTGATCGGCGGCGATATCGTGGATTACGATCGCGTGGCGACGCCGATCACGGAAGTGACGGGCGAGATGCGCCCGCCCGGCATCGCGGTCCATGCGGAAATGATCGCCCAGATGCTGGACGGCCAACGCCTGCCGCAAGTGCCCTCGGCGATGCTGTGGCTGGCCGCAGTGCTGATCGTAGGCTGTTCCGCGCTGACCGGGCTGGTGGAGATACGTTCGCTACGCATCTATCCCCTGCTGGCAGCTCAGTTCGCCGCCGTGGCGGGCCTGCCGTTTCTGCTGCACTGGCGGGGGATCGATACGCTGGGCCTGCCCGCAGCGGGCTGGATACTGGGATGGGCGCTGGCTTTCGCCGCCGTGACATCGGCCGCGCGCGCATCGGGCGCGGTGCAGCGCCGTTTCGCGCAGGGTGCGCTGGGCAAATATCTGCCGCGCGAGATGGCTGAAGAAATCATCGAGAACCCCGAGTTGCTGAGCCTGCATGGTGAGAAGAAGGAGTTGTTCGTCCTCTTCAGCGATCTGGAAGGCTTCACGAAGATGAGCCACGCCCTGCCGCCGGAAACGGTCGCGCGGCTGGTCAATCAGTATCTCGACACATTGAGCCAGGTCGTGCTGGACCATGGGGGTGTGATCGACAAGTTCGTCGGCGACGCGGTGGTGGCGTTCTGGGGAGCGCCGATCGCGCGGGCCGACGATGGCGAACGCGCGGCGCGGGCCGGCTATGCCGTTTGGCAGGCTGGCGAGGAATTCCGCCGGTCGGTCGAGCCGGACATTCCGCCCATCGGCAAGACGCGCGTGGGCCTGCACTGGGGTGAAGCGGTAGTGGGCAATTTCGGCGGTGCGAGCCGTATTCAATACACCGCGCTGGGAGATTCCATGAACACCGCCGCGCGGCTGGAAGCGGCCAACAAGGCGCTGGATTCCAGCGTGATGGCCAGCCGCGAATTTGCCGAACGGTCTGGGCTGGACTGGTGGCGGCCGATGGGGCGCGTGGTGCTTCGCGGGCGGAGCAAGCCGGTTGACCTGTTCGAACCTGCGCCGGACTTTCCGCCAGAGGACAGGGCCGCGCTGGACCGGGGCATTGCCCTAATCGCAACCGATCACGAGGCGGCGCTTGCCGCCATCGCCGCAGTTGTGGAGCGCCATCCGCAAGATGCCGCGCTGGTCAACCTGCTGGAACGCACACGAAAACTGGAAACGGGTGATGTTTATACTCTCGGTTAACTTGGGAAATTAAGACTTTTTTCACTGACAACGCCGTTCGAGGTTTGATAGGGCCACGATGGCACGAAGAAGGGGAAGGGCAATGACCTTGCTTCGAAGGGGAATGATCGCGGCCGCTCTGGCGGCAGCGACGGTGGCGGCGCCAATGGCCGTTTCAGCAGGCGTGGTGGTTTCGGCCAGCGGCCCTTCAGCGGGAACTTTCCCGGTGGGGAAGAAGATCGGTGACAGCGAACGGATCGTGCTGCGGGCGGGCGACACGCTGACGGTGCTGGACGGTGATAGCACACGCGTTCTGCGCGGGGCGGGCACGTTCACGCTGAACCAGCGCACCGCGACCAATCGGCGCGGGACCTTTGCCGCGTTGACGGAACAGCGATCGGCCCAGCGGATGCGCACGGGGGCCGTGCGCAACGTGCCGGAACTGGGCCCACGGCATTCCCCGAACCTCTGGTACATCGATGTGGGCCAGCGGGGCACATTCTGCCTTGCCGGCACAGAGCGGGTGCGCCTGTGGCGCAATTCCGAAGCGGGCGACGCGACCTATACGCTGACCGCTGCCAATGGCGATCGCGAGACGGTGACTTTCGCCGATGGCGAAATGCTGGCGCCGTGGGATACCAGTGTGCTGCCGGTTTCCGATGATGCTGTCTATCGGCTGAGCGGCCCGGGTGGCGCCAATACCGGCGAACTGCGGATCGCGGTTCTGGATGGGGCGGCGGACAATCCGGAAGATCTGGCCGGGCAATTGATCGAACGGGGCTGCACGCAGCAGTTGAACCTTCTTTCCACGGCTTTGCTGGCAAACGAAGGGTAAGAAGCAGAGGCCGGGCAAGGGCCCCGGCCGTCGCATTGCGGGATGGGGGCATAGTATCGCCCTCATTCGCGGGCGATACCTTGGGGGGCGCATGGCGGAATTTTCGAGCTACCTGAAACTGTCGGCCATGGCACGCAGCGGCCTGACGGCGCTGGCCTGTCTGACGGCGGCCGCTGCCCCTGTGGCGGCATCGGCGCAGGCCGTTCCCGCGCCGCCGACGCGCGAGGATCTCGAGGTCGGCCAACCCGCCAGCCCCGCCGCGAGGCGCGGGCTTTCGGTAGAGGGAGATATCGAGCGCGGCCCCTGCCCGCTTGCCGATCCCGCTTTCGCCGCCAGCCGGGTGACGTTCAGCACGGTGGAGTTCACCGGACTGCCGGGCGTGGACGCCAGCGTCCTGACCCCCGCGTGGAGCGAATTCGCCGGGCGTGAGCAGCCGGTGGCGGTGCTGTGCGAAGTGCGCGACCGGGCGGCGACTATCCTGCGCGACATGGGCTTTCTGGCCGCCGTGCAGGTCCCCCCCCAGCGGATAGAGCCCGGCAGCGCGGCGCGGATGGACGTGCTGGCCGCCCGGCTGGTGGAAGTGCAACTTCGCGGTGACGCGGGCCGCGCGGAGCGGCTGATCGCCGCCCATCTGGCCGACCTTACCTCTCGCGAATGGTTCAACACGCACGAGGCGGAGCGGCAATTGCTGCTGCTGGAAGACCTGCCGGGCTTCGACGTGCGCCTCGTGCTCCGCTCTGCCGGGGACCGCCCCGGCGATGTGGCGGGCGACGTGATCGTGGTGCGCCGCCCCTATGATCTGGTGGCAGGCGCGCAGAATATCGGCACCCGGGCGACCGGGCGGGAAGGCGGCTTTCTGGCGCTGACGCTTAACGACCTGACCGGCATGGGCGACCGCACGACGGTAAGCTATTACAACACCTTCGACTGGAAAGAGCAGCGGATCGGCCGCATCGCTCACGAATTCGCGCTGAACGCCGACGGGCTGCGACTGGGTGCGAGCGCGCTGTATGGCGAGAGCAAGCCCGATTTCGGCGGCGCGCCGTTCAACACCAAGACCGTGACGGCCGCCGGGTATCTGTCCTATCCCTTCCTGCGCCGCCACGATCAGACGATTTCCGGGTTTACCGGGCTGGAGATCGTGGATCAGGAACTGGCGTTCGGCAGCACGCTGCTGAGCCGTGACAAGTTGCGGATGGCCTACGCCCGGATCGCGCACGAGCTGATCGACGAGCGGAGCGCGAGGGGCCAGGGCGGTTATACCGCGCGGGAGCCGCGCTGGCACAGCATGGTGTCTCTGGAACTGCGGCAGGGCCTGTCGGGCCTTGGCGCCAGCGACCGCTGCAAGACGGTGGCGGACTGCCTGCCGCCCAACGTGCCGATCAGCAACATCGCGGCCGATCCCAGCGCCTTCGTGGCCCGGCTGGAGGGAACGGTAGAGATGCGGCCCGTTCCCCGGCTCACGCTGGCGATTTCGCCGATGGGCCAGTATTCGGGCAGCTCGCTGCTGTCATACCAGCAGGCGAGTTTCGGCAGCTATACCATCGGCCGGGGGTTCGATCCCGGCGTGGCGGTTGGCGATCGCGCGGTGGGCGCTTCATTCGAATTGCGGGTGGGCAGCCCCTATCCGCGCGGAGCGGACCGGTTCGCTTTCGAACCCTTTGCCTTCTTCGACTATGGCAAAGCGTGGGTCGATGATGCAGCGGGCGGTGTCGACCCTGATGCTGCGATCAGTGCCGGTGCCGGTGTGCGCGGCCGGTGGGGTAACCGGGTGGACTTCGACCTGACTTTCGCCGTGCCGCTCAACAACGCCGGGTTCCTGACCGAACGACCTGATCCGCGCCTTCTGTTCACTATCACCACACGTCTGCTGCCCTGGGGAAATTTGTGATGCATCAGCCGATCAGGCCCCTCCTCCTGGCCGGTTGCGCGGCCACCGCGCTGCTGGCGACACCGTTGCAAACGGCGCGGGCGCAAGCCTTCGCGGGAACAGGCGATATCGTTACCGGAATAGGCAGCATCGGCACTATGCCCGATTCCGGCCCCGACATGCCGGCCACGACAGAGGTGACGGTTTTCACGCCTGAAACGGTGATAAACTGGTCAGCCGTGGACACGGCCGGCAGTGGGGCGATCGATTTCCTACCCGAAGGAACGCTGGCCCGCTTCGTTTATGACGGATCGGGCGATTTCACGGTGTTGAATAGGGTGCTGCCCGTCGACATTAACAGCGCGCCAACCGCAGCGACCATTTCCCTCAACGGCGCAATCGAAAGCAGCGCGGCCGGCGCTCCCGGCGGAAACATCTGGTTCTACAGCCCCACCGGCATCTTCGTGGGGCCGAACGCACGGATCGATGTAGGCAGCCTGGTCCTGACCACCAACGACATCCAGTTCACGCCAAACGAGTTCTCCGACCTCGGCACGATCTATGGCCCCGGCGGGCTGGTGGAATTCCGCGGTGCGGACGGCTCGACCGGAAGGGTCGAAATCGCGGCGGGCGCGGAGATCAACGCCGTCGCCTTTGATTCCTATGTCGCGCTGGTGGCGCCGCGCATCGTTCAGAACGGAACGGTCACGGCCAACAGGAACGTGGCCTATATCGCCGCGGAACAGGTCGACATGTTCATCGACACCGGCCTGTTCGATTTCACCGTCACGGTGGGCACGACCGACGGCAACGGGATTGTTCATACCGGCACTACGACCGGCACGGCATCGTCAGGCACTTTCGACGCCAAGCAGATCGCGATGGTAGCGGTACCGAAGAACGACGCGCTGACGATGCTGCTTTCCGGCACGATCGGCTATCAGCCGGCGATCGATGTCACCGATGAAGGCGGCACCGTGGTGCTGGCGGCGGGCTTCACCTCTGCCAATCCCACAGAGTTCGCGGCAAATCAGCTTGGCAGCATCAGCATCGGCGACGCTACCTTTAACAATCGCGTTTCCGCCTATGCCACCGATGGGATCGATATTCAGCCGCTGGGCGGAACCACCGAATTCGTCAATTCCACCACCCTCTATGCAGGCAACCGGGTCGCCCTTGCCGCGGACGCAGGCGGGACGATCTCCGCGCGGAACTTCACGATCTATTCGGCCCGCCCTGGCATCGGCGGAACAATCGATCTTACCGCCAGCGAGGGCGGAAGCATCAGTTCCGATGGCGCCATGTCCTTTTACGCGTCGAACCTGTCTGCACCGTTCAGCATCGACGCCCCGTTCACTGACGGACAGGGCGGACAGGTAAACCTGCTAGCCGAGGGGGGCGCCATTTCCGCGCTTTCCATCTATGCAACCGCAGAGGGCACCGGCAGCGTAGGCACCGGCACGGGCGGCGTTGGGCGCGGAGGCGCAATCGACGCGCGCGTGGCCGCTGGCGGATCCATAACGGCTTCCACCTTCTCATTGTATGCAAGTGGTTACGGTGGTGAATCCTTCGACGATGCCAGCGTGGCTGGCGATGGCTTTGGCGGCACGATCTCTCTTGTCAACGAAGGCGGCGCACTGAACCTGACGGATGTGACGCTCACCGCGGAGGGGCGCGGCGCCTATGCGGTGGGTCAATCGGGGGACGGCACCGGCGGCGCCATCGCCATCGATATCGCGGGCGGCACGCACAACTGGGATCGCCTGTTCGCATCCGCCAGCGGGGCGGGTGGAGAAGCCGTATTCAGCGGCTCCGTCGCGGGCGCAGGCACCGCCCGCGCCGATGCGATACGCCTTACCGTGTCCGGCACCGGCGAACTGGTTGTCAGCGGCGACATCATTCTGCAAGCAAACGCTTCCAGCGGCTTCAATGGAGCGGCGAGCTTTACAAATCAGGCTGGCGGTATCCGCCTGGAAGCACTGACAAGCGGAACGATTTCGGCGAATGCGATCCAGCTTAACGCCGATGCGCGCACGATAGCGTTCTCATCGTTCTCCGACCCCGTGGTCACACCAATACAGCGCGGCGGCACGGTAGAAGTCGTTTCCAGCGGCGGCGAGATCACCACCAGCTATCTGGGCCTGAGCGCCAGCGCCTTCGGATCTTCCGCAGCGGCGACGGCGGGCAGCGCAACGGGCGGCACGGCACGCGCGACGGCGATCGACGGCGGATCGATCTTCATCGACGGTGGCAACGGCGGCCTGGTGCAACTGGATGGCGGGGCCGGCATCGAGATCGCATCGGGCCTGACCATTGTCGCCGACGGTTTCGGAGCGCCGGGCGCGGTTGCATCGAACGCCACAGGCGGCACCGCCAACCTGATCGCGCAGGACGGGACGATAGAGGTACTGGGCGATATCATCGTTTCAGCCAGCGCCCGTTCTCTAACCACTCTAGAAGAATTGGATGCGCCGGGGCCACGCGCGGGCCCGACACTTACCGGCGGCAACGCAACGGTGGAACTGCTCGCAGGCAGCGCCGGAACGGCCAGCATAACGGCGAATGCGCTAACTATTCAGGCAGTCGGCGATGGACGGACGAACTACGTCTTCAGCTTGGATGAGTTCAATTTCTTCGAGAACCTGGCCACGTTCCTTTCCCCGTCTGATCTGCCGGTGCGCGGTAGCAGCGGCAGCGGAACGGGGGGCACTGCGCAACTCGTCGCAACGGGTGGCAGCCTCTCCCTCGACACCTTGACGGTGGATGCAAACGGACTGGGTGGCAAGGCGGCGGCATCGGACGGCGCGACTGCCTATCAGGCAGGCGACGGGACCGGCGGGACAGCGCGAGTTTCACAAACGGGCGGCACGATCGAAATAACCAGCCTCCAGCTTTCCGCATCCGGCCTTGGCGGTGGCGCGGGCGGCAACGATGTTGCGAACAGCGGATCGCTCGCCGCGCTGGCGGGTGCGGGCGCGGGTGGAACCGCGGTGGCCCAGTTCAGCGGCGGATCGCTGACTACGCAGGACATGACCGTGATGGCCACCGGAACCGGCGGCGCTGGCATGAACCACGGCGGCGGCGGCACTGCCAGCAGCGGCGGCAATGGAACGGGCGGCACGGCTCGCGTGGAAAGCCTGCCCGGTTCGACCGCGAATCTTTCGGCCACAACGCTGTCGATACAGGCCACCGGCAGTGGCGGTGCAGGTGGCTTTTCCGGAACCGGGACGAATGGCAACGGCGGTAATGGCGTCGGCTCCATTGCCACGTTCGCCTTGGGAGACGGCGCCTTCGCGCTGGGCACCGTTGAAATCGATGCCACGGGCATCGGCGGCGACAGCGGCGACGCAAACAGCGGTTTGCCGGGCGCGGTGGGCGGCGAAGGCAGCGGCGGGCAGGCCGGTTTCACCGTAACCGACACGCCTGGGCCTGTCGGCCCGCGCGGCATCGGCACGCTGTCTCTTAACGCCAGCGGCACTGGCGGTTCGGGATCGACCGCCGAAGCGGAAAGCGACGCCGGAACCGCACGCCTCAACGTGGCGACACTCAATGCCGCATCCGCAATCGAGCTTGCCGGAGACCTGATGGTCGAAAGCACCGGCACCCGAGCCGGAGCGACGGCGGGGATCGAGGCCACTGTCTCTGGGGCGCCATTCGCCGCTGACGGAAGCCTGCTGTTCGATACGAGTGGGCGCGTGATCGTCAACGCTGCCCAGCCCCTGAGCGCCAATGGCGCAGTACGGATAACCGGCAACAGCTTCACTTCCACCGGCCTGATCGAAGCGGGCGAGGTTATGGAGATAACGGTCGCCAACGGCATCGCCGCAGATCGCCTTTCTTCCGGCGGTCCGACGTTGTTGCAGGCACTGGATGGCACGCTGGTGGTGAACGACCTCGCTTCGGCCGGCGCAGTGATTTTGCGCGCGCTCGATGTTTCGATCGACGCGGATGAAGCTCTGCTGATCGAGGAGGCGACAGCGAGCAATGGCGCACTGTCGATCACGACTGGGGGCGCATTGACGACGCAGCTCCTCAACACGTCCGGCGCAGTGACTTTGAGCTCCGGCGCTGATCTGCAAACCGCCGACACCGTGATTGGAAGCTCTATCAGCCTGACGGCAACGGGCGACATCATTGCCAATGGCAGCCTGCAATCCGACGGGGCCATCGTGCTGAACGCTGGCGGCGACCTGCAATCGCTGGAAGGCGTAAACGGTGGTTCGGTCAGCCTCACGGCAGGCGGCAATGTGATAACCAACGGCCCCCTGTCCGCAGATGCTGCGCTGACAGTGGATGCCGGGGGCGTCTTCGCGATGTCCGGCACCGGCCGGGGCACCACGATCTCCGTCACATCGGCAGATATCAACCTGGGGCTGGGCGGCACGCTGGGCGAGCGTGGCACGACGCAGGAATTGACGATCATCGCCCGCGTTCCGGCGCCGACGGGTTCCGCCAATCGCATATTCATCGGCGGAGAGACACTGTCGGGCGACTATAGCCTGGACAGCGCGGAGGCCACGCGGCTGTTCGCAGACAATGCGATCACGTTCCGCAGCGTGGGCACCGGGGCGGCGGTTACGGACATCACCATCGGCAATCTCGCCCTGTCCTATGGCGCGAGCGGCAATATCGGGACGGGCGGCACGCTGGAAATATCCGGCCCCACCCGCATCGCGATCGACGGCAACGTGGCGCTGACAACCAGTTCGGCCACGGACACGTTCCTGATAGACCCGACGCTGGTGGAACTGAATACCGAGACGGGATCGATCGCCATGCTCGATCCGAGCGGGGCGGCCTTGGGCCAGGTTCATATCGTGGGCGATACGATCGCCATCGCCACCGGCAACGTCCTGGGACAGTTGCAGACGCTGACCAGCTTCCCGACGATCAACGCGGCGCTGGACCAACCGGGCGGAAACCCGCAGGCAATCAGCGCCAGTTCCATCACCTTCGACGTGACGGACGGCCTGTTCATCCAGAACAGCGGCGCATCCACCGAATATGCCGACCGTGGCGGCTTCATCGCCGAAACGATTTCCATCAACACCGCATCGGGCGCGACGCGCATCGCGGTGAATGGCCAACTGGTGAATCAGGGGCAGCCGATCGGCGGGATAGACGTGATCCCGCTGGTTTCGATCAACGGTGCATCCGGCACGTCTGGCGGGCTGTTCAACCCCGCCTCGACGATCAACGGCTGTCTGATCGTCGGTGCGTGTTCGACCATGCCAGGGATGAATACCCCCGGCCTGCCGCGCGACACCGATCTGCTGACGCCGCTGAAGGCAGAGAGCGAAGGGGCCGTCACCGGCGGCGGGGAACTGTTCATCACGCCGCTGATCGAACTGGCCCCGGTGGAACCCCTGATCTCTCCGCCGCTGGTCGATGAACCGATCACCGGCGTTGGCAACGACGATCTGTGGGACAATTCCTGCGATCCGACGAGTGACAGCTGTTCGACCGGAAACAGCGACAGATGATTGGCCAGGGGGGCCATGGCGACGGTTTCTGGCGTGCGCCGCTGGCAGGGGCGCTTTGCCTGCTGCTGGGCGCGCCCCTTACCGGCGCAACCGCGCAGGCCGAAGGTAGCTATGTCGGCGTTGCGACTTGCGGCGGATCGACCTGCCATGGCCGCGCCGAAGGCAACGGCGAACTGGTGCGGCAGGACGAGATCGCCACCTGGCAGGAACCCTCATCCCCCAGCGGCGCGCACAGCCGCGCGCTGAGTGTTCTGAGCAGTGTGCGCGGCCGCCAGATCGCCGCCAGCCTGGGCATGGGCGACCCGACGTCGGAACCCGCCTGCATCGGCTGCCACGCCACTTATGTACCTGCCGCCGAACGTGGGCCGCGTTTTCAGCTTTCTGACGGGGTAGGCTGCGAATCCTGCCACGGGCCCGCGGGTGGCTGGATCGCCAGCCACTATACCACGGCAGGCGATCATCCCGCCAATCTTCGCGCCGGATTGACCGCGCTGGAAAACCCGCAGGTGCGGGCCGGCGTCTGCCTCGACTGTCATTTCGGCAGCGCAAAGGGCAACCAGTTCGTCACCCACCGCATGATGGCCGCCGGGCACCCGCGCATCGTGTTCGAGCTGGATTTGTTCAGCGCCCTGCAGCAGCACCACGATGAAGACGCCGACTACGTGCAGCGCAAGGGACGTACCAACAGCGTCCTGCTGTGGGCCGTGGGGCAGGCGGAAGCCGTGCGGAGGCAAGCGGACCTGTTCGCCCGCCCCGGCTTCGGCACGGAGGGTGTGTTCCCCGAATTCTTCTTCTACGACTGCCACAGCTGCCATCGTGGGATCACCGATGGCCCGCAGCGGCGGCTGACTTTCGAAAGCAACCCCGCCCGGCCGATCCCCTTTGGCCAGCCGCCTTTCAATGACGAGAACCAGATCATGCTGGCCACCGTGGCCCGCGTGCTGGCCCCTTCGCAGGGGCAGGCGTTCGATACCGCCAGCCGGTCGTTCCACGCCGCAATGGGCGAAGGGCGTGGGGAAGCTGCACAGGCCGCCCTGCGGCTGCGCGATGCCGCTGCCGCGTTGTCCGACACTCTGGCGCGATCGGTTGGCGGAGATGCTTTTACGGTGATCGCCGCGATTGCAGACAGGACGACCAGCCCACGCTTCACGGACTATGCCGGGTCGGCGCAGGCCGTCATGGCGGTGGACACGCTGCTCAACGCGATGGTGCGCGAAGGGCGCGTCACAGTGGGCGCCGCCGCCGGAATCCGCGCCGATCTCAACCGCGCCTATGAAGCGGTTCGTAGCCCGGAAAGCTACAATCCGGTGCGGTTCCGCGCCGCGCTGGGCCAGGCGACCGGGGCGATCGGCAAGCTTCGCTGATGCGCGCGCGGGGGATCACATCACTGCTATGCGGCGCGGCCGTGATGCTGGCGTCATGCGGAGACGGGGGATCGTCACCCTCCACGCCCGCGCCCACCCCGGCCCCCGGCCCCGCGCCCACGCCAGGCGGGCTCTACGTCGCCCCCGCGCAAGTCGCCCTGAGCGCGGGCGAAGTGGGCCAGATCATAGCGCAAGCGGCCATGCAGGCAGACGCGCTTTCCCGCCCGGCGACCATCGCCGTGGTCGATCGCGTGGGCAATGTGCTGGCGGTTTTCCGCATGGACGGTGCGCCCGCGCTGGCCACAATTCCCGGCGCGCCAAACGGCGACGACATAGACATTCAGGGGCTGGACGTTCCGGCGGAAGCCGCCGCCATCGCCAAGGCGATCACCGGGGCTTATCTTTCCAGCGGCGGCAACGCCTTTTCCACCCGCACGGCCAGCATGATCGTGCAACCGCATTTCCCGCCCGCGCCGACCACGGTGGGGCTGGAAAGCGGGCCGCTGTTCGGCGTGCAGTTCAGCCAGTTGCCTTGTTCCGACCTCGCCGCGCGGCTGGGCGGCCCCGGCGGCGCTATGATCGGGCCCAAGCGTTCGCCACTGGGCCTTTCGGCCGATCCGGGCGGGTTCCCGCTGTACAAGAACGGCGTGGTCGTTGGCGGCGTGGGCGTGCTGTCCGACGGCGTCTATGGCTTCGACGACAACGTGCTGGATGCCGACAGCGATCCGGACGAGTTGATCGCGCTGGCCGGGACGGTCGGTTTCGAAGCGCCAGAGGGCATCCGGGCCGACCGCATCTTCGTTGACGGCACATCGCTGCGCTATTCCGACGCCACTTATGCCGCGCTTGGCAGCGTCGGTGGGGCCAGCTTCGCGGTGGCGGACGCGCGCGGCGATCTGGTGCCGGTAACGGCATACTATGCCGGGGCGGCGCTGTTGCCCGGCGCGGCATATGGCGCTGAAGCATCAGGGCTGCGCGCCGCAACATCGGCGGAATTCGGCAATACCGACGCCTTCGTTCTGACTGACGGGGCCGGAAGCAATCGCTATCCCATCCGGGGCGGCACCGACGGGGCCGATCTGGCGCAGCCGATCAGCGCCGCCGAAGCGCAAGCCCTGCTGGAAGAAGCTTTCGCGGTGATGAGCCGCGCGCGGGCACAGATCCGCCAGCCGCTGGACAGCCGGGCGCAGGTTTCGATCTCTCTGGTCGATACGCACGGGCAGGTTCTGGGCATCGTGCGATCACCCGACGCGCCGATATTCGGCATCGACGTTTCGCTGCAAAAAGCACGCACGGCCAACTTCATGTCCGGCGCATTCGCGGCAGCGCAGCTCGGCGGCGGGGGCGGCGAGGTGCCGCAGTTCGTGGACCGGGTTCGCACATTTCTGGGCGATGCAAATGCCCTGACCGGCAGCCATGCTTTCGCTGATCGATCGGGCGGCAATCTGTCGCGCCCCTATTTCCCGGATGGGGAAGTTGGTCGCCCCAACGGCCCGCTGTCCCGCCCGATCGGCCAGTTCAATCCGTTTTCCACCGGTCTTCAATCGGCGCTGATTCTGGGCAATCTGGCGCAGCATCTCAGCTTCGTGACCGGCGCATCCGCCACCGACACGCCGCAACGTTGCACGGACCTGCCCGACGCCGCGCCGGGCCAGAAGCGGCTGGCCAACGGAATGCAGATCTTTCCCGGCTCCGTGCCGGTCTATCGCGGAAATCAACTGGTCGGCGGACTGGGCGTTTCGGGCGACGGCATCGATCAGGACGACATGATCAGCTTCCTGGGCCTGCACAACGGCGGTTTGCGCGCGGGCGGCGTAGGCAACGCGCCAGTCGCCATGCGCGCGGATCAGATCATGGTGAGCCTTGCAGGCGGGCGCACAGCGCGACTGCGGTATATCAGCTGCCCGTTCGCGCCGTTTCTGGACACAGCCGCGCAGAACGTGTGCCAGGGCCTGTGATGAACGGCGCGCTGATTCTTACCCTGTTGTTGCAGACCGCGCCGGCAGCAGAGCCACCTCTGCCGCCAGAACCGGTTGCGGCGTCCGTTCCGGCAGACGACACGCCCCCGCCTGTCGACAACGAATCCATCGATGGCCGCCGCCGCCCCGGCTACACTGGCGAACTGCCTGATGCGGTGACGCAGGACAACGCGGGCGCGGTGCGCGCCCCGCCGCCGGAAGCATTCCCCACGGACACGATCCCGATCCCGGATCGCTGGCGGCTGATCAATGCGTTCTGCCCGGCGCAGGATGTGTTCAAGCTGGTGCGCGACGTGTGCCGATCACCGCTCGATCCCTATCACCACAACGTGCTGAAGGGCGATCGGCCGCTGGACCCGGCAAAGGTGCCGTTCCTGCCCATCACCGGGCATGACTGGTTCTTTCAGGGCAATCTGGTCAGCGACACGGTGTTCGAACCGCGCACGTTCCCGATCCCGGTCGGCGTGCAAACGACGGAACGGCCGCAGAGCCTGGACGTGTTCGGCAAGGATGCCAGCTATGTCCTGTCGCAGACATTCCTCGTCGGCGCGGCACTGACCAAGGGGAACACCGCGTTCAAGCCGCCGGACGTGGAATACCGCGTGGCACTGGCGTTCAACATCAATCACGTCAACGTGCCCGAACGGCGGGTGCTGTTCGTAGAACCGTCGCGCCCTTCGCATCGCACGGATCACTTCGTGGGGGTGCAGGAAGCCTTCATCGATTATCACATCCGTAACACGTCAATGCGGTACGATTTCGATTCCGTGCGCGTGGGGATTCAGCCGTTTCAGGCGGATTTCCGGGGCTTCCTGTTCAACGACCAGCAGTTGGGCGTGCGCTTCTTCGGCAACCGCGACAACAACCGCGTGCAATACAATCTGGCTGCGTTCTGGCGGCTGGAGAAAGACACCAATAGCGGGCTGAACAGCGTGGTTCAGCGTCCACGCGACGATTTCGTCTTCATCGCCAACCTCTATCGGCAGGATTTCCTGATCCCCGCGCTGACCAGCCAGATCACGCTGGCGTGGAACCGCAATCGGGAAGCGGGCGATGTGGAAATCGACGATAACGGCTTCCCCGTGCGCCCGGCACTGATCGGCAATCTGCGCGGGCGCGAATACGATGTTGTCTATCTGGGCTATAACGCCGACGGGCGGATCGGCCGGATCAACCTGACCGCCAGCGCCTATGCCGCTCTGGGGGAGGATCGCGACAGCGTGTTCACCGGCCGCCCGGCGGATATCCGCGCGTTCTTCGCCGCGGGCGAGCTGAGCTATGACAAGAGCTGGATGCGCTTCCGCCTGTCGGGCGCATGGGCCAGCGGCGATGGCGATCCCTACGACGATACCGAAACCGGTTTCGATGCGATCTTCGAAAACCCGATCTTCGCCGGGGCGGACACCAGCTACTGGATCCGCCAGACGATCCCGTTCGCAGGCGGCGGGCGTGTGATTTCGGTCAGTGGGCGTAACGGCCTGCTGAATTCGCTTCGATCCAGCAAGGAACAGGGCCAGTCGAACTTCACCAATCCCGGCCTGATCCTACTGGGCGCGGGCGCGGATTTCGACCTGACACCGGAACTGCGCGTGTCCGGCAATGCGAACCACCTGTGGTTCGAAGATACCACGGTATTGCAGACCCTGCGCATGGAAGGTTCCATCCCGAAAGAAATAGGATGGGATCTGTCAGCCGCGGCGATCTGGCGACCGAAAGCGACACAGAACATCGTCATGCGTCTGTCAGGCGCGACGCTGGTGGCAGGTGACGGCTTCCGCGACCTGTTCGACAGCACGGATAACTCCCGCGCCTATTATTCCATCCTCGCCAACGCGATCCTGAGTTATTGATGCGCAGCGCCCTTCGCCTTTTCTCCGTACTGATCCTGTTCGCAGCCGCACTGCTGGGCGGCAACGCGCTGCGCGCCGCGGGTGAGGAGAAGCCGGTGGCACGCAACTATGCGCTCGCCCCACCCGCCCCCGCTTCTCAGACCCTGGAAGCGATGATGGGAAAGTCGGAAGGCTGCTATTCCTGCCACGTCCGCACCGATGCCCCGACGATGCACGAAACGCCCGCTGTGCGGCTGGGCTGCACAGACTGCCACGGCGGCGATGCCACGGTGCGTGGCAATTCCGACCTGCCGCACGACCATATCGATTACATCACCGCGCGTGACCGGGCGCACGTGCTGCCCACTTATCCCGAAGGCTGGCACTTCCCCTCCTCCGCCAATCCAAAGCGGAGCTACGCCTTGCTGAACCGCGAGGCGCCGGAGTTCGTCCGCTTCGTGAACCCCAGCGATTACCGGGTCGCGCGTGAGGCATGCGGGGCCTGCCACCTCGAAACGATCGAGGCGGGCGAGCGGTCGCTGATGGCATCGGGCGCGATGTTGTGGGGCGGCGCATCGTACAACAACGGTATCGTGCCGTTCAAAAACTACGTTCTGGGTGAAGCCTACACGCGCGATGGTCAGCCGGCGAAAGTGGTCAGCCCCGGCGATCCGCCCGGCACACTGACGGAAGCGCAGAAAGCGCGCGGCGCGCTGGCCGAACTCTACCCCCTGCCGACATGGCAGGTCGTACCGCCAGCCGACGTGTTCCGCGTGTTCGAACGCGGCGGGCGCACGATCAATTCGATCTTCCCGGAAATCGGCCTGCCCAACGTGACCGGCGCGATCCAGCGGCTGGAGGAGCCGGGGCGGCCCGACCTGAAGCAGTCCAACCGCGGCCCCGCCACCGGACTGCGCGTGGCGATCCCGGTGCTGAACATCCACAAGACGCGCCTCAACGATCCGTTCACCTGGTTCATGGGCACCAACGACCAGCCGGGCGATTACCGCCATTCCGGCTGCGCATCCTGCCATGTGATCTATGCCAATGATCGTGAACCGCGCCACAGCCTGACTTACGCCCAGTATGGCCGCGATGGTCAGACGATCACGGTGGACCCGACCATTTCCGGCAAGCTGGAACCGACCGGCGGCGGACACGGCGCGGTGAAGCAGCCGGGCGATCCCGATCATGCGCCGGTGAAGGAAAAGGGCCACCCGCTGCGGCACGTCTTCACGCGCTCTATCCCAACCGCGCAGTGCATGAACTGCCACATGCACCAGCCGAACATCTTCCTGAATTCGTTCCTGGGCTACACGATGTGGGATTACGAATCCGACGCGCCATCAATGTGGCCGGCGCAGCAGCGCTATCCCACGGCGGAGGAAGTGCGTGAGGTGCTCGACCGGAACCCGGAAGGGGCGGCCCCACGCGGCAATTGGGCGGACCTGGATTTCCTGCGCAACGTCTACAGTCTGAACCCGACGCTGAAAGACACGCAGTTCGCCGATTATCACGGCCACGGCTGGAATTTCCGCGCGATCTTCAAACGCGACCGGGAAGGCAATCTGCTGGATGCCGAAGGCAAGATCGTGGACCCGGACGATCCCGAAAAGTGGCGGCGCGAGGGCGAAGGGGAATTCGTGCCGGTGGGCACAAACCCCGGCAAGGCCGTGCACCTGATGGACATCCATGCCGAGAAAGGCATGCAGTGCGCCGACTGTCACTTCGCGCAGGACAGCCACGGCAACGGGCTGATCTATGGCGAAGTCGCCAATGCGATCGAGATCGGCTGCAAGGACTGCCACGGCACGGCGGATGCCTATCCCACGTTGCGGACATCCGGCCCGGCGGCCCCGCCGCGCGGCAACGATCTGGCGCTGCTCCGCAATCCCGATGGCAAGCGCCGGTTCGAATGGACTTATGACGCGATGGGCCAGCGGACCCTGATCCAGCGGTCGATCGTCGATCCGAAGCTGGAATGGGAAGTGCGGCTGGTGAAGGACAGCGTCGATGCGGAAAA
>DATMGK010000003.1:0-13419 GCA_035555595.1 Croceibacterium sp. | reverse complement strand
GCCTCAGCGGAAATGACGAAGGACGGAGGTACGGATCCCTCCGTCCGAAACCTCAAACCACCGGCGGCGCTGGGGCTGGTTGCTCGTCCAGCCCACTGGACTGATCCGCGAGTTGCTTCGCCATGTCTTCCGCTTCTTCTTCCACCGGCTTGAACGGCTTCATCAGCAACAGCGAACCTTCGAACAGCAGCATCAGCGGGATCGCCAGAATAAGTTGCGACACGACATCCGGCGGCGTGGCGATGGCCGCCACGATGAAGATGCCCACGATCACATAGCGCCGCGCACCGCGAAGCTGCTCGCGCGTGACCAGTCCGGCCCGGTTCAGCAGCAGCAGCAGCACCGGCAGAAGGAAGCTGATGCCGAACGCCAGCACGAAATGCATCACGAGGTCCAGGTAATCGCCCATCGCAGGCAGGGCTTCCTGCGGGATGCCGCCTGCATTACCTTCGAACCCGATGAACCATTTGAAGGCCGTGGGCATTACCACGAAATAGGCCAGTGATGCGCCCGCACCGAACAGCACCGGCGTTGCCAGTATGAACGGCAGGAACGCCCGCTTCTCCCGAGCATAGAGACCCGGCGCGATGAAGCCCCACATCTGGTTGGCGATAATCGGGAAGCTGATGAAGAAACCCGCGAACAGCGCCACCTTAATTTCGACGAAGAACGCCTCATACAGCTTGGTGTAAACCAGCCGTCCTTCGCCGTCGGGGAACGCCTGTGCCAGCGGGCGGACGAGGATCGCGAAGATGTCATCCGCGAAATAGAGCGAGATGGCGAAGGCGATCGCCAGTGCGATCACGCACTTTACCAGCCGTCCGCGCAGTTCGATCAGGTGATCAAGCAGCGGGGCCTGCGTATCGTCGATATCGGATATCTTCATGGCCATGGCGGTTATTGCGCGGGCTTTTCCGCCGGCTCCGGGCTGGAGGCATTCGAATCAGCAGAGGATGCGCCGGGCGCGTCGCGATATTCATCGGCGCTGCCTGTGGTCACGATGGCGGCTTCGGCAGCGGCGGGGGGCGGCACGTCCGCCGGTGGCGCGGCCGGATAGGCGCCTGTCTGCTCGGTACCCGGCGGCCCGCCTTCAGGATGCTCGCGCATGATCTTCTCGTTCTGCGCTTTCCATTTGGCTTCCAGTTCCTGCATTTCCGCTTCGCGCACCATGGCTTCGAACCCGGTGCGGAACTGGCCTGATACTTTACGCATCTTGCCGATCCATCGGCCTGCCGTGCGCAAAGCCAATGGCAGGTCCTTCGGGCCGATAACGATTACCGCCACCACCACGATAAGCAGCAATTCGGTCGGGCCGATGTCAAACATGGATCAGGCGCCAGCGTTCAGTTCAGTCGGCGGGGCGGCGGTCGGCGGCAGCGTCGGCGCTCAGTTCATGCGCCGGGCCATCGGTCCGTTGCGATGCCACCGCCGGCTGGTCGTTTTCGTTCAGCCCCTTGCGGAAGCTTTTGATGCCCTTGCCGAAATCACCCATGAACTCGCTGATCCGGCCCCGGCCGAACAGCACGAGAACCACCAGAACGATGATCAGGATTTGGAACGGTCCGAGACTCACGCGCTATCTCCGGATGGCATGGCGCGGAACCTAGGCGCTTTCCTCCGGGTTTTCCAGCGCGGCTGACTCTTCTTTGGCTTCATCCTCGCCGTGCCGGGCGTCCTGAGCGACCATTTCGTCGTAGGCATCGTCCACCGGATCAAGCAATCCAGCCGCTTTCAACTCGTCTATTCCCGGCAGGTCGCGGCGGCTCTGAAGGCTGAAATGGTTCAGGAATTCGGGCGTCGTCGCATAGACCACGGGCCGCCCGGGCACTTCGCGCCGCCCGGCCACGCGCACCCAGCCAGCTTCCATCAGCACGTCCAGCGTACCGGAACTGGTCTGCACCCCGCGAATCGCCTCGATCTCCGCACGGCTCACCGGCTCGTGATAGGCGACGATGGCCAGAACCTCCGTCGCCGCACGGCTCAACCGCCGCACCTGTTCCCGTTCCCGCCGCAACAGGTGGGCAAGGTCGGGCGCGGTCTGGAACTGCCAGCGCCCGCCACGTTCCACCAGATTGACGCCGCGATCCTGATAGTGGGCGGCCAGTTCGCGCAGGGCGGGCAGCACCGCGGCTCCGTCAAGCTGCCCGGAAAGCAGGTCCGCCGTCATCGGCTCCTCTGCCGCGAACAGCGCCGCCTCCACCGCGCGCACCAGATCGTCAGGGGTGCCGGTCACGCAGTCACCCGCCGTAGATGGAGTGGCCCGAACACTTCCTCCTGCCTGATTTCCGCACTGCCGCGCTTCGCCAGTTCCAGCGCCGCAACGAAGCTGGAGGCGAGGGCCGATCGCCGCAAACGCGGTTCCGCATGAGGGGGCAGGAAATCGCGCAGTTCCATCCAGTCCAGCCGCACGCCCAGCATGGCCGAAACGCGGTCCAGCGCCGAATCGAGCGTCATCACCGGGCGTTCGCGCACCATGTGAACCACGGGCTCCGTCCGCGCCTTGACCTGCGCATAGGCGGAAATGAGCATGTACCAGTCACAGTGCCACGCGTTCTTGCGGACCACCCGCAGCCCCTCGGGCGCGCCACGCGGGAATACGTCGCGGCCCAACCGGTCGCGCGCCAGCAGCCGCGCCGCCGCCTCACGCATCGCACCCAGCCGCTGAAGGCGCAGTTGCAGGCGCAGTGCCAGTTCCTCGGGGCTGGGGTCTTCCTGTTCCTCCTTGGGAAGCAGCAGGGCTGATTTCAGATAGGCCAGCCACGCCGCCATCACGAGGTAATCGGCTGCGATCTCCAGCTTCAGCGCTTCCGCCCGGTCGATATAGGCGATGTACTGATCGACCAGCGCCAGGATGGAGATGGCCCGCAGGTCCACTTTCTGCCGCCGCGCCAGATCGAGCAGCAGGTCCAGCGGGCCTTCCCAGACCTCCAGTTCCAGATAGAGCGCTTCGCCCTCGGCAGGCGCGGCACCGGGGCCGTTCCAGCTATCCTCGGTATCCGGCATGGCCATGTGCGGCAAATCGCCGAACAGCAGGCCATGCTCCCCCGTCATGCCCGCGCGCTCGCCAGATCGAGCAGACTGTCGCGCTTCGCGATCAGATGCGCGCGTTCCGTCAGGTCCGGCCCGCTGCCGGTGCCAGCCAGCGCCCGATCCAGCCGGGCGCGTGTCTCCTCGCCCATCGTCGGCAGCCGTTCGGCGATGCCGATCATGTCGTCCATCTTCGCCCAGCAGTTCAGCACCAGATCGCATCCGGCGGCAACCGCGCGTTCGGCCCGTTCGGGCACCGTGCCGCTCAGCGCCTCCATGTCGATATCGTCGCTCAGCAGCAGTCCGGTAAAGCCGATGCGCTGCCGGATCACTTCCCCGATCACGAAGCGTGACAGTGTGGCCGGATTTTCCGCATCCCAGGCGGTATAACGGACGTGCGATGTCATCCCGATCGGCGCGGAAGACAGGGTGCGGAACGGCTCCACGTCGATCTCCAGCTCGGCTTCGCTGGCGCTGACGGTGGGCAGTTCCTTGTGGCTGTCGGCCATCGCGCGGCCGTGGCCCGGCACGTGCTTGATGCAGCCTGCCACTCCGGCCCGCGCCAGTCCGTCCAGCACCGCGCGACCCAGCGCGGCCACCTGCATCGGCTCGCTGCCAAGCGCGCGGTCGCCGATCACGTCGTGCGCGCCGGGCTGCCTCACATCCAGCAGCGGCGTGTAGTCCACCGTCACGCCCACTTCCGCCAGGTCGATTCCCAGCGCCGTGGCATTCGCGCGCGCGGCTTCTATCGCGCTGGCCGGGGCCACGCTCCACAGGTGGGCAAATGCCTCTCCGGGTGGGAAGGCATCCCAGTGCGGCGGCTTCATTCGGGCCACGCGCCCACCTTCCTGATCGATTGAAACCAGCAATCGGTCACGGCCGTGGATCGATCGCAGATCGTCCGTCAGCGCCCGCAACTGCTCGCGCGTTTCCACATTACGGGCGAACAGGATGTAGCCAGCCGGGTCGGCGTCGCGGAAAAAGGCCCGCTCGTCATCGGTCAGAACAGGACCGGCCAATCCGAAAATCGCGGGTGTCATCGTCGTGAAAATCGCAGGAAAGCGCATGTCCGGCAACCTTTCACCGGCTCGGCGATGTGGACATCCGTTGTCCCGCCTTCACGGTTGCATTCAGCAAAGGAAAAGGGCGCCCGGATCGCTCCGGACGCCCTTTTCGTATCACCACTGCTGAAATCAGTAGCTGTAGTACATGTCGAATTCGACCGGGCTGGGGGTGGTTTCCCAGCGCATCACGTCTTCCCACTTCAGCTCGCAATAAGCGTCGATCTGATCCTTGGAGAACACGTCGCCCTTCAGCAGGTATTCGTAATCGGCCTGAAGTGCTTCCAGCGCTTCACGCAGCGATCCGCAAACCGTCGGCACTTCCGCCAGCTCGGCCGGCGGCAGGTCGTACAGGTTCTTGTCCATCGGCTCGCCCGGATGGATCTTGTTAAGGATGCCGTCGAGGCCGGCCATCAGCAGCGCGGCATAGCACAGGTACGGGTTGGCCATCGCGTCGGGGAAGCGGAACTCCACGCGCTTCGCCTTTTCGCCCGAACCGTAAGGGATACGGCACGATGCGGAACGGTTGCGGGCAGAATAGGCCAGCAGCACCGGTGCTTCGTAACCCGGCACCAGCCGCTTGTAGCTGTTGGTGGTCGGGTTGGTGAAGGCGTTCAGCGACTTGGCGTGCTTGATTACGCCGCCGATGAAATACAGGCAGTTGTCGGACAGGCCGGCATAGCCGTTGCCGGCGAAGGTCGGCTTGCCATTGTCCCAGATCGACATGTGGGTGTGCATGCCGCTGCCGTTATCCTTGGCGATCGGCTTGGGCATGAACGTCGCCGTCTTGCCGTATGCCTGCGCGACCATGTGCACCACATACTTGTAGATCTGCATGCGGTCGGCGGTCGTCACCAGCGTGCCGAAGGTCAGGCCCAGCTCGTGCTGAGCGGCCGCGACTTCGTGGTGATGCTTGTCGCAGGGCAGGCCCATTTCAAGCATGGTGGTGACCATCTCGCCACGGATGTCCACGGCGCTGTCGACCGGCGCGACGGGGAAGTAACCGCCCTTGGCGCGCGGACGGTGGCCCAGGTTGCCGCCTTCCAGTTCCGTGCCGGTGTTGGTCGGCAGTTCGATGTCGTCGATCTGATAGCCCGAACCGGCATAGCCGTCTTCGAAGCGCACGTCGTCGAACATGAAGAACTCGGCTTCCGGACCGACGTAGATCGTGTCGCCCAGACCAGTGGTCTTCAGGAAAGCTTCGGCACGCTTAGCGGTGGAACGCGGATCGCGCGAATAAAGCTCGCCGGTCGACGGTTCCACGATGTCGCACACCAAGATCAGCATCGGGGTGGCGCTGAACGGATCGACCCACACGGCGTCCAGATCCGGCTTCAGGATCATGTCGGATTCGTTGATCGTCTTCCAGCCGGCGATCGACGAACCGTCGAACATCAGGCCTTCTTCAAGCTCGTCCTCGCCGTTGACCGAAGAGACCATCGTCAGGTGCTGCCACTTGCCCTTGGGATCGGTGAAGCGAAGGTCGACCCATTCGATCTCCTCGTCCTTGATCCGCTTCACGATGTCCGATGCACTGGCCATGGGTATTTCAACCTTTCGTTCAGTTTCCCATCCCGAAGGCGGGAGGGGTAGGGAAGTATCTTGGGGCAGGGCAGGCCTTTCCCCGCACTCTCCCGCATGCGGGAGAGTGCTGAATTTCTAGATAGCGGAATCGTCCCTTTCGCCGGTGCGGATGCGCAGCGCGGATTCGATCGGGGAAACGAAGATCTTGCCGTCACCGATACGCCCGGTCTGCGCGGCGGCGGCGATGGCTTCCACCACCTGTTCCGCCTGCGCGTCGGGCACGACGACCTCCAGCTTCACCTTGGGCAGGAAATCGACCACGTATTCCGCGCCGCGATACAGCTCGGTATGGCCTTTCTGCCGACCGAAGCCCTTGGCCTCGGTCACGGTGATGCCTGAAACGCCCACTTCGTGCAGCGCTTCCTTCACTTCGTCCAGTTTGAACGGTTTGATGATTGCTTCGATCTTCTTCACGTGATCCCTGCCGTCTGGTCCGGGCGCATGTGCGCCGGACGTTCCCCGCCATCCTCGGCATTATCGTTTCAAGAATCGTGCCAAGGCAGTTGCAACAGGATTAGACAATCGCTTCCCGCCGGGAAAGGGCGGAAAATCGCTGGCGCAGGAAAGTGCTATGTAAGGCGCAAGAAAGGGGTTTTCTGGCCACTGCTGACCAAATTTCAGGCAGGATGTGCCTCCATTTTAGGCACCGTTGTCGTCACGTTGAAACAAACGCCGCGATGCCGCGAATGGCCCACAGGCCGATCAGCCACAGGATGCAGAGCGGTAGAGTGATGAACACCCACATTGGGGCGATGTTCGCCCCCGAAAGGCCGCCTAGCACTCCCACCGCCACTGCCAGAGCCATCGCCCCGGCGGGGATGAGCGCGGCCATGCGCCACGACCCGTCCAGAAAGATCAGCGCGCTGCCCTGCAAAGCAAGCCAGATCAGCGCCACAGTGCCCCAGCCTGCCAGCCACCATCCCATCACATTATCCATGTTCAGCGATCGATGGCGTATTATCGCGCACGACAGGTTAATAACTGCCCATGGGGCGGGGCTGCCACAGCCTTGGCGCCCTTCATGGCCTACCCTTCGTCATTCCCGCGAAAGCGGGAATCCAGAGCGCATGACGCTTCCCTCGCCCGACTGGCTCCCCGCCTTCGCAGGAATGATGAGTGATGAGGCAGGGAAAACGAGGTGGGGGAGGGAGTAAGCACCCCCAAGCAAATTCGTATTCCGAAGGCAGCGAACCGGAAGCCTAAAGCCGCAGCCCCGCAGTTTCTTCCAGTCCAGCCATCAGGTTAAGCGATTGCACCGCCGCGCCGCTGGCCCCTTTGCCCAGATTGTCCAGCACGGCCACCAGCCGCGCCTGCGTGCCGTCGGCACCGGCGAAAACATGCAGGTCCATCCGGTCGCTGGGTTCGCGGGAACGGCGCAGCAGCAATTCGCCGCCTTCCGGCTCCTGCCCCATGGTTACGATCCGGCTCGCGCCATAGAACCGGGCCAGTTCCTCGCGCATCGCGTCCGGCGTTCCTGCTCCGGGCATGGCGGCCAGCGGCAACGGCACTTCCACCACCATGCCGCGATGGGCCGGGATCACAGCCGGGGTGAACAGCGGGGGCAGGGTCAGGCTGCAACGCGCCTGCATTTCAGGCACATGCTTGTGCCCCAGCGCCAGCGCATATCCGCGCCAGGCAATATCACGATCGTCCTCGAACCGCTCGATCAGGGCTTTCCCGCCGCCGGAATAACCCGACACCGCGTTGCAGGTATAAGGCCAGTCGGCGGGCAGCAGGCCGGCAGCCACCAGCGGGGCCACAAGGGCGATGAAGCCCGTGGAATAGCATCCGGGGTTCGACACCCTCGACGCTTTCGCGACTGCGCTGTGGCCACTCACCTCGGGGAAGCCATAGACCCAGCCGGGGGTGACGCGGTGCGCGGTGGATGCGTCGATCACCCGCACGCGGCTGGCCGGGTCGATCAGCGCCACGGCTTCGCGCGCGGCGTCGTCAGGCAGGCACAAAACGGCAAAGTCCGCCTCGTTCAGCGCCTCACGCCGGGCGGCGGGGTCTTTGCGCCGCTCTCCTTCCAGCGTGACGAGCGAAAACTCCGGCCGGCTGGCCAGCCTGTCGGCGATTTCCAGCCCGGTAGTCCCGGCCGCTCCGTCAATGAATACGCTGTGCGCCATCAGGGCGTTTCCAACCGGTCGACGCGCACATAGCCCACGGGGCCGTGCAGCGACAGGCAACCCCAGGCCCAGCCGCCGGTTACGTCCAGCACTTCGAAGCTGTCGCCTTCCATCAGGGTGACGATTTCGCTCTCGCCTTCACCCGTGCCGGTCATCAGCGGCGCACCGCCGGGCATCACTGCGCGCGGTTGCGGCACGGCGTAATGCGGCACGAAATAGCTTCCTGCCAACGCGATATGCGCCAGATCGCCGCGCAGCGGCAGCGCGCGCGGATCGGCCTTCGGGGCGGGCCCGGCCAGCGCGAAGGGGCCCTGCGGAAGGGTGGCGTCGGTTTCTATGTCGGTTTCGGTCGTCAATGTGCGGGTCTCTGGATTGGCGCGCAGTTAGAGCCAGAGTGCCCAACTGGCAATGCCCACGGGAAGGGCTTGCATCGTACGAATAGCAGCCGGGAGTTTACACGCGGTTAGGGTTCCACCCCATGCTCTCAATCTGCCGTATAGCGTTCCCGCAACATGTGCCACGCCGCGCGCAGGCCCAGCGCGTCCCCGCCTTTGGGCCGCCCCGGCTTTGCCGCCGGACGCCAGGCGAAAGTATCAAAATGCGCCCAGTCCACGCCGGGGGCGACGAACTTGTCGAGGAACAGCCCCGCCACGCTCGCCCCGGCAAAGGCGTTGGCGTGGGCGTTGTTGGTATCGGCCACGTCGGATTTCAGCCATTCGGCATAGGCTTCTGGCAGCGGCAGCCGCCAGCATTCGTCATCGTACGCCTTACCCGCCGCGATCAGTTCTTCCGCCGTTTCATCATGCCGGGCCATCAGGGCGGGCAGATCCGGGCCCAGCGCAACCCGCGCCGCGCCCGTCAGTGTGGCGAAATCGATCACCAGATCGGGCTTCTCCTCGCTCGCCCGCGTCAACGCATCCGCCAGGATCAGACGCCCTTCCGCGTCGGTGTTGCCGATCTCGACCGTCAGCCCCTGTCGGCTTTTCAGCACATCACCGGGGCGGAATGCATTGCCGGCAATGGCGTTCTCGACCGCCGGAACCAGCACGTGCAACCGCACCGGCAGGCCCGCACCCATCACCAGGTCGGCCAGTGCCAGGGCATGCGCTGCGCCGCCCATGTCCTTCTTCATCAGCAACATGCCCGCGGACGGCTTGATATCCAGCCCGCCCGAATCGAAGCACACCCCCTTGCCGACGATCGCCACGACCGGCGCTTTCTCGTCCCCCCACACCAGATGCAGCATGCGCGGCGAATGGCTGCGTGCGGCGGCGCGGCCGACGGCGTGAACCATCGGGTATTCCCGTTCCAGTGCTTCGCCCTGCGTCACCGACAGGGTGGCTCCGTGCGCCTTGGCGATCTTTTCCGCCTGCGTTTCCAGTTCCGCCGGCCCCATGTCCTCCGCCGGGGTGTTGACCAGATCGCGCACCAGCTTCACCGCGCGAGCTTCAGCCAGCGCGGGTTCTATCCGCCGCACGTCTTCGGTCAGCAGAATGCGCGGCCCCTCGGCCTCCTTGTCATCGCGATAGCGGGTGAAGCGGTATTGCGCCGTCTGCCAGCCATGCAGCGCCGCCCCCGGCTCTCCGCCAGCGCGGCGATATGTGCCCGCCGGCAGGACTTCCGCCAGCCGCGCCATGCACCAGCTCGACAGCTGGGCCGGATTTTTCACCCCGCCTACCGCGAACCACGAATCGCCATCGGGCACGATTCCCACCTGATATCCCGCGCCGGTGAATTTTTGCGCCGCCAGCGCCGCGCGCTGCTGCGCGTTCAATTTTCGCACGAAATCGCTGAATCCCGCCTTGTCGACGAGGTGGATGGCGATCGCTTCCTGTCCGCGATCCGGCTGAATGAGTGGGTCGTTCATGGATTGTGGCTTGCCCGTTCGCGCGCGTTTTGGAAAGGCAGGGATATGAAGCGCACGATCCTGATTCTCGCACTGGCGGGGACGGTCGCGGCTTGTGACCCGCCCGGCGGTGTCCAGCCGCGCGATGGGGATGCCCCGGCCGCTACCCGTACTGCCGATGCCGCGCGGGCCAAGGCTCAGGCGCAGGCGGTCAAGGCGCGCACGCACGGCAACGGCGCGCGCACCGTATCGGAACAGACGGACGATTTCCTGTTCGAATATGCTTATCCGGCGGAAGCAGGCCGGATTCCGGAACTGGCCCGCCTGCTCGACGATCAGCTTGATGAACGGCGGACGGAACTCGCCACGGAATCCGCCAGCGCCCGGCGCGGCGCGCGCGAACAGGGTTTCCCGTACAACAAGCACAGCTACACCGCGGAATGGAAAGTGGTGGCGGATCTGCCGGGCTGGCTCAGCCTGTCGAACGACATTGCCACCTACACCGGCGGCGCGCACGGCAACTATACCGTCAATTCGCTGGTCTGGAACAAACAGGCGAACCGCGCCTTCGACGCGATAGAACTGTTCTCCTCCCCCGCCGCGCTGGAACAGGCGTTCGGCGACCGCTTCTGTAAAGGCCTGAATGCGGAGCGGGAGAAGCGGCGCGGCGTGCCGGTGCCCGATGGCTCCGAAGAAATGTTCGACCAGTGCCCCAAGATTGACGAGCTGGAGATTCTGGTCGGATCGACCAACAAGCGCACGTTCAACCGGCTGACCGTCTATGCTGGTCCCTATGTCGCCGGTCCTTATGCCGAAGGGGCGTTCAACGTGAACCTGCCGGTCACGCGGGAAATCGTGGAAGCGGTGAAGCCTGAATACCGAGAGGCCTTCTCGGCTCGCAATTGATCGGCGCAGTCGCTACATTCCCCCGATGACCGAATACCAGACCGTTACCGCCGACACGACCGTCTATCGCGACGGCACTATAAAGCTGCACGGGCCTGATGGCTTCGAAGGCATGCGCAAGGCTGGCCGCCTCGCCGCCCAGATCCTCGACGCGATGCCTGAATACGTGCGCCCCGGCGTCTCGACGGAAGAGGTTGATCGCATTGTGCGCGAAATGACGCTGGATGGCGGCGGGGTGCCCGCCACGCTCGGCTATCGCGGTTATACCCATTCGTGCTGCATCTCGATCAACCATGTCGTCTGCCACGGCATCCCTTCGGGCAAGACCTTCAAGGAAGGGGACATCGTCAACATCGATGTCACCCCGCTGCTGGATGGCTGGCACGGTGATACCAGCCGCATGTACGTGGCGGGCGAGGCCTCGCTGAAGGCGAAGCGGCTGATCGACGTTACTTACGAATGCCTGATGATCGGCATCGACAAGGCAAAGCCCGGCGCGCGTCTGGGCGATATCGGCGCCGCGATTCAGGCCCATGCCGAACAGTACCGCTATGGCGTGGTGCGCGATTTCTGCGGGCACGGCCTCGGCCGCCTGTTCCACGATGCGCCAGAGGTGATTCACGCCGCCCGCGCGGGCACGGGCCCCGAACTGCGGCCCGGCATGTTCATGACCATCGAACCGATGATCAATCTCGGCAAACCACACGTGAAGCTGCTCAGCGACGGCTGGACCGCCGTAACCCGCGACAAGAGCCTCTCCGCCCAGTTCGAACACTCGATCGGCATTACCGAGGACGGGAACGAGATCTTCACGCTAAGCCCCAAGGGCCTGCACCACCCGCCTTATTGACCGTCCCGCGCAGCCCGTATTGCCGCGCCGCCGGCAAATGGCGCGATCGCCAGCAGCAGCAGGCTGATCGCCGCCGTCAGGCCGATCCCGCTCATCCCCCCGGTGGACAGCGCGCCCGCGCCGAACACCAGCAGGGGCACGGCCAGCGGGATCAGCAGCAGGCCGGACAGCGCCGCTCCGCCGCGCAACCCCACGGTTAGCGCGGCGATGATTATGCCGATCGCCGCTAGTCCCGGCGTGCCGGCCAGCAGGCCCAGTTCCACCATCCACAGCGTCTGCCCGCCGATGCCCACCAATGCGCTGGCGGGCAGGGCGGCCAGCATCAGCGGCGGGCCGAAGCTCAGCCAGTGGGCCAGCATACGCACGGCCACGGCCACTTCCTCCGCGATGCCGCGCAGATAAAGCTGGTCGAACAGGCCGCTTTCCACATCGCGGGTCAGCAATCTGTCCAGCGGCAGGATCGCGGCCAGAAGCGCCGCCACCCACAGGATTCCCCCGCCGGTCCGTGCCAGCACCTCTGGCGCCGGGCCGATGGCGAAGGGATAGACCATCGCCACTGCCAGAAAGAACAGCACCGGCAGCAGCGTCGCCCCACGCCGCCCGCCGCCCAGCATCTGCCCCATGTCCCGCCGCAACAGTGCGCCCACAACGCTCATGCCGCATAGTCCGACAGGTTGAACTGCCGCAGCCCCGGTGCATCGAACGGCTGGTGCGATGCGATCACCGCCATGCCGCCCCCGGCCAGATAATCCGCCACCTGCCGCTGAAACGCGGCACACGCATCCACGTCCAGCCCGTTCAGCGGTTCGTCCAACAGCCACAGACCCGCGCCCCGCGCGTTGGATTGCAGGATCGCCGCCCGCTTGCGTTGGCCAGTGGAAAGGAACCGCACCGGCACATCGGCCAGTCGTTCCAGTCCCAGCGCCGCCATCCGCCCCGTGCCATAGCCGCCGCCATCCACCCTGCTCCAGAATGCCAGCGCCCTGCCCAGCGGCAAGTCGCCATCCAGCGCCAGCCGCTCGTCCAGCAAGGCAACGTCCACGCTGCGTTCCACCGTCCCGGCATAGGGGCGCAGCAGACCGGCAAGAATACGGATCAGGCTCGATTTGCCGGTTCCGTTCGGCCCGGCGATCTGCATCGCCTCGCCCGCGCGCAGCTCGAACGACAGGGCGCGAAACAGCAGCCGCTCACCGCGGCGGCAGGCAAGGTCCGTCGCAAGAAGGCGGGCGGGTTCCATGGAACGCCGGACTAGGGCATCATCCGTCAGCCGACAAGCGAGGGAGACGCACCGTGTCCGTGCCACAACTGACCGAAGCCGAACGCGCCACCGCTCTGGCTGCCCTGCCGGACTGGACCTTTCGCGCCGATGGCCTGGCGATCGAACGCCAGTTCCGGTTCCGCGATTTCAGCGAAGCCTTCGCTTTCATGGCCCGCGTGGCCCTGATCGCGGAAAAGCACGATCACCACCCCGAATGGTCCAACGTCTACAACCGCGTCGCGATCACCCTGACCACCCACGACGCCCAGGGCCTCTCCGCTCGCGACGTGAAAATGGCCCATGCGATCGACGCCCTGCTGCCGTGAGTGCCTGCGCTCGCACAACAGCCACCCCCTCCTCGTCATCCCCGCGCAGGCGGGGATCCAGCGAGAGAAAGCGCCGCAACGCGCCATCTGGATTCTCCCCTGCGCAGGAATGACGAAGGGCGGGGGCGGGTACGGACGGCACATAGCTCTTGACATTGTGAACCATATGGGTTATATGCGCCCGCACCAGAGAGAGCGCCGTCGACTGCGCTCCCTCCTGTCCCTTGCGGACATCGCGGCCGGCGCAACGCGTAGCTCATGGGGGCGGATAACCCCACGGCAACGCTACCCAGCGCCAGACGCGGCAGACCGGATGAAGATGGCTGTCGGTATCCCGCCTCCGCCAAAGGCAGGAAATGGCCCCCGGCACCCCCGGGGCGGGAACACGCCAGCCCCATGATGGCGCGGCATCAGTCAGCCGCGTGGCAGGCG
>DATMGK010000002.1:0-24137 GCA_035555595.1 Croceibacterium sp. | reverse complement strand
TGGGGACCTCGCCGCTCTGGCTCGAATGGCCAAGCCCGGTGTATCCGCATCGCAGAGCCTGATCGCGCAAGGCGACAGCTATCACTACACGCACCACACTGGGTCCCCGGCCGTGCTGCCCGCGTGGCGGGTGATCTACAGTGACGAAGCGAAGACGCGCCTTTATCTCGATCCGCGCACGGGTGAACTCGTCGGTTATGCGGACCCGGCCCGTCGCAGCTTCCGCTGGTGGCACCTCGCGCTTCACCGGCTGGACTTTTCATTCCTGCGTCAACGCCCGCTGTGGGACGGCGTGATGATCGTGCTGCTGGTAGGCGTATCTCTGGTGTGCCTGTTGGGAGTGTGGATGGGCGTCCGGCGAGTCAGGCGGGATCTGGGGCGGCTTTCACGCGGCCGCCGGAAATAGTCGCCAGCGCGATCGCGCCGACCACAGCTATCGCCAGCGCAATCCAGAAGATCGCCGCAAACGGCGCACCCCCGCCGATCACCCCACGCGTGCCAAGGGTCAGCAGCAGCGCCACCGGGGCACCCCATACAACGCCGTGCCACGCGGCGCGCAGGCGCGGCTCATCGATCCCGCGACGACGGCGCTTGCCCAACCAGATGAAAGTGCCCGTCGCGCATATGGCGGTCAGCGCCATGCCGAGCACAAAATAGATCAGCTTGACCGGCAGCCCGCCATAATTGCCGAAATGCAGGTTATAGTTCGATGCCGCAGCCTGCCGGCCGATCTCGCCATCGGCCATTCCGCCGGTCCCGATGAAATCGCCCTTTGCGTTGAACAGATAGTATTCGCCGAAAATCAGGCGTCGTGGGTGCTCTGCCAGTATCTGCACCTGTTGCCCCGCCGTGCCCGGTTCATGAACGATCACATAGGTCGGCCGGACCTGCGGAAAGCTGTCGCGCACATGGCGTAGCGCCCGCGCGATATCAGGCAGCGGGGCGGGGGCCGGGTCAGGCTCTCCCTCCTCCGCGAAAATGGTGGAATAGAGCGCCTCCAGATCTCCCCCATAATATCGTTCCGCCACCGCATAGGCGGTGATGGAACTCAGGCCGATCACGGCGCCCGTCAGCGCGATGGCCAGCCCGAAGGGCAGGGTCCAGACGCTCAGCCGATTGTGCCAGTCGGCCAGCGCCACGCCGCCGCTGTGTCGCACGCGCAGGCGAAAGGCGTCACGAAAGATCCGTGGGTGGGCAATGACCCCCGAAATCGACAGCGCCAGCATCAACATGCCCAGAATGCCGACGATGGTGATCCCGATTAGCCCCTCCGCCACCGGGATGTTCAGCGTGTAGTGCAGGGCATAGAGGAAGTCTGACCAAGTGATGTCTTCCTCGCCCGCAAGGCGCCCTTCGGCATCGATGTGAAACGATGCCGTATCCGTAACCACCCGCGTCGTAGGCAATTCTTCCAGCGGCAGATCGACGAAGAAATGCGTGGTCGCCGGTTTTCCTGCCTCGCGGGCCAGCATGGCCTCCATTCCCCGTTGCACCGCGTCGGGATCGATCTCGGTCATTTGCGGCGGGTCGGGATTTTCCACCCGCTGCCATTCCTCGTAAAATACCAGCAGCGACCCACTCAGACATACGATGTAGAGAAGTGCACCGGCCAGCAGCCCGATTGCGGCATGAGCCGAAAGGGCGCGCTGCACCGTGGACGGCCGGGGCGCGGCGGTCATGCCATCGCTCCGCTGGCGAGCACCGGCAGCACCGGCAGGCCGCACACCAGCAGCGTCAGGATCTGAGTGCGCCGCCTGTCCTGCATCAGCAACGCGAATACCAGGGCCGACCATGCCAGCGGCACGGTGAAGAATGCCGCCACATTCGCATCAGGGGCGGCCCAGCCCAGCGCACCGCCCAGTGCCCGTACAGCCATGCCCAGGCCGAGCGACACCGCGAACCCGGCGACGATCGTCAGCAGGAACGTGGTGGCACGGCGGCCGATCATGCGCGGCTCACCCTTGTCGGGCATCAGGCCCACGCGACGGGTGGATGCCTTGGTCCGGCCCTGCGGCGATTTGATTCCCGCTACGGCCAGAGCGACAAATGCCGCGATCATTGCGGCCAGCGACACGATCGCAACGCCCCATGCTCCCGCCGCCACTCCGCCAGATACGACACCAGCCAATAAAAGACCCCAGCCGGCGGAGTTGAGCGCGTGCGAGCGTTCCGGTTTCCCCCATGCAAGGCGCAGCAACCCGACCGCCGCCACCGCACCGGCCGCACCGGCCAGAATCAGAATGTCTTCGCGCACGGTCAGTTCAATAGGTGAAGCTGATCGAAGCGGAGACGTTGCGCGGGGCGGCATAGAAAGCCTGTCCCCACATTAGGCTGGCCAGATACTTCTTGTCGGTCACGTTGCGGACATTGACCGACGCGCGCAGGTTGTCCGTCAGGCGCATGCTCGCCATCAGGTCGACGATGGCATAGCTGCCCTGTTCCAAGATAACGTCGCCCGTGACGATGCCGTAGCCTTGCACATTGGCATCGGGATAGCTGACCGCGTTCTGCCAGCGCAGTTGGGCGCCCAGGCGCAGATCGTTCAATCGGGGCAGGGTATAAGTGGAGGCCAGCTTCAGGCTCTTGGTCGGCAGCCATGTGCGCGCGTCGGCGCCGTCCTGATCTTCGACATCGATTCCGGTATAGCCGCCACTAAGCGTCCAGTTGTCGGTCACGCGGCCAGCCAGCTCGATCTCGAAGCCCTGCGACTTCGTATCGACGCCGTTGTAATAGCTGTCGCCGTTGTCGAACGTGCCGGCATAGGTAGCCAGTCCGTCCTGCTTCGCCCGGAAAAGCGAGAACGCCGCGTAGAGGCGCTTGTCGAACCACTCGCTCTTGATCCCACCTTCGATGCTGGTGCCCTTGGCCGGGTCCAGCTTCACATGGTTCACGTCGACTTCCGACTGCGGATTGTAGATGCCGGTATAGCTTGCATAGAGCGAGATGTTGCCGGTCAGATCGAACACTGCCCCGACATAAGGGCTGACGCCGCTTTCGTTGCGCGACTGGTCACTGCCGTAGGATTCGCCTGTGGTGCTGAGCCAGATCGCGGAGGCGCCAGCTACCACTTTCAGGTTGTCCGCCAGATTGAGATGGGCGGCGCCATAGGCACGGGTCAGGTTGTCGGTGTAGTCGGCGGCGAGATAGGCGCCTGGATAGTCAGGCTGTTCCACCTGAACCTGCCCCCATTGGCTCACGTCGGGATAGGCGATGTCGCCCAGGTAGAAGTTTTCCCATTCCTTCGCGTCGGAACGGCCGGTCGAAACGCCGAAAGCCAGCTCATGCTCGCGGCCGAACAGCGTGACCGGGCCGGAAGCATAGAAATCGGCGAGATAGCGATCGTACACTGAAGGATAGATGCCCGTCATTCCGCCGACGCCCAGACCGGTCTCCCGATCGGGGTAGCCATAGGCGTAGAGCAGCGTCGCGTTCTCTTCGAAACGGGTGTAGGTGCCCACGGCTTTGGCCTGCCAGCCGCCGGGGAAGACATAGGCGATTTCCGCAAAGGCCGTCTGGTCGGTCACATCCCAGAACGTCCAGTCGGCGGAAGTCGATGCCGAAACGGGATAGTCGATCCGCGTGCCGTCTGAATAGGTTAGCGGCAGGGCGCCCCACAGCACGCCGTCCGCGTTGTTTTCCTGCCGGGTATATCCGGCAGTGGCCGTCAGCTCCGGCGTCACTTTCCAGCTGACGATTCCGCCCATGACGTCGCGGTTGACGTGGTTGTAATCCAGCCATGAATCTCGCTCTTCATGGGCATAGATCAGTCGCGCGGCGACTGTGTCGGAAAGCGGGACGGAAACGTCCGCTTCCCCGCGCCACTTGTTCCACGAACCCGCCTGCACCGTGGCGGTGGCTCGCAGGGTATCCAGCGGCCGCTTGCGGACATAGTTGATCGTCGCCGAAGGGTTGCCGACGCCGGTCATTATCGCGTTCGCGCCGCGCACTGCCTCCACCTGTTCGAACAGGGCGGTGTCGAGGTCGCCGAACTGGATGCCCCACAACAGTGGCAGGCCGATGCCATCCACCTGGAAATTGGTGATGTCGAACCCGCGCGAATTGAAATAGGTCCGGTCCGTTTCGACCCGCTCGACATTGATGCCGACAACCTGATCCAGCAGGTCGTTCACATTGGTGAGCTGGAAATCCCTGATCCGATCCTGATCGACGATCGTGATCGATTGCGGCGTTTCCCGCAGCGAGAGTGAGAGGCCCGTGGCAGATGCCGTAGGTTGGGTATGGGCCACTTCTGCAGTTACCAGAATCGGATCGCGATTCTCATTCTGATCTTCCGCCTCTTCGGCCAGAGCCGGGGAAGCGGACAGCATGGTGCAGGCGAGCAGAAGCGATTTGGGAAATTTCATCGGGCCCTCGGACTGGTATTTTTTGCGCCACTAATGAGAGTCAATCTCATTAGCAAGTAATAAGACATATTTTGGTGCGACAGCCAGCAGCGCCCCTCAGCGGGTCGCTGATCCTCAGGATTGGATATTAGCTATGCGGAGGGGCTTATTCCGGGCGCGTTTAGCTGCGGTCGTGCCGGCGTCCGATAAAATAGCCCAGCACCGCCCAGATGCCGGCCGCGACCATTCCAGCCACAGCCACGGCCCCTGTCGATGCCACCCATATGATGCCGGTATAAACCCAGCCGGAAACCAGATCGCCGGCGCGATAGACCAGCGTGTCTATGGTGTTCTTCGCCTTGTATTTCGTTTCCGCGTCTACCGATGTGAACAGCATCTCTCGGCCCGGACGCACCAGTGCATATTCGCCCACGCGCCGCACGATCATCACGAAAACCAGTATTGGGAACGTAGCGACCAGCGCCAGCAAGCCGAAGCCGAACATCATCGTAACCGGCACCGCCACCAGCAGCACGGTAACGCCCAGCCGTTTCGCCAGTCTTCCCGTGAAAAACACCTGCACCAGAATGGTCAGCGATTGCACCACGGTATCGATCGCGGCGAAAACCTGCGTCTGGCTCGTTCGGTCAGGGAAAGTCGCCTCGACGATGCGCGCCTGTTCGAAATAGAGGAAAGTCGTGGCCGTGGTGAGCAGCAGCACGAAGCATGAGATCGCGATCAGATAGGGCGATCGCAGGATCAGGGTGATTCCCGCCCACATCGATCCGGCGATCCGTTCCGGCGCAGGGCCGTCAGCACGTGGGCCCAGCCGATCGCGCCAGCCAATCAGGTTCCTCACGAAAACCAGCGTCAGCAGCAGCAGGCCGGTGGAGATCAGCAGCAGCCCCGGTTCTCCCACTCGCGCCACCAGCAGACCCGACAGGACAGGCCCCACAAGGCCGCCCAGACTGGCCCCGGCGGCAATCTGCCCGAACAGGCGGTGGCCCCGCTCCCGCTCGAACAGATCGGCCATCAGGCTCCACGCGATGGAAATCACGAACAGGTTCATGACCGACAGCCAGATGTAAAAGCCGCGTGCGATCCACACGTTGTCGGGGTCCAGCTTCAGGCTCAGCGCGAACCCGGCCATGACCGCCGCCGACAGCGAATAGAGGATCGGCAGCAGCCGCACGCGCGGCATCCGGGATGCGATCCAGCCATACAGCGGCACCACGATCAGCGCGGCCACGAATGTGCCGGTCCACAGCCACGCCAGGTTGTCCACTCCCCCGGCGATGGCGAACGTTTCGCGCACCGGACGCAGCATGAAATAGCTGGCGAACAGGAAGAAGAAGAGCAGGAACCCGCTGACGACCGCCGGTATCTCGCGCGGTTCGGCGTTGATCAGGCGGGAGAAGGCGGGCCTCACTCCAGTCCCCACGAAGGAAGAGGCGAACTACCCCTCACAGTGCATCGATGAACTGTTCCATCCGCGTCCTCAGGGCCGCATCGGGCAGCGTTCCGCGCGCCGCGCCCAGATTGTCCTCGGCATAAACGGGGGTCTGGGTGCCGGGGATCGCGATCGGGCGGCTGGGGTGGGATATGATGTATTTCAGAAACACCTGCGCCCAGCTTGTCGCACCGATTTCCTCTGCCCAGTCGGGCAGCGGCTTGCCACGTGTCGCTTCGAACAGGCGGCCACGTCCGAAGGGCAGGTTGATCATCACCGTGATGCCCTTTTCCTGAGCCAGCGGCAGGATACGGTCGGCCGCACCGCGATTGTCGAGCGCGTAATCGACCTGAATCGAATCCAGCGCCTCGCGCTGCATAACGGCTTCGAATTCTTCATATTGAGGCGCGAAAGAGGTAGTGATGCCTATCGCACCCACGCGTCCGGTCGCCTGCAATTCGCGCAGCAGAGCAAGCTGGTTGTTCACGTCCCGCAGGTTGTGGACAGCGATCAGGTCGATCCGATCGGTGCGCAGCTTGGTGAAGGCGGCTTCGATCTGCGCTTTGCCTTCCTCCGGCGCGTTCACGCCCACTTTGGTGGCCAGATAGAGCCTGTCCCGAACGCCCAGATCGGCGATCAGCCCGCCCAGCACTTCCTCCGCCTTGCCATAAGACGGGGCGGTGTCGATCACCTTTCCACCCAGTTCCACGAACTTTGCCAGCGTGGCGCGCAGAGGGGCAAGCTGTTCCTCTCCCTCGGGCTCGGCGTAGTGTCGCGCGGTACCGATGCCGATAACCGGCAGTTCCACGCCACGGATCGGCGCGGTGTTGAACGCGGCGCCTTCCGCGGCCCTAGCGCAGCCTGTCATCAGGGCGGTCGCGGGGCCGGAAAGGATGGGAAGGGCGGCAAGCCCGGCGGTGAAACGGCGGCGGTCGAGATGCGTCATCGGAAGTCCTCCCCCGGTGGCGGTTCAGTCCGTGAAGCGCGAAGCTTAACAGCACCTCGGCGAGAGGCGAGTCACAAATTATTGCTGATTATTGCTGACCTTGCTCTCTCACCTTCAAGGGAGATGTCAGTCCGCAATCACCCCGAACAGGTCGTGCGCATCCGAATCCTCGACGGCCACCTGCACGATATCACCCTGCGCCAGCGTTTCCGGCACATTGCGCAGATAGACCGCGCCGTCGATTTCCGGCGCATCGGCCTGACTGCGGCCGGTGGCGCCGATGTCGCCATCCTCATCCGCCTCGCCCACTTCATCGATGATGACCGGGATCGTGCGGCCGACCTTGGCGGCCAGCTTGGCGGCGCTGATCCGCTCGGTCACTTCCATGATCCGGGCGTAGCGCTCTTCCTTCACCGCTTCGGGCACCGGATCGGGCAGGGTATTGGCCGCCGCGCCTTCTACCGGTTCGAACCGGAAGGCACCCACGCGGTCCAACTGCGCTTCTTCGAGCCAGTCCAGCAGATAGCGGAAATCGTCTTCCGTCTCGCCGGGGAAACCGACGACGAAGCTGGACCGGATGGCGATTTCCGGCGCGACGGCGCGCCAGTTCTTCAGTCGCTCCAACACTTTGGCTTCGTTCGCCGGACGCTTCATCGCGCGCAGCACATTGGGGCTGGCGTGCTGGAACGGGATGTCGAGGTAAGGCGTCAGCAGCCCTTCTGCCATCAGCGGGATCACCGCATCGACGTGGGGGTATGGATAGACGTAGTGCAGCCGCACCCACGGCGCATGGCCCTCTGCCGTGCGAATCTGGCCCAGTTCCCGCGCCAGATCGGTCATGTGGGCGCGCACCGGGTGGCCCTTCCACATCCGTTCCTCGTGCCGGGTATCGACGCCATAGGCGCTGGTATCCTGGCTGATGACCAGCAGTTCCTTCGTGCCCGCGGCCACCAGCTTTTCCGCCTCGCGCAGCACTGCGTCGATCCGGCGGCTGGCCAGTTTTCCGCGCAATTGCGGGATGATGCAGAACGCGCAGGAATGGTTGCAGCCCTCTGAAATCTTCAGATAGCTGTAATGGCGCGGGGTCAGCTTCACGCCGCCCATGTCGTCCAGCGTCTGCGGGATCAGGTCCACGAACGGGCCCTGCGCGGGCGGCGCGGCATCATGCACCGCTTCCACCACCTGTTCGTATTGCTGAGCGCCAGTGACGGCGAGCACTTGCGGGAAGCGGGCGCGGATCGTCTCCGCCTCTTCCCCCATGCAGCCGGTCACGATCACACGGCCGTTTTCGGCGATCGCCTCGCCAATCGCTTCAAGGCTTTCTTCCTTGGCGCTGTCGAGGAAACCGCAGGTGTTGACGACCACAACGTCCGCGCCCTGATAGTCAGGGCTCATCGCATAGCCATCGGCGCGCAGGCGCGTCAGGATACGCTCGGAATCGACCAGCGCCTTGGGGCAGCCGAGCGAAACCATGCCTACCTTCTTCGCCTCCGGAATGGAGCGAGCTTCTGGCGTTACGGTTGTCACGATGGCGGCGCCCCTACACTGGAACGCGGCGTTGCGCTAGACTGGCGAGATCCGGGTGCAGGAGGCCGATATGGGCGACATAAACTATCTGGCGGTGCTGTTGGGCGCAGTGGCGTTTTTCGTGGTCGGCGCGCTGTGGTACACCGTGCTGTTCGGCAAGGCATGGCAGAACGCTGCGGGCCTTTCGGACGAGCGACTCAAAAGCTCCAACATGCCGCTGATCTTCGCCCTGTGCTTCCTGCTGGAACTGGTGGTGGCGTGGACTCTGGGCCACCAGTTCGCCCGCAGTTCCCCCAGCCCCCGGGCAATGATGATGATCGCCTTCGGCTTCGGCGCCATGCTGATGACTCCGGCCATCGGCATTAGCTACCTGTTCCTGAGGAAGCCGCTGAAACTGTTCCTGATCGACGCCGGACACTTCATCGTTGGCATGACGGCCATGGGTGCGGTGTTCGTGGCGTTGAGTTGAGGCCAGTTACATAAGGCCCCGATTCTAAGCCTCCACCTCCAGTTTGAATCCTGGCTTGTCGATGGAGAGCCCGGTCAGGTCGGTGCGCTTCAACACTTCGCGTAGCAGGTTCATCACCGGCGCGTTCACGGGATCATATTCGCGCGGGGCTGGCCCGGCGGCTTGCATGGCGTCCACCAGATTGGCGGGCATGGTGGCGCGCAGCAGGAATTCCTCGTCCGACAGGTCGGGGCCGATGCGGCGGCGGAGGTCGGATAGTTCCGCCATTCCCGGTTCCGCTTCCAGTTCTTTCGTGCGGGGGTTGGCCATGATGCGGTCCATCACGTCCGGTTCAATCGGTACGTTGGGGCGGCCGAAGCGGCCGATGGCGTAACGGATAATCTCGTCCGGGATCACGCCGTAACGTTCCTTGCCGGTCACGTTCAGCATGGCCTGCGTCTGCAGCATCTGGGCGAAGGGTGTCATCACGATGGGCCAGCCCAGTTCTTCGCGAACGCGGCCCATTTCCTCGATCACCGCGCCTTCCAGCTGCGGCACGCCGTGGTCGGCCAGATGGCGGCGCATGGTGCCGACCATGCCGCCGGGAAGCTGATGGCGCAGATAGGCAGCGTCGAACGCCATCGGCGCGCCGGTGGGCAGGTTCTCGGCGGCGGCTAGAGCAGTGAAGTAATCGGCGACCTCGGCCACTGCCTCGTCATCCACGTCGACGGTGTGGCCAAGCGCGCGCAGATTGGCGATCATGCGCTGGATCGGCGGGTTGCTGGTCCCATCCGCCGCGCCGCCGCTGGCGCACTGGACGGCGGCCACGCCCAGATCGGCGGCCTCCAGACAGGCGGGTTCGGCCAGCCCGATGGTGCAGTGGTTGTGCAGTTCCAGCGGCTTGTCGCCAATCTCGGCCAGGATCGCCGGGATCAGGGTCTGCGCCCGCTTGGGCGTCAGCAGCCCGCCGGGATCCTTGATGTAGAGCGCGTCGATATCGCCGCTGGCGGCCATTGTCCTTGCGGCGGCGGCATAGTGCGCGTCGTCATGGATCGGGCTGATCGTATAGACCAGAGCGCCGACCACTTGCTCGCCCCCGGCACGCTTTACCAGCCTTGCCACTTCCACGTTCGACGCGGCGTCGTTCATCGGGTCCGCCAGCGCGAAGCGGCGGATGCCGTTGCGGGCCAGCGTGCGGAACGCCAGTTCCATGAACTCTGGACTCGCCGTTTCCCACGCGATGAAGCGGAAGCCGGTGGAAAGGAACTGCAAGGGTGTGTTGCGGCAGATATCCGCCATGCCCCGGATGCGTTCCCACGGGTCTTCCTGCTTGTAACGCACCGCCACGCCAATGTGGGTGGAGGTGGTGAAATCTATCGCGCGATAGCCCGCCCGTTCCATCGCCGGGGCGATGCTCAGCGTGTTGGCCGTGGTGACGCCCAGCGCCCCCCACAGGCACTGATTGCCATCGCGCAGGCTGGTTTCGACGATCTGGATGTTGGCCATGGTCAGATCCTCTCGCTCTTTTCGTTGGGTTCGCGACGTATGATCACGCCGTCTTCACCCGGATAAGTGACTGGCCTTCCTCCACCGATGTGCCGTTCTGCGCCAGCACCGCGACAACCGTGCCGGCAACGCCCGCGCGGATAGGGTTCATCAGCTTCATCACTTCGATAATGCCGATGGTCGTGTCTTCATCCACCCGGCTGCCGATCTCCACGAAAGGCGGATCGCCGGGGCGCGGGGCGGAATAGAAATTGCCCAGCAACGGTGCCGGAACGTCAATCTCGCCGGCTCCAGCCGTACCGGCCGAAGCACTGGGCTGAGGCGAGGGGGCAGGCGTGGCCGCCGGGCTGGCCGATGCGGGTTCGTAATCGGCTTCGCGCGGCGACCAGCCGCCGCCATCGCGCCTGATGCGCAGGCGAAACTCACCCATCTGCAGATCGAGCGAGGAGAAACGGGATTCGTCGAGCAGTTTCGCGATCTCGGCAATGTCCTTTCCGGTCAGGCTCACTTGCGGCCCCCGAAAATGGTCATCACGTGTTTCAGCGGATTGTCCTCCGGCGGTTTGACCGGAGCCACCGCATCCTTCGTCGCCCACACCGTTTCCGGGCGCGATTGCAGCAGGAACACGTTGCCGCCTTCGTCCAGCGCCCATTCGATGTCCTGCGGCTTGCCGTAATGCCGTTCGATCTTTCGCCCCACTTCGCGCAGCGCCATCAGTTGATCGTCGGTCAGGCAGGGCTGGTTGCGAACGGCTTCCTCGTTCGCGACCTCGTGGATGCCGCCGCCGTCGGCCGGAACCTGCCGAGCGTGCTTGTCGGAAATGTCCCGCACGGTGATTTCGCCGGTGATCTTGCCCAGCACCCAGCGGTCGGGCGTCACTTCGCCCGAGACAACCGCGCTGCCCAGACCCCACGCGCCCTCTATCGTGATGACGGACTTGTCGCCTGTCGTCGGGCTGCGAGTGAACATTACCCCGGCGCACATCGCATCGACCATGCGCTGCACTACCACCGCCATGGCCACGCCTTCCTCAGGGAAGTCATGCTTCAGGCGATAAGTCATCGATTCCACCGAATAGAGGCTGCCCCAGCATTCGCGCACCCGGGCGACCATGTCGTCAGCGGTTAACACCCACAGGAACGTGTCCTGAAGGCCCGCGAAGCTGGCGTCTTCCGCATCCTCGGTCGTGGCGCTGGATCGTACCGCCACCGGCTCACCATTGGGCGAAAGTTTCGCATGGGCCGCGCGGATTGCCTGTTCCACTGCGTCGGGCATCGGCTCTTCGACCACCCGGCGGCGCAATTCCTCGCTCAGCCTTGTCGCCGCACCCAGATCATGCGGGTCCAGCGCGGTGACTTTCGTTCGTACCGGATCGCGAGCTTCCAGCGCTTCGAGGAACTGCTCGAAACCATGCGTCGTCACCACGAAGCCGGGGGGCACCGCAATGCCCGCGCGGGTCAGTTCCCCCAGCGAACCGCCCTTTCCGCCCACGGTGGGACGGTCGGTAACGCCGACATCGGCGAACCATGAAACGGCGGCGTTCATGCGTCCTCCAGCACTCGTTCTTCGTCCAGGATCGTCACCAGCCCACGCCCGCCGTCCACGCGAATGCGTGCGCCATCACGGATCTTCTGCGTGGCGCTGCCGGTGCCGACTACTGCGGGCAGCCCGTATTCGCGCGCCACGATGGCCATGTGGCTCATCGATCCGCCGATGTCGGACACGGCGGCGCTGATCTTCTGAAACAGCGGGCTCCACGTTGGGTTCGTCACCTGACAGACCAGAATGTCACCCGGCTCGATCCGGTCGATTTCCTTCACCGATTTCACTACCCGCGCGGTGCCTTCGACCACGCCGGAACAGGCGGCAAAGCCCTTCAGCTCGTTGGGATTGCCTTCACCGTCGCTCAGCCACGCATCCAGACTTTCGCGGGTGATCCCCCACAGCATCACGATCGCCGGATCGTCGATCACATCGGGCACCACGCCCAGCGCCGGGGGTACGGTTTCGTCGGTCCACGTCTCGATCGCCTGCTGCCGCTGCGCCACGATGGCGGGCCAGTGCTTCGGCCCCAGCGGTTCGGACCCGCTGGACCATGCCAGCATCAGGTCCACGATCGCACTTTCCAGTTCGTAGTGGGTCAGGTGGAACACGTCCTCCTCCCGCTCCCAGAAACCGTGATCGCGCAGCAGCGCGCCGTATTCCCTGATCTTGTTGAAGAACAGGTTGGTGTACCAATGTTCGCAATAGAACTTGTGCCCCTCCACATAGGGGAACACGCGGTGCGCCAGCCCGATCAGCTGATCGTAAGTCGCCCTGTCCTCGTCAGTGTCCAGCAACTCGCGGTAATCGGCCACCAGTTGCTCGCGCTCCTCGATCAGTTGCGCGGTCGGGCGCTCGATGCTCTCGCCCGCCTTCACCTTTTCGATATAGCCGGGCAGCGCGGCGAAGGGCATCGACAGGTCGTCGTTCCAGCTGCGGTGATAGTGGTAGAACCCGTCACCCACGTTGACGTTGAACCACGGGTTGCGGCTTGTCTCCAGCTCGCCCAGCCATTCCTTACCAGCGTTGCCGACACGGTCGAGATCGGCCAGCACGGCGTCGATATCCATGCCTGGCTGGAAATGCTGGTCCACGCCCAGTTCCACCGCGCGGCGGGCAAGGCGCTTCACCTCTTCGTCCGGTTTGAAGATTTCCGCTTCCATCCCCGCTACCATGCGGCTGATCGCCTGATCGGAAATTTCCGGAAACGCCTTCTTGCAGAAATCGAAGAAGGTCAGATACGCGCCGTATCCCAGCAGCAGGAATTCGAAGTGGTGGTGCCACATTCGGAAGTAGCCTTCGAGCTGCTTGCGGTATGTGTCGATCAGCGCGTGGTTGCTGGCCACGCCCTTTCCGGTGTGGGTCGTTTCGATCGGCTCCAGATCGGGCAGGGAAGGGGTGGGCAGGGCCTGCGCTTCCGCGATCAGGGCCTTCATCTTGTCCTTCCACTGGTCGTACAGCCGTTCCCAGTTCTCGTAGTAATAGAACGCGCGCTGCTGGAACTCGCCCAGCCGGGCCTGAATCTCTTCCGGGTCCGTCACCGGCACGCCACCGATAAATACGCGGCCATTGATGATGCGGTGGTCGATCCCCTTGGTGGTGGGCAGCACGTGGACGCGGGTGTTGAAGCTGCCCAGCGCGCAATAAGCGGCCTCCGCCGTGATCATGTCGAAATGATGCATCGGTTCGGGGAAATGCATGGAGTTATAGAACCAGAACCGCTGGTCATCCTCCGGCACGAACTGGCAGTAATAGGGATAGGCCGCCTGCGCGCCTTCCGTGCCGGGCACGACTTTGACGGAACTGGGCAGCGGAAACGCTTTCGCTTCGGTCATCAGGCAATCCTCTCGTGGCGGAGCGGCCCATTTCTTTGAAGGGCTGTCTTCCGAATGGTTGCAGTTCTAAACTTTCCCCGCAACCGGATGTGAGGATTCCCGCGCATGGCGGTTGGGATTATCGCGCAAAAGGGTTCATCGGCGGCCATCGCCTAAAGAGCGATGCGCAAATCCACCCATATTCGTTGTGCGCCACTCGCCGGGCCTGTTCACTTTTACGTTGGAAATGCTTTTACGGCTGCACCTCGCCCGGCATCACCCGCTGGGCCAGCAGCGCCTGTTCCACGTCGCACGATGTCGGTGATGTGCCTGTGCGGCGTAGGGCGGTCAGTTCTTCGCGCGCGGCGGCCAGATCGGCCTGATATTCGGGCTTGTTCTGCACGACTGACATGGTTGCGGCAGCGGTCAGGATACCGGCCTGCACGGCGGTGGCGTTGTGCATGCCGCAGACCATGCGGCTTTCCGCAAAGGCGCGGCCACGTTCCAGCGCGGCCTGCGCCCGATCCGGTGCCGCGCCCGCGATCACGGTGGCGTAAGTCCATCCCACGGTGCTGTGGCCTGATGGATAGTCATAGCTGGCCTTGCCCGTGCGGCGGTCCAGCAGTTCTTCCGGCGCCTGGCAGACCGTCTGTCCGGGATCGATCACATAGGGCCGTTCGCGCTTGTAGAAATCCTTTGCCCGGCCTGCCTGACCTGCGGTGTCCATGATCGCGCGCTGCACCGTGGCGGCAAGTTTCGGAGAGTTTTCAGGCGTCAGTTCCACGCCCACCGCGCAACTGAAAGCCTTCAGCATGTCAGCGGGCGAACCTTTTACGTCGCGGGTCGCCAGTTCATAGCGCGGGGTGCCGATTAGCTTGCGCGTTTCATGGAATATCTCGCGATCCGATTCATATCGCGGATCGCCTTCCACCGGGGCCGCGCCGATCACCGCCACCGCATCGAATTCACCCGGTTCCAGATAGCCGCGCGGACGATCCTGCGCATAGGCCATTCCACCCACGGCCAGCACGCTCGCCAGCATCAGTTTCCAGCGCATCCAGTCCTTCTCCTCCCGGTTTTGGCTTTTGTCTTATGTTATAGACGGCAATTCCAGATCATCTGGGTATCGATTGTCCCGCTCTCCACGCACTCGGCGTCGCGCCGAAGCGTTTGCGGAAAGCGCGCGTGAAATATCCGGGGTCCAGAAAGCCGCAGCGGAACGCCACTTCGCCCACGGTCAGTGCGGCGGTGCGCGGGTCGCCCAGCAGGTCGCTCGCCCGGTCGAGCCGGGTGGCGGTCAGTTCCTGCACGAAGCTGGTGCCGTTTCCGGCCAGCAGCGTTTGCAGATAGCGTTTGGAAATGCCCAGTTCCGCCGCCAGCCCCTCAGGTGACAAATCCGGATCGGCAAAGTCGGTTTCGATGCGCCGCAGGATTTGTCGCGCCAGCTGCCCGCGATGGCGGCTGTTGGTGCGGCTTTCCGCCGTCGGTTCGTGAAAGCCCGTGGCCAGCGCCAGCAGCGCGCCCACCTGTTCCGCGATCATCGGGCGGGGCAGGGGCGTGCGGTCGATCCCTTCGACCATCGTTTCCAGCAGGCTGCCCAGCGGCGCGCCCCAGCCTGCCCGCGCGCTGACGGGGCGCGCCAGCAGCGCACCGGGATCGGGCAGATAACGGTCCAGCCAGCCCAGCGGCATCATCAGGTCCAGCGCCTCGTGCGCGTCGTCCATCTCCATCATGTAGAAGCGCGTGTTATCCAGCAGCACGAATTCGCCGGGCTGCACGGTGAAGCGTTTGCCGCCCATGCGTGTCTTAAGCGCACCCTTGCGGGCATAGACGAGCTGGATCGAAGGCGTGGCTTTTCCCGCCCCGTCGCCGCTGTGGACCACCCGCTGCGCCGGGGCCTCCAGTCGCAGCAGCCGCAACTGGCCGACGCCGTGGCTGCTCCACCGCGCGGCGAAGGCGCTTTCGTCGAACACGCTGACGTCGATCGGCGCGATCGTGCTGGCCGCCCAGTCGCGCCATTGCCGCACCGCTTCCGGCCGCGCGAGCCCGGCGGAGGTCCAGCTTATATCGTCATGCGCGCGCTGCATTGGGACAGCTTACGCTTTCCGCCCTCGTTGTCATCCCCCGCGCGTTTGATGATTGCTCCGCGTCCGCCAGCCGTTACTCTCTGCATCCAGAGATACGTGGGAGAGAATGAATGCGCCTGATTGCCACAGAGGAAGCCTGGTCGATTCCCGAAGTCGCCGCCGAGCTGAAGAAGGTCGCCAACGGCCCCTCGCAAAGCCTGGACAAGCTGTTGGTGAAGGGCATTTACGATGCGCCCACCGACAGCTCCGGCTATGGCAAGCTCGATTTCCTTACCGGGCTGGTGGATGTGGAACAGCACCGCCTGCCGCAGATGGACGAACTGGGGGTGGACATGCACCTGCTGGCGCTGACCGCGCCGGGCGTGCAGATGTTCGATGCCGATACCGCGCACGAGCTGGCGATGATCGCCAATGACCGGCTGGCCGACGTGTGCCGCAAATACCCGAAGCGGTTTGCGGGTCTCGCCAGCTTTGCCCCGCACAGCCCCAAACGCGCGGCGAAGGAGATGGAGCGGGCCGTTTCGGAACTGGGCCTCAACGGGTTCATGATCAACAGCCATACGCATGGCGAATATCTCGATGATCCGAAGTTCTGGCCGATCCTTGAGGCGGCGGAGGCATTGGGCCGCTGCATCTACATTCACCCGCGCGCCGCGTCTGACACCCTGAAGGGGCCACTGCAGGATTATGGCATGGACAGCGCCATGTGGGGCTATGGGGTGGAGGTCGGCACCCATGCGGTGCGGATGATGGCGGGCGGCGTGTTCGACCATTTCCCCAACCTGAAGATCTGCATCGGCCACATGGGTGAGGCGGTGCCGTTCTGGATCTGGCGCATCAACTTCATGAACAGCCGCGCCCAGAAGGTCGGCCGCGCGAACAAGACCCAGCGCAGCATGGCGGAATATTTCCGCGACAACTTCGTCATTACCACCAGCGGCGTGGAAGACCCGCTGGCGCTGCGGTATTCGATCGACAAGATCGGGGTTGAAAACGTGATGTGGGCGATCGACTATCCCTACCAGCCGATGAAGCCGGCGGTTGATTTCATCAACGCGTTCGAATGCACGGACGAGGAACGCCACGCGTTGTGCCACGGCAACGCCGAACGCATTTTCCACATCGCGCCGGAGTGAGCTAGGTTGGCAAGGCGCAGTGACTCAAAGGAGATTCGCCCGTGTCGATAGCCAAAGTCACCGAAGTCATCTCGTCGTCCACCGTTGGAATAGAGGATGCCGTCCGCAAGGGTGTCGCCCGAGCGTCCGAAACGCTGGATAACGTCGAAGGCGTGTGGGTCAGCGACATCAAATGCACGGTCAATGGCGGGGAAGTGGCCGAATGGCGGGTGACGCTGAAGATCACCTTCGTGCTCAAAGACTGACGGCCACGGCGGCCCATGACGATCCCGGCGGAAGAGCCTGATACACCTCTGGCCGGGATCAGGGTCGTCGAACTCGCCCGCATCCTTGCCGGGCCGTGGGCCGGGCAGGTGCTGGCGGATCTTGGCGCGGATGTGGTCAAGGTAGAAAGCCCCGATGGCGACGATACCCGCCGGTGGGGTCCGCCCTTTGTGGATAACGCGGACGGCACGCGCGATGCCGCTTATTTCCACGCGGCCAACCGGGGCAAACGCTCCGTCACCGCCGATTTCGCCACGCATGCGGGCCGCGCCAAAGTGCTCGATCTGGTCCGCGATGCGGATGTGGTGATCGAGAATTTCAAGCTGGGCGGGCTGGCGAAATATGGCCTCGATTACGATAGCCTGCGCGCCGTCAATCCGCGCCTGATCTATTGTTCCATCACCGGCTTCGGCCATGACGGACCCTATGCCGCCCGCGCGGGTTACGATTTCATCGTGCAGGGCATGGGCGGGATCATGGACCTGACCGGTGATCCCCAGGGCGCGCCGCAGAAGATCGGGGTGGCCTATGCCGATATCCTGACCGGCCTTTATGCCGTGATCGCCATACAGGCCGCGCTGCATCAACGGGAACGCACGGGGCGGGGCCAGCATATCGACATGGCGCTGATGGACGTGATGGTCGGCACGCTGGCCAATCAGGCGATGAACTACCTCGCGTCAGGCAAGGTGCCGCACCGGCTGGGCAACGCCCACCCCAACATCGCCCCTTACGAAGCCTTTCCCGTTGCCGATGGCTGGATCATCATCGCCGTTGGCAACGATGCCCAGTTCCTGCGCCTGTGCGATGTGCTGGACGTTCCTTACGAGAAGAAGTGGTGGACCAACGCCGATCGTGTGCGTGACCGCGTGGCCTTGTCCAAAGCGATCTCGGCGCAGACCCGCGACTGGGAACAGGCTGCGCTGCTTTCCGCGCTGGAGGAACAGGGTGTTCCCGCCGGTCCGATCAACACGGTGGAGCAGGCCCTGTCCGATCCGCAGATTGAGGCGCGCGGCATGGTGATCGATCTGGGTGACGGGCTAAAGGGCCTGCGCACCCCCATCCGCTTTTCCGATGCCGAACTGGCTTTGGGCAAGCGTTCCCCTTTGCTGGGAGAGGATGACCAATCCTGACCCCACGCCATCGCTGTCGACGCCGAGGCACCGAATCTGATAGGGGGCCACCAACTTACAGGATGATGGAATGATGCAGAATCTCGACAGGCCCGTTATCACGCCCCCCGATGGGGCTGGCCGCGTCTTGCTGCATAGCTGCTGCGCGCCCTGTTCCGGCGAAGTCATGGAAGCGATGAGCGCGAGCGGGATCGATTACACGATCTTCTTCTACAACCCCAACATCCACCCCAAGAAGGAATACCTGCTGCGCAAGGATGAGAACATCCGCTTTGCCGAACAGCACGGCGTCCCCTTCGTCGATGCGGATTACGATACGACCGAATGGTTCCGCCGCGCCCGTGGCATGGAGTGGGAGCCGGAACGCGGCGTGCGCTGCACGATGTGCTTCGACATGCGGTTCGATCGCACCGCGCTCTACGCCTACGAAAACGATTTTCCCATCATCACGTCATCCCTCGGCATTTCGCGCTGGAAGAACATGGCGCAGATCAACGATTGCGGGGAACGTTCGGCGGCCAAGTATGAAGGGATCAGTTACTGGACTTTCAACTGGCGCAAGGGCGGCGGCGGCGCGCGGATGATTGAAATCTCCAAGCGGGAAAACTTCTACCAGCAGGAATACTGCGGCTGCGTCTATTCGCTGCGCGACACCAACGCCCACCGCGTGTCGCAGGGTCGGCCTGAAATCGAGATCGGCAAGCTGTATTACGGCATGGCGCAGGGGCAGGACTGAACAAGCACTACCCCTCTCCCCGGTGGGAGAGAGGGTTGCTGTTACAGCTTGCTGGCGTCGAGATACTCCACCGGCAGGTTCAGCGTGCTTAGCTGGTCGTCGATCTGCTTGCGGTCGCCGACCACGATGATCGCCAGATCGTCGGGCGACAGATATTCGCGCGCCATTGCGTCGATCTGCCCCGCGTCGATCCCGCGCAGGATGCCGGGCAACCGGCTCTGGTAATCGTCCGGGCGTCCGAACTGCTGGTTGCTGAGCAGGGCGCTCAATACCTGTCCGTTGGTCTGGTATGAGTTGGGCAGCCCACGGATATTGCCGTCGGTCACGCGTTGCAGTTCAGTTTCGTCCACGCCCTTCGCGCCACTGGCGAACTGTTCCATGTTGTCCAGCACCGCGCGGATGGCGTCAGCCGTGCGATCCGACTGGACCGGCGCATAGACTGCCAGTGACCGGTTCCCGACCACGCCCGCTATCCCGCTGCTGACGCCATAGCTCCAGCTCTTTTCCTCGCGAATGTCCTGGTTGAGGCGCGACAGGAAACCGCCGCCAATCACCTCGTTGGCCAGTCCCAGCGCCTCCATGTTCTGCTGTGTGCCTGTAACGGGCAGGACACGGGCCAGCACCAACACAGATTGCGGGGAGTTCGGGCGGTCGATCACCACCAGCTTGCGCGCCGCTGCCGGAGTGGCGATGTCGAGGTTCTTCACCGGAGGGGTACTAGCGGGCACCATCCAGTTGCCGAACGTGGCGTTCAGCGCAGGGATCAGTTCGGCCATCGTGATGTCGCCCACCACGGTGATCTGCGCCAGATCGGGCCGCAGCCACTTGGCATGTTCCGCGGCGATCGCCTGCGGCGTCAGCGCTTCGATCACCTGCACTGTTCCGTTGGCGCCGGCCGACCCATAGGGGTGGGCGGGGCCGAAGATCAGCGGGCCCAGCGCACGGCGGGCCAGAGCACCCGGGCTGGCCAGTTCCTGCGCGATGTCGGCCAGCCGCTGATCCTTCACCCGCTCCACCTCGGCAGGGGCGAAGGCGGGGCGGCGGACCATGTCGGCCATCAGTTCCAGCGACGGGCGGAGGTTGGCGGTCAGCGCACTCATCGAAACTGTGCTGCGGTCGGTGGAGGTGCCCGCCCCGATGGACGCGCCCAGCCGCTCCTGTTCCTCGGCGATCTGAACTGCGCTGCGGTTTGTCGTGCCTTCTTCCAGCATGCTCATCATCAGCGACTGGGTGCCCGCATGTGCAGAGCCATCGGCGGCGGTGCCTGCGTCGAACGTCAGCGCCAGACTGACCTTGGGTATCGCCGTCCTGCGTGCCAGCGTGACCGGGATGCCGTTGGCAAGCGTGGCGTGTTCTACGTGCGGGAAGGCCAGTTCGCCCACTTCCGCCACTTGCGGCGCGGTGCGGGCGGGGCCGGTATCCAGCGGTGGGGGCGGTGCCTTGGCGTCGGGCGCGGGCGGCGGCACGGTGCCTTCATCGCCCCAGCCGCCCATCAGCGCGCCGTCTTCGGTCCGTTCGCCGGGCACCACGCTCAGGGTATAGGCCGGGCGGGTCAGCCAGCGCTGCATGGCCGCCTGCACTTGCGCGGGCGTCAGGCTGGCGATCTGTTGCAGTTCCTTGCGGTAATGCGCCGGATCACCGGCATAGAGCAGCCCTTCGGCCAGTGTCGCGCCCTTGCCGGAAAAGCCGCCGACCAGTTCCAGCGCGCCGATCTGGGCGGAGATGATCTGCGTGGCCGCACGCTCCAGCTCGTCCTGCGTCGGGCCATTGGCGACCAGATCGTCAAGCAACTGATCCAGCCGAGCCTCGGCCACTTTCGGTTCGACGCCCGGCTTCACGTCCATGGATATTTGCAGGAAGCTCACCTGCTCGAACTGTTGCGCGCTTGCCGATACGCTCACCGCCAGTTGCTCGTCCCGCACCAGCACGTTGTCCAGCCGTGAACTGGCCAGGCCGCCCAGCACGTGCATGCCGATCGCCAGCGGCACCGCGTCGGCGTCGGTCAGCGCCGGGCCGGACCAGCTGCGATAAAGCCGCGTAACCGGCACCTGATCGGTCATTTCCTCTCGCGCCGGGGCGTTCAGCGTCACCGGCAGGGCCGCGGGCTGCGCCACCTCCGGCCCGCGCGGAATGTCGCCGAACCAGCGTTCCACCTTGGCGCGCGCGGTGGCGGCGTCGATATCGCCCGCCAGCACCAGCACCACGTTGTTTGGCGCATAGTTATCGGTGAACCACTGGCGCACATCAGTGATGCTCGCCGCGTCGAGATCGGCCATCGAACCGATGGTGGAATGGCGATAGGGGTGGCCCACGGGGAACAGCGCGTCGCCGATCTTGTAATCGACCAGCCCGTATGGATCGTTGTCGCCCTGCCGCTTCTCGTTCTGGACGACGCCGCGCTGCTTATCCAGCTTGTCCTGTGTGACCGCGCCCAGCAGGTGGCCCATGCGGTCGCTTTCCATGAACAGCGCCAGATCCACCGCGCCCGTGGGCACCGTTTCGACATAGTTCGTGCGGTCGTACCAGGTCGATCCGTTGGTGCTGGTCGATCCGGCGGCTTCCAGCGGAATGTCGAAGTTCTCTACGTTTTCCGACCCGCCGAACATCAGATGTTCGAACAGATGGGCGAAGCCGGTGCGTCCGCGCGGCTCGTGCTTCGATCCCACGCGGTAATAGATCGTCACGCCCACCACCGGCGATTTCCGATCGGTATGGACGATCGTGGTCAGCCCGTTGGCCAGCGTGAACATCTCGTATGGAATGTCCACCTGCGAAACGAGCGATGAAAGCGGCGCCGCTTCTGCCTCCGTCGTCGCTGCCGCCGCAGATGTCGCTCCCGGGCGGGCGGGTGCGGTGGCGCAGGCGTTGAGGGAAAGCGCAGCGGCAAGGGGCAGCGCTGCGAAGGCGAGACGGCGGCGGAATGATCTCATCCTCGCTGGATAGCACGGCTCTGCCCCGTGGGGAGTCGCAGAATCGACATTGGTCGAACTGCGTATGTCCTTCGCCGGGAAACCACGGCACTTCGTATACTGGCACGAAGCCTGCCAAACTTGCTTGCCGGGCATACAGTCTGCAAAGTCTGTTCTCGCAAACTCAGGCCCCTTATCCCGATCAGGAGTAACCGATGCCCCATTCACGCTTCGTATGTGCCTCAGTATTTGCCCTGTCTCTCGCTCTGGCTCCGGCCGGCGCCGCACTGGGGCAATCCACTGTGGTGGGGTCTGGCGTCGCACCGGGCGATGTGGCCAACAGCGCGGAGCGGCCAGTGCAGTTCGCGGCATCGGCCCCGGCGGATGCGGCGTTGGTCGTGGTGGTCAATTCCGCCGCTCTGCCCACGGGTATCGAATTGTCGGCGGCTGAGCGTGCCGGTCTTGAGGCGGCGATCGCTTCCGCCGATTTCAAGGGAGGGGCGGGCGATACCCTCTCGCTGCGCGGCATCGGCACGCGGCCGCGCCTGTTGCTGATCGGCGTGGGGGAGGAACCCTCTGCGCTCGATCTCGCCACGGCCGGTGGCAAGGCGGCGCAGGAGCTGAAGGGCGAAGCAGCGCCCGTCGCCATCGTCGGTCTGGTCGACGCGCAGGCCGCCGCAGAGGCCGCATTGGGCTATCATCTGGGGGGCTATCGCTTTGACCGGTACAAGAGCGGCACCGCGCAGACCCCGCCACCCGCGCAGGATCTTACGCTGGTTTCCGCCGATCCCGCCGCTGCGCGCGCCGCCTATGAATCGCGGCAGATGGGCGTGGCGGAGGGGGTCCGCTTTGCCCGCGACCTGATCAACGAGCCTGCCAACGTCATCTATCCCGAAACGTTCGTGGAACGCGCGCGAGCGGCGTTCCGTGGCGTTCAGGGCGTATCGATAGAGGTGCTGGACGAAGCGGCCATGCGCCGTCTCGGCATGGGGGCGATTCTGGGCGTCGGGCAGGGCTCCCCCCGTCCGCCGCGCCTGATGCTGGTTACGTATCGCGGTGCGGAAGGCGCGCCACTGGCGCTGGTGGGCAAGGGGATTACGTTCGATACCGGCGGCATCTCGCTGAAAACCAGTTCGGGCATGGAAGATATGAAGGGCGACATGTCGGGCGCCGCCGCCGTGGTGGGCACGGTGCTTTCCCTCGCCCGCACACGCGCGCCGGTCCATGTCGTCGCGGTTGCCGCGTTGGCAGAGAATATGCCTGACGGTAACGCCCAGCGCCCCAGCGACATCGTCCGCACGATGAGCGGCAAGACGATCGAGGTCATCAACACCGATGCCGAAGGGCGGCTGGTCCTGTCCGATGCGCTGGAATACGTCGCGCAGGAACGCAAACCGTTCGCCATTGTCGATATCGCCACGCTGACCGGCGCAGCCGTTTCCGCGTTGGGGCCGGAATACGCCGGCCTGTTCGCCCGCGAAGATGCTGTGGCTGAACGGGTAGAGCGCGTGGCCAAGGAAACGGGTGAGGCGGTTTGGCGCCTGCCACTGAACCCGCGCTATGCCCGCGCGGTGCGCTCCGATCTCGCCGATGTGAAGAATTCCGGCGCCAGCCCCGCTCCGGGCGCCAGTTCCGGCGCCCACTTCGTAGAGGCTTTCGTGGCAGAAGATATGCCGTGGGCCCATATCGACATGGCGCCGACCATGTGGGCCGACAGCGCCGCCCCGCTCACCCCGAAAGGCCCCACCGGCTACGGTGTGCGCCTGCTCGACGCTCTGGCGCGAGAATGGAAACCTTGATCGCGCTCAAGGCACTTGTGTTGCCCTCATGCCACACCATTTAGGCGCAAGACACGTTTGAGGGGCCTCCCATGAATCTGGAAAAGTTCACCGATCGGGCCAAGGGTTTCCTGCAGGCCGCGCAGACCGTGGCCATTCGCCTCAGCCATCAGCGCATCACGCCAGAACACCTGCTGAAGGCGCTGCTGGACGATAGCGAAGGCATGGCGGCGCAGCTTATCCAGCGTGCTGGCGGCAACGCACAGATCGCCGTGGCCGAGGTGGACAAGGCGCTGGCCAAGGTTCCTGCCGTGTCCGGCGGCGGCGCGCAGCAGACGCCGGGGCTGGATAATGACACCGTGCGCGTCCTCGATCAGGCGGAACAGCTTGCGGCCAAGGCGGGCGACAGCTTCGTGCCGGTGCAGCGCATCCTTCAGGCTCTCGCGCTCGCCAGCACGACTGCCGCCGGGCAGGCGCTCAAGGCCGCCAATGTCGATCCCAAGTCGCTTGAGACCGCC
>DATMGK010000001.1:0-30561 GCA_035555595.1 Croceibacterium sp. | reverse complement strand
GCTGCTGGGACAGGGCGAGCAACCCAAGATCGCGATGTTCTGCACCGGCGGCATTCGCTGCGAGAAATCGACCGCCTTCCTGAAGGCTGAAGGCATCGAGGATGTCTATCACCTGCAAGGCGGCATCCTGAAATATCTGGAAACTGTCCCGGCCGAACAGAGCCTGTGGGAAGGGGAATGCTTCGTGTTCGACCAGCGCGTAGCGGTGGGGCATGGGCTGGAACAGGGCACGTATGTGACGTGCCACGGCTGCCGCCGCCCGGTCAGCAGCAAGGACCGCGCATCGCCGCTTTATACCCCCGGTGTAAGCTGCCCCGCCTGCCATTCGTCACGAACCGATGCCCAGCGCGCTGCCTATGCCGAGCGGGACCGGCAGGAACGGCTCGCCAAAGAGCGCGGCACCGAACATATCGGCGCGTGCCGGGCCAAACAGCGTGAGCGATAGGCCGATCCTCTACAGCTTCCGGCGCTGCCCCTATGCCATGCGTGCCCGCATGGCCCTGACGATCAGCGGCACGGCCTGCCACATCCGCGAGGTGAAGCTCTCTCGCAAACCCGAAGAACTGATCGCAGCATCCCCCAAGGCGACGGTTCCGGTGATCGTACAGAACGACGGCAGCGTGATCGAGGAGAGCCTGGAAATCATGCGCTGGGCGCTGGAGCGGAACGACCCCGAACACTGGCTGGAACGCGAGGACCGCGCGCTGATCGAAGCCAACGACGGCCCGTTCAAGCACCACCTGGATCGTTACAAATACCCTGATCGCCATGGGTCCGACCCGGCAGAACATCGCGCGGCGGGATTGGCCCTGCTCGGGGCGCTCGAAACCCGGCTCGCCCTGCAAAGCAATCTCTGCGGAGAGGACAGGGGGATCACCGATGCGGCGATATTCCCCTTTGTGCGGCAATTCGCCGAAACCGATCGCACGTGGTTCGACGCACAGCCGCTGCCGCGCCTTCAGGCATGGCTTGATGGCCACATTGCATCGGCGCTGTTCGCGGCGATCATGATCCGCCTCGATCCGTGGCGACCGGGCGACGTTCCGGTGAACTTTCCAGCCGACTGAAAGATGCAGCCTTAGCGCGCTGCATTATCCCTGATTGCCCGGTAAGCCGCTTCGCGCGCTTCTTCCCCGAGAGACTCGAGATAGCGGGCAGCATCCCTGTAAGTGAGGAATGACTGCCCAGCGGCGACAATGGGTGTTGTCCGACCGTTGAATATGCGGCGGAGCAACCGCCTTTGAGGCCGGCTTATCGGTTCGTTTTCTGCGTTTTCCGTCATTCGTCTGGCCGGCTCTTGATGCCCCGCAAGCAATAACAAAAGGGCCGCCGGATCGCTCCGGCGGCCCTTTGCAAGTCAGGTAATCCGCAGTGGGATCAGCCGACGATTTCTTCCGGCTGGAAGAAGAAGGCGATTTCGATCGCGGCGTTTTCGTCGCTGTCGCTGCCGTGCACGGTGTTCGCCTCGATGCTTTCCGCGTGAGTCTTGCGGATGGTGCCTTCGGCTGCGTCGGCCGGGTTGGTGGCGCCCATGACTTCGCGATTGCGCTTCACGGCGTCTTCGCCCTCAAGCACCTGCACCACGACCGGGCCGCTGGTCATGAATTCAACCAGTTCGCCGAAGAAGGGGCGTTCCTTGTGGACGGCGTAGAAGCCTTCAGCCTGATCCTGCGACAGGTGGAGACGCTTGGACGCGACGACGCGCAGGCCGGCGTCTTCCAGCATCTTGGTGACGGCGCCGGTCAGATTGCGGCGGGTGGCATCAGGCTTGATGATCGAAAAGGTGCGGGTGACCGCCATCGAAAGGTTCCTTCGAACGTGTTTTTATGATGTTTTTGAGATCGCGCGCGCCCTAGCCGCGCGATGTGCGCCGCGCAAGCCGAACCTTGCGACGGCTATGGCCCTTCGATCCAGCGGCCGCCTTCCTGCTTCCAGAAGTGTCGTTCCACGCTCTCACTCTCCCCCAGCATCCTCCATGTGCCGCGCGCGCCGCCGATGGTCTGCTGATCGAAGAACAGGAAGGCACGATCGAACCCGAACGCCTCTTCACGCCAGTCGCCGTCGGCAAACGCGATGAAGCGCGCGCCGTTCTGCGCCTCGCAAGTGGGGGACAGCAGCAGCGGCTGGCGGTCTTCGTGCCCCTGCCCGGCATGGCCGTGGGCGAGGAACTCTTCCGGGAACTGTTCCCACAGCGCACGGTCGAGCGCGGCGCGTTGTTCCTCATCGGCGGAGACGACGAGCAGCCGCCCGCCCGCCGCCTTCACCGATCTCGCGATTTGCGGCAGCGCCGCCTCAACGGGATCGCGCGAGAGGAGATAGAAATCGACCCGCACGGCGCCCGCAGCCTAACCCTCCAGCTTGGACTGAACGTAGCTGTCGATCAGGCGCACACCATAGCCGGTCGCGCCCTTGTCCCACGTCTGGCCCGGCTTGTCGGCCCAGACCATTCCGGCGATGTCGAGGTGCGCCCACGGGGTGCCGCCTTCGACATAACGCTGGAGATACTGCGCGGCAGTGATCGACCCGGCCCAGCGGGGGCCGACGTTCTTCATATCCGCGATCGCACTGTCGATCAGTTTGTCATAGGCAGGCGAGAGCGGGAAGCGCCACAGCTTGTCACCGCTGGTGCGCCCGGCAGCCAGCAGGTCGTCCGCGAGGGCATCGTCGTTCGAGAAAATGCCGCCGTGTTCGTGCCCGAGCGAGATGATCATCGCGCCGGTCAGCGTGGCCAGATCGACCAGCGCGGCAGGGGCGAACTCGCGCTGGGCCCAGGTCATCGCGTCACACAGGACGAGTCGCCCCTCGGCATCTGTATTGATGACTTCAACCGTCTGGCCGGACATCGTGGTGACGACATCGCCGGGCCGCTGAGCGTTGCCATCGGGCATGTTTTCCACAAGGCCGCAGACGCCGATCACGTTCGCCTTCGCCTTGCGACCGGAGAGCGCCAGCATGGCCCCGGCCACGGCGGCCGCGCCGCCCATGTCCCACTTCATGTCTTCCATGCCGGCCGCAGGCTTGATGGAGATGCCGCCGGTATCGAACGTGACGCCCTTGCCTACGAAAACCGTCGGCTTAACGCCCTTGCCACCGCCAAGCCACTTGATGACCAGCAGGCGCGGCTTGCGAACAGAGCCCTGCGCCACGCCAAGCAGAGCGCCCATGCCCAGTTCGCCCATCTCTTCCTCGGTCAGGAAAGAGAGTTCCGCGCCCGTCCCGGCGAAACGTTCAAGGCAGCGTTCCACGAAGCTTTCGGGATAGATGATGTTGGCCGGTTCGGTCACGAGTTCGCGGGCGAATTCCACGCCGTGAGCCAGCGCGGCGGCGGTTTGCCATGCAGCCTCGACCCCATTAGGCGCGCCGATGACGGCGATTTCGCCCAGCGAAACCTTCTGATCGTCCTTCAAGCGGGTGCGGTAGGCGTCATAACGCCAGCCGCGCAGCCGGAGGCCGAGGAGGACCGATACCAGGCCATCCGCATCCAACGCACTGCCACCAGCGTCCAGCGCCAACACCGTCTCACCCGAAGTGAGGTAGCGCGCGGCAAGCGCCGCGCCCGCACGTTCCAGATTCGCGGCCCGATCGCCCTCACCCAGTCCGGCGCCAACCAGCGCGAGGCGCACGAGTTGTCCGTCACGTTCCACGAAGGCTTCGAAAAGCTGACCGGCTTTCCCGGCGAAGCGGGCCGCGGCAGCACCTTCGGCCACGGAACGTTCGAGATCAGCGGGCAGCTTGCCCTCTGCAACGACGAGCGCGAGGAGCCGCGAAGGGGAAGCCCCGGCACTCTGAAAACTGATCTTCATGATGTCTCCGGTCGAATGTGCGCGAGCTGCGATAGAACGCCGCAAGAAAAGCGGCTGCCGTTGCAGTTAGGATTGAGCGGTGACATAGGCAAGCCATGCCCCCCGGCCTGCTGCCAATACCCTATCCCCAGCCGCGCCGGTTTCTGCCGATCCGCACGGCCATGGTGCTGACTTTGCTGGCCCTGCCTCTGCCGGTGCTGGCGCAGGAACCGGCGCAGGCGCCAGAGATGCCCGCGGACACGCCTGAGGCTGGCCGCGAGATTGCGTTCGAGGCGAACGAGCTCAGTTATGACAGCAATACCGATGTAGTAACCGCCAGCGGTGACGTGCTTCTGCGATCGGAGGGCCAGTCCGTCCGTTCCAATGCCGTGACCTGGAACCGGGACAGCGGGCAGATTGTGGCGACCGGCGACGTCCGGGTGGTGGATGAGGACGGCAACCAGCTTTTCACCGACCGGATCGAACTGACGGACGAGTTGAAGGCCGGGGCGATGGAGAACCTGCTGCTGGCCTTCCGCGAGGGCGGGCGACTGGCGGCGCGGCAGGGAACCCGATCCGATTCCGGCAGCGTCACTCTGGAACATGCCGCCTATTCCGGGTGCCCGGTGGTCGACGCGGAAGGATGCCCGAAAAGCCCGAGCTGGCGGCTGACCGCGCGGCGCGTGGTCTATGATGCAGAGGCGAAGCGCATCCGGTTTTACGGCGCTTACCTGGAACTGTTCGGCCAGCGCGTTCTGCCCCTGCCGGGTATGGCGATGCGATCCGACGGAGCGGCAACATCGGGCTTCCTGATTCCCGACCTCGGCCTGACCGCATCCAACGGTATCGAGGTGAGCGAGAGTTATTACTGGCGGATCGCGGATAACAAGGATCTGACGCTTTCCGGCTATCTCTACACCGAAGCGGTGCCGATGGTGTCGGGCCAGTATCGCGAGTTGACCGACAAGGGCGCGTACCAGATCACGGGCTATCTTACTTACGGCACCCGCATTCCGCTGGGCGCCACCGTGCCCACGGAAGAAGAAGATTTTCGCGGCTACCTGTTTGCCAACGGCCGCTTCCAACTGGACCCTAACTGGAGCCTGACCGGCTCCGTCCGGGTGACCAGCGACCGCACGTTCCTGCGCCGCTACGATATAAGCCGCGATGATCGCCTGCGCTCCACCGTCAATCTGGAGCGGATCGACGACAACAGCTATTTCTCCGTCGCTGGCTGGGTGACGCAGGCAGTGCTGGTTCCGCAGTCGCAGGGGCTGGTGCCCGTCGCGCTTCCGGCCATCGACTATCGCCACCGGCTGAGCGACCCGGTGCTGGGCGGCACGGTCGAGATACAGGCCAATTCGCTGGCGATCACCCGAACCCAGGGGCAGGACACGCAGCGCGCCTTTGCCCGCGCGGAATGGAACCTGCGCCGCGTCACGCCGCTGGGGCAGGAAGTGACCTTTACCGCGCTGGTGCGTGGCGACGCCTATCATTCGGGCGACAACCTGACGACGGTAACGCAATCCTATCGCGGTGAGCCGGGGTGGCAGGCGCGCGGCGTGGCGCTGGCCGCCGTTGACATGAAATGGCCATTCGTCGGATCGTTTCTGGGCGGCACCCAAGTGCTGACACCGCGCGTGCAACTGGTCGCCAGCCCGGAAATCCGCAATCTGGCGATACCCAACGAAGACGCGCGCGCGATCGATCTGGAAGACAGCAATCTCTTCGCGCTCAACCGCTTCCCAGGTTACGACCGGATCGAGGATGGCGCGCGCGTGACCTATGGCGCCGACTGGCGCATCGATTTCCCCAACTGGCGGGTCAGCGCCAATATCGGCCAGTCCTATCGCCTGACGGACAAGCCAACACTGTTCCCCAACGGGACCGGGCTGACGGAACAATTCTCCGACTGGGTCGGGCGGACGGAAATCCGTTACAAGGACGTGCTGAAATTCACCCACCGCTATCGTGTGGATAAGGATAACTTCGCCGTCCGCCGTAACGAGATCGACGCCACGCTGGGCAGCGACCGAACCTATATCGAACTGGGCTATCTGCGGCTGAACCGCGATATCGACCTGAATTTCGAGGATTTGCAGGACCGCGAGGAATTGCGGGCCGCCGGCCGCGTGGCTTTCGCGAAATACTGGTCCGTATTCGGATCGGCGGTGGTGAACCTGACCAACCGCGACGAGGACCCGAGCTTCACATCCGACGGGTTCGAACCGCTGCGGACGCGCCTTGGCATAGCTTACGAAGACGACTGCCTGGAATTCGGATTCACCTGGCGGCGCGATTATGTCGCGGTAGCCGATATCAACCGGGGCGACAGCTTCCGCTTCTACTTCTCGCTCAAAAACCTGGGTTTCCGTTGATGGCGCGCCGGATGCCGGGTTTCTCCCGCGCAATTGGCACGCCCGGTCAAACGCGCTATCGGCGCGAACTCAGCTACGGTTAAGCCACGTTTATACAGGGCGGTATTCCGTAAAATGGGCGCGACGGGCGCGCTTGCGACAGGATTTCTAACGCGTGAGTCATTCGATCAGGACAGTTGCGAAATGGGGCGCGGCCGCGGTACTGGCCGGTGCCTGCGCGATGGCCGCGCATGGCCAGGGTCAGAACCAGGGCCAGGGTCAGGACGAAACCAGCAGCGCGGCAGCGCTGGATTCGTTCAATTTCCCCGAGAACATCACGATCCTGGGCCAGAACGAGCTGAGCCTGCGCCGGCCGACCGCGACGGTGAACGGCACGGTTATTACCGGCACGGACGTGGACCAGCGAGTCGCCTTGCTGCTGGCCGCCAACGAAGTCAGCCAGGTTCCTGAAGAGGAACTGCGCCGCCTGCGCCTGCAGGTGTTGCGCAACCTGATCGATGAAACCCTGCAAATCCACGAAGCAACCGCACAGCAGATGCCGGTGGCACCGGAAGAAGTTGAGGATTCCTACCAGCGGGTGGCCGGCAATAATTTCAGCCGTTCGCCGGAGCAGATGGACCAGTACCTGCGCTCCATCGGTTCTTCGCCCCAATCGCTGAAACGGCAGATCGAGGGCGAACTGGCGTGGGATCGTCTGCTGCGCCGTAACGTGGCCCCGTTCGTCAACGTCTCTTCCGAAGAAGTGAACGAGATGTACGACCGGATGCAGGCCGCACGCGGCACCAGCGAATATCGGATCGCGGAAATCTTCCTGTCCGCGAACGAAAGCAATCGCGCGGCGGTGGCGGCGGATGCGCAGCGGATCGTCAGCGAATTGCGCGAAGGCGCCGATTTCGCGAATTATGCGCGGCTCCGTTCTGAATCCAGTACGGCGGCGCGTGGCGGCGATCTGGGCTGGATCAAGCTGGAGCAGTTGCAGAACGCCCAGCTTGAGGAAGTGGCGAAGCAGATGCAGCCGGGCCAGATGGTCGGCCCGATCGAAATTCCCGGCGGTTTCGACATCATCTTCATGATCGACAAACGCCAGATCGGCATGGCCGACCCGCGTGACGCCCTGCTGAGCCTGAAGCAGATCTCGCTCGATTTCCCGCAGGGTATGTCAGAGGAAGATGCACGCACCCGCGCCAACACTTTCGCTGAGGCGGTGAAGAATATCCGCGGATGCGGCGAGGCGGACAGCGCAGCCGCAGCAATCGGGGCGCAAGTAGTCAACAACGACCAGATCGCCGTGCGGGCCCTGCCCGAGGCCTTGCAGAACGTGCTGCTGGAACTCAACGTGGGACAAGCCACGCCTGCGTTCGGATCGCTGGATGAAGGCGTGCGCGTGCTGATGGTCTGCGGTCGCGACGATCCTGACCCGAATGCAGGCCCGGATCGCGATCAGCTGGCATCCTCTCTGGAAGATGACCGCATCGAGAAGCGCGCGCAGCGCTATCTGCGCGACCTGCGCCGCGACGCGGTGATCGACTACAACTGATCGATGGTCGGGGCGCTTGCCGTATCGCTCGGCGATCCGGCGGGGATCGGGCCGGAGCTGATTTGCGAGGCATGGGTTCGGCGCAAGGCCGGGCGCCTTCCTACATTCTTCGTTTGCGGTGGCGTCGGCCTGCTGCGCGAAGCGGCCGCCGCGCGCGGGCTGGACCTGCCTGTGGCTGCCATCGCTAATCCGGCGGATGCCGCTGGAGTGTTCGACAAGGCGCTGCCTGTGCTGGGTGGCGCGGATGGTGTGTATCGGCCCGGACAGCCTGACAGCGAAGGAGCGCGGCTGGCGCTCGCCTCGCTCGAATCCGCTGCGTTTCTGACGGTAGAGGGACAGGCGGCGGCGCTGGTGACAGGGCCGGTGTCTAAGGCAGAACTGGCGAAGATCGGCTATCCCTACCCCGGCCAGACCGAGTTCGTCGCGGCAGCTTGCGGCGCGGCGGAAAGCGATGCGGTGATGATGCTGGCCGGGCCGCAGCTACGCACCGTGCCGATGACGGTTCACTGCGCGCTGTCGGAAGTGCCCGGCCGCCTGTCCATCGATCTGATCCGTCGCCGCGCAGCCATCGTGGCGCGGGCGCTGCGGCAGGATCTGGGCATCGCCTCCCCCCGTGTGGCAATCTGCGGCCTGAACCCCCATGCCGGGGAAAACGGGCGCATGGGGCGTGAGGAGATTGAGATCATCACCCCGGCGATAGAGGCGTTGCGTGCCGAGGGTGTCGACGCCACGGGCCCGCACCCGGCCGACACCCTGTTCGCGCCGCACCTGCGCGGCACATATGACGTGGCGATCGCGATGTATCATGATCAGGCGCTGGTGCCGCTGAAAGCGCTCGATTTCGACGAGGGCGTGAACGTGACACTGGGCTTGCCCGTGGTGCGCACGTCGCCCGATCACGGCACTGCATTCGGCATCGCCGGCAAGCGGGTCGCCAGCGCCAACGCCACGATCGCGGCGATCCGCATGGCGGGCGAGATGGCAACGCTGCGGGCAGCAGGACCGATCGGGGCGTGACCCTTCCCCCCCTGCGTGAAGTCATTGCCCAACATGGCCTGAGCGCGTCGAAAGCGCTGGGGCAGAACTTCCTGCTGGACGAGCAGTTGCTGGACCGGATCGCGGCAATTCCCGGCGACCTTTCAGACCGCGCGGTGCTGGAAATCGGCCCCGGTCCCGGCGGGCTGACGCGGGCGCTGCTGCGGGCGGGAGCGCGCGTCACCGCCATCGAGATGGATCGCCGTTGCCTGCCCGCGCTGGCGGAACTGGGCGAGGCATTCCCCGGCCGCCTGCGCGTAGTCGAAGGCGATGCGATGAAAATCGCCCACGACGATCTTATGGGCGAACCCTACGCGGTGGCCGCCAATCTGCCCTATAACGTGGGAACGGCGCTGTTCGTGCGCTGGCTGTCGGGCGAGGCATGGCCGCCGCAGTGGACCAGCCTGACGCTGATGTTCCAGCAGGAAGTGGCCCAGCGGATCGTGGCAGCCCCCGGATCGGACGCTTATGGCCGCCTTGCCGTGCTGGCCCAGTGGCGTGCGCGGGCGAAGCTGGCGATGAAAGTACACCGCAGCGCCTTCACCCCGCCCCCCAAGGTGATGAGCGCCGTGGTGCATGTGGAACCTGCCGAAGCGCCCGAAGGCATATCCGCCCGCACGCTGGAGAAACTGACCGAAGCCGCCTTCGGCCAGCGCCGCAAAATGCTCCGCCAAAGCCTGAAGGGCATGCCCGGCGCGGTGGATGCGCTGGCGCGCCAAGGCATCGACGAGCAACGCCGCGCCGAAACGCTGAGCGTGGAAGAATTCGTGGGGCTGGCCCGCGCGCTCAGCTGATCAGCTTCAGCCGGCTTTCACTTTGAGCCGCCATTTGTGAAGCAGCGGTTCGGTGTAACCGTTCGGTTGTTCCAGCCCCCGGAACACGAGATCGCAGGCGGCGAGGAAAGCGGGGTGGCTGTCCCATTGACCGGCCATCGGGCGATAGGACGGATCATCCGTGTTCTGCGCATCGACTTTCGCGGCCATGCGCTTGAGCGCGTCTATCACCTGTTCCTGACTGGCGACGCCGTGAAGCAGCCAGTTGGCTAGGTGCTGGCTGGATATGCGCAGGGTGGCGCGGTCTTCCATCAGGCCGACGTCGTCCAGATCTGGCACCTTGGAACAGCCGATGCCCTGATCGATCCAGCGCACGACGTAGCCGAGCAGGCCCTGGCAATTGTTGTCCAGTTCTGCGGCGATTTCGGCCGGGCTCCAGTTCACCCCCTCCGCCAGCGGGATCGCCAACAGGGCGTCCAGACCGGGGGCATCGCCCAGCTCGGGCTGAACTTCGAACACGTCCACGGTGTGATAATGCAGGGCATGGAGCACTGCGGCGGTAGGGGACGGGACCCACGCTGTATTCGCCCCGGCGGATAGATGAGCGCCCTTTTCCGCCAGCATGGCCCGCATTCGGTCAGGCGCGGCCCACATACCCTTGCCGATCTGCGCCTTGCCGGAAAGTCCGCACTGCAAACCGATGGCGACATTGCGTTTTTCGTAAGCATCGATCCATCGCGATTGCTTCATCGCGCCCTTGCGGATCACCGGCCCGGCCCGCATCGAGGTGTGAATTTCATCCCCCGTGCGATCGAGGAAGCCGGTGTTGATGAAAGCAATCCGGTCTTTCACCGCATGGATGCACGCGGCGAGATTGGCGCTGGTTCGCCGTTCCTCGTCCATGACGCCGACCTTCATGGTATGGCGCGGCAAGCCCAGCAGATCCTCCACCGCGTCGAACAAGTCATTGGTGAACGCGCATTCTTCCGGCCCGTGCATCTTCGGTTTGACGATATAGATGCTGCCGCACTGGCTGTTGGGCCGGGCCGTGCGCCCCTCCACATCCAGCGCGCCGATCGCACCGGTAACCACGGCATCGAGCACACCCTCGGGAATTTCAGCATTGCCGGGCAGCAGAACGGCCGGGTTCGTCATCAGGTGGCCGACGTTACGCACGAACAGCACGCTGCGGCCGGATAGCTCGATCACGCTGCCATCAGCGCGGGAGACCGTGAGATCATCCACCAGACGGCGCGTCGTCGATTTGCCCCCCTTGTCGAAGGTAGCTTCCAGATCGCCGCGCAGGACGCCCAGCCAGTTGCGATAGGCGGCCAGCTTGTCCGCCGCGTCCACCGCCGCGACCGAATCCTCCAGATCGACGATAGTCGTCAGCGCGGCTTCCAGCCGGACATCGGCTATACCGGCGGTATCATCCCGCCCGATGGGATGATCGCGATCAAACTTCACTTCGATGTGCAGGCCATTGTTGCAGAAGACGAGGCCCTTGTCCGTGCGGCCGATATACTGCTGCGGATCGCATAGAGGCAAGCCGTCCGGCCCGGTGATCTCTGCCCAGCTGATGTCGTCCAGTGGCACCGCCACGTCGAGGAATGCGCGCGCCGCCGCGATTACCGCAGCGCCCCGGCGCGGGTCATAGCCCGGATTTTCGGCAGCGGGCGCATCGATGGCATCGGTGCCGTAATAAGCGTCGTAAAGACTGCCCCAACGGGCATTGGCGGCATTGAGCACAAAGCGGGCGTTGAGCGCGGGAACGACCAGTTGCGGACCGGCCATCGTGGCGATTTCCGCATCCACGCCGCGCGTGCCGATGCGGAAGGGTGGCGGTTCCGGCACCAGATAGCCGATTTCTTCAAGGAACCGGCGATAGGCGGCGGCATCATGCGGCTGGCCGCGCCGCTCCCCATGCCAGCGGTCGATACGGGCCTGAAGTTCATCACGCTTGTCCAGCAGCGCAAGATTGCGCGGGGCAAACCTGCGGGTGATCGCTTCGAACCCCTGCCAGAACAGGGCGACATCACGGCCCAGCGGGGCCAGCACTTCACCTTCGATAAACGCCGCCAGATCGGCATCGATCTTCAGCGCGCCACGATCCACCAATTTGCTCAAGCGTAGTTCCTCTCTGCCGCATGTGTAACCGTGTCGATGCCGGTTTGACAGGCCCCGGCAAGGCGGTCAGGATACTCGTTGCGGATGAAACTGACAGGCGAAGAGCGCAAGCTGATCGAACCGATCGACCCCGCGGCCATGCTTGCCCGCACGGAGCGGTGGTGCGCCATCAACAGCGGCACCGGCAATCTGGATGGACTGGCCGCGTTGGCAGATGAACTGGCGCAAGCGTTCTCTGCCCTGCCCGGCAACATCGAATTCCACGCCCCCGCCCCCGTTTCCAGCGTCGACCCAGCCGGGAACGATGTGCCCGCAGCGAACGGAAGGCACCTGGTGCTGCGCGTGCGACCGGCGGCTGAACGGCGCTTCCTGCTGACCGGGCATATGGATACCGTCTATGCCCCTGATCACCCTTTCCGGCAGGTGCGCTGGCTGGATGGCGACACGCTGAATGCGCCGGGCGCTGCGGACATGAAGGGCGGGCTGTCCCTGATGCTGGAGGCGCTGCTGGCGTTCGAACGCAGCGCGCGGGCCACATCGGTGGGTTACGACATGCTGATCAATTCCGATGAGGAAACCGGATCGTTATCGTCCGCCGCGCTGATCGGAGAACTGGCGCAGGGCAAGGCGGCGGCGCTGACTTACGAACCCTCTGCCCTGCCCGACGGCACGCTGGCCCATGCGCGCGGGGGCAGCGGCAATTACAGCGTGGTCATTACAGGCCGGTCCGCCCACGCCGGGCGCAACCCGGAGGACGGGCGCAACGCGGTGGTCGCGGCCAGCGCGATGGCGGTGGCTCTGGACGGAATGAAGCACGCCGAACTGGCGGTTAATCCCGCGCGGATCGATGGCGGTTCGGCCAACAACGTGGTGCCGGATCATGCAGTGCTGCGCTTCAACATCCGCCCCCGCACCACGCAGGCGGCAGAGCAATTTCGCAAGGATTTCGACCGTTTGGTCCGCGAAACGGAAGCGCGGCATGAAGTGGCCATTCGCGTGAGCGGCGGGATCACCAGACCGCCCAAGCCGGTGGACGCCATGGCGCAAAAACTGTTCGACATGGTCATCCGCAGCGGCGCGGATCTGGACCAGACGATAGGCTGGCGGGCCAGCGGCGGAGTGTGTGACGGCAACAACATCGCCGCGCGCGGCGTGCCAGTGGTCGATACGATGGGCGCGCGCGGCGGGGCCATCCACTCGCCCGAGGAATACCTGATCGTATCGTCCCTGAGGGAAAGGGCGGCGCTATCCGCGCTGGTCCTCCACCGCCTGACCATGGAAGGATTGGCATGAGTTTCGTCGTCCGCGCCGCACATCCTGACGATCTGGAACCGCTGTATGAAATGGCCAAGCTGACCGGCGGTGGGTTCACCAACCTGCCGCCCGATCGCAAGGCGCTGGCCCGCAAGCTGGAACGGGCCGAGGCCGCCTATGCCAATACCGGCGAAGAACTGGGCGACGAGCAGTTCGTGCTGGTGCTGGAACGAGCGGGAGACGCGGGCGTGCGCGGCACCGGCCAGATGATGACGCAAGTGGGGCGGCAGTGGCCGTTCTATTCCTATCGCCTGACCATGCTGACCCAGCGATCAGAAGAATTGCAGCGCACCGTGCGATGCGAAATGCTGAACCTCGTCACCGATCTGGAAGGGTCGAGCGAGGTGGGCGGTCTGTTCCTTCATCCCAGCGAGCGCGCCGGGGGGCTGGGCCTGCTGCTGGCGCGCAGCCGCTATCTGTTCATCGCCATGCACCGCGCCCGCTTTGCCGATCGCATATTGGCGGAGCTACGCGGGATCATCGACGAGCGCGGCGGGTCGCCATTCTGGGACGGGGTGGCCGGGCGTTTCTTCGGGATGAGCTTTCAGGAAGCGGACTATTTCAACGCCATCAACGGCAACCAGTTTATCGCGGACCTGATGCCCAAGCACCCGGTCTATGTCGCCATGCTGAGCGAAAGCGCGCGCAGCGCGATCGGCGTGCCGCACCCGTCTGGCCGGGCGGCAATGCGGATGCTGGAGGAAGAAGGCTTCGCTTACGCCGGCTATCTGGACATCTTCGACGGTGGGCCGACTATGACCGCGCAGACCGACAAGGTCCGCAGCATCGGCGAAGCGCGAGCGGCAAGAGTGGTTCAAACCGATTGCCGGAAAGGCGCCAAGGCCTTGCTGGCCAGTGGGCGGCTGTCGGGTTTTCGCTGCTGCTATGGGTTGTGCGAGCAGACTGAAGGCGGCGTGGCGATCGATTCCGCCAGCGCAGACCTGCTGGGTATCGGCGAAGGGGATGAAGTCTGGAGCGTGGCCCGCTAAGCAGACGGTAGAACATTGCGCGCGACCCCGTGGCCGCGCGCAATGACGAGTTATCGGTGGATCAGGCCACCGTGGCTTTCACGATCTTGCCCGGTTCGCGGGGCGGTTCGCCCTTCGGCAGGGCGTCGATCAGTTCCATGCCGCTCTCTACCTGACCCCAGACGGTATACTGGCGATCGAGGAAGCGCGCGTCGTCGAAGCAGATGAAGAACTGGCTGTTGGCGCTGTCCGGCACCTGGGTGCGGGCCATCGAGCAGGTGCCGCGCACATGCGGTTCGGCGTTGAATTCAGCCTTCAGGTCCGCCTTGTCGCTGCCGCCCATGCCGGTGCCGGTCGGGTCGCCGCCCTGCGCCATGAAGCCGGGGATCACGCGGTGGAACACCACGCCATCATAGAACCCTTCCTTCGCCAGTTCGGTGATGCGGGCGACGTGGCCGGGCGCAAGGTCGGGACGCAGGCGGATGACGACATCGCCGCCTTCCCCATTGCCGGTATCGAGGGTGAAAGTGAGTGTTTCGTCGGCCATGCTGTCTCTCCTGAGAAATGATGGCGGCATATAGGCCTGTCACCGGCGATGTCACCCGCCGGGTTGCTTTCTCGTTTCACAGGCATAGACGCGACCCATGGCCGACGAAGACCTTCACGAGCCGGATATCGATGCGCCCCGCGATACGGATCGCGAGGAGGGCGGCGAACAGCTCGACAAGGAAAACCGGCTGAAAGAGGAATTCGTCGATTCGGTCGTCGCCGCGCTGGATGCGGGTGACGAAGGCCTCGTCTACGATCTGGTGGAACCGCTCCACCCAGCCGACATCGCCGACCTGTTCGAACTGCTGCAACGCGATCAGCGGCACCGGCTGGCCGCTGCCATAACCGATCTGATGAGCGGCGAGGTTATCTCCGAGCTCAACGATTACGTCCGCGATGACATGATCGAGGCGCTGGCGCCGGAAGCCGTGGCGGAGATCGCCGAACAGCTCGACACTGACGACGCCGTCCAGCTGATCGAAGACCTCGATGCCGAGGATCAGGCCGCGATTCTGGCGGAGATGGAGCCGGAAGACCGCGCAGCCATCGAAAGCGCGCTGTCCTTCCCTGAGGAGAGCGCCGGCCGCCTGATGCAGCGCGAGCTGGTCGCCGTTCCCGAACATCTGACCGTGGGCGACCTGATCGACTATCTGCGCGACAACGATGGGCTGACGACCGAATTCTGGGAAGTGTTCATCGTCGATCACCGCCATCGCCCTGTCGGCACCTGCCAGCTTTCGTGGATCCTGCGAACGCCGCGCCACATCGCGCTGGCCGACGTGATGAAGCGCGACCAGACCCTGATCCCGGTGACGATGGATCAGGAAGAGGTGGCCCTGCGGTTCCAGAAATATGCGCTGATCAGCGCGGCGGTTGTGGATGAAAGCGGGCGTCTGGTCGGCCAGATCACCGTGGACGACGTGGTCCACATTATTCAGGAAGAAGCCGGCGAGGACGTGATGCTGCTGTCCGGCGCGGGCGAAGGCGACATCAACGAGCCGATCCGCGAAGCCTATGGCGCGCGCGTGCGCTGGCTGGCCGCGAACCTGCTAACGGCGTCGGTCAGCGCATCGATCATCTATTTCTTCGGCGGCGCGATCGAGCAACTGGTGGCGCTGGCGGCGCTTTCGCCCGTGGTCGCCAGCATCGGCGGGAGCGCCGGGACGCAGACGATGGCGGTGACGGTGCGCGCCATCGCCACCAACCAGCTGACGCGATCGAACAGCCGCCGCATCCTGTGGCGCGAAGTGCGCGTGGCGCTGCTGAACGGCGTGACGATCGCCCTGCTGATCGGACTGGCGACAGCGCTGATCTTCTCCATGTTCCTGGGCGCGGTGCTGGCGGCGAAGCTGGGGCTGGTGATCGCGGCGGCAATGCTGATCAACATCGTAACGGCGGGCCTTGCGGGCGTGGTCATCCCGGTAACGCTGGACCGGCTGGATCAGGACCCGGCAGTGGCCAGCAGCGTGTTCGTGACGACGATCACCGATTCAATGGGATATTTCGTGTTCCTGGCGCTGGCTGTCGGTTCCGGGCTGGTGGGATAGCGCGATGCCGCTTTCCATGACCAAGATCGCCTATCGCACCGGGGGCATCGACAACCTGCGCGAATGGGTGGAACGTGGGCCGGAAGCGCACATGACCACGCGCTATCTGCCCAAGCGGCACGAGGAGATGATCGGCGGTTCACTCTACTGGATCATCGAACACGCGATCGTCGCCCGCAGCGAGATACTGGGGTTCGAACAGCGGGATGACGGCCGCTGGACAATCCGACTGGCGCCCCGATTGATAGCCGTGGAACCACGCGCCAAGCGCGCGCACCAGGGCTGGCGCTATCTAGCGGAAAAGGATGCGCCGCTCGATCTGCCCGAGGGGCAAGCCGCAGTGGCGTTACCGGGCAAGCTGGTGCGGGAACTGAGCAAGCTGGGGCTGGCCTGACCGCCCCTGCCTGCCGGTGTTAAAGTTCCCCTAACACCGCCGCCACATGGCAGTAACATCCCGGTGCCAGCGGGCGGCTCATGGTCGCCGTATTACACCGCAAAATGCTGTCTCCATTACGAAAAGCAGGCCATTCGCTGGCCGCGCGCATCACGCTGGCGGCGGTGGGGATGACGGTGTTGCTGGCCGTGGTCGGACTGACGCTGGGCGTCGCGATGTTCGGCCTGTCCATGCGCAGCGAACACGGGCGCGTACTGGACGAAGCGGCGCTGGCTTCGTCGGGATTGACCGCGAGCATTGCCGAAACGCGCTATTACGCCTCTCGTTTTGCCGCGACGGGTGCGAGCGCGGATATCGACCGGGTGCATGCCACGCTGGATCAGGCGAAGCAGAGACTGGCGCGCACGCGCGAACGATCCACCGATGTCGATACGAGCGCGCGACAGGCGATGGAATGGCTGCACTATCAGGTCGAAGGTTTCGAAAGCGAGCTGGCGGCGCTGGAGAATTCGATCAACGCCTATGGCCCATCGGAAAGCGGCAATGCCCTGGCCGCCGCGATCGATGTCAGCGGCGAGCAGCTTGCCGGTCAGGCGCGTGACGTGGAAAATCGACTGGGCACGGCGTCCTCCGCATCAGCCGGAGAGCTTGCCCGCACCAGCCGTCGGCTGGCGATCATCGCCGCTGCGCTGCTGATCTCCTGCGTAGCGATCACGCTGATCGGCGCACGCTTTCTGACGCGCACCACCGCCGGGTCGATACGGGAGATCACCACGACGATGAGCCGTCTGGCCAAAGGGGACCGGTCGGCCGCGATTCCCGGTGGGGAACGGCAGGACGAAATCGGCGAGATGGCCCGCGCGCTGACGGTGTTTCGCCGAAGCGCAGACGATCTGGCCCTGTTGCAGCAACAGGCGGCCAACAGCGCACGCGCGGAACTGGCGCGGCGCGATACGGAACGGCTGCGCGAAGAGGCTGAAAGAGCACGCAAGGCGGAATTGCTGCGCGATCTGTCACGCAGACTGGAACAGACAGTGGGCGAAGTGGTGGGCAGCGTGGCGGCAGCATCGGGCCAGTTGGAAGCGACCGCCAGCGATCTGGCGGCCGCAGCGGTGCAGTCCGCCCAGCTTACCGATGAAGTGACCCGTTCCATGAAAGGCACGGCCGCCGGTGTGACCGCCGCCGCCACGGTCAGCGATCAGTTCGCCATGTCGGTGGCGGAGATCAGCCGCTTTGCCGCGAATTCCGCCTCGCTGGCAGGGGAGGCAGGCCATTCGGCTCGAGGCGCGGACGCGACGATTTCCGAACTGGCCAATACAGCGCAGCAGATCGAGAAGATCGTCGGCATGATCGATGGCATTGCCCAACGCACCGGGCTGCTGGCGCTCAACGCGTCAATCGAGGCGGCGCGCAGCGGGGACGCGGGCAAGGGGTTCGCCGTGGTGGCCAGCGAGGTGAAGGAACTGGCCGGGCAGACCAGCCATGCAACCGGCGAAGTGGCGGGGCAAATCCGCGCAATTCAAGCCTCCACCGAACAGAGCGTGGCCGCCCTGCGGCGCATCGGCGAACAGGTTCATGCAATGGAAGGCGGTGCGGTTTCCATCGCGCAGGCGGTGGATGAGCAAAGCCTGGCGAGCCACGATCTTGCCCGCAATCTGGCCCAGGCGGCCCGCGGGGCGGAGGAGATCGGCGAAGCCATGAGGCAGGTGCGCGAAACGACGCGATCGACCGGCGCATCCGCATCGCAATTACTCGATTCCGCCAGCGAGTTGCACCAGCAGGCGGCCAGCCTGCGCGCGCAGGTGGACGAATTTCTGGGTTATGTGCGCGCGGCCTGAATGCCGTCAGGCATTGGCGGTGAGCCCCGCGACCTTTTGCAGCAGATTGGCGTAATCATCCGCCTCTCTCGCACCCTGAATCAGGTGCGTGCCGTTGACGACGAAGCTGGGCACGGAGTTGATGCCCGCACGGCGGCCGCGTTCTTCCTCCATGCGAGTGGCCATCGCCAGCGCTTCTTCATCCAACGCGGCGGAGGCGCCTTCCCGGTCAAGGCCCACGCCAGCCACAATGCCGAGCAGGACCGCGCGATCGGCGATGTTCTGCCGTTGCTGGAAATGCGCTTCGAACAGCGCCTGCTTCAATCGCGTCTGAACCTCTGGACCGCCTTCAGCCAGAGCCCAGCGGAGAAGCTTGTGCGCGTCAAAAGTATTCCACATCATCGCGGGCGGCGGTTCGCCCTCGCCCGTGTAATCCATCGGGAAGCCAGCCCGAGCCGCAGCATCCTGCATCTGCGCGCGCATGGCGACGACCTGTTCGGGGGTGCGGCCATAAACCTCCCCCAGAAAGGCAGCCTGTTCGCGCCCTTCCGATGGCATGTCCGGGTTCAGTTCGAACGGCATCCAGCGGACGACGACGTCCAGTTCGCCCTGCAACTGTTCGATCCCCTTCGCGAACTGGGTGTAGCCGATGGCGCACCACGGGCACATCACGTCGGACCATATGTCGACCGAAACTTGGGTGTTGGTCATGCCTTCTGCTCCAGCCACCAGCGTAACATGTGGTTCGCGATCGCCTGACGCAACGGGGCGACGAAGCCACTGCTGGACTGCCCCAGTTCCATCGCTTCCGCAACTTCGGCGCGGGTGAACCAGCGGGCATCTTCCAGTTCACCGTAATCGATGGTCAGATCGCGCCCTTCGGCAAGGGAATGGCAGGCGATCATCAGTTGCGAGGGGAACGGCCAGGGCTGGCTGGCGAGGTAGCGCACGTCACGCACGCGCACGCCGGTTTCTTCCCACACTTCCCGCGCGACGGCTTCCTCTATGCTTTCGCCCGGTTCGACGAACCCGGCGAGCGCGGAATAACTGCGCGCCGGGAAGCGCGGCTGGCGGGCCAGGAGCAGGCTGTCGCCATGTTCGACCAGCATGATCGTGACCGGATCGACACGCGGGAAATGAGGCGAACCGCAGGCCCCGCAATCGCGCTGCCAGCCGCCCTTGGCGATATGCGTAGGCTGGCCGCACCGGGCGCAGAACCGGTGCCGCGCATGCCAATCGAGCAAGCTGCGGGCACCGCCGTATAGCGCCAGTTCTTCTGGCGGGAGAGCGATCAGCATGCGCCACATGTCGCGCATACCGGTGGCGGGCGAGGTATCGCCTGCCGGGGGCACCGCGCCGAACAGCGCACGCCCTTCCAGCAGGCCAAGAAAGACCAGTTCCGCCCCATCATGCGCGTCGGCCACGGTGCCGAAGATCAGCCGCCCTTCGCCGTCGAGCATGGGCGCAAGGCCATCGAGCGTGAGCAACAGCGCATCATCGCGTTGCAGTTCCGCCAACCGGGCGGGATCGACGCGGATCTGGTCGGCACGGTCGAGCGGTTGACCGCAGAACGCAGGCAGCACTGCCGTCATGCAGCGTTGCCCGAGGCGATGTCGGCGCGGATGGCGTTGGGAAATTCCTCTAGCAAGGGATAGCTCTCCATCGGCATATACTGGGTGTAGAGGCCCGCGCGCAGGTTTGAAGGGAAGTGGACGAAGCCGATCGTCCCCGCCGCTCCGGCCCAGCCATAGACCCCTTCTTCATCGCCCCGCCCCACACGGCCGCCCGCACCGAAGCCCCACGGACCGCTGGAGTATTCATCCTGCGGCGAAAGCGTATCGGGCAAGAGGTCCGATATGCCGAGGCGCACCGCGCGTTCGCTCATGATCCGTTTTCCGCCGATCTGGCCATAGCCGAGCAGCATCTGGAGAAAGCGGTCGTAATCCGCCGGCGTGCTGACCAGACCCGCGCCGCCGAAGGGGAACGGCGGCTTGTCGTAGAAGATCGACGCCCCGCCCGGATCGACAGGCAGCAAACGCCCGCCGAGGATGAAGTAGTTGGTCGTCATGCGATCGGCATCGGCGCGGCGTGCCTGAAAGCCGGTGTCAGCCATGCCCAGCGGATCGAAGAACCGTTCCTGCAAAAAGCGATCGAACGGCTGGCCGGTCACGACCTCTATCACCCGGCCCATCACATCCAGCCCCATGGAATAACTCCATCGCGTGCCGGGCTGATATACCAGCGGCATATCAGCCAGCCGATCCGCGAAAATCTCCAGGCTGGGCGCAGGAGTGGCGCGAAGTTGGGGAATGATCTGCAGGCGCGTGAACAGCGCGGGCACGATGCCGCGATCGAAATATGCTTCCATCAGCGGGCCTGACTGGACGATGCCGTAGCCGAGCCCGGAGGTATGGGTGAGGAGATGGCGCATGGTGATCGGGCGCACGGCCGGTTCAAGATTTCCCGCGCCGATCGGGCCATCATAGACTTTCTGCACCTGCATGTCGCGATATCGCGGCAAGATATCATGCAGTGGCTGGTCGAGGCCCAGCTTGCCCTCATCAATCAGCATGGCGGCGGCCATGCCGGTGACGGGCTTGGTCATCGAATAGATGCGATAGAGACTGCGGCCGTCAGACCTGCGCTGCCCGCCGAAACTGTCGAGGCCAGATGCGATCAGCGCGGGGGCGGCATCACCAACCCCAAGAGAGGCAACCATGTTCGCGACCTTGCCGCCGCTGGTATAGCGCGCGACGAGGTTTCTGACGGAAGGCCAGCTTGATGCAGACTGCGCCCATGCGGGAATTTCCCCCAGCGCCGCACCCGCACCCAAGGCGACAGACCCGGCAAGCCATTGGCGACGGGTGAAATGCAGGTGTTCCGCAAGCGCCATCACGATCTTCCTCTCGTTGACCGGCCCGTTTCATCCACGGCGGGGCGTGAACGGCAGCTTATCGGTGTCAGGCAAGCCTTGCATCCCGCAAGTGCCCTAGACATATAAGACACATGCTCAACCTGCTTTCGATCCTGACCGGTATCGTCGCCCTGGTGCTGGCGATCCCTTCGACCATTCCCTTTCTGGGCTGGGGCAACTGGTTCGTATTGCCCATCGCGGTGGTGGGCATCGGGCTGGGCGCGCTGTCGAGCACGAATGGCGGGCGGAACTTCTGCCTGATCGTATTCGCGATCGCGGTGGTGCGGCTGATGCTGGGCGGCGGGTTCATCTGACCCCAGCCGTGGCCAGCCGCGCGACCTTGGCGAAAAGCGTCGGTAGTCCGGCGGAATCCAGTTCGGCAACGGGCCACCACTCGCCGCCTTCCAGATCGGCCCACGCGTTTCCCGCGTAGATCGCCAGACCCAGTTCCAGATCAAAGTGGGTGAACGTGTGGCGCACCACGCCACCCGCCCGCCACGCGCCCGGCAAAGGCGCATCTCCGCTGCCTGCGCGCCGCGCGCTCCAGCCGTCATCGGGCAGGGCGCGCATGCCGCCGAGCATCCCCTTTGCAGGCCGAGTGACGAGCCAGACCTGATCATCGCGCTCTATCCAGAAAGCCGTACCCGCGCGGGTAGGCCGCGCTTTCTTCGGCGCCTTCACCGGCAGATCGGCCTGCCGCCCATCGGCCAACGCGCGGCAATCCCGCGTTACCGGGCACAGGAGGCACTTGGGATCGCGCGGGGTGCAGACGGTCGCGCCGAGATCCATCATCGCCTGCGCGAAATCGCCCGCGCGGCTGGGGGGCGTGATCGCATCCGTGGCGGCGCGGATCGCCTTGCGCGCGCCGGGCAGCGGTTCATCGATAGCAAAGAGGCGAGCGACGACCCGTTCGACATTCGCGTCCACCACGACGGCGCGTCGGCCAAAGGCGATCGCAGCCACCGCCGCCGCGGTGTAGGCCCCCAGCCCCGGCAGCGTCCGAAGTTCATCCTCCGTACCCGGGAACCCGCCCCGCTCCGCCACGGCACGCGCGCAGGCGACGACGTTGCGGGCGCGGGAGTAATATCCGAGGCCAGCCCATTCAGCCATGATCGCCTCTTCAGGAGCGGCGGCCAGCGCCTCCACCGTGGGCCAGCGGGCGGTGAACCTTTCGAAATAGGGCGCGGCGTGGGCCGTGGTGGTCTGTTGCAGCATGACCTCTGACAACCACACGCGGTAGGGATCGGGCGGCGCGGTTTCAGGGGGCGAACGCCAGGGAAAGACGCGCGCGTTGCGGCCATACCATTCAAGCAGAGCGTGCGAGACCCTATCCTCCATCCGCGTGCTATGGCATGTCGCCCGGCAGAATGGAAAGCGACGGATCAGGCAGGAAGAAAGCGGCCAAGCCCCGGCCTTACGAGCGCCCGCGCGGTGGCCCCGCGCGGCTGGTGTCCGATCTGGTGCCACAGATCGGGCGCGCCGCGTTCCGCCGTTTCGGCTTCGTGCAGGCGAGCGTTGTCACGCGTTGGCCGGAAATCGTGGGCGACAGGCACGCGCAGGTCTGCATGCCGGAATCTATCCGCTTCCCGCCGGGCGAGAAAAGCGAGGGCATCATGCAACTGGTGGTGCTGCCCGCCCATGCGCCGCTGATCCAGCATGTGATCCCCGAGATTATCGAGCGCGTGAACCGCTTCTTCGGTTACAGGGCCGTGGCACGGGTGAAGTTGCGGCAAGGCGCTGTTAAGCGGCCGCATGATCAAGGGGCACGCACGGCGCCGCCGTCGCTGAAGCCGATCCCGATGGAACTGGGCGAAAGCCTGCGCGACATCGGCGATCCGGAACTGCGCACGGTGCTGGAATCGCTGGCGCGCAGCGTGGACGCGAAAGAGGGGGAAAGATGAAGCCGAACCGCATTGTGAAACGCGGATTGCTGGGTGCAGGTCTGGCGGGCGTGGCGCTGATGCTGACGGCCGCCACAGAACCCAGCCCCGGGCCGAACTGGATGACCACGGTGGTTCTGAACGGCACCGGACATCGCATCGGCAACCCCAACGCCAAGGTGCGGCTGATCGAATTCGTCAGCTACACCTGCTCTCACTGTTCCGATTTCAATCGCGAGGCAGAAGGGGCGCTGCAACTGGGCTATATCGTGCCAGGCAAGGTGAACGTGGAAATCCGCCACCTGATCCGCGACCCCATCGACCTGACGGTGACGATGCTGGCGCATTGCGGGCCGGAATCGAAGTTCGCGCGCAATCACAATGCGTTCCTGAGCGGACAGCCCAACTGGATGGGCCCGCTGGCCAACTCCAGCGCGGCGCAGCGGCAACGCTGGACCGCGCCCGGTGCCGCCGGACGGCGCGCCATCGCGGGCGATTTCGGCCTTTACCGCATCATGGAACAGCGCGGCTATACCCGGACCGAGGCGGACCGCTGCCTTGCCTATGATGCGCTGGCCCGGCAACTGGCCGAAGAATCGCAGAAAGACTGGGGCAGGCCCGGCATCGGAGGCACTCCATCCTTTGCCATCAACGGCATCGTCATGCCGGGAACGCACACATGGTCCGCCCTGTCCGGCCAGCTGGACGATTTCATCCGCCAATCCGCAAACTGAATACTGTGGAAACAGGTGTGCCACGCTTCAACGCCGCGCACCTATGAGCTAGCTTCCCGCCAATCCTGAAAGGAAACCATTTCATGCCCAGATTTCGCCGTATCGCATCCGTCCTCTGCGTTGCGCCGCTGGCGCTCGCCCTGGCCGCGTGCGGCTCCAGCGAAGAAGGCGGCATCACCGCCAGCGAACCGCTGGACCCCATCGCCGCCCCAGCGGGAACGAGCTGGGTGGAAACGGCGGCGGAAACGCCGGAACAGGGCATGCGGCAGGGCAATCCCGACGCGCCGCTGAAGCTGGTGGAATACGCCAGCCACACCTGCCACGTCTGCGCCGACTTCTCCAAGGACGCCTATGCCGAACTTGACGAGTATATCGCCAAGGGCATCGTCAGTTACGAAATCCGCAATCTGGTGCGCGATCCGATCGACCTGTCATACACCCTGCTGGCCCGCTGCGGACCGCCCGCGGCATTCCACGCGCTAGCCCATCAGGGCTGGGAAGATTTCGACGGGCTGATGCAGTCCATCCAAGCGCGCGGCGCAGCGCTGGACGCAGCAGCACAGCAGCCGCCCGAAACGCGCTTTCAGGCGCTGGGCGAGGCATCGGGCCTGATCGATTTCTTCGCCGCGCGCGGGGTAAGCCGCGATCAAGCGATGACCTGTCTGGCCGATACCGCCAAGGCGCAGCGGATCGCCGAAGCATCGCAGAAACAGGGTGACGAGCTGGCCATCACCGGCACGCCGACCTTCTTCCTGAACGGAGAGCGGATCGAAGGCACGAACTGGATTTCCGTCGAAGCCGCCCTGCAAAAGGCCGGGGCAAGGTAAGCCCCGCATGAACCGCCCGCCGCGATGCTGATCCGGAAGCTAAAGCTATCTGGCTTCAAGAGCTTCGTCGAACCGGCGGAGCTGCACATCGAACCGGGGCTGACCGGCGTGGTCGGCCCCAACGGCTGCGGCAAATCCAACCTGCTGGAAGCGATCCGCTGGGTCATGGGCGAGAATTCGCCCAAGTCGCTTCGATCGGGCGGGATGGACGATGTCATCTTTGCCGGCACCGCCCAGCGCCCTTCGCGCGATTTTGCCGAAGTGGTGCTGGACGCGGTGGACGGCCAGGGCGAAGAACTACAAGTCACGCGCCGGATAGAGCGCGGCGCAGGCAGCGCCTATCGCGTCAACGGGCGCGATGTGCGGGCGAAGGACGTGGCGCTGGTGTTCGCCGATGCGGCCACCGGGGCGCACTCCCCCGCTCTCGTAAGCCAAGGGCGCATCGCGGCGGTGATCGCCGCCAAGCCTGCCGAACGGCGCATGATGCTGGAAGAAGCGGCGGGCATCGCCGGGCTCCACGTCCGCCGCCGCGATGCCGAAAGCAAGCTGCGCCAGACAGAGGCGAACCTCGCCCGGCTGGAAGACCTGATGGCCGGGCTGGACAGCCAGATTTCGTCCCTGCGACGGCAGGCGAAGCAGGCCGAACGCTACAAGGCGCTGAGCGAGAAAATCCAGCATGCCGAGGCGCGGCTGATCTTCGCTCGCTGGCGCGATGCAGCCACGGCGGCGGAAGCCGCGCGGACGCAGGCAAAGGAAGCAGAGGCACGCGTCAATGCCGCGCAGAAAGCGGCCAGCGAAGCGCAAAAGGCGCAGGCCCTGCTGGCCGAAAAGCTGGCGGAAGTGCGCGACGAACTGGCTGATCGGCGCGACGATGCCAGCGCGCACGGGCACAGGATGGCGACGCTTACCAGCCAGTTGGAAGCAGCAGAGCAGCGGCTGGCCGACCTCGACCGGCAAAAGCAGCGGCTGGAAGAGGACCGCATCGATGCCGACCGGCTGACGCGCGATGCGGCAGAGGCTCTGCGTAAGCTGGCTCAGTCGCTGGAGCATGGTGAAAGCACCCTCGCCACCGATGAGAAGCGGCGCCCGGATTTTGAGCGGGCCGCCGAAAATGCCGAGCGCGCGGGCCGCGCGGCGGAGCTGGCGCTGGCCAAGGCGACCGCCGATCAGGCCGGGGTCGAGGCGGAATGGCGCGTGGCCGAAGCGGAAGTGAGCCAGGCGGAAACACGGCTGGCCCGCACGGATGGCGAAGCCCGACGGATCGAGGAACAGCGGCAGGCGCTGACGGCGCAAGGCGATCCCGACAAGGCGGTGACAGACGCCGCGCAGGCTGCCGAACGTACCGCCGCGGCCCTCGCTCGCTCGCGCGAAACGCTGGAGAAAGAGCAAGCTCGCAAGGAAACGCTGACCGCCGCCCGCGATCAGGCCGCCAGCACGCTGGCCACCGCGCGGGCGGAGCTCGCCGGGATCGAGCGCGAATGGCAGGCCCTGGCGCGGGACCGCGAGGCGCGCGCGCGTCAGGCAGCGGGGAAGCACGGTCTGCCCGCCGCTCTGGACAAAGTAGCAGTGGAGCCGGGATACGAACGGGCGCTCGCCGCCGTGCTGGGGCGCGATGCCAAGGCCCCGTTAGGAGCGCCCGCCGATGGGGCAGAGGGGCGTTACTGGACCGGCGCGGATGCCCCCGCCCCTGTGCCGTTCGGACTGGCGGCGCACGTCCGCGATTGCCCGCCGCAATTATCCGCGCGGCTGGCGCTGGTTCATTTCGCCGAGGACGACGATGGCCGGGCACTGAAACCCGGCGAATGGCTGGTCACTCGCGATGGGCGGCTGCGTCGATGGGATGGCTTCCTCGCACGCGGAGAAGGCGCGGCGGAAGCGGCACGGCTGGAAGCCGAAAACCGCTTTGCCGAACTGGACGCCCTGCTGCCTCCACGGCGGGAGGCGGTAGCTACGGCCGAAGCGGCGCAGAGTGCGGCACAGGAAGAGCTGGCCAGCCTGCAACACGCGCTGATCGCGCTTGAACGCGAGTCGCAGCAGACGGCCGAGGCTGAGCGGCAAGCGCTTAGGGCGCTCGATCAGGCGGAAGCTGCGCGCGAAAGGCTGGCCGCCCGCCGCGAAGAACTGGCCGCCAGCGAAGCCGCTCTTGCCGAGCAACGCCAGCAGGCCCAGGCAGAGGTGAAAACCGCCAAGGCCCGTCGCACTGCCTTGCCCCATCCGGAGGCGGGGCGCGCCACGCTCTCTGCCGCGCAAGCGAAGCACGAGGCGGCGCGGATCGCGCATCAGGCAGCGGCGGCGGCCCTAGCCGCGCACGATCAGGCACTGGCGGTAGCGCGTGAACGGGTTGTCGCGCAGCGCGCCGACATAAAGGGCTGGGAAGCCCGATCAGGCGATGCGGCACGGCGGCTGAGCGACATGGAGCGGCGCTTCGAGGAGATCGGTGAGGAACGCGCGGTGATCGCGGCCAAGCCCGCCGCGCTGATCCGCGAGATCGAAGGCGGAGAGGCGGTGCGCGAGCGGCTGGCGCAGGAACTGGCGAAAGCCGAAGCGGCAGTTGCCACGGTGGCGGAGGACGCGCGCGGAGCTGACGGCGCCTTTGCCGAAGCCAACGAAGCGCTGGCCTCTGCCCGCGAAGCTCGGGCCGGATCAGCCGCACGCGCTGAAAACGAGGAATCTCGCCGCGAGGAAATGGCGCGGATTTCTGGCGAGCGATTTCAGTGCCCACCGCCAATGCTGGCGGCGCGCTATATCTTCGAGCCTGTCGAGATCGCGGGAGCGGGCGAGGAATCGGCGGCGATGGACCGGCTGGTCGCCGATCGCGAGCGGATCGGCCCGGTGAACCTTGTCGCCGCCGACGAACTGACGCGGATCGAAGAACAGCACGGCGCGAGCGCGGCCGAACAGGCGGAACTCCACGAAGCGGTAAACCGGTTACGCGGATCGATCGGCAACCTGAACCGCGAAGGGCGCGAGCGGTTGCGGGCCGCGTTCGAGGAAGTGAACGAGCATTTCATGCGGCTGTTCACCCGGCTCTTCGAAGGCGGGCAGGCGCATCTGGCGCTGGTGGACAGCGACGATCCGCTGGAAGCGGGGCTTGAAATCTATGCCCAGCCGCCGGGCAAGCGACTGCAATCGTTGACGTTGCTTTCTGGGGGGGAACAGGCACTGACCGCGGTGGCGCTGATCTTCGCGCTGTTCCTGACCAACCCCGCCCCGATCTGCGTGCTGGACGAAGTGGACGCGCCGCTGGACGATGCCAATATCGACCGGTTCTGCGACCTGCTGGACGCCATGGTGCGCGAAACGCAGACCCGTTACCTGATCGTCACCCACAACGCCGTGACCATGAGCCGTATGCACCGGCTGTTCGGCGTCACCATGGTTGAGAAAGGTGTGTCCCGGCTGGTGAGCGTGGACCTGGGCGCGGCTGAGGAATTGCTGGCGGCGGAATAAATGAGCGCGTTGCGCGTTTCTGCATGCGCTGGATTCCCGCTTTCGCGGGAATGACGACTCCAACTCAACTCGTCATCCCCGCGCGCCGGTGCCAAATGAAAAGTGCCGCCGGCGTTTCCGCCGGCGGCACTTTTCAATTTATCTTGATCGGAGAGATCAGGAGTAGCTGACGCTCAGGTTCTCGCGACGCTGCGAGCGGAGCATGCCGCCGATCAGACCGAAGCCGAGGATCATCATCAGCCACGTCGCCGGTTCCGGCACCGCAGGCGTGACAACGTCGAAGGTCAGCTTTTCGAGCTTGAAGCCGTCGGCAGACCAGTCAGGATTGTTGAACGACGCGCCAATCAGCCAGAGGTTACCCGTGTTACCAGCGGTATTGATGTCACGGTTGCTGTTGCCCGAAGCCCCCCAAAGACCACTACCAGCATTGGAGCTGTAGAGGTTCAGAGCGTTGAGGACCGAGTCGGATACACCGTTCCATGCCGGATTGGTGCCGAACGGCAGGGCCGAGTTGGCGAAACCGATGGTCGCATCGGTATCGTTGTAGCTGTCCCAGCCGGTGTTGAACTGGGCATTGCCGAGATCAACGACCTTGTTGAACTGCAGAACAACGAAATCCTGCCAGCCAGTGTTGTCGATAGTGTGCGAATTGTCCGCACCTGACCGGCTGCTGTTGTCAACGCCAAGGCCCTGATCCCACACGCCCAAGGTAGCCGCGCGGATGATGCCACCAGCATCGACCGACCACGCCGAAGCGCGGACCACGACACCATCGGAACCGGTGAAAGTATAGGTTTGACCCGAACCGGAATAGTTCGAGTGCTGGTTGTCGAGCCACACCTGACCGGCGGAGGCCGGCGCGGCAATCGCGACCGCAGAAGTCAGCACAGCGGCAGTGAGAAGTTTACGCATATAAGCCCCCGGAATTTCCAAACCGAATCTCCATGATGGAGACCGGCGAGCGGTGGCCATTTCCCGATATTGGTCCCGCAGCACAATAGAGCGGGGCCCATGTTGACGGCCGCGTACCATGACGGGACAGATTGTTTCCGTTTGTTACCACCACGGATATTCGACAGCCAACCTCGTTGCGCCCGCCCAGCCCGCGATCAAATGACAAAAACATGGCGTGGATTGTAAAGACGCGACACTGCAACATCGCTAGTCGCCCGACCAAAGATCGACGGGCAGAGGTTCCGAACCCGCGGGCGAACAAGCCGGCGGCAGGAATATCGGAGCCACGGATCGCCATGCGATCCATGCCCTTCCTATTCGCCGCCAGTGATCACCCTCCCCCCCCAGATCGCTGGCGGCGAACCCTTACGGGCCGTGATCGCAAGTTTGGCAGTGCTTCGACCGGTTCCGCCGGATAGCGAAAGCTGCCGAGCACAGCATCGTCAGAAGCTTTCTTCGTAAATCCGGCTGATATCGCCGTTCCATTCACCATGGAACTTGTCGAGCAAGCGCTGGGCGGGCACCTTGCCGCTGGCGACAATCTCGTCCAGCGGTTCGAGGAAACCGGCCTCGCTATCCCCGCCGCCGTTCAATTCGGCCCGGGCATTGAGGCCCGAACGGGCGATGGCCAACACTTCGCGCGCGAGATCATGCAGCGTACCGCCGCCTGGAATGGAAGCGTCAAGCGCCTGCCCCGGCACCGCGCCACGCAGCGCCTCCCGCTCGTCCAAAGTCCAGTGCTTGACGAGATCCCATGCGGCATCGAGCGCCGTATCGTCATAAAGCAGGCCGACCCATAGCGCTGGCAGCGCGCAGATCCGGTTCCACGGCCCGCCATCGGCGCCGCGCATTTCGAGGAACGACTTGAGCCGCACTTCTGGAAATGCCGTGGAGAGATGATCGGTCCAGTCGCTGGCGGTGGGCAGTTCACCCGGCAGCGCGGGCAGGCGGCCATCCAGGAAATCACGGAAACTCTGCCCCGCAGCGTCGATGTATTTTCCGTCGCGGAAGACGAAATACATCGGCACATCAAGCATATAGTCGACGTATCGTTCGTATCCGAAGCCATCTTCGAAAACAAATGGAAGCATGCCGGTGCGCGCCGGATCGGTGTCTGACCAGATATGGCTGCGATAGGACAGGAAGCCGTTGGGCTTGCCTTCGGTGAACGGGGAATTGGCGAACAGTGCAGTGGCCAGCGGCTGAAGCGCAAGGCTGGTGCGGAATTTCTTCACCATGTCCGCTTCGGAACCGTAATCCAGATTGGTCTGGATGGTGCAGGTCCGCAGCATCATGTCGAGGCCGAGGCTGCCCACGCGCGGCATATGCCGCAGCATGATATCATAGCGGCCCTTGGGCATCACCGGCAGATCGCTGCGCCGCTTGTCAGGCCACATGCCGAGGCCGAGATAGCCGATCCCCAGCTTGTCGCCGACTTCCTTCACCTGTTCCAGATGGCGGCCGGTTTCGGCGCAGGTCTGGTGCAGATTTTGCAGCGGAGCGCCCGAGAGCTCAAGCTGGCCGGCGGGTTCCAGGCTTACGTTACCGTCCGGCCCGGCAAGGGCGATGATATTGTCGCCT